>NZ_JAARNI010000002.1:0-1036051 GCF_011765255.1 Pseudomonas sp. AN3A02
CTCTGGATCTTGCCTCTGCTTCTAACACTCAAGCCGGCCGGGAGGCCGCTGTGCTCTTGCTTTTGATCTGCTTGTGATCTTGATCTGCGGGCCCCGTCAACCACGATGGCCGCAAGTAGGCACGGTGGAGCGGGTAAATCGGCAGGGAAGCCGATTTAGCCGCGCCGGGCCATGGATGGCCCGTCGCGGCGGCCCGCGGAGCCGAGCCGGAGTGCGGGCATGCCGAGCCTAGGCGAGGCACCGAGTGGTGGGGCAAAGACCTTTTGGTTACTTTTGGGGCGTTTGCCAAAAGTGACCCGCTGTAAGAGCGGAACCATAAGTAGCCGTTACCGCAGCAACGGATATGTACTCAAGATCACCCCCGGTCCAAGGCCACCCCATCCCGAGCCTTACGCCTGTTCTTGATCCCGTAGCAAACCCACATAAACACCACCCAAACCGGAATCGCATACACCGACACCTGAATCCCCGGAATCAGCAGCATCACGCCAAGAATAAACACCACAAACGCCAGGCAAACATAATTGCCATACGGATACCAAAGCGCCTTGAACAACGGCACCTGCCCGGTACGGTCCATGTGCTGGCGGAACTTGAAGTGCGAAAAGCTGATCATCGCCCAGTTAATCACCAGGGTCGCCACCACCAGCGACATCAGCAACTCCAGCGCATGCTGCGGAATCAGATAATTCATCAACACCGCCACCAACGTAATCGCCGCCGAAGCGAGGATCGACCGCACCGGCACCCCACGCTTGTCGATCTTCGCCAATGCGCGAGGCGCGTCACCCTGCTCGGCCATCCCCAACAACATCCGGCTATTGCAGTAAGTGCCGCTGTTGTAAACCGACAACGCCGCCGTCAACACCACAAAGTTGAGAATGTGCGCCGCCGTATTACTGCCCAACATCGAAAACACCTGCACAAACGGACTGCCGCTATAAGCGTCACCCGAAGCGTTCAGGGTCTCCAGCAAACTGTCCCAAGGCGTCAACGACAACAGCACCACCAACGCACCGATGTAGAAAATCAGAATCCGGTAGATCACCTGATTGATCGCCTTCGGAATCACCGTGCGCGGCTGGTCCGCCTCAGCCGCGGTAAACCCGAGCATCTCCAGACCACCAAACGAGAACATGATGATCGCCATGGCCATCACCAAACCACCCACACCATGGGGAAAGAACCCACCGTGCTCCCACAGGTTGGTCACCGAAGCCTGCGGCCCGCCGGTGCCGCTCACCAGCAGATAACTGCCCAGGGCGATCATGCCAACAATGGCAACCACCTTGATGATCGCAAACCAGAACTCGGCCTCGCCGAAGACTTTGACGTTGGACAGATTGATCACATTGATCAGCACAAAAAACGCCGCCGCCGACACCCAGGTCGGGATCTCGGGCCACCAGTAATGCACGTACTTGCCGACGGCCGTCAGCTCCGACATGCCCACCAGGATGTACAGGATCCAGCAGTTCCAGCCCGACAGAAAACCGGCGAAACCGCCCCAGTATTTGTGGGCAAAGTGGCTGAAGGAACCGGCTACCGGCTCTTCGACGATCATCTCGCCCAGCTGGCGCATGATCATGAAGGCGATAAAACCGCAGATGGCATAACCGAGGATCATCGACGGCCCGGCGGATTTCAGCACGCCAGCCGAACCCAGGAACAACCCGGTGCCAATCGCGCCACCGAGGGCGATAAGTTGAATATGACGATTTTTCAGGCCGCGCTTCAGCTCGCCTGAATGCGAGTTGGCTTCACTCATGGAAAGGGTCTCACGCAAGGTTTGATCTGTGACGAAATCGAAGCCGGCTGGCTTGTGGCCAGCCGGAGTGCACGGGGCGGATAGCCCTGAATAGTGGGATCACAGTAAAACGCGGCGCATTGTACACCGCCAAACCTGTCTGGGCCGACAGGATGCGATGCGGCGGAGAGCAGGGACATTGGGAAAATTCTTTCAGATATCGAGAAATTGACGGTGAGACCTTTCCGACAGGAAGACGGAACCAACTGACTGTTTCGTCGACATAAACCAAATCGCCATCAAAACAGAATAAAAAATCCAAATGAAACCGTGTCAATAAAAATTTTGCATTCCCCAACACTCTCTTCTAGGTTCATCCACTTGCCCAGCGCAGCCCGCTGGCAAGCTCGTTCTCAAACACAGTCATCTAGGAGATTCACCATGCAAGCACTGGAAAACGACCTGGAAACCGAACTGCAACTCGACGATTGGTTTGAAGCGCCGACCCACGAGGCCGCCGTTGAAATGATGCAAGCCGATGCCGTTGTGCCGTTCGGCACCGCGATGTGGCCTTTCTAATCTGATCAGGCACCCCGGCAGGTGCGGGACGCCGCACCTGCCACTGCTCCTACCGAAGGCTTTGAAGGAAGGACGTCATGGACAAGGCCCGCGCCGTCGAACATTTTCTCTATTACCTCGCCCATCACCCGGCCCTCACCGGCCTGCACCGCCCCACCATTCTGCTCGGCCATACCGAACGCTACGACGCCATCGCGCAATCGATCACCCAAGGCAGCGCCGCCCGTTTCGACTTCCAGGTACAACGCCTGGACCAGGCCCCCAGCGAAGCGCTGGCCAAGGCCATCGAAGACTGCGACCTGTACATGTTTCTCTACGATTCCTCGACCTTGCCCAACCCACGTGCCGAGGGCCCGGACTTTATCCGCGCGCTGCAAGGCGTGATGGCCGAGCACTGGAAAAAATCCCTGCTGCTCAAGGACTATGGCGACTATTTCTACGACACCTTCAGCGTCGCCCCACAGCGGATTGCCGACCTTAACGCCACGTTGATCCGGCGCATGTCCCAGGCCAGCATGTTGAGTTTCACCGACCAGCATGGCTCGCGCCTTGAAGCGCCCATGAGCAGCATCAAGAAGTGGACCAATATCAACGGCGTCGGCAACCACGACCTGGCGCCCGGCGAGATCGCGACCCATAGCGAAGCCATCAATGGCCAGGTGCGGTTTGTAGGCACCTTCCTCAGCACCATTCCCTTTGCGCGCAAATACGGCGTGCTGCAATCACCGCTGGAACTGTGGATCGAGAACTCGACCATCTGCACCGTGGCCAGTGAAGTGCCGGGGCTGGCGGATGACTTCAACAAATACCTGAATGCCAACCCGTCCAACCGTCGGGTGGAGGAACTGGGCATTGGCACCAATGAAGGCGTGAAGGATTTGTATGCGCGCAATGCCGGCTTTGAAGAGCGCCATTGCGGGCTGCACCTGGGCTTGGGTGGCGGGCAGAAAGGCAGCCATCATCTGGACCTGATCTTCGCCAGTGGCGTGCTAGCCCTCGACGATAAACCCGTGTTCGATGGGGCTTTCATGTTCTGACACGTCCGCCAAAACAATGAAGATCAAATGTGGGAGCTGGCTTGCTCGCGAATGCGGTGGGTCAGTCATCAGATGTATCAACTGACACACCGCATTCGCGAGCAAGCCCGCTCCCACAATGGACCTGCTTTGCTTTATAGAGCAGGTTCCAAATCCAGACCAAAAAAAACGCCAACCCGAGGGTTGGCGTTTTTATGCAGCGCTTAACGAATCACTGCGGCTTCTTGCGACCAAAACCTGGACGCTGGCCGGAACCGGCCGGTGCACCACGACGCTTGCCCGATGGCGCGTCATCGACCAGTTTCAAGCCCGGGCGCTTTTTCGGCGATGGCTTGGCTGGGCGTTTGGTGCTGGCGCTGTCGTCGGGACGGCCCGCAGCCGGAGCACCACGGCCAGACTCGCCACGGTTACCGCGACCGCCCGTTGGGGCATCACCACCACGACCCGCTGGACGCGGTGCGCGCGGAGCACGTTCGCCATCCTGACGAGCCGGGGCCGAAGGACGACGCTCGCCTTCGATGTGCGGCTCGCGGGAGATACGACCGCCAGTGGCCGGTGCATCCAGCGCAGGGCGCAGGGTGCGGGCAACACGGTCGGTACGTGCCACAGGACGCGACGATTTACGCTGCATACGCTCGAGCTTGTCTTTGCTCTTGGCGTTCATCTGCGGCATGGCCACCGGCGTCAGGCCAACTTCGGCACTCAGGATGTCGACTTCGAACTGGCTCATTTCGCGCCAGCGGCCCATCGGCAGGTCGGAGTTGAGGAACACCGGGCCGAAACGCACGCGCTTCAGGCGGCTGACCACCAGGCCCTGGGATTCCCACAAGCGACGTACTTCACGGTTACGGCCTTCCATCACTACGCAGTGGTACCAATGGTTGAAGCCTTCGCCGCCTGGAGCCTGCTTGATGTCGGTGAACTTGGCCGGGCCGTCTTCCAGCACGACGCCGGCTTTCAGGCGCTCGATCATTTCGTCATCGACTTCGCCACGCACACGGACGGCGTATTCACGGTCCATCTCGTAGGAAGGGTGCATCAGGCGGTTGGCCAGTTCACCGTCGGTGGTGAACATCAGCAAACCGGTGGTGTTGATGTCGAGACGACCGATGTTGATCCAGCGGCCTTCTTTAGGGCGCGGCATCTTGTCGAATACGGTTGGACGGCCTTCCGGGTCGTCACGGGTGCAGATTTCGCCATCAGGCTTGTTGTACATGATGACGCGGCGCACCGATTCGGCGGCCTCTTCACGCTTGATGACCTTGCCATCAATGGTGATGGCGTCATGCAGGTCGACGCGCTGGCCAAGGGTGGCTTCAACGCCGTTGACCTTGATGCGCTTCTGGGTGATCCAGGCTTCTACGTCGCGGCGCGAACCTACGCCGATACGGGCGAGGACTTTCTGCAGTTTTTCACCTGCGGGGCCGATTTCCTGGCTGTCTTTCTGGTCTTGGTCACTCATCTTAAGCACCTCCCGGTGTGTCGATTCAGGCTTGGCCTGAAGATAGTAAAAGCTGGGCTTTTGGCGAACGCATCGCCAAAGGGTCGCGAATCATACGCGTAAGCCGCGCATTGCGCATCAAAGACTAGTCGATAAGTAGTGGCTCACGTGGCATTGCGCCGACCAGTGGTGCCCATATGTAGGAGCGAGCTTGCTCGCGAAAAACCTGAGGGCGCCGTTGGGCATCTGATTCCCCGCGTTATCGTTCACGACCTTCGCGAGCAAGCTCGCTCCTACAGGGCAGCGTGTCAGTCTTCGAATTGGCGGCGCTCGTTTTCGATGGCTTCGGCCAGGGCGCGGGCTTCGTCTTCTTCGTCGCTTAGCGGCGGTTGTTCAAGCGCCGCTACGGCGGCCAGGAGTTTGGCACGGGCTTCGGCGACGCCGAGGATGTCCTCCTCGGGTTCAGGCTCGGGCTCATCTTCAACTTCGACTGGCGGCTCAACCTCAACGTTCAGTTGCAGCGCAGGCTCCGGCTCACCCTCACCCACCGCGCCATCACGCAGCAAATCGTCGAAGTCGGTCTTGATGCCTTGCTCCATGTCGTCCAGTTCCAGCAACAGCGTATGGAAGCTGGTTTCGTCCTTCGGCTCTTCCGGCTCGGCGCTGGCGTCCGCCAGTTCCTGCAAACTTGCCGGCACCGGGGCGTCGTCGAAGTCCAGCACCGGGTCCGGTTCCATCTCCCGCAGTTCGGCCAACGGCGGCAAATCGTCGAGGTTTTTCAGGTTGAAGTGGTCGAGGAACACCTTGGTGGTAGCAAACATCGCCGGCTTGCCGGGCACATCCCGATAGCCAACGATCCGAATCCACTCACGCTCCAGCAACGTCTTGACGATATGGCTGTTGACCGCCACGCCCCGTACGTCTTCGATCTCGCCCCGGGTGATCGGCTGGCGATAGGCGATCAGCGCCATGGTTTCCAGCATCGCCCGGGAATAACGTTGCGGGCGCTCTTCCCAGAGGCGGCCAACCCACGGCGAAAACTTCTCGCGGATTTGCAGGCGATACCCGGAAGCCACTTCCCGCAGCTCAAAAGCACGGCCGTCGCAGGACTTGCGCAGAATCTCCAACGCCTTCTTGAACACCGGCGGCTCAGGGCGCTCGGCTTCTTCAAACAGTTCGAACAGGCGTTCCAGGGATTGCGGCTTGCCCGAGGCCAGGAGAAAGGCCTCCAGCAGCGGGGCCAGTTCGCGGGGTTCAGTCAGATTCATCGATTCAGCTCTTTATTCGGCTCGCGCCCGCACGTGGATAGCCGCAAAAGGCTCATTCTGGACCAGCTCGACCAAGGATTCCTTGACCAGTTCGAGGACCGCCATAAAGGTCACCACCACCCCCAGGCGCCCTTCTTCCTTGGTAAACAGTTCGACGAAAGGCACAAACCCGCCGCCCTTGAGGCGGTCCAGCACATCGCTCATGCGCTCGCGGGTGGACAGCGCCTCACGGCTGACCTGGTGGCTTTCAAACATATCGCCACGGCGCAGTACTTCGGCCATGGACATCAGCAATTCTTCCAGGCTTACGTCTGGCAGCAGTTTGCGCGCCCGGGCTTCCGGGGCGTCGAGCTTGGGCACCACCACATCGCGACCAACCCGGCTCAGGCCGTCGATGCCTTCGGCAGCGGCCTTGAAGCGTTCGTACTCCTGCAGGCGGCGGATCAGTTCGGCGCGCGGGTCATCCTCTTCCGCCTCGATGCTTTCCGAGCGCGGCAGCAGCATGCGCGACTTGATCTCCGCGAGCATCGCGGCCATCACCAGGTACTCGGCAGCCAGTTCCAGGCGCACGGTCTGCATCAACTCGACATAGCCCATGTATTGGCGGGTGATTTCCGCCACCGGGATGTCGAGGATGTTGATGTTCTGTTTGCGGATCAGGTACAGCAGCAAGTCCAGCGGGCCTTCGAAGGCTTCGAGGAAGACTTCCAGGGCGTCCGGCGGAATGTACAGGTCCAGCGGCATTTCCATGACGGCTTGACCGTAGACCATGGCAAATGGCAGTTCCTGCTGGGCGCCCGCCTGGCTGTCGACGGATTCCACGGCCGACATTCAGGCCTCGACCATGAACGGTGCCGGGTCGCCACAACCCACGCGCACCACTTCCGGCTCGCCGTCGGCCAGGTTGATCACGGTGGAGGCCTTGTTGCCGCCGTAGCCGCCGTCGATGATCAGGTCGACGTGTTTTTCCAGGAGGCGGCGCATTTCGTAAGGGTCGTACAACGGCTCGGTTTCACCCGGCAGGATCAGCGACACGCTCATCAGCGGCTCACCGAGTTCGGCCAGCAGCGCCAGGGCGATCGGGTGTTCCGGCACCCGCAGGCCGATGGTGCGCTTCTTCGGGTGCAGCAGCAGGCGCGGCACTTCGCGGGTGGCGTTGAGGATGAAGGTGTAGGGGCCAGGCGTGTGGGCCTTGAGCAGGCGGAAGGTGCCGGTGTCTACCTTGGCGAACAGTCCTAGTTGGGACAGGTCGCTGCAAATCAGTGCGAAGTTGTGGTTCTTGTCCAGGTCACGCAAGCGTCTTACGCGCTCGACCGCATTCTTGTCGCCGATCTGGCAACCGATTGCGTAGGAGGAATCCGTGGGGTAGATCACCACGCCACCGGCACGGATAATCTCCACGGCCTGTTTGATCAGGCGCGCCTGCGGGTTTTCCGGATGAATCTGGAAGAATTGACTCACGTGTTCTACCTGTTCAGACGGTGGCAATAATGGGGTCATGTTTGAAGCGACACCAAAGGGGCGGCAAATCTTCCGGGACGGCGCGGTACTCGCCAATCTCGGACCAGCCGCCAGGGCCATGAAAATCACTGCCGGCGCTGACCAGCAGACCAAATTCGCGGGCAAGAATCGCCAAACTACCCACCTGTTCGGCGGGTTGATGCCCGTTGACCACTTCAATTGCGTGGCCGCCCGCTCCAATATAGTCGCCAATCAACTTGCGGCGCTTGCTGCGGGTGAAATCGTAATGCCACGGGTGCGCCAGGCTGACCCAGGCACCTGCTGCCCGCAATGTGCCGACGGTGTCTTCCAGGGTTGGCCAGTGTTGCTTGACGTCCCCCAGCTTGCCGGCACCCAGCCATTTGCGGAACGCTTCGGCGCGATCCTTTACAAAACCTTCACGCACCATCCAGTCGGCAAAGTGCGGACGGGCCGGGGCGTTGCCGCTGTCGCCCAGCTCCTGCTGGATCGCGCGGGCGCCTTCCAGACCGTTGGGCATGCCCTTGAGGGCCAGCTTGCGGCTTATTTCTTCGGACCGCAGCCAGCGGCCATCGTGCAATTTGGCGATGGCCTCCACCAGCGGCGGCGCGTTGACGTCGAAACCGTAGCCCAATACGTGGATGGTTGCGCCGCCCCAGGTGCAGGACAATTCAACCCCGTTGACCAGTTGCATGCCCAACGCATCCGCCGCTTCACGGGCCTCTGCCAGGCCTTCGAGGGTGTCGTGGTCGGTCAACGACAGGACTCGCACGCCTTTTTCAAACGCACGCGCAACCAGGACCGCGGGCGCCAGGGCGCCGTCGGAGGCTGTGCTATGGCAGTGCAAATCAACATTCACGGGAGTGTGTAACCTCAAGTCAGCTGGCGCTTTCGCTACCAAGGATGTTTGTTATTATGCCGCCACATCCAGCTTCTGGCTCTTACTGTGAAACAATTCATCGACTTCATCCCGCTGTTGCTGTTTTTCATCGTTTACAAAATCGACCCTCGCGTTATCGATATTGCCGGCCACGAGCTGACAGTCGGTGGCATCTACAGTGCCACGGCGGTGCTGATCATCAGCTCCGTGGTGGTCTACGGCGCGCTCTTCATCTCCCAGCGCAAGCTGGAAAAAAGCCAATGGCTGACCCTGATCGCCTGCCTCGTCTTCGGCAGCCTGACACTGGCCTTCCACAGCGAAACCTTCCTTAAATGGAAAGCCCCGGTGGTCAACTGGCTGTTCGCCCTGGCCTTTATCGGCAGCCACTTTATCGGTGACCGCTTGCTGATCAAGCGGATCATGGGCCACGCGCTGAGCTTGCCGGACCCGATCTGGGTGCGCCTGAACATCGCCTGGATCGTGTTTTTCCTGTTCTGCGGCGCCGCCAACCTGTTCGTCGCCTTCACCTTCCAGAGCTACTGGGTGGACTTCAAGGTGTTCGGCAGCCTGGGCATGACCGTGCTGTTCCTGGTCGGCCAGGGTATCTACCTGTCGCGCCACCTGCATGACACCGACCCTACCACGCCGAAAACCGAGGACTGACATGCTCTACGCCATCATTGCCACCGACGTCGCCAACTCCCTGGAAAAACGCCTGGGCGTGCGCCCGGCCCACGTTGAGCGCCTGAAGCAACTGCAAGCCGAAGGCCGTATCGTGCTCGCCGGCCCGCACCCGGCAGTCGACAGCAATGACCCGGGAGACGCCGGTTTCACCGGTAGCCTGATCGTCGCCGAGTTCGCCTCCCTGGCGGCGGCGCAGGCCTGGGCCGACGCTGATCCATATGTCGCGGCCGGCGTGTATGCCCATGTTCTGGTCAAGCCGTTCAAGCAAGTCCTGCCTTGATTCGTTGCGCGCTGAACCAAATGGCTTCAGCGCACTCCTAAACGCTCATTATTCCCGGTAACCTGCCGACAACGTTCTGAATATTCGTGTGGAATCAGGAGTTCCGATGCGCTTACGTCAGTTGTGTCTGTTGGCAGTGTTAATGATCGGGGCTACGGCCCACGCTGAAGAAACCTCGAACACCGGCAGTTCCACGCCCCTGTCCTTGAGTGCCGGCAGCCAGATCACCGATTTGCAGCAACGTTTGAAAGAAAGCGAACGGCAGCGGGATGAACTGAGCAAGCAATTGCAAAGTGCTGACGCCACCCGGGAAAGTACCCAACTGAGTAAACTGCGCCAGGAGAACCAACGCCTGGTCCAGCAACTCAAAGAAGCACAGGGCAGTGCCTTGCCACGCTGGCTTACCGAGCAACAGCAATGGTTCGTGACCGGTGGAGCAGTCGCGCTGATCGCCCTGCTGTGCGGGATCTTCGCCAGTGGCGGGCACCGGCGCCGTCGACAATGGCTAAATTGAGTGAGTCATGAGCGAGCTGTTACTGATAGATGATGACCAGGAGCTCTGTGAGCTGCTGACCAGTTGGTTGAGCCAGGAAGGTTTCCAGGTGCGCGCCTGCCATGACGGCTTGAGCGCCCGCAAGGCTTTGGCCGAAGCCGCCCCGGCGGCCGTAGTGCTCGACGTGATGCTGCCCGACGGCAGCGGCCTGGAGCTGCTCAAGCAATTGCGCAACGACCACCCGGAGCTGCCAGTGCTGATGCTCTCGGCTCGCGGCGAACCGCTGGACCGGATCCTCGGCCTGGAGCTGGGCGCCGACGACTACCTGGCCAAGCCCTGCGACCCTCGCGAACTGACCGCCCGCCTGCGTGCCGTGCTGCGCCGCAGTCACCCGGCCGCTGTGTCTACACAGCTGGAGCTGGGTGACCTGTGCTTCAGCCCGGTGCGTGGCGTGGTCACTATCGATGAACAGGAATTTGCCCTGACCGTTTCCGAAAGCCGTCTGCTGGAAGCTTTGTTGCGCCAGCCGGGCGAGCCGCTGGACAAGCAGGACCTGGCGCAAATCGCCCTGGGCCGCAAGCTGACCCTGTATGACCGCAGCCTGGACATGCACGTCAGCAACCTGCGCAAGAAGATCGGCCCGCACCCGGATGGCCGGCCACGGATCGTGGCGCTGCGTAGCCGCGGCTACTACTACAGCCTCTAAGCACAACACCTGTCCCCTGTGGGAGCTGTCGAGCCTTGGCGAGGCTGCGATGGCATCACCCCGGTGCAACGGATAGACCGCGGTGCCTGCATCGCAGCCTCGCCAAGGCTTCACAGCTGCTACGGTCGCCAATAGTTTTGTCAGCCCTGCCCAAAATCCTCTTTACCCAAGCTTTACCGTCCCCTGACTGCCGCTGACCTTGTTCTCCGTAATCTACTCACATCCGGACTCACCGGAATAGAGACAGGAGAATCACCATGCGCAAGACCCTTATCGCTTTGATGTTCGCTGCTGCCCTTCCCACCGTTGCCATGGCGGCCATGCCAGAAGGCCCAGGCCCAGGCCCGATGGGCGGCCCTGAAGGCCACATGATGGGCGGCCCAGGCCACGGCGGTGAACACGGCATGCGGGGCAAAGGTGGCCCTTTCAGCCAGCTGGACCTGAGCCCTGAACAGCGCCAGCAGATCGGCAAATTGATGGGCCAGCAGTGGCACGCTCGCAAAGAGCTGGTCAAGAAGTACCTGGATAAACTCCCGGCCGCTGACCAGAAAGCCATGCAAGACGAAATGGCTGCCGGCAAACAGAAAACCCAGGCCGACATCCGTGCCGTGCTGAAACCCGATCAACAGAAGAAATTCGACGAGATCGCCAAGAAACAAGCCGAGCGCCGCGCCGAGTGGAAGGAATTCCAGGCCTGGAAAGCCCAGCAGCCGCAAAAAGCGCAATAATGATCTAGCTTCACTCCCAGCCCAGTGGCCAACGCCGCTGGGCTTTTCCTGTTTGAGGGTTTCTTGTGCGTTCATTGTTCTGGCGCGTCCTAGCCAGCTTCTGGCTGGCCATCGCCCTGGTTGCCGGGTTGTCGATCCTGCTTGGGCATATGCTCAACCAGGACGCCTGGATTCTCAGCCGCCACCCCGGGCTCAATAACCTCGCGCAGGAATGGACGCAGCTCTATGAGGCCCAAGGCGAGGACGCCGCCCAGGAGTTGCTGCAGCAGCGCAAGCGTCAGTACCACATCGACGTGCAAGTGCTTAATGAAAGTGGCGAGCCCGTGGTACGCGGCACTTTCCCGCGCCGCGCCGCCGCCCTCGAAGCCCGGCAAAACGACAGCCAGGACCGCCACCTGCCCTGGCGACGCCTGACCGCCGAGTACACCAGCGAAAAAACCGGCGATACCTACCTGCTGATCTACCGCATTCCCCACCCGGAGCTGGACGCCTGGCACCGCAGCAGTCTGCTGTGGCCGTTGAGTGCGCTGGCAATCGCGCTGGTGGTGCTGACCCTGTTCAGCCTGCTGGTGACGCTGTCCATCACCCGCCCCCTCAGCCGCCTGCGCAGCGCAGTGCATGACCTGGGCCAGACTACCTACCAGCAAAACAGCCTGGCGCGGCTGGCCAACCGCCGCGATGAATTCGGCGTGCTCGCTACCGACTTCAACCGCATGGGCGCCCGCCTGCAAAGCCTGATCGGCAGCCAGCGCCAATTGCTGCGGGACGTGTCCCACGAACTGCGCTCGCCCCTGGCCCGCCTGCGGATTGCCCTGGCCCTGGCAGAACGCGCCACACCCGAGGCACGGGAGAAACTCTGGCCGCGCCTGACCCGCGAATGCGACCGCCTGGAAGCACTGATCAGCGAGATCCTGGTACTCGCCCGGGTGGATGCCGACAACGCCAGCGCCGAAGACATCGACCTCAACCCACTGCTCAAAACCCTGCAAAAAGATGCCTTGCTCGGCGCGCCGGACCAACCCGTACAGCTCAATGCCGAGGCCGGGCTGCACCTCAAGGGCTGGCCGACCATGATCGAACGCGCGGTGGACAACCTGCTGCGCAACGCCCAACGCTTCAACCCGCCGGGCCAACCGATTGAACTGGACGCCAGACACCAGGGCGAACGCATTGTGATCAGCGTGCGCGACCACGGCCCGGGTGTGGACGCCGAACACCTGAGCCAACTGGGCGAGCCGTTTTACCGCGCCCCGGGGCAAACCGCCCAAGGTCACGGCCTGGGCCTGGCCATCGCGCGGCGCGCCGCAGAACGGCATGGCGGCAGCCTGATCCTGGCGAATCATCCCGACGGCGGTTTTATCGCCAGCGTGGATTTGCCGCTGGAGCCAGGGGTTGTCATTCAACCCTGATGATCTTCTATGATGGTCCTTCTCATTAGGAGGGCCTTTGATGACTGATCTGCTCACCCCCATCCAGGAAGCACTCGATTTACCCGTCACCCCGCTGGCCTTTACCGAGGCCGGCGCGCTGCCCTCGACCTTTGCCGTCACCGAGCTGGCCAGCGCCAGCATCGGTGCGGCGGGCCAGGCAGTTGCCCTGTTGCTGCTGCAGCAAACCGGGCGCCTGCCCTCGGTGACCGTAGACCGGCGCCTCGCCTCATTCTGGTTCTCCTCGTCCCTGCGTCCCGATGGCTGGACCACACCGCCGCTGTGGGACCCGATTGCCGGCGACTACGCCTGCGCCGACGGCTGGATTCGCCTGCACACCAATGCACCGCATCACCGCGCCGCCGCCGAGCGCGTACTCGGTCAGGTCGCTGACCGTAACGCGATGGCCGCGAAGGTTGCGCCTTGGAACGCTGCCGAGCTGGAACAGGCGATCGTCGAAGCCAACGGCTGTGCGGCGCAGATGCGCTCGTGGCAAGACTGGCAGGTGCATCCACAAGGTTTGGCGGTCAATCAGGAACCGCTGGTCCATCGCCAGACCTTTGCAGCCCTCAGCGACAAAACCTGGCTGGGCTCGGTGGCAAGGCCGCTGGCGGGCATCAAGGTGCTGGACCTGACGCGTGTATTGGCCGGCCCCACTGCCAGTCGTTTCCTGGCAGGCCTTGGCGCCGATGTACTGCGCATCGATTCCCCTGACTGGAACGAACCCGGCGTGGTACCGGAAATGACCCTGGGCAAACGCTGCGCCCGCCTGGACCTGAAAAATGCCGACGACCGGCAAATCTTCGAAAACCTGCTCAAGGACGCCGATATTCTGCTGCACGGCTACCGCGCCGATGCATTGGAGCAGTTGGGCTACGGTGAGGCCGCGTTACAAGCCCTCGCCCCCGGCCTGATCGACGCCAGCCTGAACGCTTACGGCTGGAGCGGCCCGTGGCGCAATCGGCGAGGGTTCGACAGCCTGGTGCAAATGAGTACCGGGATTGCCGAGGCCGGCCAGCAGTGGAAAAACTCGGACAAGCCGGTGCCGCTGCCATTGCAGGCACTGGATCACGCCACCGGGTATTTGATGGCGGCCAGTGCAATCCAGGCATTGAGTGAACGATTGAAATCCGGGCGCGGCGGTTCGGCGCTGCTGTCCCTCGCGCGCACGGCAAAACTGTTGGTGGACGCAGGGCAAGTCCCGGAACAACTACCGCTGCGGGCCGAAGAACCGGGCGATCAAGGCTTGGTGGTGGAGCAAACAGCCTGGGGCCCGGCCCACCGGTTGCTGCCCCCGGTGACCATCAGCGGGACACCGTTGCAATGGGATTTGCCCGCTGGGGAATTGGGCTCACACCGCCCTCAGTGGTGAGCGAAGATCCTGTGGCGAGGGAGCTTGCTCCCGCTGGACTGCGCAGCAGGCCCTGCTATTGGGGCCGCTTCGCGCCCCCGCGGGAGCAAGCTCCCTCGCCACAGGTATGCAGAATCAATCCACCCGGCTCAGTGATGTCCACAAATGCTGCGCCGCATAAGCTCTAAGCGGTCGCCAGGCCTCGGCCCGCGCCAGCAACTGGCGTGGGCTTACCGGCCCGCCTTCCAGCGCCACCAGCGCATTGATCAAACCGATATCCCCCGAGGCAAACGCATCCTGCTCGCGCGTCTGGCGCATGGCGATGTACTGCGCCGTCCAGTCTCCAATCCCGGGCAATGCGACCAACCGCGCCACGCCTTCCTTCAGGCTCGCCTTCGGCTGGAAAATCTGCGGGTCATCCAGTAAGGCCTGGGCCACACCCGACAAGGTGCGCCCGCGACTTTTCGGCATGCCGAGGGTCGCCAAATCTGCTGCTGCCAGCACCTCGCCTGAAGGAAATACATGGCTCACCCCGGCATGGGGCGTCACCAGCGGCGTGCCGTACTGCGCCACCAGCTTGCCCGCCAGCTTGATCGCCGCCACCACGGTAATCTGCTGGCCCAACACCGCGCGGATCGCCAACTCCAATCCATCCCAGGTTCCAGGCACCCGCAAGCCAGGACGCGCCGCAATCAATCTCGCCATCAAGGGATCATTCGCCAGTTGCCGGTTGATCAGCGTCGGGTCAGCCGACAGGTCAAACATGTCACGTAACCGTCGCTCAATTTCCGGCAACGCTGCCGGGTCGGGGAAGTCCACCGTTACTTCAAGCCAATCACCGGCCCCGGGCGACACACTGAGCCAACCCTGCTGACCGTCGACACTGATACTGCGCGAGTACACGCCGCCGTCCACCGTCTCCAGCCCGCTGATCGCCCGCGCCGACAAGAAGCCCAACATCGCCGCCCAGTCATACGGCGCCTGATACGCCAGTTGCATCCTCACAACGACAACACCCCGCTGTACAACCCATACGCCGCCAGGCTCGCCCCGGCGAACACGCAGGCGAAGATGCCTTTTTCCAGGTGGGTAAACAAGGGCCGGCCCTGCTCGCGCTTGGCCAGGGCAAACAGGATCACCCCCGGCGCATACAGCAGCGCCGACAGCAGCAGGTATTTCAAACCTCCGGCGTAAAGCAGCCACACCGCGTAAGCCAGGGCGATCAGGCTCACCAGCAAGTCCTTCATGCGTTCGCCATGAGCGCCTTCGTAGGTTTCACCGCGCCCGCTCAACAGCACCGCATAAGCCGCCGACCACAGGTAGGGCACCAAAATCATCGACGACGCCAGGTAGATCAGGGTGGTGTAGGTGCTTTCCGAAAACAGCGTGATCACCAGGAACAGCTGGATCATCACATTGGTTAGCCACAACGCGTTGACCGGCACCTGGTTGACGTTTTCCTTTTTCAGGAATGCGGGCATGGTTTTGTCATGGGCGGTGGCGTAGAGAATTTCGGCGCAGAGCAACGCCCACGACAGCAGCGCACCCAGCAACGAAACCGCCAGCCCGATGCTGATCAACAGCGCACCCCACGGGCCGACGATATGTTCCAGCACCCCGGCCAGGGACGGGTTTTGCAGGTTGGCCAGTTCCGGCTGGCTCATGATCCCAAGCGACAGCAGGTTGACCAACACCAGCAGCGCCAACACGCCAAGAAAGCCAATCACCGTGGCCCGCCCCACGTCCGAGCGCTTCTCGGCCCGCGCCGAGTAGACACTGGCGCCCTCGATGCCGATAAACACAAACACCGTGACCAGCATCATGTTACGCACCTGGTCCACCACGCCGCCGAACTTCGGGTTGCTCAGGCCCCAGATATCCCGGGTAAAGATGTCGGCCTTGAATGCCACGGCGGCGATCACGATAAACATCACCAACGGCACGATCTTGGCCACGGTGGTGATCTGGTTGATGAACGCCGCCTCCTTGATCCCGCGCATCACCAGAAAATGCACAGCCCACAGCAATACTGACGCACAGCCGATGGCCACCGGGGTATTGCCCTGGCCGAACACCGGGAAGAAGTAGCCAAGGGTGCTGAACAGCAACACGAAGTAACCGACGTTGCCCATCCAGGCGCTGATCCAGTAGCCCCAGGCCGAAGAAAAGCCCATGTAGTCGCCGAACCCGGCCTTGGCGTAGGCATACACCCCGGAATCCAGTTCTGGCTTGCGATTGGCCAAGGTCTGGAACACGAAGGCCAGGGTCAGCATACCCACCGCGGTAATTCCCCAGCCAATCAACACCGCGCCCACTTCAGCCCGCGCCGCCATGTTCTGCGGCAACGAGAAGATCCCGCCGCCGATCATCGAGCCCACGACCAAGGCGATCAAGGCGTTGAGGCGAAGCTTTTCTGACGCTTGGGACATGGGTATTCCTGAATAAAGAAATATCTGTTGAGGCAACAAGCGTGCACTCAACTAATTTATCTAACGCCAGCAGCGTTTATTAGATATAGCTAATAAACCCTAACGCCTCATAACTTAAAGGCATGACAGTAAACAACCTTCGGGCAAATTTATAATTTAAATAATGATTGAACTTTCCAGACAGTGAAGCGATGCGCAATCCCTTTCCAAAAAGTTTGCATATCTGAAAAATCGAACTAGCTTCAAACGTCCATGCTAATGAGAAAACCTGCTGATTGAAACGTAGAAACGCTCTACAACGAGCCTCTGCGTGGCGCTAGAGCGCCCGAACCTTTCATCATAAGTCATTAATTCACAATGGAATGTGCCAATGAAGTGATCTGAGTCAGCTGTTTGATTAGCCCACGGATTTATTCTGTGGTCTCTCTTCTCCTGCATTGGAGTCATGCGATGTCTGAATCTCCCGGAAAACTTCGATTAGGCGCACTGGTTGCACTTGTCGTGGGTTCAATGATTGGTGGCGGGATCTTCTCACTGCCGCAAAACATGGCGGCCAGCGCCGATGTCGGCGCGGTACTGATTGGTTGGGTGATCACCGCCGTGGGCATGTTGACCCTGGCGTTCGTGTTCCAGACCCTGGCCAACCGCAAGCCTAACCTCGACGGCGGGGTCTACGCCTACGCCAAGGCCGGGTTTGGCGACTACATGGGTTTCTCGTCTGCCTGGGGCTACTGGATCAGTGCCTGGCTGGGCAACGTCGGTTACTTCGTGCTGCTGTTCAGCACCCTCGGTTACTTCTTTCCGATCTTCGGCGAAGGCAACACCCCGGCGGCGGTGATCGGCGCGTCGGTGCTGCTGTGGGCCGTGCATTTCCTGGTACTGCGCGGGATCAAGGAAGCCGCGTTCATCAACCTGGTGACCACCGTCGCCAAGGTGGTGCCGCTGGTGCTGTTCGTATTGATCGCGGTGTTCGCGTTCAAGCTGGACATCTTCACCGCTGACATCTGGGGCGTGAAAAACCCGGACCTGGGCAGCGTGATGAACCAGGTGCGCAACATGATGCTGGTCACCGTCTGGGTGTTCATCGGCATCGAAGGCGCGAGCATCTTCTCGTCCCGTGCCGAAAAACGCTCCGACGTCGGCAAGGCCACCGTGATTGGTTTTATCACCGTGCTGCTGTTCCTGATGCTGGTGAACGTGCTGTCCCTGGGCATCATGACCCAACCGGACCTGGCCAAGCTGCAGAACCCGTCAATGGCCGCGGTGCTGGAGCATGTGGTGGGTCACTGGGGCGCGGTGCTGATCAGCGTCGGCTTGATCATTTCCTTGCTCGGGGCGCTGCTGTCGTGGGTGCTGCTGTGTGCGGAGATCATGTTCGCCGCGGCCAAGGACCACACCATGCCGGAATTCCTGCGTAAGGAAAACGCCAACCATGTGCCGGTCAACGCCCTGTGGCTGACCAACGCCATGGTGCAGATCTTCCTGGTGATCACGCTGTTTTCCGCCAGTACTTACCTGTCGCTGATCTATCTCGCCACCTCGATGATTCTGGTGCCTTACCTGTGGTCAGCGGCCTATGCGCTGCTGCTGGCGGTGCGCGGCGAGACCTACGAAAACGCGCTGGCCGAACGCAAGAAAGACCTGTTCATCGGCGCGGTCGCACTGATCTACGCGGTGTGGCTGCTCTACGCCGGCGGCACCAAATACCTGCTGCTCTCCGCCCTGCTCTATGCACCTGGCGCGATCCTGTTCGCCAAGGCCAAGCACGAACTGGGCAAACCGATTTTCACCAATGTCGAGAAGCTGATTTTCGCCGCAGTAGTCATTGGCGCCCTGGTGGCGGCCTATGGGCTCTACGACGGTTTCCTGACCCTGTAATTATTGTTCACTGGAGGATCTGTAATGACCACGGAAAAAGTGAAGTACGGCGTACATTCCGAAGCCGGCAAACTGCGCAAAGTCATGGTGTGCTCCCCAGGTTTGGCCCATCAGCGGCTGACCCCCAACAACTGCGATGAACTGCTGTTCGATGACGTGTTGTGGGTGGCCCAGGCCAAGCGTGACCACTTCGACTTCGTGACCAAGATGCGCGAACGCGACATCGATGTGCTGGAAATGCACAACCTGCTGACCGACATCGTCGCCATCCCCGAAGCGCTGGACTGGATCCTGGCGCGCAAGATCACCGCCAACCAGGTCGGCCTGGGGCTGGTCAATGAAGTCAGTTCGTGGCTGCGCAGCCTGGAGCCGCGCAAGGTCGCCGAGTTCCTGATCGGTGGCGTGTCGGCCGATGACCTGCCGAGCAGCTTCGGCGGCAAGACCATCGAGATGTTCCGCGACTTTCTCGGCCACTCCAGCTTCATTCTGCCGCCGCTGCCGAACACCCAGTTCACCCGCGACACCACCTGCTGGATCTACGGCGGCGTGACGCTGAACCCGATGTACTGGCCGGCACGACGCCAGGAAACCCTGCTGGCGAGCGCCATCTACAAATTCCACCCCGAGTTCACCAACGCCGACTTTCAGGTGTGGTACGGCGACCCGGACCAGGAACACGGCAACGCCACCCTGGAAGGCGGCGACGTGATGCCGATCGGTAACGGCGTGGTGTTGATCGGCATGGGCGAGCGTTCCTCGCGCCAGGCCATCGGCCAACTCGCCCTGAACCTGTTCAAGCACAAAGCCGTAGAGCGCGTAATCGTCGCCGGCCTGCCGAAATCCCGCGCGGCGATGCACCTCGACACGGTGTTCAGCTTCTGCGACCGCGACCTGGTCACGATCTTCCCGGAAGTGGTCAACCAGATCGTCGCTTTCACCCTGCGCCCGGACGAGACCAAGCCCGGCGGCATCGACATCCAACGCGAAAAAACCAACTTCCTCGACACCGTCGCCGCCGCCCTGAACCTCAAGGCCCTGCGTGTAGTGGAAACCGGCGGCAACAGCTTCGCCGCCGAGCGCGAGCAGTGGGATGACGGCAACAACGTGGTGGCCGTGGAGCCTGGCGTGGTGATCGGCTATGACCGCAACACCTACACCAACACCCTGCTGCGCAAGGCCGGTGTGGAAGTCATCACCATCAGCGCCGGCGAACTCGGCCGCGGCCGTGGCGGCGGCCACTGCATGACCTGCCCGATCATTCGCGACCCAATCGACTACTAAGGAGATCCATCATGGCTTTCAACATGCGCAACCGCAGCCTGCTGTCGCTGATGCATCACACCACCCGCGAACTGCACTACCTGCTGGACCTGTCCCGCGACCTCAAGCGCGCCAAATACACCGGCACCGAGCGTCCGCACCTGAAGGGCAAAAACATCGCGCTGATCTTCGAAAAAACCTCGACCCGCACCCGTTGCGCGTTCGAAGTCGCGGCCCACGACCAGGGCGCCCACGTCACCTACATCGACCCGGTGTCGTCGCAGATCGGCCACAAAGAAAGCATGAAAGACACCGCCCGCGTCCTGGGCCGGATGTTCGATGCCATCGAGTACCGTGGCTTTGAACAGGAAATCGTCGAAGAACTGGCCAAGTTCGCCGGGGTGCCGGTGTTCAACGGCCTGACCGCCGAATTCCACCCGACCCAAATGATCGCCGACACCCTGACCATGCGCGAGCACAGCGACAAGCCGCTGCATGACATCAGCTACGCCTACCTGGGCGACGCCCGCTACAACATGGGCAACTCGCTGCTGATGATCGGCGCCAAGCTGGGCATGGACGTGCGCATCGGCGCGCCGAAAGCCCTGTGGCCGCATGCTGACTTCATCAAGCAGTGCCAGGAATTCGCCGAGGAAAGTGGCGCGCGCATCACCATCACCGAAGACCCGAAGGAAGCGGTGAAAGGCGTCGACTTCATCCACACCGATATCTGGGTGTCCATGGGCGAACCGGTGGAAGCCTGGGACGAGCGCATCGAGCAACTGCTGCCGTACCAGGTCAACGCCAAGATGATGAAGGCCTCGGGCAATCCACGCGTGAAATTCATGCACTGCCTGCCGGCGTTCCACAACAGCGAAACCAAGGTCGGCAAGGACATCGCCGCGCGTTATCCGAACCTGGCCAACGGTGTGGAAGTGACCGAAGAAGTGTTTGAGTCCCCGGCCAACATCGCCTTTGAGCAGGCGGAAAACCGCATGCATACCATCAAGGCGATCCTGGTGTCGGCGTTGGCGGATATCTAAACCTCACACCGCTCCCACTGCCGAAACACAGTCAATGTGGGAGCGGGCTTGCTCGCGAAGGCGGCGTGTCAGTCGCTGCATCTTTCGCCGATACACCGCTTTCGCGAGCAAGCCCGCTCCCACATTTTGTCCTGTGTTCACAAGGCCGAATTTTAGAAGGATTGAATTATGCGTATCGTCGTTGCACTGGGCGGCAACGCCCTTCTGCGCCGTGGTGAACCCATGACCGCAGACAATCAACGGGCCAATATCCGCATCGCCACCGAACAGATCGCCAAGATCCACAGCGGCAACGAGCTGGTGATTGCCCACGGCAATGGCCCGCAGGTGGGCCTGCTGTCGCTGCAAGCGGCGGCTTACACCCAGGTGTCGCCATACCCGCTGGATGTGCTGGGCGCCGAAACCGAAGGCATGATCGGCTACATCATCGAACAGGAACTGGGCAACCTGCTGGACTTCGAAGTGCCGTTCGCCACGCTCTTGACCCAGGTTGAAGTCGACGCAAAGGACCCGGCCTTCCAGAACCCGACCAAGCCGATCGGCCCGGTCTACTCCAAGGCCGAAGCGGAAAAGCTCGCCGCCGAAAAAGGCTGGGCGATTGCCCCCGATGGCGACAAATATCGCCGCGTGGTCGCCAGCCCACGGCCCAAGCGGATCTTTGAAATCCGCCCGATCCAGTGGCTGCTGGAAAAAGGCAGCATCGTGATCTGCGCCGGTGGCGGCGGGATTCCGACCATGTACGGCGAAGACGGCAAGCTCAAGGGCATTGAAGCCGTGATCGACAAAGACCTGTGTTCCTCGTTGCTGGCCGGGCAACTGAACGCCGATTTGCTGGTGATCGCCACCGACGTCAATGCGGCATTTATCGACTTCGGCAAACCCACCCAGAAAGCCATCGGCCAGGCGCACCCGGACGAAATCGAAAAGCTCGGCTTCGCCGCCGGCTCCATGGGGCCCAAGGTCCAGGCCGCCTGCGAGTTCGCCCGCCAGACTGGCAAAACTGCAGTGATCGGTTCACTCTCGGACATCGAAGCGATCGTCCAGGGCAGTGCCGGCACGCGAATCAGCACGGCGAAACCCGGAATCACCTACCTGTGAAGTAGAGGAGAAATGCCTATGGCTACCTTTGAACCTGGTCACCTGCACATCGAACGCCACGCGCTGAACAAGGATGACTACAGCTATAACCTGTGCATCGACTACGAAGTCAGCCAGGACCCAAAGGAAGGCAAAGGAATGCTCTTCAAAATGCACGGCTCGGTGCAGGACAAGGAGCTCAAGGAAGAGTTTTTCCTGCCCAAGGACCAGTCGTTCGACTTCGCCCGGCACGCGATGAATATCGCGCAGAAGTACGGCATGCCGAAGATTGCCGTGCTCAATGGGCAAATGCACAAGCAGTACGATTTGATGTTTGAAGATGTGCGGCATCAATTGGATGTGAAGCCGGGGGATCCGGTCAAACCCGAACACCTCGAATAACCGCGGCCACAACCCACTGTAGGAGCGAGCTTGCTCGCGAAGGTCGCCAACGATAACGCTGGCATCCTGAATGAACGCGGTGCTTGTGCGTTTTTCGCGAGCAAGCTCGCTCCTACAGATTTCACCTGACCCCTCCTCCAAGGCATACTTGCCGCCTATCGCTCGCCAGAACCGCTAACCGCCCCATGCGTATCCACGTCAGCTTCATCGACCGCGTCGGCATCACCCAGGAAGTCCTGGCCTTGCTCGGTGGGCGCAATCTCAACCTGGATGCGGTGGAAATGGTTCCGCCCAACGTCTACATCGACGCCCCGACCCTGAGCGCCGAGGTGCTGGAAGAACTGCGCGACGCACTGTTCAGCGTGCGCGGCGTGCAAGCCGTGACCGTGGTCGACATCCTCCCAGGCCAGCGCCAGCACCTGCAACTCGACGCCCTGCTCGCCGCCATGACCGACCCGGTACTGGCCCTGGACAGCGCCGGCAAGATCCTCCTGGCCAACCCGGCCTTGATCGCTTTGTACGGTCGCGAGCCCGCCGGCGAAAGCATCAACGAACTGTTCGACGACCCAAAGCTGCTGGCCACCTTGCTCGAACACGGCTTTCGCCTGGCCCTGCGGGAAATCAACGTGAACGGCCAGACCCTGCTGCTGGACGCCACGCCGATCACCGACGCCGGCGCCCTGCTGACCCTGTACCAACCCAACCGCATCGGCGAACAACTGTCGGCGCTGCACCATGATCACGCCGAAGGTTTCGACGCGTTGTTGGGCGAGTCCCCGGCGATCCGCACCCTCAAGGCGCGGGCGCAACGGGTGGCGGCGCTGGATGCACCGTTGTTGATCCAGGGCGAGACCGGTACCGGCAAGGAACTGGTCGCCCGCGCCTGCCACGCCATCAGCGCGCGGCACAGTGCGCCGTTCCTGGCCCTGAACTGCGCGGCGCTGCCGGAAAACCTGGCCGAGAGCGAGCTGTTCGGCTACGCCCCCGGCGCGTTCACCGGCGCCCAGCGTGGCGGCAAGCCGGGGCTGATGGAACTGGCGAACCAGGGCACGGTGTTCCTCGACGAGATCGGTGAAATGTCACCGTACTTGCAAGCCAAGCTGCTGCGGTTTCTCAACGACGGCAGCTTCCGGCGGGTAGGTGGCGACCGTGAGGTAAAGGTCAATGTGCGGATCCTCAGCGCCACCCACCGCGACCTGGAAAAAATGGTCAGCGAAGGCACCTTCCGCGAAGACCTGTTCTACCGCCTCAATGTGCTCAACGTCGAAGTGCCGCCCCTGCGCGAGCGCGGCCAGGACATCCTGCTGCTGGCCCGCTACTTCATGCAGCAGGCCTGCGCGCAGATCCAGCGCCCGGTGTGCCGCCTGGCGCCGGGCACCTATCCGGCGCTGCTGGGCAACCGTTGGCCGGGCAATGTGCGGCAGTTGCAGAACGTGATCTTCCGCGCCGCCGCCATTTGCGAAAGCAGCCTGGTGGACATTGGCGACCTGGACATTGCCGGCACCTCGGTCGCGCGCCAGAACGACGGTGAAGTCGACAGCCTGGAGCAGGCGGTGGAAGACTTCGAGCGCGGGTTGCTGGAGAAGCTGTATGTCAGCTATCCGTCCACTCGCCAACTGGCCAGCCGCCTGCAAACTTCCCACACCGCCATTGCCCACCGCTTGCGCAAGTACGGCATTCCCAACAAGCCCTGACTGCTGTAGGAGCGAGCTTGCTCGCGAAAAACTCAAGCACACCGCGCTCATTCAGGCTTCCCGCGTCATCGTTAGCCGACCTTCGCGAGCAAGCTCGCTCCTACAAGGGTGTTGCAGCTAAAAGCGACACCTGCCTGTACTGAAAGCGCTACAGCGGAACGATATCGATACACTCCATGTCAGCCGTCGCCATGCAAGGCTTTGATCCTCATAGGCTTTTTTTCAACGGCCCAGCTGTAGCGATATCGCTACAGTCAACGTTCGAACATCACGCGCCATAATCAGTAACCAATTGTTTTATAACGATAAAAAAACATTGGCCGCGATTTTGCTACGCAATTCCCCATTATTCCAATCCCGTCCACCAGACGAATCTGGCCCTGAGGAGTTTCCATGAGCGAGTTGCGCTTTACTGAAGATCACGAATGGCTGCGCGCCGAAGCCGACGGCAGCGTTACCGTGGGCATTACCGCTTTTGCGCAGAACGCGCTGGGTGATGTGGTTTTCGTGCAACTGCCTGAACTGCAGTCCTACGACAAGGGCGCAGAAGCCTCCACCGTTGAATCGGTCAAGGCAGCCAGCGGCGTGTACATGCCGCTGGACGGCGAAGTCCTCGAAGTGAACGACCAACTGGACGGCAGCCCCGAACTGGTCAACGAAGACCCGATGGGCGAAGGCTGGTTCTTCCGCTTTAAACCGGCTGATGCCGATGCAGTAGCTAAGCTGTTGGATCAGGATGCGTACGACCGCCTGATCAAAGCCAACGCTGAAGCCTGAGGAGCGCGCCATGACTAATCTGACCACCGCCAACGAATTCATCGCCCGTCACATCGGCCCGCGCCAGGACGACGAGCAACACATGCTCGCCACCCTGGGCTTTGATTCCCTGGAAGCCCTGAGCGCCAGCGTGATCCCGGAGAGCATCAAGGGCACCGCCGTACTGGGCCTGAGCGACGGCCTGAGCGAGGCCGACGCACTGGCTTCGATCAAGGCGATTGCCGCCAAGAACGAGCTGTTCAAGACCTACATCGGCCAGGGCTACTACAATTGCCACACACCGTCGCCGATCCTGCGCAACCTGCTGGAAAACCCGGCTTGGTACACCGCCTACACGCCTTATCAGCCTGAGATTTCCCAGGGCCGCCTGGAATCGCTGCTGAACTTCCAGACGCTGATCAGCGACCTCACCGGCCTGCCGATCGCTAACGCCTCGCTGCTGGATGAAGCCACCGCCGCTGCCGAAGCCATGACCTTCTGCAAACGCCTGAGCAAGAACAAAGGCAGCAACGCGTTCTTCGCCTCCGTGCACAGCCACCCGCAAACCCTCGACGTACTGCGCACCCGTGCCGAGCCGCTGGGCATCGACGTAGTCGTGGGCGACGAGCGTGAACTGACCGACGTCAGCGCCTTCTTCGGCGCATTGCTGCAATACCCGGCCAGCAACGGTGACGTGTTCGACTACCGCGAACTGACCGAGCGCTTCCACGCCGCCAATGCGCTGGTGGCCGTGGCCGCTGACCTGCTGGCCCTGACGCTGCTGACCCCGCCGGGCGAATTCGGCGCCGACGTGGCCATCGGCAGTGCACAACGCTTCGGCGTGCCGCTGGGCTTCGGTGGCCCGCACGCGGCGTACTTTTCCACCAAGGATGCGTTCAAGCGTGACATGCCGGGCCGTCTGGTAGGCGTCTCCGTGGACCGTTTCGGCAAGCCGGCCCTGCGCCTGGCCATGCAGACCCGCGAGCAACATATCCGCCGCGAGAAGGCCACCAGCAACATCTGCACCGCCCAAGTGCTGTTGGCCAACATCGCCAGCATGTATGCCGTGTACCACGGCCCGAAAGGCCTGACCCAGATTGCCAACCGCATCCATCACCTGACCGCGATCTTCGCCAAAGGCTTGAGCGCATTGGGCCTGGCGGTTGAACAAGCCCACTTCTTCGACACCCTGACCATCAAGACCGGCGCGCAAACCGCCGCCCTGCACGACAAGGCCCGCGCCCAGCGCATCAACCTGCGTGTGGTTGATGGCGAGCGCCTTGGCCTGTCGGTGGACGAAACCACCTCCCAGGCCGATATCGAAACCCTGTGGAGCGTGTTCGCCAGCGGCAAAGCCCTGCCAGACTTCGCCGCATTGGCTGCCAGCGTTGAAAGCACCTTGCCGGCCGCGCTGCTGCGCCAGTCGCCGATCCTCAGCCACCCGGTGTTCAACCGTTATCACTCCGAAACCGAGCTGATGCGCTACCTGCGCAAGCTGGCCGACAAGGACCTGGCCCTGGATCGCACCATGATCCCGCTGGGCTCGTGCACCATGAAGCTCAACGCCGCCAGCGAAATGATCCCGGTGACCTGGGCCGAGTTCGGTGCCCTGCACCCGTTCGCCCCAGCTTCGCAAAGCGCCGGCTACCAGCAACTGACCACCGAACTGGAAGCCATGCTCTGCGCGGCCACCGGTTACGACGCGATCTCCCTGCAACCGAACGCCGGTTCCCAGGGCGAGTACGCTGGCCTGCTGGCGATTCGTGCCTATCACCAGAGCCGTGGCGAAGAGCGCCGCGACATCTGCCTGATCCCGTCGTCGGCCCACGGCACCAACCCTGCCACCGCCAACATGGCCGGCATGCGCGTAGTGGTCACCGCTTGCGATGCACGCGGTAACGTCGACATCGAAGACCTGCGCGCCAAGGCTATCGAGCACCGCGAACACCTCGCTGCGCTGATGATCACCTACCCGTCCACTCACGGTGTGTTCGAAGAAGGCATCCGCGAAATCTGCGGGATCATTCACGACAACGGCGGCCAGGTGTACATCGACGGCGCCAACATGAACGCGATGGTCGGCCTCTGCGCCCCGGGCAAGTTCGGCGGCGACGTGTCCCACCTGAACCTGCACAAGACCTTCTGCATTCCCCACGGTGGTGGCGGCCCGGGCGTTGGCCCGATTGGCGTCAAATCCCACCTGACGCCGTTCCTGCCCGGCCATGCCGCGATGGAACGCAAGGAAGGCGCGGTCTGCGCCGCACCGTTCGGCAGCGCGAGCATCCTGCCGATCACCTGGATGTACATCAGCATGATGGGCGGCGCGGGCCTCAAGCGCGCTTCGCAGTTGGCGATCCTGAATGCCAACTACATTTCCCGTCGCCTGGAAGAGCACTACCCCGTGCTGTACACCGGCAGCAATGGCCTGGTGGCCCACGAATGCATCCTCGACCTGCGCCCGTTGAAAGACAGCAGCGGCATCAGCGTGGATGACGTGGCCAAGCGCCTGATCGACTTTGGTTTCCATGCGCCGACCATGTCGTTCCCGGTAGCCGGCACCCTGATGATCGAGCCGACCGAAAGCGAATCCAGGGAAGAACTGGACCGCTTCTGCGACGCGATGATCGCTATCCGCGAAGAAATCCGCGCGGTGGAAAATGGCTCGCTGGACAAGGATGACAACCCGCTGAAGAACGCGCCGCACACTGCCGCGGAACTGGTTGGCGAATGGAGCCACCCATATAGCCGCGAGCAAGCGGTGTACCCGGTGGCATCGTTGATCGAAGCCAAGTACTGGCCGCCGGTTGGCCGGGTCGACAACGTGTTTGGTGATCGCAATTTGGTGTGTGCGTGCCCGTCGATCGAGAGCTACGCGTAACCTAATGTGGGAGCGGGCTTGCTCGCGAATGCGGAGTGTCAGTTGATACATCTGGTGACTGACCCACCGCTTTCGCGAGCAAGCCCGCTCCCACAATTGGACCGAGTACATCCGATAAATAATAAGAAACCGGAGAACAACCATGTCTTTAAGCGTGTTCGACCTGTTCAAGATTGGCATCGGCCCCTCCAGCTCCCACACCGTCGGCCCGATGCGCGCTGCCGCTCGATTCGTCGAAGGCCTGAAGCGCGATAACCTGTTAGCCACCACCACCTGCGTCAAGGTGGAACTCTACGGCTCCCTCGGCGCCACTGGCAAAGGCCACGGCAGTGACAAGGCCGTATTGCTGGGCCTGGAAGGCGAACACCCGGACACCGTGAACACTGAAACCGTCGCCGCACGCTTGTCGGAAATTCGCGGCAACGCACGCTTGAACCTGCTCGGCGAACACAGCATTGCGTTCAACGAGAAAGAACACCTGGCGATGATTCGCAAACCCCTGCCCTATCATCCCAACGGCATGATCTTCCGCGCTTTCGACGCAGCCGGCCTGCAGATTCGCAGCCGCGAGTACTACTCGGTGGGCGGCGGGTTTGTGGTGGATGAAGACGCCGCCGGCCACGACCGCATCGTCGAAGACGCCACGCCCCTGACCTTCCCGTTCAAAAGTGCCAAGGACTTGCTCGGCCATTGCGCCACCTATGGGCTGTCCATCAGCCAGGTGATGCTGACCAATGAAAGCGCCTGGCGACCGGAAGCGGAAACCCGCGCCGGCCTGCTGAAAATCTGGCAGGTAATGCAGGATTGCGTAGACGCGGGCTGTCGCAACGAAGGGATTTTGCCGGGCGGCCTGAAGGTCAAGCGACGCGCCGCCGCATTGCATCGCCAACTGTGCAAGCACCCGGAATCGGCACTGCGTGACCCGTTGTCGGTGCTGGACTGGGTCAACCTGTACGCCTTGGCGGTCAACGAAGAAAACGCCAACGGCGGGCGCGTGGTGACTGCGCCCACCAATGGTGCGGCCGGGATTGTGCCGGCGGTGTTGCACTACTACATGCGCTTTATCCCGGGGGCCAGTGAGGACGGCGTGGTGCGTTTCCTGCTCACCGCCGCGGCCATCGGCATTCTGTACAAGGAAAACGCCTCGATCTCCGGCGCCGAAGTCGGCTGCCAGGGGGAAGTCGGCGTGGCCTGTTCCATGGCCGCCGGCGCCCTGTGCGAAGTGTTGGGCGGTACGGTTTCCCAGGTAGAAAACGCCGCCGAGATCGGCATGGAACACAACCTCGGCCTGACCTGCGACCCCATCGGCGGCTTGGTACAGGTGCCCTGCATCGAGCGCAACGCCATGGGTTCGGTCAAGGCCATCAATGCGGTGCGCATGGCCCTGCGCGGCGACGGGCAACACTTCGTCTCCCTCGACAAGGTCATCCGCACCATGCGCCAGACCGGCGCCGACATGAAAAGCAAATACAAGGAAACCGCCCGTGGCGGTTTGGCGGTCAACATTATCGAGTGCTGACGCCCACCAGCGCGTCCGCACGTTTTTCAGGAGCTGAATATGTCCACCGAAACCCTGTTGAAAACCCCGTTGCACGCCCTGCACCTCGAACTGGGCGCACGCATGGTGCCCTTCGCCGGCTACGACATGCCGGTGCAATACCCGCTGGGCGTGATGAAAGAACACCTGCACACCCGTGAACAGGCCGGGTTGTTCGACGTGTCGCACATGGGCCAGATCCGCCTGACCGGCGCCGGTGCCGCCAAGGCCCTGGAAACCCTGGTACCGGTGGACATCATCGACCTGCCGGTGGGCATGCAGCGCTACGCGATGTTCACCAACGAGCAAGGCGGCATCCTGGATGACCTGATGGTCGCCAACCTCGGTAACGACGAACTGTTCCTGGTGGTGAACGCTGCCTGCAAGGACCAGGACCTGGCCCACCTGCGCCAGCACATCGGTGACCAGTGCACCATCGAACCACTGTTCGAGGAACGCGCCCTGCTGGCCCTGCAAGGCCCGGCCGCTGTCGGCGTACTCGCGCGCCTGGCGCCAGAGGTCAAGCACATGACCTTCATGCAATTCGCACCGACCCGCCTGCTGGGCGTGGACTGCTACGTCAGCCGCTCGGGCTACACCGGCGAAGACGGCTTCGAAATCTCGGTGCCGGCCGCCAGTGCCGAAGCCCTGGCCCGCAGCCTGCTGGCCGAAACCGAAGTGCAGGCCATCGGCCTCGGCGCCCGCGACTCCCTGCGCCTGGAAGCCGGCCTGTGCCTCTACGGCCATGACATGAACACCGAGACCACACCGATTGAAGCCAGCCTGTTGTGGGCGATCTCCAAGGCCCGTCGCGCTGATGGCGTGCGTGCCGGCGGCTTCCCGGGTGCCGACGCAATCTTCACCCAGCAACAAACCGGTGTAAGCCGCAAACGCGTGGGCCTGTTGCCACAGGAGCGGACCCCGGTGCGTGAAGGTGCAGAGATCGTCGACGAACACGGCACCGTAATCGGCAGCGTCTGCAGCGGCGGTTTTGGCCCGAGCCTGGGTGGCCCGCTGGCCATGGGTTACCTGGACAGCGCATTCATCGCACTGGATACCGAAGTATCTGCATTGGTGCGCGGGAAAAAGGTGCCACTACGTGTAAGTAAAATGCCATTCGTGCCACAACGTTACTACCGTGGCTGATTGACTGTTCCTATAAGTAACGCGGTTGCGTTAACGTGCACTAATCTGTAACGCAACCGCCACATTAAAGTGCACTGTCGATAGTCAATGTTATGTTCCGTCACCTATAACAAGTGACGAATTCTATCGAATAAAGACGTTCCACATTGTGAACAGAACTGTAATGAAGCCGAGCAAAACCTGGGCATTTTCCGGGGCTTGTTTTTTCTGTCTTAGTTGGCGTAGAGTTTGCCCACTGTGTTTGCATGGGTCGCTTTGAACCTGGACCTGGGCAGTAGCCAAAGTTTGCTACAACCCGTTCGACGTCTCTTACTTTCCTGCAACTCAGCCCAGTACTCTTTCATGTGAAAGGGGCTGTCATTAATTTTTAGCGTCAAGGAAATAAGAAAATGGCTGAACGTCAGAGCGGTACCGTCAAGTGGTTTAACGACGAGAAAGGGTTTGGTTTTATCACTCCAGAAAGCGGTCCGGATCTGTTCGTCCACTTCCGCGCTATTCAGGGCAACGGCTTCAAAAGCCTGAAGGAAGGCCAGAAAGTGACCTTCATCGCGGTGCAAGGCCAAAAAGGCATGCAAGCCGACGAAGTACAAGCAGAAGGCTGATCCTTTCTGCGACAAAAAGCCTCTGATATGACATCAGGGGCTTTTTTATTGGCGTTCTTCCGTAAAATGGCTTTTTTCCTGCTGAGAGCCATGTCATGTCGAAACACCTGCTGAGCCCCCAAGGCGAGTTTCCCGCCGTAGGCCTGGGCCGTCGTCTGGCAGCGATGTTCTATGACTTCTTGTTGTGCACTGCCTTGCTGATCGTCACGGCCTTTATCTACAAGCTGGTGTGGATGGGGTTTGTCGGGGAGGCCAAGTTGCGGGCGCTTTCCGAGTCTGGCGCGCTGGATGGTGACCCGTTGTTGTCGACGATTTTGTTTTTTGTGTTGTTTGGGTTTTTTGCCAAGTTCTGGACGCATTCGGGGCAGACCCTGGGGATGCAGGTTTGGGGGGTGCGGGTGCAGAACGCTGATGGGTCGCGGATCAGTCTGTGGCAGGCGTTGTTGCGGTTTGTGGTGTCGATTGCTTCGTGGTTGTGCCTGGGGCTTGGGTTTATCTGGTCGTTGTTCGACAAGCAGAAACGCGGCTGGCACGACATTTATTCGGATACGCGGTTGGTGCGGATTCCGAAGAAAAAGAAGTAGGTTTGGAGTGGGACATATCCGCTGCCTGGAGCGTTTCCACGCTCTGCGTGGGAAGGATCAAGCCCAAATAAAAGGCCTCGTAAACACGAGGCCTTTTATTTGGGCTTCAATCTCTTCAACTCTGTGGCCTCATCCCTTGGGACATCCCAAACATGAACAACAACAACTCATGATCAGGCTTGGCCGCGACACCGACCTTGGCGATCCGCGGCATCGGGCATTGCTGCCCGACACCCTGCACCGCACTGAGAACTTGTGTCCGGGGCTGCTCCCAGGCAGCCAGGGCCAGGGCAGCTATGCCCAAAGCCCCCAACAGAAACAAACCTCGTGCAATTTCTAGCTTCATTACGTTAAACCTTTGATAGCGCTGCCAAACGCCGTCTCGTAAAAGTAGCTGAGTTTCTGCCAGTCCGTAGAGTTCCACGACGAATGGCGGCGTAACTGCAACATGTCATGCCGGGCCGCCCGCAAAGCCGTCAACCGCTGGCGGCACTTCTCGAAGTCCAGCAGCGCCACTTCAACCTTGGCCGCGTCACCCTCACCCGTCACCCGCACAAAGATATGCTTGATATACAGGCAACCATGCTGCCAACGACCTTTGTGCATCCGCGCCAACGTACCCGCGAGTTCCTTGAGCAAACGCTCATGCACCAACTCGCCATACTGCTCACGACCACCCGCGGCGTACCAGTTTTCGATCTCGTCGAAACCGTCCAGCGACGCCGTCACCAACAACGCCTTCCATTGGTGCTCAGGGTCGCGACGGGCCTCGCAGAACACCAACTCCGGCACGCGTACATCCAGCAAACGCAGGCCCTTCAGGGCGTCACGCTCACGCAACACCGTGGGGCGCCCAAACGGATGGAGCCAACTGCGGTAGATATGGCCCGTCTGGCGCTTGCTATAGAGCAAACGACCATTGGTGCCCGTCACCCGTTGCACACCACTTTCACCGCCACGACGACGATTGGGCTCTTCGACCCACTCGCCCTGCTGGCGCCAGAAATAATCAAATCGCTCCTCGGGAGCTACTTCACTACCTGGTAAACACTCGACAGCCATCCTGTTACCTCTTGCGCAATACATACACTCGCCACATGGCGTAGAGCGGTATGAAGTCCAGGGATTCCTGAACACGGAAACCGGCTTGCTCAAACTCTGCCTCAACAGTAGCAGCCGGTAACACGAACCGATTTTGGTAACCTTCCTGCTCACCTTTTTTGCGACGGCGCACTTCGGCACGCTTGCGTTTCCAGGCCTTGAAATTGCCGTCTACCCACAACGAGATAATCACGCTGTCGCGGGTAACACGCTGAAATTCGCGCAGTATTGCCAGCCTGTGCTCGGGGTCACCAATGTGGTGCATCAAGCGCATGCAGAAAATACTGTCGACCGCGTTATCTGGCAAATCGATATCAAAGGCAGACGTCTGCAAGGGGCGTACCCGTTTCACCACATCCGCCGGTTGGGCGACCGTGGCGATCTTCAACATCGACGCTGAGTTGTCGGCGCCGATGATCACACGGTTGGGCTTTTCTGCCAGCAGCGGCCAGAAACGCCCGGCACCACATGGCAGGTCCAGCACCAGGCCAGGCTCACCGGCCATGGCCAACGCACCACGCGCCAATTGCTCGTCGCGTTTGTGGGACAACCGGCGAGCCAGATTGTCCTGATGTTTGAGCAAATAATTCTGCGCGTGCTGATCGTCGTACTTATCGGAAAATTCGAGCTTGATTGGGGTAGGCATCACCGGGTCTCCAGTTACTAATGCCTACAACCTTAAGGAGAATCCTGTGATCAACAGGTCAACACGTTGTGAAAAACTTGTCCTGTCGAATCGTATACATTACAAAACTTTGCAGACACAAGTCGTGGCATGATGCCATCTTCGGCGAAAATGAGGGAGTCTGCGGCAGCTTAGCGGCAGGGCAGCCATCAGTCTTTGACCTGACTCAACTCGACGTGAAAGCGGCAGCCATTGGGCTCCATGGTGCTGAGGCTGACGCTCCAACCCTGGTTCTCACAGATGCGCTGAACCAGGGACAAACCCAGGCCCAGGCCTTCTCCGCGCTTTTCACTGCCGCGCACAAACGGTTCGAACATCGCTTCGCGCTTGTCCTCGGGAATGCCCACGCCAGTGTCTTCCACCACAAAACCGCTCGGTTCCAGGGTAAGGCGGATCAAGCCGTGCTCGGTGTAGTGCAGGGCATTACGCAAAAGGTTGCCCATGACCGCGTGCAGGAAGGTCGCGTTGTAGCGGGTATCCAGTGGATTGCCCGGTTGATAGATCAGCTCAAGGCCTTTGCGCTCGATCGGCTCACGCCAGATCCCTAGCAAGTCCTCGGCCACCTGCGCCAGGCTGGCCTGGGGCGACATGCCTGCCTCCTCGCGCTGGGCACGGGCCAGCATCAGGAAGGTCTGTACCAGTTCGCGCATTTCTTCACAGGCCCGCGCAATGCGCTCGACCTGCTTGCGGCCGCGCTGGTCAATCGCCGGGTTCTCCAGCAACAGCTCGCAGGAACTGGCGAGAACCATCAGCGGGGTGCGCAACTCGTGGCTGACGTCACTGGTAAACAGCTGCTCCCGGGACAACGCCTGGCGTAAACGGCCCAGGGTGGCGTCAAAGGCCACGGCCAGCTCGCCGACTTCATCCGCGGCGTAATCCGGCGCCAGCGGTGGCGCCAGGCCGAGTAATTGGTCGCGGTGCCGCACCTGGCGGGCCAGGCGTACCACCGGTGCCATTACCTTGCGCGCCAGCACCCAGCCGAGGAATACCGCCAACGCCAGGCTGAGCACAAACCCCACCAGCACCACGGCAAACAGCACCCGCTCGCGCTCTTCGAAATCGCTCTGGTCTTGCAACAGGACATAACGGCGACCGTCGACCACCTCGACCATGGCATGGTAGGACAGCGCCTCCCGAAACACCTCGTGAAAACCAGGCTCCAGATGGCGCAGATCCTTGGGCAGCTCGAAATCGCCGGGGCCGCCGCTGAAGTAGAACAATTGGTCGGGCTCGGGACGGTGGCTCCAGTCCTCGACGCTGTCCATCAGCAGCAGGCGTTGCAAGTCACCGCCCAGGCCTGCCGAAATGAGTTTTTCTTCCACCAGGTGCACCGTGGCGACGATGCCCATGGCGAAGGCCCCCGCCACCAACGCACTCATCAAGGCGAAGGCGATGATGATCCGCTGGGCAAGGCTTTGCTTAAACTCCATCACGACCCTCGGCCAGGCGATAACCCACACCGTGCACCGTTTGCAGCAACGGTTTGGCGAAGGGTTTATCGATCACCTGACGCAGTTGATGGACGTGGCTGCGCAAGCTGTCGCTGTCCGGGCAGTCATCGCCCCACAGGGCTTCTTCGAGAATCTCGCGGCGCAGCACATGGGGGCTTTTTTGCATCAGCACCGCCAGCAGCTTCAGGCCGACCGGGTTGAGCTTGAGCAGGCGCCCTTCGCGGGTGACTTCCAGGGTGTCGAGGTCGTAATTCAGGTCACCGACTTGCAGCGCACGGCGACCGCCGCCCTGGGCACGACGCAGCACCGCTTCGATGCGCGCGGCCAATTCCGACAGGGCGAATGGCTTGAGCAGGTAGTCATCGGCGCCGGACTTGAAGCCCTGCAGCCGGTCATCCAGTTGGTCGCGCGCAGTGAGCATGATCACCGGCGTGTCGCGGCGCGCGTCTTCCCGTAGGCGTTTGCACAGGGTGTAGCCGTCAATGCCGGGCAGCATGATGTCGAGCACAATCAGGTCGTAATGTTCGGTGGCAGCCAGGTGCAGGCCCGACAAACCGTCCTGCGCACAGTCTACGGTGTAGCCCTTCAGCCCCAGGTAATCCGCCAGGTTGGCCAGAATATCGCGGTTGTCTTCAACCAATAAAATTCGCATGGGCAGTGTCTCCGTACGCGGTAACGGCCGTGTTGGCTCGCGCAGCTTAAGGCCAAGTATGGCTCACGGCTAGGCCTGAAGGCCGCACCGATTACTGTTTTCAACCGATTGGGGAACTTAACGAGTTTTTCACTATAGGTTCACAAGCTGACTACAGTGTCAGCGCGAAGATCGCGCCCATCGTAAATAAGGAACATTGACATGGGTTTTCCAAAAACGGCACCAATGCGCTATTTGCTGCTGGTGACCGGTGCCTGGCTGGTTGTTTTTCTACTAACGCGCGTCCTGCTGCTGGTGACTCACCTGGATGAAGTCAGCGGTAACCTGCTGCCGGTATTCGGCGTGGGCCTGCTGTATGACCTCGGCTTCCTCGCCTATGCCGCCCTGCCCTTGGGCCTGTACTTGCTGCTGTGCCCACCAGGCTTGTGGCGGCGTCGGGGTCATCGTTGGTTCCTGCAAGCGGTACTGACCGTCAGCCTGTTCGCCATGCTCTTCACCAGCGTGGCCGAGTGGTTGTTCTGGGACGAGTTCGGCGTGCGCTTCAACTTTATTGCCGTGGACTACCTGGTGTACTCCAAAGAGGTGCTGAACAACCTGCTGGAGTCTTATCCGATCGGCAAGTTGCTGAGCCTGCTGGCGGTGCTGGCAATTGTCTTGAGCCTGGCCTTGCGTAAACCGTTCAACGCGGCGATGAACTCGCCGTTGCCTGCGATGCGCAAACGCCTGCTCAACGCCCTCGGTTTGTTGGTGGTGGCCGGCCTGAGCCTGCAACTGATCAACCAGGACAGCCCGCGCAGCCAGGGCGGTAATGCCTACAACAACGAACTGGCGAGCAACGGCCCGTATCAGTTCTTCGCCGCCTTCCGTAATAACGAGCTGGACTACAACCAGTTCTACAAGAGCCTGCCGGCCGATGTGGTCGCCAAGCAGTTGCGCGCCGAACTCAGCGAGCCCAATGCACGGTTTATCGGCACGGACCCGCTGGATATCCGTCGCGCCATTACCAACCCGGGCACGCTGCGCAAACCCAATATCGTACTGGTGACCATCGAGAGCTTCAGTGCCAAGTACATGGGCAGCAACGGCGACTCGAATAACCTCACGCCCAACCTCGACGCGCTGCGCAAACAGAGCCTGTACTTCAATAACTTCTACGCCACCGGCACCCGCACCGACCGTGGCCTGGAAGCTATCACCCTGGCCATTCCACCAACGCCGGGGCGCTCCATCGTTAAGCGCATCGGCCGCGAAAGCGGGTTCGGCAGCCTGGGCCAACAGCTCAATGCCATCGGCTATGACAGCGTGTTTGTCTACGGCGGACGCGGCTACTTCGACAACATGAACGCGTTCTTCAGCGGCAACGGCTACCGCGTAGTCGACCAAAGCAGCGTGCCCGAAGCAGAAATCAGCTTCAAAAACGCCTGGGGCATGGCGGACGAAGACCTCTATAAACAGACGCTGAAACTGGCGGATGCCGACTACGCCAAGCAGCAACCGTTCCTGCTGCAACTGATGACCACCTCCAACCACCGCCCGTACACCTACCCGGCAGGCCGCATTGATATCAAATCCGGTGACGGCCGCGACGGCGCGGTGAAGTACACCGACCATGCCATCGGCCAGTTCCTGGAGGCAGCGCGCCAGAAGCCATGGTTCGACAACACGATCTTTATCTTCGTCGCCGACCACACGGCGGGCAGCGCGGGCAAGGAAGACCTGCCGATGGTGAATTACCAGATTCCGTTGTTCATCTACGCCCCCAAGCTGGTGGACGCCGGCGAGAACGCGAAGCTGGCCAGCCAGATCGACCTGGCGCCCACCCTGCTGGGCTTGCTGAACCTGAGCTACGAGTCGACGTTTTTTGGCCGCAACCTGCTGCAAGACAACCCACTGCCGCCACGGGTAGTGGTGGGCAATTACCAGTACCTGGGGTTGTTCGACGGCAATGACCTGGCGATTCTCAGCCCACGCCAAGGCCTGCGTCGCCATGACCAGGCACTGGGGGACAGCCATGAAACCCGCGTAGGTAGCGATGACCCATTGATCCAGCGGGCCATCACCTACTACCAGGGCGCCAGTTATGGCTACAAACAACAGTTGCTGAGCTGGAGGGTGCCCAAGGACGAGGTTCCCCAGGTGAGTACACGCTAACCAAAATGCCCCGGCCAGGTCTGACCGGGGCTTTTTTTAGAGTCTGAGTTCGCCATGCAAGCAATCGCTGTTCGTCCGGTATCCCAACCCCTCAACTTCTGGCTGTGTCTCGGTGTGCCTGCCGTGCTGGCGGTGGCCATGCTGCTGCTGGAGCTGACGTCGCTGGACATGGACATCGCCAAGCTGTTCTACAACGCTTCCGAAGGCGGCTTTGTGGGCCGGCACAGTTTTTTTCTGGAAGACATTCTTCACGACCGCGCCAAGCAGATGGTGATCGTGTTTTCGGTGCTGGCGATCGCCGGGTTTGCCGGTGCCTTTATTTTTGAGCGGCTTAAACCCTATCGCCGGGAACTGGGCTGCCTGGTGCTCTCGCTGGCGCTGGCCACCTCGTTTGTTTCGCCGTTGAAGACGGTGACCGCGGTGCAATGCCCGTGGAGCGTCAAGGAATTTGGTGGGCAGGAGACTTACAGCGAGTTGCTGAGCCCGAGGCCACCGACCGACAAGCCCGGACGCTGCTGGCCGGGCGGGCATGCAGCGACCGGGTTTGCCCTGTTTGCGTTGTTTTTTGCCCTGAGGGATCGCCGGCCCCGGATGGCACGCCCGGCGTTTATGTTTGCACTGGGCCTCGGCACGGTGCTTTCGGTGAGCCGCACGATGCAGGGCGCGCACTTTCTTTCCCATAACGTGTGGACGGCGATTTTCAGCTGGTTGATTTGTTTGGGGGCCTATTACTTCTTGCTGTATCGACCGGTGAAAGCACCACAACCCGCCCTCCATAAGCAGCCCGTAACGCCTTAATGAACAGCCCTTGCCTCGCCGGGGCCAAGGGCGCAACACTCTGCGCACTTTTTTGGCAACGATCCCGCTGAGCCATGTCCGATACCCTGCTGCTGATCGAAGACGACCTGCCCCTGGCGGCACTCACCGCCGAGTTCCTGCGTGCCGAAGGGTTCACCGTGGCCGTGGAACACCGTGGCGACCGCGCCGCCCAACGTATCCGCGATGAGCAGCCCGCGCTGTTGATCCTCGATGTGATGCTGCCGGGCATCGACGGTTTCACCCTGTGCCGACAGATTCGCGACCACTACACGGGGTTTATCCTGATGATGACGGCGCTGGACGAGAACGCCGAACAATTAGTGGGGTTTGCCGCCGGGGCCGACGACTATGTGGTCAAGCCGATCGACCCGCAACTGTTGCTGGCAAGGATCCGCTCGCTGCTGCGCCGCCATCCTCAGGCACCTCGCAGCTACTATCAGTGGGGCGCTTTTCGACTGGACCTGAACAACCACTTCGCCTGGCTTGGCGAGGCGCCCTTGCAGTTTTCGGTGGCCGAGTTCGAGCTGCTTGCCATCTTCGCCCGTCACTGCGGCGTATTACTCACCCGGGAAAAACTGCTCCAGCGCCTGCGCGGCCTGGAGTACGACGGCCTGAACCGTTCGATTGATATGCGGGTGTCGCGCTTGCGCAAGAAACTCATGAGCCTTGAGTGCCCCGTGACCATCCAGACCATCACGGCGCAGGGATACCTGTTCGTCGAAATCCCGAGCGGGAGTCAACATGCTGTCTAAAGTGCGCCCCTGGATGGCAATCGCGACCGGCACCAGTTGGGCCGCCCTCACCCTTTACCTGTTGTGGCTGTGCACCAACGCTGCGGTGTTTATCGGCGACTACAGCTTTCTGCGCCTGATGGCCGGGCCGGGTTATCTGGTTGCCGAGCAACTCAAGACCCTGCCCCCCGAACAATGGGAGGCGCGTGTCGAGTCGCTGCAAGCACGCTTTCAGTACCCGGTGAGCGTGGTGAAAAAGGACGATATCGAGCTGCCACCCGAAGCCATTGTGATGCTCGACCATCATCAACCGGCGCAGAACAGCGATGAGGACGTCACCTACTTCCCGCTGGACGATGACACGGTGATTCAATTCGGCCCCATGTGGGGAACCGCCGAAGTGAAGGACCTGCTGCAATACCCGGTGTACGGGGTGACCGCCTGTGTCGCTGGCCTGCCGGTATTGCTGCTTCTCTGGATCGCCCTGCGTGCCCGGCGCAAATACACCCACGACCTCAACACCCTCAACGCGAGTATCACTGCCCTCGCCCGCACGCCCAACACGCTGCTGCCGGCGATGAGCCAGGAATGGACGCCGCTGCTGCAGACCTTGCGCAAGCATGCCCAGGACATCACCTCGATGGGCGAACGCCACCGCGAGGTTTCCCAGGCGGTGTCCCACGAACTGCGCACGCCGTTGGCCCGGATGCGGTTTGCTCTGGCACTGCTGAGTAAAAGCGCCGACCCCGACACCCGCACCCGCCTGCAAGAGCGCCTGCAAACCGACATCGAAGAGCTGGAGTCGCTGGTTCGCGCCAGCCTCGCCTTTGCCCGGCTGGCCGATGCACCCAGCGACCTGCAGCATGAGCCGATCAACATCCATGACTGGCTGCAGCAGGAGTTTGCCCTGCTCGACGGGCACCATCGCTTGCTGACCCTGGACACCCAGCCGGCCGAACTGGAGCTGATCGGCGACCGCGCCCTGCTGCACTTGATCGTGCGTAACCTGTTGAGCAACGCCATCACTTATGCCCGCGAACGGGTGAACGTCAGCGCTGCGTGCCAGGACCAGCACCTGGTGCTGCATGTGGACGATGACGGCCCCGGCGTATTGCCGGAAAACCGCGAAAAAATCTTCGAACCCTTCGTACGGCTGGCCATGGGCGGAGACGAGCCCAGCGGGTTTGGCCTGGGCCTGGCGCTGGCCAAGCGCGCCACCCATTGGCACCGTGGGGAACTGTCGATCACCCGCAGCCCGTTGGGCGGCGCACGCCTGACCCTGACCCTGGCGCTGCGCCCGGGTTAGGCTGTTACAGCCTGTGACAGTGAAACATCCGCGCTGCCGCTAACCTCGCGACCTTGTCCTTTGGATCAGGTTGGAGAGTCAGTTCATGCGTCACCCTAGACGGCATCTGCCCACGCTGCTGTTATCACTGTGCATGGCCGCCGGTTCATGGTCAGTCAGCAGCGCAGCCCAGAGTACTCACGCGCCCTACTACCCCGGCACCATCCTGCCCAATCGCCAGCCCCAGGCGGTCATGGATCGGCAGTTGGTCACGTTCTACAAGGACTGGAAGGCGGTGTACCTGTCGGGGGAATGCGGCAGCGGCCGGTATTTCGTCAAGGTCAACGCCGACCACAAACCGGTGGGCGGTGGCGCCGCGCCCAACACCATCACGGTGTCAGAGGCTCATGGCTACGGCATGCTGCTCACAGTGATGATGGCGGACTACGATGAAGACGCCCAAAAAATCTTCGACGGCATGGTGCGCTACTTCCAGGATCACCCGGCGGCGTCCGATCCCGGCTTGATGGCCTGGAACCAGATCGAGGGTTGCGGCGACTCCACCGACCCTTTCCGTGGCGACGTCAGTGCCACCGACGGCGACCTGGACATCGCCTACGCCCTGCTGTTGGCCGACCAGAAATGGGGCAGCCAAGGCACCATTGACTATCGCAGCGAGGCCAACACGGTGATGGCGGCGATCATGAAACACGAGGTGCACCCCAGGACTCAGCATCTGATGCTCGGCGACTGGGCCGGCACCGACGGCGACCCGGAGCTTGAGTACACCACCCGCACCTCGGATTTCATGCAGTCGCACCTCTACAGTTTTTTCGCCATGACCGGGGATAAACGCTGGCAGGCGGTTCGCGACAAAACCTATTCGATCATCAGCGACTTTACCCAACGCTACAGCGCCAACAGCGGCCTGGTACCAGACTTCATCAGCCACCTGGATACCTCGATCACCCCTGCGCGATCCGAATTGGTGGAAGGTCAATACGACGGCGGCTACTCGTGGAATGCCGCCCGTTACCCGTGGCGCATCGGCCTGGATTACCTGATGTACGGTGACCCTCGCGCGCTGTACACCTTGACTACCTTCAACCGCTGGGCACGCGCCACCACCCGCGATGAGTCAGGCAACTTCAACAGTGGTTACCGGATCGACGGCAGTTCAATCGAGGAAGCGCAGAATGAGCCGGCCTTTGTGGCGGCGCTCGGAGTCAGCGCAATGATCAGCCCCGACAATCAGCTGTGGCTCAATAACATTTGGGACAACCTGCAACGCCAGTCCATCCGGGATCATGACTACTACGGCAACACCCTAAAACTGTTGGGCATGGTCGTCATGTCCGGCCATTGGGAGCGGCCCCGACCTGCGCCCGTCAACAAAACCGCGCACGTGCCTGTCCATCCGTCATCCGGCGCTGCGGCACCGGGACCCGTGGCATCTTTGCCGCCTGCCTCGCAGTTGATGCTGGCTCGCGGCTTCATGTTCAAGAAACTCCTCGGGCGTCGTGGCGTCAGCTAACGCGAGACGCGGAGCGGCCCTGGCGGCATTCCCACGCGGAGCGTGGGAACGATCAAAAAAAAACCCCGCCTGCATCGCTGCAGGCGGGGTTTTTCAGTATCGGGGTAAGGCTGGCTTACATCATGCCGCCCATGCCGCCCATACCGCCCATGTCTGGCATACCGCCGCCAGCTGGAGCGTCATCTTTGATCTCGGCGATCATTGCTTCAGTGGTGATCATCAGGCTGGCAATCGACGAAGCCGCTTGCAGAGCCGAACGAGTCACTTTAGCTGGGTCCAGGATGCCCATTTCGATCATGTCGCCGTATTCGCCGGTAGCAGCGTTGTAACCGAAATTACCCGAACCCTGCTTGACCTTGTCGACAACTACGCTTGGCTCGTCGCCGGAGTTGGCAACGATCTGGCGCAGAGGTGCTTCAACAGCACGACGCAGCAGAGCGATACCGACGTCTTGATCAGCGTTGTCGCCTTTCAGCTCCGAGATAGCCTGCAGAGCGCGAACCAGTGCCACGCCACCGCCAGGTACCACGCCTTCTTCAACGGCTGCACGGGTAGCGTGCAGTGCGTCTTCAACGCGGGCTTTCTTCTCTTTCATTTCAACTTCGGAACCAGCGCCAACCTTGATCACTGCAACGCCGCCGGACAGCTTGGCCAGACGCTCTTGCAGTTTTTCACGGTCGTAGTCGGAAGTGGTATCAGCCACTTGAGCGCGGATCTGGGTAACACGTGCCTGGATGTCAGCTTCAACACCAGCACCGTCGATCACGGTGGTGTTTTCCTTGGTCACGGTGACGCGCTTGGCATTACCCAGGTGTTCCAGGGTAGCGCTTTCCAGGCTCAGGCCGATCTCTTCGGAGATAACGGTACCACCGGTCAGAACAGCGATGTCCTGCAGCATGGCCTTGCGACGATCGCCGAAACCAGGTGCTTTTACAGCAACCACTTTCACGATACCGCGCATGTTGTTCACAACCAGAGTCGCCAGGGCTTCGCCTTCAACGTCTTCGGAAACGATCAGCAGTGGGCGGCCGGCCTTGGCAACAGCTTCCAGAACTGGCAGCAGTTCACGGATGTTGGAGATCTTTTTGTCAACCAGCAGGATCAGCGGGCCGTCGAGCTCGGCGGTCATGGTGTCTGGCTTGTTGACGAAGTAAGGAGACAGGTAGCCACGGTCGAACTGCATGCCTTCAACAACCGACAGTTCGTTTTCCAGGCCCGAGCCTTCTTCAACGGTGATCACGCCTTCTTTACCGACTTTTTCCATGGCTTCGGCAATGATGTCGCCGATGGAGCTGTCGGAGTTGGCCGAGATGGTGCCGACCTGAGCGATTGCCTTGGTGTCAGCGCATGGCTTGGACAGGGACTTCAGCTCTTTGACAATGGCGATGGTCGCCTTGTCGATGCCGCGTTTGAGGTCCATCGGGTTCATGCCGGCAGCGACGGCTTTCAGGCCTTCGTTGACGATCGACTGAGCCAGAACGGTAGCGGTGGTGGTGCCGTCGCCTGCGTCATCGTTGGCACGGGAGGCAACGTCTTTGACCAGCTGCGCGCCCATGTTTTCGAAGCGATCTTTCAGCTCGATTTCTTTGGCGACGGAAACGCCGTCCTTGGTGATGGTCGGAGCACCGAAGCTCTTCTCGATGATCACGTTACGGCCTTTAGGGCCCAGGGTCGCTTTTACTGCGTCAGCCAGGACGTTCACACCGGCGAGCATTTTCTTACGGGCGGAATCGCCGAATTTAACTTCTTTAGCAGCCATGATCGATATTCCTTAAATACTTTGTAGTAACGGGAAGATGAACGGGGAAATCAGCCTTCCAGAACAGCGAGAATCTCGTTCTCAGCCATTACCAGCAGGTCTTCGCCGTCGATTTTCACAGTGTTGCTGCCGGAGTAAGGGCCGAAAACAACCTTGTCACCCACTTTCACAGCCAGCGCACGTACTTCACCGTTTTCCAGGGTCTTGCCTGGGCCAGCAGCGAGAATCACACCGTGGTTGGCTTTTTCAGCAGCCGAACCTGGCAGCACGATACCGCCAGCGGTTTTCTTTTCTTCTTCACTGCGACGGATGACGACGCGGTCATGCAGAGGACGAAGCTTGCTCATTGTCGATCTCTCCTAATTGTGTTTTTCATCGGCCGGTGTCAATTCCGGCTAGTTAAATTCCGGCGGTGCCGGTCGCGGTTCGCGGTGCGAAACGCGGAAGTCTGTCTGGTGTCGCCACCAGAAACCTTGCGGTGACCGTTACATAAGGGCGCATAAGCTTATTACAAGGTGCAGAGATGAAAATTTTTGTGTCGGGGGCGTGTTCAAAAGCCGCGCGGCACCCGCGGGTGCCGTGCCAGTGAGGAGATTACTTGGGGTCGCGGTGTTCGAACTCACCTTCGATCACGTCACCTTCACGCCCCAGGGGCTGGCGCGGGGCCGGGCCACCACGGGGTTGCAGGTCGTCGGCGAAGGCGCGCTGGCGGATCGCAGCCTCTTCGGCACGCTGGCGCATCTTGCCCGCCAGCAGCTTGCGAGTGAATGGCAGCAACATCACCAGGCCAACCACATCGCTGATGAAGCCCGGCAGGATCAACAGGCCACCGGCCAATGCCATCATCAAGCCTTCGAGCATGGTCTGGGCCGGCAGTTCGCCGCGATTCAGGCTTTCACGGGCACGCAGCGCCGTGGCCAGGCCGGCGACGCGCAGCACCAGAACGCCGAGCATCGAGCCGAGAATGATCAGCAGCAGCGCCGGGAAAAACCCGATTGCCCCACTGACTTGTACGAATACGAACAGCTCCAACACGGGGAACAACAAAAAGAGCAACAAAAAAGGGCGCATCAAATGGTTCCTCAACGCAAGAATGCCTTGCTACTTCACCTTAGATGACGTCGCCGTTTCGTGAATTCAAGCTTCGGCGGCTGCTTTTTTCGGCCAGACCTCAGCGTGAGCCAAGAAAACCAAGGCTTCGCGTACTTGTGTCGGCGTATTGCAAGGCTCGGCAAAGGGCAGCCAGTAGAGTGCCTGGCCAATGCGCAGGTGCATGCCTTCGCTGTCGATACCGGCCAATTGTGCAGGCTCGGTGGTCGGCAAGCCGGCCAGTTCGACGTAGTGGGCAATGGCCTTGGTGTGGTCGCTGTTCATGTGCTCGATCATGCTCAGCTCGGCCTTGCCGGCGAACGGGTTGGCCAGGGTCAGTTGGTCGACCCAGTGAATCGCGCCGAACCCGCCGATATAACGGTGGCGCACCGGCTTAAGTACCCAGAAGTCAAAATCATGGGCCTTGTGATAGTTGGCCGAATCCGGGAAGTAGCGGTAATAACGCTCGGCTGCGGCTTCAATCGCGGCGCTGTCTTCGAGCTTTTCGGCCTCGGCCAGATAGGTCAGGCGCCCTACCGCTTGCACGTCGTCCGCCTCACGCTCACCCACCAGCAGCGAGCACTTGGGGTCTTTCTGCAGGTTATGGGTGTGCTGGGCGATACGGCTGATCAGGATCAGCGGCCGGCCCTCGGCATCCAGGCAGTACGGCACCACTGAGCCGAACGGAAAGCCGGGCATGGCCTTGGACAAGGTGGCAAGTGCCCCACGGTATTCCTTGAGCAGTAGTTCTCGGGCATTCTTGGCAACGTGCGCGCTCAACTTATGACTCCTTTGATAAATTCCGTCAAAAAACAAACTTGGATAGCCGATTAATTCTGCCCACAGGACTTGCGAATGCATCTCAACGACAAAGTAATCATTATCACCGGCGGTTGCCAGGGTTTGGGCCGTTCCATGGCGGAGTATTTCGCAGCCAAGGGCGCGCACCTGGCGCTGGTGGACCTCAATCAGGAAAAACTCGACCAGGCGGTGGAAGCCTGCCAGGCACACGGCGTAACGGCCAGGGCCTATCTATGCAACGTGGCGAATGAAGAGCAGGTGTGCCAGACGGTGGCACAGATCGCCGAAGACTTCGGCGCGATCAACGGTTTGATCAACAACGCGGGGATTTTGCGCGACGGCTTGCTGCTCAAGGTCAAGGATGGCGAGATGACCAAGATGAGCCTGGCCCAGTGGCAGGCGGTGATCGACGTGAACCTGACCGGCGTGTTCCTGTGCACCCGCGAAGTGGCAGCAAAAATGGTGGAGTTGAAGAACCAGGGCACCATCATCAATATCTCGTCGATCTCCCGCGCCGGCAACGTCGGCCAGACCAACTACTCGGCCGCCAAGGCCGGTGTAGCAGCCGCCACCGTGACCTGGGCCAAGGAGCTGGCGCGCTATGGCATCCGCGTCGCGGGCATTGCGCCGGGGTTTATCGAGACGCAGATGTCCCTGGGCATGAAGCCCGAGGCACTGGAGAGGATGACGTCGGGCATTCCCCTCAAGCGCATGGGGCGGCCTGAGGAGATTGCCCATTCAGCGGCGTATATCTTCGAAAACGACTACTACACCGGGCGAATCCTGGAAATGGACGGCGGGTTACGCCTTTAATTACCAGGCAGCTCCTTACCAGGCGGCTCCTTACCAGGCGACGCCGAACCCTGCGGTATAGCGGGTCTTGCTCAACGCGCTTTCCGAGTCGCCACTGATCACGTCGCGCTCGGCCTTGAGGTTGAGGGAAGCCCACTCGGTGACTTTGTAGCGCAAGCCCATTTCCGCATCCAGGGAGTAGTCGGACGGCCCGGCCAGCGGCTTGCCGAGCTCGCCATTGGTGAAGAATTCGACGGTCTTGCCCACCAAGTAGCGGTTGTAGTTCCACTTCATCGCCAGCGAGTAGAAGTTGTCTTTGCCGCCGTCCTGGTATTCATAGTCGGTGCGGTTGACCAGCGAACCGAGGGAGAACGCGCCCAGTTCGTCGTCCCAGAATTGGTAGCCCGGACCAGTACCCACGGTGCGCTGGCGTGACAGGTCTTCAACCTTGTCGCGCTTGTAGGTCAAACGGCCCTGCCAGAACCAGTGTTCGGTGATAAACCGGTCCAGGTCGTATTCCAGCGCCCAGTTGTCGGTGGTGGTCACGTCGTCCTGGAATTCGCGGTTGTATTCGCCCTGGCCGGTATGACGCCACTGGCCATGACGAGCTGTGGTCTTGAAGTCGATGTCGTAGTCGTTGGTGTCTTTTTCCGCGCGCTTGTAGTCCAGCGCCATGTCGACATTGCCCTTCCACACCAGGTCTTCGATCACGGGCTTGGGCTTGATGATCTGCTGGATGCTGGCCAGTTCGACGGTCTTGGGCGCCTCACCGTTGGCCAGGATGACTTTGCCGTCATCGGCCGCCTGCAGTGATTTGGCCTTCTCGCCGGTGTAGGCATCCTGCTTGACCAGCAGCTCCTGATCACTTTCAAGGGTTTTGACCTGCTTCCAGTCCACCGGGATGGCACCGGCATAATCAGTCTGGATCAGCAGCTTGCCGCCGTCGAAAACCTTGATCTTGCCGGTCAGACGGTCACCGTTCTTTAACCAGACGGTATCGGCGAGCAGAGGCGTGGAGGCGCTGAATACAGCGAGGCACAGCAGGGTTCTGGACAACATAAGCGGATATGGGGCTCGAGTTTGACGAAAAAACGGGCATTATCGGGGTGGATAACTTCTTAGCAAGGACTGACTCGGGTATTTGTATCGAGTTCCGTTCTCAGCCGCCCATTTTGCAGACATTTCTTACAAATAGACGGATATTTTCATCGGATATGCCACCGTGAACGAAACGACCGACGCTCCGCAAAGCCCCGCTGAAATGCGTCGCACCGTGCTGTACCTGACCCTCGCCCAGGTGCCTGAAGGCTGCGTAATCAGCTACGGGGAGCTGGCGCAGCTCGCCGGTTTGGGTCGCGCCGCACGTTGGGTAGGGCGCACCCTGAGCCAACTGCCCGAGGACACCAAATTGCCCTGGCACCGGGTGTTGGGTGCCGGTGGTCGGATAAGTCTGCCGGTGGGCAGTGCCTCAGGTGACGAGCAACGTGTGCGTTTGCGCGGCGAAGGCGTCAGCATCGTGAACAATCGTGTTGATATTCAGCGTCATGGCTGGCGCCCGGTAGAGCACAGCGGTTAGAGTGCGCGCTTTATTTGCGTAATTCTGAGGCAGACTCCAGCCCATGCCCCGTAAAACCTGGCGCGCCGCGCTCGCCGCCTATGCCAGCCCCTCGACGTTAGTGCTGCTGTTGCTCGGCTTTGCTGCCGGCATGCCTTACATGTTGGTGTTCTCGACGCTCTCGGTGTGGTTGCGTGAGGCCGGTGTGGCCCGCGAAACCATCGGTTACGCGAGCCTGATCGGCCTGGCCTATGCCTTCAAGTGGGTCTGGTCGCCCTTGCTTGACCAATGGCGCCTGCCGCTGCTCGGCAAGCTCGGACGTCGTCGATCCTGGTTAGTCTTGTCCCAGACGCTGGTTATCCTTGGATTGATCGGCATGGGCTTTTGCGATCCGCAAAAGCACCTGTCCTGGCTGATCGCTATCGCGGTAATCGTCGCCTTCGCTTCCGCCACTCAAGACATCGCCGTAGACGCCTACCGCCTGGAAATCGCCGACGACAGCCGCCAGGCTGCGCTGGCCGCCAGCTATATGTCCGGCTATCGAATTGCGGCCCTGCTGGCGACGGCCGGCGCACTGTTTTTCGCTGAAGGCTTTGGCTCCACCGGCTTCAATTACAAGCACTCGGCATGGACCGGCACCTACGTGCTGTTTGGTGTGCTGATGGTGCCCGCGCTGCTGACCACGCTGCTGATGCGCGAGCCCAATGTGCCACTGCGCACCCAACTGCAGGCCGGGCGCTACAGCTTTGCTCACCAGTTAGTCTCGGTGTTCGTGTTGATTGTGCTGCTGGTCTCGGTGCCGGCGATGTTTACCCAGCTGTACAACACAGACTTCGCCAGCGTGCTGTTCCAGGGCGTGAGCCTGCTGGATCTGCTGCTGGAAGACCGCGCGTTCCTGCGGGCCATCCTCTATATCATCCTCACCACCCTGTGCCTGTCGACCATGGGCCGCCGGGGCCTGGCGCCGGTGCTCACACCGGTCAACGACTTTATCCTGCGCTACCGCTGGCAGGCCCTGCTGCTATTGGGGCTGATTGCCACCTATCGCATGTCGGACACGGTAATGGGTGTCATGGCCAACGTGTTCTATATCGACCAGGGTTTCACCAAGGACCAGATCGCCGGCGTCAGTAAGGTCTTCGGCCTGATCATGACCCTGCTGGGTGCCGGCATGGGCGGCCTGCTGATCGTGCGTTTCGGGATCCTGCCGATCCTGTTTATCGGTGGCATTGCATCGGCCGGCACTAACCTGCTGTTCGTGATGCTCGCCGACATGGGCCCGGACCTGCAGATGCTGATTTTCACCATCTCCCTGGATAACTTCAGTTCCGGCATGGCAACCTCGGCGTTTGTTGCGTACCTGTCGAGCCTGACCAACCTGAAGTTCTCCGCCACCCAATACGCGTTGCTCAGCTCGATCATGTTGCTGCTGCCACGTTTGATCGGCGGGTATTCGGGGGTGATGGTCGAGAAGTTCGGTTACCACAACTTCTTCTTGATCACCTGCCTGCTGGGTGTGCCGACGCTGCTTCTGATTGCCTTGCACTGGTTCCAGGAAAGCCGGCGGATTCGGTTGAATCCTCCCGAGGACACCTCCCCGCTGTAGGAGCAAGCTTGCTCGCGAAGCACTCACAGGCACCGCGTTTATCCCGGTTTCCCGTGTAATCGTTGACGATCTTCGCGAGCAAGCTCGCTCCTACAGACAGCTCTGCATCCTGATGCCTGTACGTCGGCGGCAAGCGCCCGTACAATCCAACGTCATTTCAAGTCCAAGCAACCGACAACGGCCTACCATGCGCACCAGTCAATATTTGCTCGCCACACAGAAAGAAACGCCTTCCGACGCGGTCGTGATCAGCCACCAGCTGATGCTGCGCGCCGGCATGATCCGCAAACTGGCCTCGGGCCTGTACACCTGGCTGCCCATGGGCTTGAAGGTGATGCGCAAGGTCGAAGCCATCGTTCGTGAAGAAATGAACGCTGCCGGCTCTCTGGAAGTGTTGATGCCGAGCACCCAACCGGCTGAGCTGTGGCAGGAATCCGGGCGCTGGGAAGAGTACGGCCCTGAATTGCTGCGCTTCAAGGACCGTCATGGCCGCGACTTCTGCGCCGGCCCGACCCACGAAGAAGTGATCACCGACCTGATGCGCAACGAGTTGAGCAGCTATAAACAGCTGCCCCTCAACCTGTATCAGATTCAGACCAAATTCCGTGACGAAATCCGCCCACGCTTCGGTTTGATGCGCGGCCGCGAATTCATCATGAAGGACGCCTATTCGTTCCACCCGGACCAGGCGTCCCTGCAAGTCACCTACGACCGCATGCACACCGCTTACTGCAACGTGTTCACCCGCCTGGGCCTGAAATTCCGCCCGGTTGAAGCCGACAACGGCTCCATCGGCGGTGCCGGTTCCCACGAATTCCACGTGCTGGCAGAGTCCGGTGAAGACGACATCGTGTTCAGCAACGGTTCCGACTACGCGGCGAACATCGAGAAAGCCGAAGCCGTGCCACGGGAAACCTCCCGCCCTGCGCCAAGCGAAGAGCTGCGCCTGGTGGACACGCCTGAGACCAAGACCATCGCAGCCCTGGTGGAGAAATTCAATCTGCCGATTGAAAAGACCATCAAGACCCTGATCGTGCGCGCCGAGGAAGAAGGCAAGCTGATCGCCCTGGTGATCCGCGGCGACCACGAGCTCAACGAAATCAAGGCCGCCCAGCAGCCAGGCGTTGCCAACCCGCTGGTCATGGCCACCGACTCAGAACTGCGTGACGCGATTGGCGCCGGCGCTGGCTCCCTGGGCCCGCTGAACCTGCCACTGCCGATCATCATCGACCGTTCGGTTGAGCTGATGAGCGACTTCGGCATCGGTGCGAACATCGATGACAAGCACTACTTCGGCGTGAACTGGGAACGTGACCTGCCGGTTCCGACCGTGGCCGACCTGCGCAACGTGGTTGCCGGCGACCCGAGCCCGGACGGCAAGGGCACCTTGGAAATCAAGCGCGGCATCGAAGTCGGGCACATCTTCCAGCTGGGCAACAAGTACAGCAAGGCGATGAAGTGCGAAGTGCTGGGCGAGAACGGCAAGCCGATCACCCTGGAAATGGGCTGCTACGGCATTGGTGTTTCCCGCGTGGTTGCGGCTGCCATCGAGCAGAACAACGACGAGAAAGGCATCATCTGGAGTGACGCCCTCGCGCCGTTCCAGGTAGCCTTGGTACCGCTGCGCTACGAAACCGAGCAAGTACGCGAGGCCACCGACAAGCTGTACGCCGAACTGACGGCGGCCGGTTTTGAAGTGCTGCTGGATGATCGGGACAAGAAAACCAGCCCGGGCATCAAGTTCGCCGACATGGAACTGATTGGCATCCCGCACCGGATCGTGGTCAGTGACCGCGGCCTGGCCGATGGCAATCTGGAATACAAGAGCCGGACCGAAGCCGAAGCCCAACCGTTGCCGGTGGCTGACGTGCTGTCTTTCCTTCAGGCGCGTATTCGTCGCTGAAAACCATATCAAGAGTCGTCATGTTCAAGCGAAACACCATAGCCCTGGGGGGCGCCACGTTATGTGGCGCCCTGCTGGTCAGCGGCTGCGCCAACCAGATGTCGCAACGCAGCGAGCACGAGGAACGTGTCGAGCGCAAATTGCTCGATCACAGCCTGCAGATCGACGTGGGCGAACCCAAGGTGCTGGAGCTGCCGCAACGCCGGGTGCGCATTCACGAGCAAAAGACCTTTGAGGTCACCGAATTCGAAGTCACCCGTCGTTACGACCGCTACACGCCCTACCAGCCTTGGCGCAAACTCTATGAGATGCCCCTCGGCGCGGTCGCGCTCGTGGCGGGCGTCGGCGCCAACGTGGCGAATATCTTTGCCCTGGGCAACTTGCCTGCCAGCGTGACCCGTGACTGGCTCAGCTACGGCGTGGACGGGATCAACCCGTTCATGAACGTGCAATCCCATGGTCGGGCGCAACAGAACCTGGCGGGCATCGATGAAGTCCAGCGCGACAAGCGTGTGGAGTATTCGAGCCTGCCCTGGAGCGAGCGCCCGGTACAGGTGACGGCCGGCAAGCAAACCCATGAACTGACCACCGACCGTAACGGCGTGCTGCGCCTGAACCTGCTGGACAGCCCGTTTGCCGAGCAGGATTTGAATCGCATCAGCATCCTGAAAATCAGCGTTGAAGATGCCCAGGATGACGTGCACTCGGACTCATCCCTGGCCGTCAGCAGCACCTTGCGCAGCAAATTGCTCGAAGCTCACGGGTTGATCTACGACGACCTCGAAGACGATGAAGTCAACGAGTGGGTGCACCGGGTCAAGCGCCTGTCGGAGTTGGGCCTGGAAGAAGAAGCCAGCGAGCTGGAACAAAGCCTGATCGAACTGACCCGCAATGATCCGGAGTTGCAGCAGGAATTCTTGCAGGCATTGACCAAGGATGCGGGTCGGCTGGTGGCGGATCCCGGCGCACGCTGAAGCCATTAAATGTGGGAGCGGGCTTGCTCGCGAATACGGTGTGTCAGTTGATGCATATGCTGGCTGACACGCCGTATTCGCGAGCAAGCCCGCTCCCACATTTGGTTTCCGGTTTCTACCAGGGGAATTGGAGCTGCTCGTTGCCGCTGCTCAAGTCCAGCAAACGCACACCTATTCCCAACAATCGCACCGGCTTGCCGCCACGATTGAACGCCTGGGTCAGCAACTGCCGGTAACTCTCCAGATCCCGCCCTGCCCCGGCTTGCTCCAGGGTGGTTTGGGTAAAGTCGTGAAACTTCACTTTGACGAACGGCTTGCCCGCCCGATAGCTGCTGTCGATGCGCGCCATGCGTCCGGCCAGGGTGTCCATCAGCTCCGGCAGCTTTTCCAGGCAACTGGGCAAGTCCGGCAGGTCGACATCGTAGGTGTTTTCCACACTGATGGATTGCCGGCGGCTGTCGTTCTGCACCACACGGTCATCGATCCCACGGGCCAAGCTCCAAAGCCGCTCGCCGAAGCTGCCAAATTCACGCACCAGCGCCAGCTTGTTCCACTCTCGCAGTTGCAGGCAGTCTTCGATCCCCAGCCGCGTCAGCTTGTCGGCCGTTACCTTGCCCACGCCGTGGAGCTTTTTCACCGGCAGCGCCGAGACAAAGTCTTCCACCTGATCGGGGGTGATCACAAACAGTCCGTTGGGTTTTTTCCAGTCACTGGCGATCTTGGCGAGAAACTTGTTCGGCGCCACGCCTGCAGAAACGGTGATGTGCAATTGATTGGAGACCCGCCGGCGAATGTCCTGGGCAATGCGCGTGGCGCTGCCGCCGAAATGCGGGCTGTCGGAGACGTCGAGGTAGGCTTCGTCCAGGGATAACGGTTCGATCAGGTCGGTGTAGTCGCGAAAGATCGTCTGGATTTCCTTGGATGCTTCTTTATAGGCGTCCATGCGCGGCTTGACGATGGTCAGGTCCGGACACAGCTTCAACGCGTGCCGGGACGACATGGCCGAACGCACACCATAAGCCCGCGCCTCATAGTTGCAGGTGGCGATCACACCGCGACGGTCTGCCGAGCCGCCAACCGCCAGGGGCTTTTGCGCCAGAGTCGGGTCGTCGCGCATCTCGATGGCGGCGTAGAAGCAATCACAGTCGACGTGGATGATTTTGCGCTGCGTCATATATAAGGCAGTGGTTCTGGGCAGAAAACGAACAGGCGGGCAGTATCTCATTCACACCTGTATATAGCACCAGTAGTTTGAATCTTCCGCCTAAGCGGTAGGAAAATTCGTAGATGAATTCATTTTCTCAATCGAAACACACCCCCCAATAGAGCTGAAAGCCTCGGCCAGACTGGCCCCGCGGCCTATCAAGGGGCCACCTTGGAGAGCTAACCGATTGAACCACAAGCGCTTTTCTTTGAATCAGCGGTTGACACACTCGCGTTCCTCTGTAGAATGCCGACACACAGACGCGGGATGGAGCAGTCTGGTAGCTCGTCGGGCTCATAACCCGAAGGTCGTCGGTTCAAATCCGGCTCCCGCAACCAAACATCAAAAAAGGCTACTCGAAAGAGTGGCCTTTTTTGTGCCTGTCTGTTTTAGCCCCTCTTTTCGATTGTCTGACAAAAATCCTTTCCCAATCGCGCACTTACCGCGCGTGCGTGACAATCCGACGCTAATTTGCACTTATTTGACCCATCGTTCGATTAACGGTTGACACCCTGCCGTTGCTCTGTAGAATGCCGCCACACAGACGCGGGATGGAGCAGTCTGGTAGCTCGTCGGGCTCATAACCCGAAGGTCGTCGGTTCAAATCCGGCTCCCGCAACCAAACATCAAAAAAGGCTGCTCGAAAGAGTGGCCTTTTTTGTATCTGACGAAAAAGTCCTTTTGAAACAATGGCATGGCATCTTTCATGAAACCGTACACGGTTTGTAGAGTCCATCTCATTGCAAGCTATGCTAAGTCTTCAAGCACTGTCCTTCTACGACCAATGGGCGCTGTCGCTGCACTTCGCGATACGCGTTAATATTTGTAATTATTTTGTCCATAGGGATTGGTAACTTGGCTGGATACCTCCATCCTGTCGCGCACAATCCACGAGGTGATTGATGCGCGCCAACTCGTCTGAACCACAAGACACTGTCACAGCGACACAACCGATCACTCCCACCCGTTTGCGCTGGCTGGATCTGTTGAGCAAATACCGCCAGCCCATCGGACTGGCCGTCACTTTGTTGCTGTTCGCAATCGCCCTTATCGCCTGTCGCCACCTGCTGCTTGAGCTGGACCTGTACGCGCTCCACGATTCGATCCTGGAAGTGCCGAAGCCCGCCCTGCTGGGCGCATTCGGTGCCGCTGTCGCCGGCTTTATCATTCTGTTGGGCTATGAATTTTCCGGCGCCCGCTATGCCGGCGTGAAGCTGCCTGCCAAGACCTTGGCCTACGGCGGCTTTACCGCTTTCGCCATTGGCAATGCGATTGGCCTGTCGATGCTCTCGGGCGGTTCGGTACGCTACCGTTTATATGCACGGTATGGCATCGGCGCCTCCGAAGTGGCCCGCATGACCGTGTTTGCCAGCTTGGCCCTGGGTTGCGCCCTGCCGCCACTGGCTGCCCTGGCCACCCTGAGCAACCTGCCCGCCGCGTCCAGCGCGCTGCATTTACCCGCGAGCCTGCTGGGTGGTGTCGCTGGCGCCGTACTGTTGTTGACGGCGGCACTGTGCATCGGCATCTATCGCCGCCGGCTGCCGGAACAACCTTACCCGGACAACCTGCTGGTCAAGGCCGGACGCCGCACCTTGCGCCTGCCGGGCCGTCGCCTGACCTTTCTGCAACTGATCATCACCGCCCTCGACGTCGCCGCTGCCGCCACCGTGCTGTATATGCTGCTGCCGGAAGCGCCACCCTTTGGCCCGTTCCTGCTGGTGTACCTGCTGGCCCTGGCCGCCGGCGTGCTCAGCCATGTACCGGGCGGCGTCGGGGTGTTCGAAGCGATCCTGCTGGCCGCCTTTGCCGACAAGCTCGGCGCCGCGCCACTGGCCGCCGCATTGCTGCTGTACCGGATGATCTATGTGGTGCTGCCACTGTTGATCGCCTGTGTATTCCTGCTGGTCAATGAAGCCCAGCGCCTGTTCCATACACAGCAAAGCCTGCGGGCGGCATCGGGCCTCGCTGCACCGATCCTGGCCGTACTGGTTTTTTTGTCAGGCGTGGTCCTGCTGTTTTCCGGCGCAACCCCGGAAATCGACTCACGCCTGGAAAACATCGGCTTCCTGATTCCTCATCGCCTGATTGACGCTTCGCACTTTGGTGCCAGCCTGATCGGCGTGCTTTGCCTGCTCTTGGCCCAGGGCCTGCGTCGCCGGTTGTCCGCCGCGTGGATGCTGACCATGGTGCTGCTGCTGACGGGCGCCCTGCTCTCCTTGCTCAAGGGTTTCGACTGGGAAGAAGCCAGCCTGATGACCATGACGGCGGTGCTGCTGGCGATCTTTCGGCGTTCGTTCTATCGCGCCAGCCGCCTGACCGAACTGCCCTTCTCGCCGCTGTATCTTGTTGCCAGCGTGTGCGTGCTCGGTGCGTCGATCTGGCTGCTGTTGTTCGCCTACCAGGACGTGCCCTACAGCCATCAACTGTGGTGGCAGTTCACCCTCGACGCCAACGCCCCGCGTGGCTTGCGCTCGCTGCTGGGCGCTGCCGTGGTGCTGGTGGTGGTCTCGCTGACCTGGCTGCTGCGTACCGCGCGCCCGATCATCCATCTGCCGACCCCCGAAGAGCTGGAGCGCGCCACCAAGATCCTGATGAACTCGGCGCAACCCGACGGCGGCCTGGCGCTGACCGGCGACAAGGCCCTGCTGTTTCACCCCAACGACGAAGCGTTCCTGATGTACGCTCGTCGCGGCCGCAGCCTGGTGGCTTTGTATGACCCGATCGGCCCGACCCTGCAACGGGCCGAGATGATCTGGCAGTTCCGTGACTTGTGCGACATTCACCATGCGCGCCCGGTGTTCTACCAGGTGCGGGCAGAGAACCTGCCGTACTACATGGACATCGGCCTGACCGCGATCAAGCTGGGTGAAGAAGCCCGGGTCGACCTGAAACGCTTTGACCTGGAAGCCAAGGGCAAAGAGATGAAGGACCTGCGCTACACCTGGAACCGCGGGACCCGAGATGGCCTGTCCCTGGAGATCCACGAACCCGGCCAGGCACCGATGGAGGAGCTGAAAGTCATCTCCGACGCGTGGCTGACCGGCAAGAACGTGCGGGAAAAAGGCTTTTCCCTTGGACGATTCAGCGACGACTACCTCAAGCACTTTCGTATTGCGATCATTCGCTTCGAAGGGCGCCCGGTAGCGTTTGCGAACCTGCTTGAGACCTACAGCCACGACCTGGCCAGTCTCGACCTGATGCGTGCGCACCCGGACGCGCCGAAACTGACCATGGAATTCATGATGGTCGGCTTGATTCAACATTATAAAAACCATGGCTACGCCCGCTTCAGCCTCGGCATGGTGCCGTTGTCGGGCCTGCAACCACGACGTGGCGCCCCGCTGACCCAACGCCTGGGCTCGATGGTGTTCCGCCGTGGCGAGCAACTGTATAACTTCCAAGGCTTGCGCCGCTTCAAAGACAAGTTCCAGCCTGACTGGGAACCCCGTTATATGGCCGTGCCCGCAGGACTTGATCCGCTGGTGGCACTGGCCGACACCGCCGCCCTGATTGCGGGCGGCTTGACTGGATTGGTGAAACGCTGATGATTCGACGCTCCTGGCGGTATGTATTGGCATTTTTGGTGGTACTGGCACTGATCGTTGGTGGCGGCTACTGGTACTGGAACCGCCCTGCACCGCAACCGACTCTGGAACAACTGCCACAGGCGGACGGCACGGTCCTGACCCGCGTAACCCCGGGCACCGCGCCCAAGGCACGTGTAGCCGTGGCCGTGCTGGCCGATGAAACCCTGACCGACAGCCAACTGATCGCCCTCAGCCAGGGCGGCGCAGCGCAGATCGTCCAGGTGATCCTGCCCAAGGACGACTGCAAGTTGCAGGAACAAGCCCTGCAAACCGCCCTGGGCCAGCTTGCCGGCCCGGCGACCCTGGTCAGCGGCATCGGCCCTGGCGCAGCCCTGGCCTGGCGCTGGCTGGCCGCGCAGAACGACGACAAGGCGAATGCCATTTCCGTAGGTTTCGCGCTGGCACAACCTGGCTGCAACGACCCGCTGCCGAAAACCTCGGCCCACGGCAACTGGCTGGTGGCCTGGAACGATAACCCTGACGATGATGCCGCCAGTTTCGTACGCGATACACCGCGCGCCACCACCAGCATCAGCGACTATGACGTTCACTACCCGCAAGTGCTGAACAACGAGCTGCGCAAGCAACTGGTGGGCTCGGACAACGGCGGCCTGGCAATCCCGGTCGTCGAAGTGCCAGCTGGCCAGGCCAAGGACACCGTCACCCTGTTCCTCTCCGGTGACGGCGGCTGGCGGGACCTGGACCGCGACGTGGCCGGTGAAATGGCCAAGATCGGCTACCCGGTGGTCGGCATCGATACCCTGCGCTACTACTGGCAGCACAAGTCTGCGGAACAAAGCGCCAAGGACCTCGCCGAGCTGATGCAACACTACCGGCAGAAATGGGGCACCAAGCGCTTCGTGCTGACCGGTTACTCGTTCGGCGCCGACGTGTTGCCGGCCATCTACAACCGCCTGCCGGAAAACGAGCAGCAGCGTGTAGACGCAATCATCCTGCTGGCCTTCGCCCGTACCGGCAGCTTCGAGATCGAGGTGGAAGGCTGGCTGGGCAACGCCGGCAAAGAAGCCGCTACCGGCCCGGAAATGGCCAAGCTGCCAGCCGACAAGGTGGTGTGCATCTACGGTGCCGAAGAAGTCGACGAGAGTGGCTGCACCGACAAGACGGCAGTCGGTGAGGCCATGAAGCTGCCTGGCGGCCATCACTTCGACGAGAACTACCCGGCGCTGGCCAAGCGTTTGGTAGATATCATCGAGAAGCGCCAGGGCAAGACCCCGGCCGAATAAGCGCCCACAAAAAAGCCCCCGCTGCCGCAAGGCACCGGGGGCTTTTTGTTGGGCTTACATTTCTACCTGGGTACCGAGCTCGATCACCCGGTTAACCGGCAGCTTGAAGAAGCGCAGGTTGCCGTTGGCGTTCTTGAGCATGAAGGCGAACAACCCTTCGCGCCAGCGCGCCATGCCCTTGATGCGGGAGGCGATCACCGTTTCGCGGCTGAGGAAGTAGGTGGTGCGCATCGGGCTGAAGTCCAGGTCATCCAGATGGCACAGCTTCAGCGCCTCGGGCACGTCCGGCTCGTCGGTAAAACCGAAGTGCAGGATCACGCGGAAGAAGCCTTCGCCGTAGGAATCCACCTCAAAACGGCGCGAGACGGGCACACGCGGAATGTCTTCGTAGACCACCGTCAACAGCACCACTTGCTCGTGCAATACCTGGTTATGCAGCAGGTTGTGCAACAGCGCATGGGGCACGGCGTCGGGCCGCGCGGTGAGGAATACCGCAGTGCCCTGCACGCGGTGAGGCGGCTGCACGCGGATACTGCTGATAAAGATCGGCAACGGCAGGCCACCTTCGTCGAGGCGGTCTACCAGCAGCTGCTTGCCGCGCTTCCATGTGGTCATCAGCACGAACAGCACAATCCCCGCGAGTACCGGGAAGGCGCCGCCCTGGACGATCTTCGGCACGTTGGCCGCGAAGTACAGCCCGTCCACCAACAGGCAGCAGACCAGGACCGGCACTGCGAATATCGGTGGCCATTTCCACAGCAGCAGCATGACTGCCGACACCAGGATGGTGGTCATCAGCATGGTGCCGGTCACCGCTACACCGTAGGCCGACGCCAATGCGTTGGAGGACTCGAAACCCAGCACCAGCAGGATCACGCCGACCATCAGCGACCAGTTCACCGCGCCGATGTAGATCTGACCCTGTTCGGCACTGGAGGTGTGCTGGATATGCATGCGCGGGATGTAACCCAGCTGGATAGCCTGGCGGGTCAGGGAGAACGCGCCGGAGATCACCGCCTGGGACGCGATCACCGTGGCCAGGGTGGACAACACCACCAGCGGGATCAGCGCCCAACTCGGCGCCAGCAGGTAGAACGGGTTGCGCGCGGCTTCAGGATCGCCGAGCAGCAGGGCACCCTGGCCGAAATAATTGAGCACCAGTGCCGGCAACACCAGAATGAACCAGGCACGGGCGATGGGCTTACGGCCGAAGTGGCCCATGTCGGCGTACAGCGCCTCGGCACCGGTCAACGCCAGCACCACCGCGCCAAGGATGGCCACGCCAATACCCGGGTGAGCCTCAAAGAAACGCACGCCCCACATCGGGTTCATGGCGTTGAGTACTTCCGGATGCTGGGTGATGCCATAGGCGCCGAGGCCGCCCAGCACCAGGAACCAGGTCACCATCACCGGCCCGAACAACTTGCCGATGCGATCGGTGCCATGCTTCTGGATCAGGAAAAGGGCCACCAGCACCACCAGGGCGATCGGCACGACCCACTTTTCCAGGCCATCGAACGCCAGCTCCAGACCTTCCACCGCCGATAACACGGAAATCGCCGGAGTGATCATGCTGTCGCCGTAGAACAGCGCCGCGCCGCACAGGCCACATACGACCAGGAAACTGCGCAATCGCTTGCGCTCACCTGCCGCCCGTCGCGCCAACGCGGTCAAGGCCATGATGCCGCCTTCGCCCTGGTTATCGGCACGCAGCACGAACAGCATGTATTTGATCGATACCACCCAGATCAGCGACCAGAAGATCAGCGCCAGGATCCCCAGCACACCGTCATGGTTGACTTGAACCCCATAGCCGCCGGTAAACACCTCTTTAAGGGTGTAGAGCGGGCTGGTGCCGATATCGCCGTAAACCACCCCCACTGCCGCCACCAGCATGCCGATCGGCTTTGCGTTGGACTGCTCGGCACCTGCTGCCTGACTACTTGCCTGACCCATCAACCACTCCTGCCCTTTGACCTGCGGTCTTTTATAAACAGCGCGCCTGCTGCGGGCGCCTATGCTGTCCACAGCATGCGCTGTTTTACTTCTCGTTACAGACGATTTATTGACCGAGGAAATTCACTCAGGTGCAACGGCGCGAAGCATAGCGCAGCACTCGTCGTATTTCCCTGCATAAAGCTGGTCAAGTGCGTTGCCCGTCGATAGAATTGCGCACTTTTTGATCAGAGGCGTGCCAAACGCCCATCCGCCACCTTTCGTGCACGACGGGCGGCGTCATTCAATACCGAGGTTAGACATGTCCACCACCATCGCAAAAGCCAACCCCAAGGTCGGCTTTGTATCCCTGGGTTGCCCAAAGGCTCTGGTCGACTCCGAACGCATCCTTACCCAACTGCGCATGGAAGGTTATGACGTCGTGTCCACCTACCAGGACGCGGACGTGGTGGTGGTCAACACCTGCGGCTTCATCGACTCGGCCAAGGCAGAGTCCCTGGAAGTGATTGGCGAAGCCATCAAGGAAAACGGCAAGGTGATCGTCACCGGCTGCATGGGCGTGGAAGAAGGCGCCATCCGCAACGTGCACCCGAGCGTGCTGGCCGTGACCGGTCCGCAGCAGTACGAGCAAGTGGTCAACGCCGTGCACCAGGTAGTGCCGCCGCGCCAGGACCACAACCCGCTGATCGACCTGGTGCCGCCGCAAGGCATCAAGCTGACCCCGCGCCACTATGCCTACCTGAAGATTTCCGAAGGCTGCAACCACAGCTGCAGCTTCTGCATCATCCCGTCGATGCGCGGCAAGCTGGTCAGCCGTCCGGTGGGCGACGTGCTGGACGAGGCCCAGCGCCTGGTCAAATCCGGCGTGAAAGAGCTGCTGGTGATCTCCCAGGACACCAGCGCCTACGGCGTCGACGTCAAATACCGCACCGGTTTCTGGAACGGCGCGCCGGTGAAAACCCGCATGACCGAACTCTGCGAAGCCCTGAGCAGCCTCGGTGTATGGGTGCGCCTGCACTACGTTTACCCGTACCCGCACGTTGACGAGCTGATCCCGCTGATGGCCGCCGGCAAGATCCTGCCGTACCTGGACATCCCGTTCCAGCATGCCAGCCCGAAGATCCTCAAGGCCATGAAACGCCCGGCTTTCGAAGACAAGACCCTGGCGCGCATCAAGAACTGGCGCGAGATCTGCCCGGAACTGATCATCCGCTCCACCTTCATCGTCGGCTTCCCCGGCGAAACCGAAGAAGACTTCCAGTACCTGCTGGACTGGCTGACCGAGGCCCAGCTGGACCGCGTCGGCTGCTTCCAGTACTCCCCGGTGGAAGGTGCTCCGGCCAACCTGCTGGACGCTGCCATCGTGCCGGACGACGTCAAGCAGGACCGCTGGGAGCGCTTCATGGCGCACCAGCAGGCCATCAGCTCGGCGCGCCTGCAACTGCGCATCGGCCGTGAGATCGAAGTACTGATCGACGAAGTCGACGAGCAAGGCGCGGTTGGCCGTTGCTTCTTCGATGCGCCGGAAATCGACGGCAACGTGTTCATCGACGATGCCAGCGACTTGAAGCCGGGTGACAAGGTCTGGTGCACCGTGACCGACGCCGACGAGTACGACCTGTGGGCTGAAAAGCGCGCATAAGATGTAAAGAATTGAAAAAGCCCTGCCTCTGGACAAGATGCGGGGCTTTTTTAGGTCTATCGTTTGGCCCATCAGCGCCAAACATCAGCAAGGGGCAGCGGGCATGCGTCAGCATTCGGTTATCCATACACCCAAATCCAGCGACTATCAGGAACTGACCCGTATCTGGGAGGCATCGGTGCGAGCCACCCATGATTTCCTGCCGGACAGTTACATCGAGTTGCTGAAAAACCTGGTGCTGACCCGCTACCTCGACGCGGTAATGCTGATCTGCACCAAGGACTCGCGCCAGCGCATCACCGGGTTTGCCGGAGTGGCAGCGGGCAAGGTCGAGATGCTGTTTATCGATCCCGAGCACCGTGGCCAGGGCCTGGGCCGGCAATTGCTGCGCTATGCCATCGAGTCCATGAACGCCGACCAACTCGACGTCAACGAACAGAACCCGCAGGCCCTGGGTTTTTACTTCAAGCAAGGCTTTGAGGTGATCGGACGCACGGACCATGACGGCATGGGCCAGCCTTATCCGTTGCTGCACATGCGTTTGCGCCAGGCCCAGCAACAGGCGCGTCGCGGCTAAATGAAATGGAGCCGGGATTAACCGGCGCCACACAGGTACAATAGCCGCCCCCTTTTGTTTCGGCCCTTGTCATGACTGAACCCCTACGCCTCTCCAAACGCCTCATCGAACTGGTCAGTTGCTCCCGTCGGGAGGCTGAGCTGTTCATCGAAGGCGGCTGGGTCACGGTGGACGGCGAAGTGATCGACGAGCCGCAGTTCAAGGTCACCACCCAGAAGGTCGAGCTTGACCCTGAGGCCAAGGCCACTGCGCCGGAGCCGGTGACCATCCTGTTCCACACGCCTGCCGGTGTGGATGCCGAGACGGCCATGGCGTCGATCAACGCCGAGACCCTGTCGGAAGAACACCGCTTCAGCAAGCGCCCGCTCAAAGGCCACTTCCTGCGCCTGACCGCCAGCAGCGACCTGCAAGCCAAGGCCAGCGGCCTGTTGGTGTTCACCCAGGACTGGAAGATCCTGCGCAAGCTGACCGCTGACGCGAACAAGATCGAACAGGAATACGTGGTGGAAGTGTCCGGCGACATGGTCGCCCACGGCCTGAACCGCCTCAACCACGGCCTGACCTACAAAGGTAAGGAATTGCCAGCGGTGAAAGCCAGCTGGCAGAACGAGAACCGCCTGCGCTTTGCGTTGAAAAACCCGCAACCGGGTGTGATTGCCTTGTTCTGCGAAGCCGTTGGCCTGAAAGTCGTCGCCATTCGACGCATCCGCATTGGCGGAGTCTCCATCGGCAAAGTGCCGGTAGGCCAATGGCGTTATCTGTCCGGCAAAGAAAAGTTCTAAGACTTTTTTCGCCGCCGAATCTCTCGATACCGCCTGCCTGGGCGGTGTCCACAGTTGAATGACCAGGATTGCCCACCATGATTCACAACGACGTACTACGCAGCGTGCGCTACATGCTCGACATCAGCGACAACAAGATGGTCGAGATCATCAAGCTCGGCGGCATGGAAGTCACCAAGGACGACCTGCTGACCTACCTCAAGAAAGACGAGGAAGAAGGCTTCGTGTTCTGCCCTGACGAAGTCATGGCGCATTTCCTCGATGGCCTGGTGATCTTCAAGCGCGGCAAGGACGAAACCCGTCCACCGCAGCCAATCGAACTGCCGGTGACCAACAACATCATCCTGAAGAAACTGCGCGTGGCCTTCGAACTGAAGGAAGACGACATGCACGCGATCCTCAAGGCTTCGGAGTTTCCGGTGTCCAAGCCTGAGCTGAGCGCGCTGTTCCGCAAGTTCGGCCACACCAACTACCGCACCTGCGGTGACCAGTTGCTGCGCAACTTCCTCAAGGGCCTGACCCTGCGCGTTCGCGTAAGCCCGTGACCTACACCGTCTCGCCCATCGGCTTTGTCCGCTCCTGTTTCAAGGAGAAGTTCGCCATCCCGCGCCAGCCACAACTGGCGCCCGCCGCCCGAGGCGTGCTGGAACTGGTGGCGCCGTTCGACCAGGGTGAGGCGGTGCAGGGTTTGGAACAGGTCAGCCATGTGTGGCTGCTGTTCCTGTTCCACCAGGCACTGGAGGACAAGCCCCGCCTGAAAGTGCGCCCGCCGCGCCTGGGGGGCAACAAGTCCATGGGCGTATTCGCTACTCGCGCGACCCACCGGCCGAATGGCATTGGCCAATCGGTGGTCAAGCTGGACAAGGTGGAGGACGGCCGCCTGTGGATATCCGGCATCGACCTGCTGGATGGCACACCGATTCTCGATATCAAGCCGTACGTGCCGTACGCAGACATCGTTGACACCGCGACCAACAGCATCGCCAGCGCTGCGCCACAGCTGATTCCCGTGCAGTGGCTGAAGACTGCGCTGCAACAGGCACAAGGCCACGCTCAGCGCCTTGACGAGCCATTGGTGGCGTTGATCGAGCAGTGTCTGGCGCAGGATCCACGGCCGGCGTACCAGACGCCGGGGCCAGAGCGGGAATACGGGGCGCAGTTCTGGGATGTGGACGTGCGGTGGCACTATCCCGAGGCCGGGATGATTTGTGTGCTGGAAGTGATTGCTGCCAAGTAAATCCCGAAAACAAAAAAGCCCGCGCTGCCTTTACAGGCAGCGCGGGCTTTTCTTTGGCGACTCAGTCACCTGTAGGAGCGACCTTGCTCGCGAAGAACGCAAGTACCGCGCTAATCCAGGATACCCGCATTATCGTTAACGTTTTTCGCGAGCAAGCTCGCTCCTACAAGTGACCCACGGTCACTTCTCGACGAACGCACGCTCGATCAAGTAGTCACCCGGCTCACGCATACGCGGGGAGACCTTCAGACCGAAGCTGTTCAGCACTTCGCTGGTTTCATCCAGCATGCTCGGGCTGCCGCACAACATGGCGCGGTCGTCTTCAGGATTGATCGGCGGCAGGCCGATGTCACTGAACAGCTTGCCGCTGCGCATCAGGTCGGTCAGGCGGCCTTCGTTTTCGAACGGCTCGCGGGTCACGGTCGGGTAGTAGATCAACTTGTCACGCAGGGCCTCGCCGAAGAACTCGTTCTGCGGCAGGTGCTCGGTGATGAATTCACGGTAGGCGACTTCGTTGACGTAACGCACGCCGTGGCACAGGATCACTTTTTCGAAACGCTCGTAGGTTTCCGGGTCCTGGATCACGCTCATGAATGGCGCCAGCCCAGTACCGGTGCTGAGCAGGTACAGGTGCTTGCCCGGCTTCAAATCGTCAAGCACCAGGGTGCCCGTCGGTTTTTTGCTGATGATGATCTCGTCGCCTTCCTTCAAGTGCTGCAATTGGGAAGTCAGCGGGCCATCGGGCACCTTGATGCTGAAGAACTCCAGATGCTCTTCCCAGTTCGGGCTGGCAATGGAGTAAGCGCGCATGAGCGGGCGGCCATTAGGCTGTTGCAGGCCGATCATCACGAACTGACCGTTCTCGAAGCGCAGGCCCGGATCGCGGGTGCACTTGAAGCTGAACAGAGTGTCGTTCCAGTGATGAACACTGAGGACACGCTCGTGGTTCATGTTGCTCATGTACGGGGAACTCCTGGAAATGGGTCTGCGCCAAATGATGGATGCGCAATTGCACAGCATTCTAATGGCGGCGACAATATCTGTTAACTGGATTATTAAGATAAGGGTTATCGGTTATATCGATATGCGATTTACTCTACGTCAACTGCAAGTCTTCGTCGCCGTCGCCCAGCAGGAAAGCGTCTCGCGCGCTGCTGGCCTTCTGGCCTTATCTCAATCCGCCGCCAGCACCTCGATTACCGAGCTGGAGCGTCAATCCAGCTGCCAATTATTCGACCGCGCCGGTAAACGCCTGAGCCTCAACGCCCTCGGGCATCAGCTATTGCCCCAGGCAGTGGCGCTGCTGGACCAGGCCAAGGAGATCGAGGACCTGCTCAACGGCAAGTCGGGCTTCGGCTCCCTGGCGGTCGGCGCGACCCTGACCATCGGCAATTACCTGGCCACGCTGCTGATCGGCAGCTTCATGCAGCAGCATCCCGAGAGCCAGGTGAAGCTGCATGTGCAGAACACTGCGCATATCGTGCATCAGGTGGCGCACTACGAAATTGATCTGGGTCTAATCGAAGGTGACTGCAGCCACCCGGACATCGAGGTGCAAACCTGGGTGGAAGACGAGTTGGTGGTGTTCTGTGCGCCCCAGCATCATCTGGCCAAGCGCGGCCAGGCAACCATGGAAGAGTTGACCCATGAGGCGTGGATCCTGCGGGAACAAGGCTCCGGTACGCGCCTGACCTTTGACCAGGCCATGCGGCATCACCGCAGCGCGCTGAATATCCGCCTGGAGCTGGAACACACCGAGGCGATCAAACGGGCGGTGGAATCAGGATTGGGGATTGGCTGCATCTCCCGGCTGGCGCTGCGCGACGCCTTCCGGCGCGGCAGCCTGGTACCGGTGGAAACCCCGGACCTGGACCTGGCCCGGCAGTTCTACTTCATCTGGCACAAGCAGAAGTACCAGACCTCGGCCATGCGCGAATTTCTCGAGCTGTGCCGTTCCTTTACCGCCGGCGTGCAGCGCAGCGACGAGATTGTACTGCCGACCATTGCCTAGATCAGGATCACGGCCCACACCAGGGTAATCATGGTCAGCGCGACGAACTGCGCGGCGCTGCCCATGTCCTTGGCGTTTTTCGACAAGGGGTGCAGGTCCAGGGAAATCCGGTCGATCGCCGCTTCAACTGCGGAGTTGAGCAACTCGACGATCAACGCCAGCAAGCACACCGCAATCAGCAGCGCCCGCTCTACCCGGCTGACATTCAGGAAGAAACTCAGCGGGATCAGGATGACATTGAGCAACACCAACTGACGAAAAGCCGCCTCGCCAGTGAATGCCGCACGCAGGCCATCCAGGGAATATCCCCCCGCGTTGAAGATACGTTTGATACCGGTTTGACCTTTGAAAGGCGACATAGAGTAGGCAACTGAGCAAAAAGGTGTGGGGAAACTAGAGCACGCAAAGTCAAAAAAACGTGAATGAACAGTGTCTTAATGCTGCGAAATTGACTCAAGTTGTTGCAAGAGCAGCGCCGCCTGGGTCCGCGTACGCACGCCCAGCTTGCGGAAAATCGCCGTAACGTGGGCCTTGATGGTCGCTTCCGACACGCTCAACTCGTAAGCAATCTGCTTGTTCAGCAGGCCTTCGCAGACCATGGTCAGCACGCGAAACTGCTGGGGCGTCAGGCTGGCCAGGCCATCACGGGCGGCCTTGGCTTCGTCGGAGACATTGATCTCTTCAAAGGCCTGCGGCGGCCAGGAGACATCGCCATCCAACACCGTGCGCACGGCTTTCTGGATGTCTTCCATGGAACTGGACTTGGGAATGAAACCGCTGGCACCGAACTCCTTGGAGCGCACCACCACCGAAGCCTCTTCCTGGGCCGAGACCATCACCACCGGAATCTGCGGGTATTGCCCGCGCAACAGCACCAACCCGGAAAAACCATAGGCACCGGGCATGTTCAGGTCCAGCAGAACCAGGTCCCAGTCGGATTTTTCGGTGAGGCGGGTTTCCAGCTCGGCAATGCTGGCGACTTCGACGAGGCGTACATCCGGCCCCAGGCCCAGCGTGACCGCCTGGTGCAGCGCGCTGCGAAACAGCGGGTGATCATCGGCAATCAGGATTTCGTATGTGGCCATTTATTAAATGATCCTGTTTTTATGGGGACACTGATGGGTTCAGTGCTCGCCAACACGCAAGGTGGCTGCCAGGCCAGCAGTCACCAAAGGGCGCGCTCAACGTCAAAAGACGACGTATCCAATCGGTGACAGCGCCCCAATCGGCGCCAAGCATGCCCAGCGTAGCCTGGGTGGTCAAGCGCTACGCCCGTGGCCATTCTAGCGGGCTGCGCATTTGCGCGGCCATCATGCAAAGGTCGGCTGGCCATGACACCTATAGATAAGGTGCAAGGCGAGTATGGACGACATCGGCCGGGTCCAGCGCCAGCTGAAATTTGGCGGCCAGGTAGTGGGTGCTGAATACATCCAGATAAGCATCCAGCACTTCGCTGGCCGCCTGGTCTTCAGCCAGTTCCAGGCACAGCGCGGCGACTTCAGCGGTACAGAAGTGGTCATCACGCTTGGAGCGGCGCAGCTTGTAGCGCGACAGTTGCTCGGGCGCCAGGCTCAGCACCGGCAAGTGCTCCAGGTACGGGCTCTTGCGAAACATCTTGCGCGCCTCGCTCCAGGTACCGTCCAGCAGAATGAACAGCGGGCGCTTGCCCTCTTCCAGCTTGACCTGATTGACCACCCGCTCCGGGGCCACGAATTCGCCGGGGAAGACGATATAAGGCTGCCATTGCGGGTCAGCCAGCAAGGTCAGCAATTCGGGCTCTACCTCAGTCCGCGACCAGGGGAACGCCGTCGTGTCGTTGATCACATCGGCAATCAGCCAGCCGGTGTTGCTGGGTTTCATCGGCTCTACGTCATGCATCAGCAGGCACATGCCGGATTTGGCCTGGACCTTGGGCCGCCACGCGCACAGGCAATACTCGGGAATTACCCGGCAGCCGGGGCAGCGCTCGGCACGCGAGCCTCGCGCCACGAACGGCTTGAGGGCGCGCGCCAGGCGCTGGGTGCGCAAACGGGAGACGGCATGGCTCATCGGGTGCGCCGCTGCAGGAAAGTGGAAATCGACACGGATAGAACTCAGGAAGGTAAAAGTTACCGGAGTTTACCAGAGGCACCCTCGCCTACCTGCACTTCCCGGCAATAGGCTGGCCGTAATGGCAGGCGGTCACCTATAATCCCGCGCCACTGAACGCACAGCGCAGTGGCTGGTCTATGCACCAGTAACCGAATCAGGAGAGTTTTATGCTGCGTCTTATGCTGCGCACTGTTGTTCCGTCCGTCGCCCTGGCGTTGGCCTTGCCTTTGGGTGCCCAAGCGGCCTCGTTGCTGGAGGCCCAAATGAACAGGAAGCTGCAAAGCGTCGCAGAGGAAACCAACAAAGACCTGCCACGGGAAATCGACGAAAAGACCTTGGAAGTGGCTTACACCGTTGAAGGCTTGCAGCTGATTGACCATCTCAGCGTACTGCCCGACCGCGCCGAGCAAATGCGCGCTAACCCCAAGGCTGTGTACTTCCAGCTGGGTCAAAGCGTGTGCCTGAACAAGGGTTATCGCGAGCTGATGGCCAAGGGTGCGATCATGCGCTACGACATTACCGAGAATAAAACCAACCGCCCGGTGGCGTCGGTCAAGTTCCAGGAAGCAGACTGCCCCGCACCGGCTGCTGCGAAGAAGAAAAAATAAGTAATGCCCCCTGTCGCGCGCCGCTGATCAGCGGCGCGCAATATGCCCCACCGAACTATCCGTAAGTGCCCGTTCGCGGCAACGTCTAAACTCCCTCAGAAGTGATCAATAAGCGGTTGCCAGCCAAGACTTTATAGGCTCATGATCAATTCATCCTGAAAGCCTGGAACATCGGGTTTTCACACCGTCCTGTAACATTTTCAGGGCAAAAGAGGGTTGCCCTCCTGCGCGTGCAGTGCAAAGGTTTTTAAACATAAGGAACATACAGAACCGGTTTCGCCCACCTCGTTAATCAGAGGCAACGACACATGCAGTGTCGTGGTCCCGACGAATTTCTCGCCGGCACCCAGGGTTCTGTGAAGAAGGAGAAGTTGAATGCCTTACGAACCGAATGAACTCCTGATCCGTCAATTTGAAGAAAACGGCACCGACCTCACGCAGCAGGTCGAAGCGCAACTCCACCTGATTGCGCCCAACAGCCCGAATATCCCCCTTTATCGCGACATGATCTTCACCGTGTTGCGCATGGCCCAGGACGACCGCAGCCGCTGGAATGCCAAGATCACCTTGCAGGCCATCCGCGAACTCGACCACGCTTTCCGTGTGCTTGAACAATTCAAGGGCCGACGCAAAGTCACCGTGTTCGGCTCGGCGCGCACACCGGTGGAAAGCCCGCTGTATGCATTGGCCCGGGAAGTTGGCGCAGTTCTGGCGCGCTCGGACCTGATGGTGATTACTGGCGGCGGGGGCGGCATCATGGCGGCGGCTCACGAAGGGGCTGGCCTGGAGCACAGCCTGGGGTTCAACATTACCCTGCCCTTTGAACAGCACGCCAACCCGACCATCGATGGCACCGAGAACCTGCTGTCCTTCCACTTCTTCTTCACCCGCAAGCTGTTCTTCGTCAAGGAAGCCGACGCCTTGATCCTGTGCCCGGGCGGTTTCGGTACCCTGGATGAAGCGCTGGAAGTGCTGACCCTGATCCAGACCGGCAAAAGCCCGCTGGTGCCAGTGGTACTGCTGGATGCACCGGGCGGCAGCTTCTGGCAAGGCGCCCTGGACTTTATCCGCGGCCAGCTTGAAGCCAATCGCTATATCCTGCCTACCGACCTCAAGCTGGTCCGCCTGGTATACAACGCTGAAGAGGCAGTGGAAGAGATCAATCAGTTCTATGCGAACTTCCACTCCACTCGCTGGCTGAAGCGCCAGTTTGTGATTCGCATGCATCATCCGTTGAGTGACCGGGCGCTGGCCCACCTGCAGGAGGCATTTGCCAGTCTTCGCCTCAGTGGCGACTTCCAACAAATCGCCTACACCGGCGAGGAGCATGACGAGCCAAGCTTCAGCCATTTGACGCGGCTGGTATTCAACTTCAATGGGCGTGATCAGGGGCGGTTGCGGGAGCTGGTGGATTACATCAACTTGCCGGAAAACTGGGCAGAGGCTCAGGGGAAAACGCTGCAGCGGGTGACAGAGACGGCGTGACCTGACATTGAAACGAAAAAAGGGCCGCTATTTTCATAGCGGGCCTTTTGGGTTGTGTCAGGTAGAACGATGCGCAGGTTGGGGCCGCTGCGCAGCCCAGCGGGAGCAAGCTCCCTCGCCACACCAAGCCCCGCGATAATAAGAGCAACCATTTACCAGGCGCAGCCTTCAGTCATCCATATCCCGACCGCTCAACAAGCGGCTGATCATCTCCATCGAGAATCCGCGATAGCTCAAAAAGCGACCTTGCTTCGCCCGCTCCCGCGCATCAATAGGCAGATGACCGGCAAACTTGCGACGCCAAGTATCTTCCAATTGCGCCTGCCAACTGATGCCGGACTCACGCAAAGCGAGTTCGATGTCAGCACGTTGCAGGCCACGCTGGCTTAGCTCTTCACGAATTCGCGCAGGGCCGTAGCCGGATCGAGCTCGGTAGGAGACAAAACTTTCGAGGTAACGGGATTCCGACAACAGCCCTTCTTCCGTCAGGCGGTCAAGGGCTGCGTCGATCATCTCAGGATCTGCGCCGCGCTGACGCAGTTTACGCGTCAGCTCGACTCGACCATGCTCGCGTCGTGCGAGCAGGTCCATTGCAGTGCGCCTTACGGCGACGGGTGTATCCAGTACAACGCTCATCGTTTGGCTCAGATGTCAGCGTCGGCCATGTCGTCAGCCGTTTCCCGGGTGGACGTCGACTTGACGTCGGCAGTCGGGGTCAGCAGCTTGTCGCGGATCTGCTTTTCAAGCGCCGTGGCAATCTCAGGGTTGTCCTGCAGGAACTTGGCGGAGTTGGCCTTGCCCTGACCGATCTTGCTGCCGTTGTAGGCATACCAGGCACCGGACTTCTCGACGAAGCCGTGCAGCACGCCCAGGTCGATCATCTCGCCGTTCAGGTAAATACCCTTGCCGTAGAGAATCTGGAACTCAGCCTGACGGAACGGCGGAGCCACCTTGTTCTTCACGACTTTAACGCGGGTTTCGCTACCAACAACCTCGTCACCTTCCTTCACCGCGCCGGTACGACGGATGTCCAGACGGACCGAAGCGTAGAACTTCAGCGCGTTACCACCGGTGGTGGTTTCCGGGCTGCCGAACATCACACCGATCTTCATACGGATCTGGTTGATGAAGATCACCAGGCAGTTGGCGTTCTTGATGTTACCGGTGATTTTACGCAGGGCCTGAGACATCAGACGGGCTTGCAGGCCTACGTGCATGTCGCCCATTTCGCCTTCGATTTCAGCTTTGGGTACCAAGGCTGCCACGGAGTCGATGACGATCACGTCGATGGCATTGGAGCGCACCAGCATGTCGGTGATTTCCAGCGCTTGCTCACCGGTGTCCGGTTGCGAAACCAGCAGGTCGTCAACGTTGACGCCCAGCTTGCCGGCGTATTCTGGATCCAGGGCGTGCTCGGCATCGACGAACGCGCAGGTGGCGCCCATTTTTTGTGCCTGGGCAATCACCGACAGGGTCAGGGTGGTTTTACCGGAAGATTCAGGACCGTAGATTTCAACGATACGGCCTTTTGGCAGGCCGCCAATGCCGAGCGCGATATCCAGACCCAGAGAGCCAGTGGAGATAGCCGGGATCGCCTGACGGTCGTGATCGCCCATACGCATTACGGCACCCTTGCCGAATTGACGTTCGATCTGACCCAAGGCCGCAGCCAAGGCTTTCTTCTTGTTGTCGTCCATTAAAGTCCTCACGTAATCAATAAGGCCTGGCGGCCAACACCTGTATAAGTAGACAGTATTGTTCCACAAAGATCCGTGATCGCCTACCCCTGATTTTCTATTTCTGCTGCAGCTCGTCGCAACAAGCCCTCTAGCGCGGCCTTTACCGTTTGTCGGCGGACCTCGTCGCGGTTGCCGGGGAAGTGTTCGAGCTCGGCGGTGATCTCATCGCCCACCCCCCAGGCCAGCCATACGGTGCCCACCGGCTTGTCCGGAGAACCGCCATCGGGCCCGGCGACGCCGCTGACCGCTACGGCAAATCGGGACAGGCTTTTCTCCTGGGCGCCCCGCACCATCGCCTCCACCACTTCGCGACTGACGGCACCCACCTTGGGGAACAATTCTTCCGGCACATGCAGTTGCCGAGTCTTCTGGCGATTGGAATACGTGACGTAGCCTGCCTCAAACCAGGCCGAACTCCCGGGAATCCGCGTGATGGCCTCGGCGATACCGCCGCCGGTGCACGACTCGGCAGTGGTGACGTGGGCATTGAGCACCTGCAAGCGTCTGCCAAGTTCAGCGGCGAGTTGAGTAATTTCCTTCACGGTCGTCTCCTGAGGTGGGCGGGCGTTTGCCTACCCTACAGGAGCCCATGGGCCATGCAAGTTACAAGAGACTAACGCGTGACGGCCTGGACATACGCCTGGCAAGCACGCAAGGCGATCAACGCGTTATCGCCGTCGTCGGTGATGCCGATAATTCGTTGAGCATGCGCCGGGTCAAGTCGGGCTCGCGGGGCTGCAGGAACCAGGCTGCCGGAGGTGGCGGTGGCTGGCATTGGGCAGCCGTTGGTTGGGTCGCTGGTGTCGAGAAGGACTGACAACCGCACATCAGCAGTGGCCAGGCGATCCCGCAGAGCAGCTTGGTTATGTTGGGCATCGCTCAACTCCTGTAAATGTCGCTGGTCGCTGGCGCTGAGCTGCTGCTCCAGCGCTAGCCGTTTTTTCTGCTCAGCCTGGTGTTGAAGCAAAACCGCCTGTACCTGTACATCCGCCTGGCGCTCGAGCTGCGAGCTATATCGCCACGCCTGCACTTGCCACGTCACGACCATCAGCAGGCAAATGCCGATCAGCCGTAATGCGCCTAAGAAACGCATAACACCGCCTTCGCCCGCGCCCACACTTGCAAACGGTCCTCCAGTCCGTTCAGGCCACCATTGATGCGACGGGTAATGGTGGTGAACTGGTCTTTGTCGGCCAGCTCATTCAAGCCGTTGCTCTGCCAAAACCACGCAGCGGACTCACATGCCCACGGTGGCTGTTCCAGCAGCTGCGGCTGTCCCAGCAGGCGATCGTCGCCGAACAATGCCTGGCTGCACGCCAGGTAGTTACGCCGCCCGGTGATCTGGATCAGCCCCCTGCCCCGGTACTTCTGGCCGTCACCATCGGCCTCGGGCGTATTGCCCAGGCGTGCGGCCAGGGTGCCGGTGTCGTATTTGCTGAGGTATTGATCACTGCCCAACTCGCGAACATAACGCAATTGGGCGGATTCGTGGCCGACCTGCGCGAGGAAGGCGGCAGCACGTTTGGGCGTATCGATTTTCCGATTCAGCATGGCCCCATTGAGCGCGCAGATGAAAACGCCCGCTAGAGAGCGGGCGTTCGGAAGGATTTGCTGGAGCTGCTCGAGCGTCATGGGATGACCTTGCTGCGAGCCGCCGCCCGCGCCGCCAGTATCGCTTCGGGCACCGGCGTGTGTTCCTCGATGGACCGCAAGCTGTACCAGTCGGTAGATGCCAGATAAGCGAGCGCCTCGCGGGAATCCGCTTGCGCCTGGAGTTCTTGCGGCGTTGGCGTTTTTTCGAGCTTCGACAAGTCAAACATCCTGCTTGCCCTCCTGAGGCTGGGCTGCATGGGGTGAGGCCTCTGCGGGCTCAACGGGAAAAGGCACAGGCCCGGCCGATACCTGAAGCCTTCCGCCCAGCCACATATAGTCCGGAGCGCCCGCGTTGACCGCGAGTCTCAAGGTCAACTCAATTTCACCGTTGCGACGGCTGACAGGCCCTGCGAACAACTCATGCCCGATCGCGGACATGGGCAAGGTCATGCCCTCGGGGATCTGCGAAAGATCGATCCTTTGCTCATTCAGGATCAGCGTTTCGCCTTCGACGAAGGCCGTCGTCGGCGTCGCAGCGCCCAACGGCCGAAAAGGTACGTGGTGAATAATCATGCGTGCCACCTCCCGATTGCAGTCACGGTCACGATGTTGTTCAGCGTCTGGTCGGAGGTAAAGAAATAGGAGCCGACATTGCCGTAGCACCGGGCCGTCATATCCCAGTTAACCGACGGGTAGACGTTGTGAAACACCGCCACCGGCGTATCGGCGAAAGCCGCCAACCAGGCGACGTTGCGCGTGGTGCCGGCGGTGTAGCCGGTGAACCGTTGCTGGCAGATTTGCAGCCCGCCGGCAAAACGGAAATACCAATTATCGAGCGCACCACCACGCTCTATGAGACCGGAGTTGATCGGCAAAGCGCCCGATGGGCCGGCATTGAGCACGCCGGAAATCGCATTGCCGTTGTGCAGAACGCTGCGCCAGTTCGGCGCTGCGGCCCCCGGATTAACGCTGAACTGGCGAAAGTGCATACCGTCCCCGGATACCGCCATGGATAGCTGCGCGCGCCATTGCGGATCATGCCCCCAGGCCTGGGACAACACGCTGATAGCGCCAAAGCCCGGTACGCCGTCGGGGTGGCCGTAATAACTGTAGAGCCCCGTATTGGCCTTGTTCGGTGACGCGGTCTGCGCTGACGACAACCCCATCACCTCCCCATCCGCAGGCCCTGGCCCGTAGCCAATCGCGAACAATGACGCGTTGATATCGCTGCGCCACGGAGACCACGAACCATTGGCTCGCCGACCACGTGTGAAGATCGACTCATCGGTCATGGCTTTCGCGGTTTGCCAGACAAACCCACCCGAGTTAGCGATCTGCAGGATCTGCACGTACGGGTTGGGCAAGTTGAGCCCACCGTTGCCAAATTGAAACAGACCGCTGACCAGTGGCAACTCGTTGGCGTCCTCGGTAGGCGCCTTGTGAATCGGCTGGCTGCCCCATCCCGCGTGGCCCACCATTGAAACCCGACCTGGTGTGAAATCATCGGTGCCCGTCACCACATTCTGAGTAGCTGCGGTGCCCAACTGTGCCTGCCGGGCAAACAGCTCTTGAGTCATTGCGTTGATTTTGATGCTTGCACTGCGCGGGGTGTCGCCGCCCACGCCGGTGGGTGCCGTACCAATGTTGATTTCCTGTCGTGCCATTTGGACTCTCCATAGTCAGGGCATTAATGGGTGCTTGCCGAAGTCGGTCAGACCTGCGGTGTAACCGTTCTTTCAAGCTTGCGCGGTTCAGCAGAGGGAAACCTGACGTCGCCCCGCGTGAGTGTCAGAACGATAGGCTCAGGGGGAATGCGCAAAGCGTCCGGGCTGTCCCATGTCACGGGAAACTTGAGCGTCAAGCTGATTTCACCTCCCACCCGTTCAATGGGATCAGAGGCCGAAAGCCAAGGGCTGTCTACAGCCGAAACGGGTAGGCGATACCCCTCCGGAATGGCGGAAAAATCAATTTCCTCGTCGTTGAGCCACAGCGAGTCACCGAACACACTGGCAACCAGTGTTTCATTGGTCAGAAAGGGAAATAGTTTAATGTTCATGGCTTCCAGTACCCAGTTACACACACGCGGATTGCGCCGAATCGTTGAGCAACCGGCCCATTACGGATGGCGTAGGTGATAACCGAAGGCGTTGAGGCGTACTTCGCAATCACGCCGTAATGATCCCAAGTCGACGAGGGTTGGCATTGGACGTCGACACTGACCCTGCCGTAATCGTCAAAGGCGACGGGCAATTGGATATTGGTATGCAGAATCCCAGAAGCCGGAAGCTCAACGTCCGGATTGACAGAATTGGTGAGCACGGTGAAACCGTTCTGGAACCTGGCAACCCGCCAGGTGCCGATGTAGTTGCTGTCCATCAGGCCCGGGCCACCCACTACCTGGGTAAGCGCGATGGCCCTGGTGTAGATCAACGACCACTCAGACCAACCACCACCGTTAAAAAAACGGGTGTAGTTTGAGCCGCCGAGGAACAGGTTCTGCATGGCGGTGTTGGCATCCCATGAATGCGCTTCAAGCAGTCCGCCATGCAGCCCCCCCCATCCTGCAGGACGCGTCCCGGTTGTTTCGCCGGTAAGCTGGAAGGTCGAGAATCCACCGTCAGTGGGGTTGCCAATCTGGTCGATATTGCCGGCGAAAAAGTTTCTGCCGGCGAGGCCGAATGTTCCCTGCCTCAATACCCTGCCCCACGGGCTCCATCCGGCGTCATGCCAACTTCGAGTGAACATCACACCGTGATTGCTGGCATGGTGATAGGCCTGCACGGCGATCTGCGTCTTGCGCCCTGCGATACCCCGCGTCTCGATGTTCCACCACACAGGCCCGTCACTGCCGGGATACAGAACCGGCCAGTTGAGAGTGGCCGCCTGCGAGTCACTGCCGTTGTAGGCGTAGCAGGTTCCCGTCGGCTGGTCGTTGGCGTTGACTGCCCCCACGCTTCGCGAGTCACCCACCACGCCCATGGCCTGTAGTTCAGACTTGGCGATTTTGGTGTCGTACAACTCCTGGGTCATCGCATTGAGTTTGATATTGGCACTGCGGGGTGTATCACCACCTGTGCCTGTGGGCGCCGCGCCCAAGTTGATTTCCTGTCGAGCCATAGGACTCTCCATCGTCGAGGCAATAAAAAACCCGCTGATAAGCGGGTGCAAAATATGCTGGCCCGTCTTCAGGGCTTTGTTTTTTCGCCCAGCCGATAAATCGTGGCACGCGCGGCATTGCGAGCGGCCTGGATATCAGCCGGAACCGGTGTGCCTTCCTCCAGTTGAGCAAGCGCGTACCAATCACTTTCCCGCAGGTAGCTACGGGCCTGGTCGAGGGCCAGATCATTCTCCTGATCCTGCGCGCTTTTAATTTTTTCCAGCTTACTGATATCAATCATGGGTTAGGCTCTCGGCCGGAGCGACCGGCAGTGCTTTGGGTAAAGAGGATGTCGGCAGTTGAACCGGACCATTGGTTGTTACGTCGATAACCAGCGGTTTGGCGGGGTTGCGCAGGTACTCCGGGGAGTCCCACCTGACCGGTAATTTCAGCGTCAAGAAGAGTGTCCCATTCACGCGCTCGATGGTTTCGACGAAGTGATCACACCCTGTCGCCGACGCCGGCAGGCGATAGCCTTCGGGAATAAGGGAAAGATCGACAACTTGACCACAGAGGGTCATCACGTCCTCTTCGACGCAAACCGTCAATGGCTCATCTGTCAGAAAAGGGAACAGCTTTATTTTCATCATTTCCAGTACCCCCACACAGTGACCGCCGGTTGGAACGCCTGGCTGCCGGGTCCATTCCTGATAATGATGTCGACAGCGGCGGTGCCATTGACGTAGCAATTCAACGCACCGTAGTGGTCGTAGGTATTTTGCGGTTGTGCGTTAACAAACACCCGGCCGGTTCCCGCCAAGATCGCAACCGGCATTGAAACCGTGACCAACGTCGCCTGGCTCGGTGGTAGCACCGCCGTTACCGGGCCCACGCCTTGAATACAGATTTGGCCATTCGCGTATTTACTGACGGTCCAGCCACTCACTACCGTTTTATTCATCAGGCCAGTGCCGGTGGACGGATCATTCAGCGTATTTGCCGCTGTATACACTCGCGCCCAGTCTGTCCACGTGCCGTTTGCATTGACCCTTCTGAACAGCGTATTCGTAGTGTCCGGATTGACCCACTCCTGGGTGGCGTACTGGGTTGACAAGTATTTATGCGACAAAAAACCATAACTGTTCGGCCCGTTCGGGCCGGGGATGTTATTGCCGTAATACTCGCCGGTGGCTTGCACATTGTCCGCACTGGTGGTCAGCAGTTTGACGGCGCCACCGTAGCCAAAATCGCCCGCCTTCAGCACCTGAGTCCATGCCATTCCCGCGGCCGCGCCCTGCCGGAACTGCCGTTCCCATGTCATGTTGTCCACGAGGCTGTAGGCGATCTGCCTGACATACCCACCTGCTCCCGAGAGCATCTGAATGATGTAGACGTAAGGGAATGGCAGCGACACACCGCCGTCGCCGAACATGAACAGCCCATTCACGACCGGCAATCCATCGGCGCTTTCGGTGGGTTTCATCGGGATAGGCAGGCTTGCTCCCCACCCGCTGGCCTTTGCCAATGCATCACCTCTGTACAGCTCGTCGGTCATCGCGTTGATTTTGATCATGGCACTGCGCGGGGTATCACCGCCTACCCCTGTTGGGCGCGTTCCTACATCGATTTCTTGTCGTGCCATTTGGACTCTCCATAGTCTGGGCAATAAAAAACCCGCTCATAAGCGGGTATAAAGTGGCGGTGCCGAACTTCAGAATTTAAGCATTGCGCCAAACCATTGCTCCTGAGAGCGAATGACATCGGACATCAGTTGTAATAACGCTCAATAGGAAACGTACAGATCGGGATTGAGAAAAATGTCACACCTAGATTATCCACGTTAATGGAATCTCCCAGCGTAGACCGTTGAACCGAAATTGCTATCTTGCGAACATTACCCGACAACAACTGCAGCGACGCATACTGCGCATGATTGATAAACCAACTCACGCCACGGTCCATGCTGGATACGCTAACAAATTCATCCGGGGTCATGACCAGCCCGCTGTCCCAATTATTAAAAAATGTGGACGGCTGCGAGTAAGTCCAGCCTTTGGTAAACCGACCGTACCGAACGACCCGATCACTTGAGGAAAAAGACACCTTAGCGTTGACTTCATATATTTCCAGACCATAAGCACTTTTGCTTTTCTGGTCGGAATACTTGCACGATACAAACTCCATCAGGTGGTTCTGAAGAGATTTCCCTCCCATCGCCCCGGACGTCACCTTAAACCCCGTCCAATTCCCCGGCCCTCCCAATAAGGTAGTGTAAAGGCTCAAACTTGGGTGGCTGGGTGCCACAATTCTTAAAAAGACCTGAGGCGGTTCCTGAGTGAGAATAGGACGGGAAAAGCCGAACGCGCCGTAGCCAGGTGCGTCCGTGTATCTGGATTGGATTCTAAACTCGCCTCTTTCCGAGAACACCAACACCTTGCTATCACTGCTGATAACAACAGCACCCTCTCCATTTATTGCAGAAAGCCCGAAAGACATTTATGCGACCCTCACGACTTCTACCACGCACTCGACGGTTTTGGCATACCAGTAATACTTGAAGCGATGCCCGTCATACACGCCGTAGTTCAACCACGTCCGCAGGCCTATCTTGGTCCCCCCCAAATCAACATAAGTAGGAAGAACAGGCCAGTTATCCGAGATCGTTTGATCGTAGCCTGCATATTTTCTGGGGGTGATAATCACAAAACAGTTGGCAGGATCATAGCCCGGCACATCCATCGTAGTATCGTAGTTATATTTGAACCCACCCCCACCCGTAGTGATGGCCGGAATAACCTGAGACGCTAGACGCTTAATGGTGAAATCTTCCATCCCCAGCGTCTTGACGCCGTGCTCATCAAATACATTCAACCCGTACTCAGCCATTACGATAACCTCCCGACCATCGTTCGCTTCACGCCCCCGGCATCAAACACAGCCAACCCATCGTTGTTAAGTAATGCTGAGCCGCCAGCCCCCGCACTACGTAGCGTGAAAGTGCCGGATTTGACATCGATTTCCAGAAGCGGCTTGCCGTTAGCGTCCTTGGCCTGAGACGTCAGTGTCATACCCAACACAATATTTTGGATAAACGCGGTATTAATCACTGCTTCGTTGATAAACACCTGCCCGCCTTGCACGACAAACGGCACAGCCAATGTTCCCCCAACCTCGTCGACAATCGAGAACCGCTGGGCATAGGCAATTATTTCAGAGGTGTCGCCATCAGCCCCCAAGGCAAGGCCTGCCATGACCTTCTTGCCGCCATTCGTTGTCTCGACCTTGAGGGTCTTCATCGCCGAAACCTTGCCGCTGGTGTCAGCCAATACCCGGCTTGTTTCCTGTATGTCCGCCGTATTTTTGCCGGAAGCCGCCCGGACACTTTCTATCTTTTCAGCTTGCGCCTTGTCGGTGTCAGTAAGCAGGGAGATTTGGGAGTTGAAGGTGGTCGCATTGTTGGCAACCTTGGCGTCCAACGTCGTGACTCTCGACGCCAACGCTTGCGTCGCCGATGCTGAGGCGCTAGCTACATCAATAATGCTCGCCGCGTTCTGCCCGACCTTGGCCTCTATTTGATCTGAGCGTTGTGATTGAGCGAAGTCCCGTTCAGCAATCGCCGACATCAGCGACCAAACGCCTACCGACGATGTATCGTCACCGGCGCTACCCGACTCATCCCCTGCCGAATCCGACTTTGCCAACGCATAAACGCCATCAAGCTTTTCGGCAGTGGCTCTCACTTTGCCATCTACTTCCGCTACCGCCGTGGTGTTCTTGCTGATCTCCAACGCCATGGCAGCGTTGGTTTCGGCAATTGTCCCCATGTCGAACCAGAAGCCGGGGTTCGGTGGCGGTGTATTGATAGCAACTGCGTTGACCGCTTGGAACAGATGCTGGCCTTGGCGCACCATGTCACCTTTGGCATAAGCCTTGGCGGGATCGTACTCCAGAGTATCGGAGACCTCAGCGATCAGGTCCTGTAGTTCTTTCTTGGCCTGCGCCAGACGATCATTGACCGAACCGGGCGCGGTGCCGCCGATCAGATCAATCTCCTGGCGCAAGCTTTCGTATAGCGCGCCCTTGCCAATGGTATTGGCGAAGTACTTTTCATAATCCGTTTGATCGGAACTGGCATGGCCATTCACGGCACCTGTTACTGGGTAGAAAGGCCCGATATTGCCAGTACGGTCCACCAACCTTGCCCAGAAAAACAGTGATGTCCCAGCAGCCAGGCCCATCAACGTCAACTCGCTTTGCGGATACGCGTAATCCCCCAACTTGGTCGCCAGCGCCAGCTCGGCCGTCTTGCCATACCAGATCTCGGTACGCTGCAAATCCGCGGTGCTCACACCCTGCGGAATCTGCCATTTGACCTTGATTGCGAACACCAACGACTCGGTCGTCAGCGCCCCCACCGTCGGAGGCAAGGTGGTTTTACCGTTGAGCACGGTTTCGATGGATTCGCTGTACAGCGAACCAATATCCAGCGCATTGATCGCGCGCACCTTGGCCACGTAGCGCCCGGCGTAGATCCCGGAAACCTCCATGGACGTGCCGCCGGTGCGTCCCGCGTACACCCACTCGCCATCGTTTTTGCGCCAGTAAGCTTCGAAGGCAATTGCATTCGCCGGGCGCTGCCATTCGATGGTCATGACATTGACCGCGCTGCCCTGCTCGACAAAATGGTCATTGCTGACCGTCACGCCGGTCGGCGCGGCTTGCACACTCGGCGGGATCACGGTGATCGGCGGGCTGTCGATTTTTGCGCCGTTGTCGATCGCGGCGAATTTGCTCGGCACGTGCTTCACCGCGCTGAGGCTGTATTTGATTTCGTTATCGGCGAAGTCTTCGGAAATCGACAGCACGCGGAACTGTTGCAAGGCCAAGGTGGCCGAGTCGATGGCCCAGATCGACTGCGCCGGTGGCACTTCGTCGAGTTTGCTCTGCAGCGCAACCTGCTGCTCGTCGGCGTTCCCCGCGCTGACGGATTTCACCACGCGCGACACCGCTTTGCCGTTAGGCATCACCAGGGTGATGGTGTCGCCGGCAGCGGCTTTGACTTCGGCATCCAGGGTCAGGGTGTCGAGGGTCGCGGCACGCAGGCGCCCACCAATGCGGCGACCGGCGCGGTCGTTGTCGGCCACGCGGATAATCTGACCGGGACGCGCCAACGTGCCGTCGAGGCCGACCGAGAAGGTCACGCTTTCGGTTTCCAGGCGGTTGGTCAGCAACGCCCATTTGCCGATGCGCTGGGCTTGCGCCTGGGAGGTGCAACCGGTGGCGCTGATCTCGGTTTGCTGGATGCCGTAGCGGGCGATGCCTTCGGCGTCGTCGACGTATTGCACCTTCTGGCGGTAGAAATCGGTCGGGTCATTCCAACTGACCAGGGCGACGGTGTAGCGGGTCTTTTTCGCCGAGCCGCCGTAGATAAACTGGCCGCCGATCACGTTGGCGTTGGAGTAGGTGTAGACCGGGTCTTCCGGCATGTCCGCCACGGCCATCACCGAACCTGCGCCCCAGTAGGACATGCCACGGAAAGTGGTCGCCAGGTCTTGCAGCACTTTCAATGCATCGGCACGCACCGACAGGTACAGGTTGCAGGTGAAGCGTGGTTCGGTGCCGCCCTTGCCATCCGACACCGGCTGGTCGCAGTACTGGCCGATGCGGTACAGCTCCCACTTGTCCACTTGGCCGGCGTTGAGCAAGTGGCCGAGGCCATAGCGCTGGTGCAGCAGCAGGTCGTAGTAGATCCAGGCCGGGTTGTCGGTCCAGGCGGACTTGAAGGTGCCATCCCACACACCGCTGTACACGCGGGTTTGCGGGTCGTAGTTGCTCGGCACCTTGATGATGCGGCCGCGCAGTTCGAAGGAGCGCGACGGGATTGATTGAAATTGCGCCGCATCGAATTGCAGGCCGATCAACGCCGAACCTGGGTAGCGCAGTTTGGCGTCAATCACTTCGGTAGAGGATTCTACGGTGGTGGTATCGGCAATCGCACCACTGGTGGAGTTCGGCGTGATCCGGCGCACGCGCAGGGTCCAGCCGCTTTTTGCCGGCGGCAGGTCCACACGGTGCGAGCGCTCGTATTTGGTGGTGGTTTTGCCGCTGAACGCGGCCGCCAGCACTTGCACGAAGGCGCCGCCGTCGGTGGACAGATCGATCGCGTATTGCACGGTGTAGCCGTTGGTGTCGCCGTTGCTGGTGTTGGTCTGCGACAGTCGCGTGACCGCCAGACGTACCCGCACCGCAGACAGTTGCAGGTTGGAGTAAGACTTGGTCCACGGCTGATCGCTGCGCAGCTCGACGGACACGGGGCTTTCGTTTTCAACCGCGGGGAAGCCCGGGATGTGCGTCTGGTCCTGGCTGCCGTTGCGCGTGTCGAGTGTCACGCCGCTGAAGTTGAGGCTGCCATCGGCGTTGGCCAGGGGCGTCTCGTCGAGGAATACCGAGCGCTTATCGTTTTTCAAACCGACAATCTCGCCTTCGCTGACGAGATCGAGGATACGGGCATAGGCCGTACTTTGCAGGCTGTCTGGCGCCTCCACGGAGGGACGGGGCTTGGAGCCACCGCCTTTGCTGCCAGCGAGAGTGAGGTCAGTCATGGCTTTCCTTCAGGCGAAATAAAGCCCGCGCAGGGCGGGCTGAGTGAAGAGGAGGACGGTTAGAGTTGATCTTGAGCGTAGATGCCGGCGCTGATCACGGAACTGCCGACGATCAACTGGCCGTAGAGCAGGCCCACCGGGTTGCCCTGGGCGCTGGTATTGACCGGCCCGTTGAAGCTGTAGCTGGCGCGGTTATTGGGGCTGTCCTGCGCGCCAAGCCCCTTGGGCGGCGGCGACAGCATCTGCATGACGCCCCCCATCACCATCGAGGCGCCTGCCATCATCATCATGCTGGCGGCGGGGCCGGTGAGGTAACCAAACGGGTTGAAATACGCCACGGCGATCAGCACCGCGCCAATAATCGTCTGCAGCCCACCGGCACGCTTGGAGCCGGTCAATACCGGCGCAATCCGGATCACATCTTTGCCGAGAGGCTTTTGGATATCGTCTTCGGCTATGTTGCGTTTGCCGTTGAAGACGGCGAAGCGCAGACCTTTATCCGCGCTTTGCAGCATGTAGCGTTCAAACCCGGGAAACTGTTTGAAATAGCCCATCACATCCCTGAAACCACCCGAGGTGGTCACGCGATGCTCTCGACCGAAAAGTCTGGCGAGCGAGCCTGATAGCAGGACCGTTCGCATTGTGTGGTGTTCAACTGCCAATCCCATGAGTGCTCTCCTGGTCCTTTCAAAACGATGGTTAGAGCTGGTCCTGCGCGTAGATCCCGGCGCTGACCACGGCACTGCCCACCGTCAGCTCGCCATACAGCAAGCCCACCGGGCTGCCTTGGATGCTGGTATTCACTGGCCCGTTGAAACTGTAGCTGGACCGGTTTTCCGGGCGGTCCATGGTGCCCAGCCCCTTGGGCATGGGTGATATCAGTTGCATGACACCGCCCATGGCCATGGACATCCCCATGCTCGCGGCAAAGGACCACCCGGCTGTGGACGTGCCGCCGATCAGGCTTGAACCACCGGCAGCCAGGCCACCGGAGAAGTACGACGCGGCCACGATCAGCGCCACACCAATAATGGTTTGCATCGACCCTGCGCGCTTGCTGCCCATCAGCACCGGGGCAATACGGATATCCGACGCACCGGCGGGCGCCTTGAGGCGATCGTGGCCAATATTCTCCTGGCCCAGGAAAATCGAATAGCTCACCCCACGGTCCTTGGACTCCATCAGGAAACGCTCAAACCCGGGCACCAGAATGCACAACGCGTGTATCGCTTCCGAGGCATTCCTGACCGCCAACCGATGCACGCGCCCGAAGCTGGCGCCCAGGCTGCCGTAGAGGCGCACCGTCCTGACTTTTTCGTGATGCATGGCATCCTCCAGGCGAATGAACCGCCTATGTGATTAGTGTTTGACCCGCAGGCGATGTCGCCAAAAACTCACCGTCACCTCGCCCCAATAGCCGCCATAGGTGTCGCGCTTGCTGTCGCGACCATAGAGGTGGTGCAGGATCGAGCCGGGGGCCGGGTAATGTTCGGGTTCACTTTGCAGCACGCCATCGGCCAGGTAGATCGCGGCATGGTTGGGCACCGGCGAGCGAATCTGCATCAGCACGATGTCGCCCTGTTGCAGTTGGCTGACCTGCACAAAGCCGGCGGCCGGCAGGTTGTCCAGGTAGAGATTGCCGCCCTTGTCCCACCAACCGTCTTCGCGCTGATAATCACCCAGCTCGATACCCAACTCTCTGCGGTAGTAGTCCAGCACGATGCTCAAGCAGTCATGCACGCCATGGGCAAAGGCGCGACCGATCAAGGGCGCCTGGTAGCAGGTCGGTGTGCAGCTGGCCCATTCACCTGTGCGGACAATTCCGTCGTCGCCACGGCGCACGTCGACAATATGCCAAGGCAACCCGGAGGCTTCACACGCCACGCGATCCGCTTCGCTCGGCGTTGCCGGGCAATCGGGATGGCTGTGCACCACCGCGAGGATTTCGCCGCGCTCTTCGGCGGCTGCATAGTCTTCGGGCTCCAGGCGAAAGTGCTCGCTGGGCGTACTCGCGGTGTTGCGACACGGCACGTACACGCGCTTGCGCCCTTCGCGAATCAGCAGGCCGCAGCATTCGTGCGGGTAGTCGGCCACGGCGTGGCGGGCAATCGCCGCCAGGTTGGTCTTGTTCATGCTCAGCTCCGCAACAGGCCCGCGGCCGGGAAGGAGCCGTAGGGCAGTGGGTTGTTCTCGCCGAAACGCAGCTTGCAACTGGTCAGCCGCCCGCCGCATTTGTCCTTGGCCGCGTCCGTGACAATCACGTCGTTGGCATCCGCCACCGGGCCACCGTTGTAGCCGCAATAAGGGCCGCGATAACCGCCGCAGCTGAGCCACCAGCACACGTTGGCGACGATCTGCCGGCGCGGCAGTTGCACGCCGTTAAAGTCCAGTGCGCTGGCCAGTTCGAACTTCACCGTCTCGCTGCTTTCGGCGACCTTGCGTTCGATGTACCAGATGTCCGGCGGCAGTTCCTCTTCCGGGTCCGCCTCGGGTTGGCCATCGAGGTACTTGCCCAGGGTGCGGTGGCGGATCAGCCGCGCGCCTACCAAATCTTCGAAATACAGCACCAGCGCCGTGATGAAACCGCCGACGTTGCCTACAGCCAGGGTCGGTGTGGGCTGCGTGCCCTGCCCCGACATTTCAAACCCTTCGGCCTGGATCGGCCAGGGTGAATATTCCTGGCCCTGCCAGACGATCGACGACGCCTGTGCATAACCGTGAAAACGGTACATCTCGGCGCCCAGGGCGGTGGCGTCGAGTTCAAAAAGCTCTACCCAGGCCCCGGGTTCCAGGGTCTGGATATCTGCGGTAATGGACATGTGATTCTCCGCGCAAAGAAAACCCCGCACTGGGCGGGGTGTGGGCGCCGCTGTTGGCACTAGGGATGAAAGGCCTGCTCGAACGTCGCCGTGAGGGAGTAGAGCCCCGCGCCCATCGGCGTCGGTTGGTACCCCTTGCAGCGAAACAGCGCAGGCGTGGCCAACGGCGCGGTCCAACTGAACGCTTTGGCGCCGGCGTGACGGTCGAGGAACGCGACAATTGCCTTGATTCGCGCCTCGTCACCGACGAACGTCAGTGGCCACGATTGGGTTTTGCTATTGATGCCGTCAGCGGCTGTTTGCTGGTAGCCGTCGCCGAATTTGGCCGTTTTCAGGCGAAACTCGACGCTGCCGACCGGCTCCACTTTGGGCTCCCAGGTGAAGGTTTCTGTGCTCATGTTTTCTCCCGGCGCAAGCCGTTGGTTGTCAGCGGCCGTTAATGGCCGACCAGATTTGCCCGCCCGGTTTGAGGTCGCGTGCAATTTGCTCGGCGGCGCCTTGGCGGGCGGAGCCGGCATAAGCACGGGCGACGTTCTGGGCATTGCCATCGGTGCCGGCGCCCTGGCCGTCGGCAACGTTGATGGTTTGCTGGATGACGACCTGGTTGCTGCTGGTACTGCCCGACTGGCCAGCGCCCAAGGCGCGCACGCCGAGGGAGCCGTCGGAACCGCGGCTCAGCGGCATGATGGCTTCGGGGCCGGCTTCGCCGAACAGGGCCATGGGGGCGAGGGTGGGGCCGGTGGTGACCGAGTTAGTGAAAACGCCGCCATCGGCGAATTTCAGGCCAGAGACATTCAGTTCATTTTGATAGCCGCTGGAGCCCAGTACCGAACCTGCTGGAACAGAAGGGGTAAACCAACTGGTGATCGCCGCGCCGGCCATACCGAACAACGACTTCAGCGCGCTGGACGCCGCCGTTTTGGCGGCCATTGCCGCCATGTCTTTGAGTACCGAGGTGGCAAAGTCGGAGAAGTTGAACTTGCCCGTGGTTGCAAACGCCAGTACTGCGTCATCCATCTTCCCGAACGCACTGGTGAACACCGCCTTCGATTGCTCGGCCGCGGTGCCCGCCTTGTTTGAGTACTCCTCAAACGCATCGTTGGCGCCCTTGCGCCAGTCGTCGACTAACTGGGTCATGTCGGCGAAGGTGGTCTTGACCTGCTGCGTTTTGTCTTCACTGAGCAGTGCTGCTCCCGCTTGATCGGCGTCGGCAGCATCCCCATACGGCCCACCCGTTGGAAACGTCAAACCCGCCCGCTCGGTATAACTCGACGGCCCATCCAAGGCGCCGACAAAATCACGCTGCGCACCCTGGCTCTGCTTGAGCACCTCCACCAGCTGCGCATTTTTCTGGATAAATTTTTCCGCCGCATCCGTGGCCGGGTCATAGGATTTTTGAAAGTCCTTGAACTGGCCGGACGTGACCTGTAGCGCCGCTGCAGCAGACGCGCTGACCTTTTTACCGGCGTCCTCGATCTTCTGCTGCATCTCGCGCATGCTGTTTTCGGTAATCCGTGACGCCTTCGCCAGGGCCTGCTCCAGGCTGCCGAGGTTGAGCGTCAGATTACCCTGGGAAGCAGTTGCCATAGGTTTCTCCGGGTCATGGATAAAACCCGCTTGAGGCGGGTTTCAAGGAAAGTGGCGTCGTCCTTAACGCCACTCGTTCATCGCACGTTCGAGTGATACGCCCCGACGCAGCTCATGGGGCATGAAATCAATCAACTCGGCCGTGCCACCGCCCAGCCGGTGGGTCTGCAGCGCCACCAACGCGCTGCCCGCCTCCAGCCGCCTACCGGCGTGCAGGGAGCCATATCGATCGATATAGCGGCCCCAGGCCAGGGCTTCGTGGTAGGTCATGCGTTCCTTGGCTTGCGCAATCGTGCGGCCGCCCACTCCGTTCAGCACCAGTTCGTGCCAGAACTCATCGGCGACCGTCAGCTCTTTACGCCGCCACCGCTGGTGCCATTCACCTCATTGACTGCATTGAGGATCACAAACCCCAATGACGGCTCAAGGCCGAAGGCATCGTCGTAACTCAGCGCTTCAGTGCCGTCGTTACCCAACGACACCGAAGCGGCGAGGTAACTGGCATTGCGGCTCTGGGCAGATTCGCCCTGGGTAAAGAGGCGCTCGATCACACCGAACGACTGGCGGCGGATGTGCAGCGTGAAGGTGTCAGTCACTTCCTTGCCGGTTTTGCTGTCCAGGTGCGTCCAGCTGATGTCTTTCTTCACCGGCTGGCCATCAACGATGCCGCCCTTGGCTTTCAGTTGTTTGAGGTTCATGGCTTCTCTCAGGCTTTCTTGATCCAGGCGCTGCCGCCGGTGCGTTGGATGGTCACGGTGGTGGTCACGACCGCGTTCAGTGCGAAGTTGAACGGGAAGTCCGAGACGTAGCCGTCGAACGTGAACCAGGTGCGGGTCGCCGGCAGTTCAAAGCCATCACCTTTGGTGTTGACGGTAGGCAGTACGTCCTTGCCGTCGGACCAGCCCACGGCCCACTTCACGCCGGTGTCACCCTTGGCTTCGGACAGTTGGTGCAGGCGGATGTGGCTGGCGTTGGTAGGGTCGGCGTTCAGGCCCAGGCTCGCGGTGCCTGGGGTGCGCAGACCCTTTTTGTAGCTGCGCTCTTCGGCATTCAGGCTGGTGTCTTCGATCTGTTCGGCCGGCGCACCGCCCGGTTCGAACGAGGTGGCGTGCTCGATCTCCAGCACGGTGTAAGGCCCGGTGCCGGAGACCGGCGGGACGAGGGCAAAAATCTGGGTACCTTGGGTAAGAATCGACATCGAGTGTTCTCCATGAACATTAAAAAACCCGCAAAGGCGGGCTGTGGGGTGCAACGGATGCAGGGCTTTGGTCGAGGTGAATCAGGGCGCCGGTTTGCCATCCAGATAAGGCGGAGCATTCGGGTCCGGTTCACGGCTCTTGATCACGTCGACCAATGCCTGGTTGCTCTGGGCCAACATGCGCAGGGCGGCATTCAGCGCCACCTGGCCGTCTGTTTGGGTTTGCAGGGCGGCGATCAAACGGTTGATTGCGGCCAAATCTTCGTCGTTCATAGGCATCTTGGTTCCTGTCGTACTTCAGGTAGGCAGTGAGAGGGGTTCAAACTTCAATAGCGCGTGACGGCGGCCATCAAGACGACAACCCGCTGGCTGTGATCGAACTGCAATAGCCCGTCGCCATGTCGCCGACATGGGTCACGGTAGTAATCGACCAACGCCCCTGCATATACGAAGGCCAGGTCTCATCCAGCACCAGCAAGCCCTCGGCCGCCAGCAGTGGATTGCCTGGGCAATCGATCAGCAATTTCAAATCTTCACGCCCCACACGACGCAGTTCGCCTTCGGCCATGGCACGGGCTTCCGCTTCGTTCTGGTAGCGTTGGCGCAAGGTTTTGAACGGGGCATTTCCCACATGAACCACGCGCTGCTTGCCAACGGCGGCATCCCACCAGGTGACACGGCAGCCGTCATATTTTGCCCGGGACTTTTCGTCGAGCTTGGCAGTGATGAACGCCTGTTCACCAGCGCGGTTGTCTTCGGTCATCGACAACTTCACCTCCGGCAGCAGTTGACCGGAAAGCGACGCGACCCGCCCGGCTTCGGCCAGCACATACAGTTCATTGAAGGGTTTGGTGACCGCGCAATAGCGTTTGGCAAGGCGTGTGATGAACGCCATGTCGCTTTCGTTGGACTGGTCGATGTGGGCGATTTCCAACTCTTCCAGCGACGGTGCCACACGCGGTGAAAAGCCATGACGACTGACCAGTTGGCGGAACAATGCCCCCAACGTCGTGGGCCCATAACTGGCGGACCGACGTTGGCGATAGCCGCTTTTGTCGGCCATGCTGAACGGCGCAGCCGTGGCCACGATCATCAAACTCATGGGAAACAGCACCGGGGTGCGCTGGGTGACGACAAACCCTCCCCTTCTCCACCAATCCCGATTCCAGATAACCAGCACGCAAGCCGATCTTGCCGTCGAGGGTGGGCAACCCTTGCAGCCCCTCGATATTAACGGTCAACTCGAGCCGATCATTCTCAATGCCTGCAGTGTCGGTGTGACTCCAGCGCATCGGCCGCTGGTTGAGCAGCGCCGCGTTGGCGCCATAGAACTCCACAATCGGTGTGAATCCCTGTGCCATGCAGCCTCCTTAATCCCAGGCCAGAACAGGTCGCACGGCAGCGGGCCGCGCTTGCATTTCAGGCACGATGACCCACACGCCAGCCGGCAGTACCGGGCCGTATTCGGTCAGTAACGGATTGCGGCGCCAGAGGGTTTCTTCCGCCGCGTCATCGCAACGCCCCAACTCGCGGTAGAGCAACAGGTTGACCGAATCACCGGCAATACTTCGCACTCTACGCATTGACGAACTCCTCTAATTCCAGGGTCCAGGTCATGAGCATGGCGGTGCCGTCGTCGATCACATTGCTCTGGGTTTCCACGACTGAATTGATCCGCCACAGGCCCCAGTTGCGGCCAATGCCTCCGCCAGCGGCTTGTATTGGTCGGGGTCGTCGATGTTCGAGACTTCCCAGGTGCAGGCGAACAGCGGTTTGCCTGTGGGATCGTTGAGCAGCGGCGGTCCGATATAGAGGGTTTGGGTGAAGGTGACGGTCCAGGTGTCGTAGTCCGTTTCTGCGGCGGTGCGTATGGATGGCGCAGCGACAATGTTGGTCGGCAGGTCGCACTGCTCCTGCGGCAGGTTCCAGCGGTTATCCAACACCAGGTCCATCAGTTGGCTGGCCAAGTCGCAGGCATCAAAGGGCAAGGCACCCGGGGCAACCATGGCCTTGAGTGAAATCCCCAGGGAGTGGGCTTTGCGCCCTTCGCGGGAGCGAATGCCCGGGCCATTGCCTTCGACGGTGATCAACACACCGGTGTTATTCGCGGCGCCCTGGAAGTCCTGATGATTGCCGACCTTCAGATCCGGAAAGGCAACGCGCAGCGCCTCGTTGATGGCCTGGGGCAGTTGGGAGGGTTTTTCGATGAGTGTCATTTAAGTCGCGTCCTTGCAACGGTTACTGCGGGTCCCGGCCTGGGCCTTCGTTGACGCCGATGCGCTTGGCCGCCCAGCGTTCATAAAGGCCGATGGCCACGTCGGCACCGGCCATGGCGGTCAGGCAACCAATGGCGCCGGCTGTCCAGATCGACATGCCGGCGGCGTAGCACAGCATCAGGGCTGACACCCCGCACACCATGCACGCCCCGGAACGCAGGGCCAGGCGTCGCACCAGCGACCAACCGCGGGCGCCCTCCTTGTCGGCACGCCACATTTCTCCGGATACACCGCCGATCAGGGCCAGTGCGATCACTAGCCAGATAGGCATTTCCGCTAACGCTTGCTGCTCGTTTGTCATGTCACGCCTCCTGGCTGAGCATTACCGGCGCAGTGCCGGGTGTTGGGTAATTCCATTTATAGGTAGGCATTCCAAAAAGCCCGGTTGCCCGGGCTTTTCAGTAATGCTGTCCTCGAACTTTCGGCGCTACTGGCGCGGTACGGTTCTTTCCTCAATGTTTTTCCGACCACGATCCCTGTCTGCCGGATAACTGCTTCTGGTGCTTTACGCTGCACACCCGGGTCAGTTGCCAACCCTCTGAACCGTTAAGGCCGGTTCATCGCTGCCTGTTCTTGAAGCGGTTTGAAACTAAAGAGCGTCGGCATCCTTGCCGGTGTTGCCTGGCATCCGTGCCATCGCTTCGATGGCGTCCTTGCCGGTGTTGCGTAACATCCTTGTCTTCCTTGGCAGCATCCTTGCCGCCTCCACCAGGCCTTCTTGGCTGGCTTGAGATGAAGAATATGCATGTATGCATATACAGTCAATGCACAAATGCATTTATTTTTGCGCAACATATGCATAGATGCATTCACGGCCTTATGGGCAAAGGGTTTGGTGGTTTTGCACGGGCGAAAAAAAACCCGCTCATTGGCGGGTTTTTCTTACGCAGAAGGGTTAGCGGGCGTACATGCCCCACCAGAAGACGTGACCGAGGATGCTGATCTGCTCTTCCTGGATGTCCTGGAAGCTGTAGTCCTCATCCGGGTGTTCATCGCGGTTGAAACTGCGCAGGCGAATCCCCGAAGGCAGGCGGTAGAGCTGTTTCACCCGCAGTTGGCCGTTGTGATTGATGGCATACAGGTCGCCGTCGACGATGTCACCAATCCCGCACTTGCCGGCGTTGACGCCGACGGTCGCGCCGTCACGCAGCACCGGCAACATACTGTTGCCACGCACCGTGACGCACTTGGCCTGGTCGAACTGCACACCGTTATGCCGCAGGCTGCGCTTGCCGAATCGCAGGCTGGCCTTCTCGCTTTCCTCGATGACGAATCTTCCTGATCCAGCAGCCAATTCAACCTCGCGCAGAAAGGGGATCGACACCTCGTCATCATTAACGGGCGTGTCGTCGTCCCACAGGCTTATGTCCTTGAGTTCCGAATGCATCGGGTCACGTTCCTCAGACCGCGCCGACACCAGCGCCACGCGCCCGCGCAGCTGATCGGTGCTGACCTGAAAGTAATCGGCAATGCGTGAGATGTGCTTGTCCGACGGATCAACGATCTTGCCGCTGAGGATCCGGGAGAGCGTGGATTGAGGCACGCCGGTACGCCGGTGAAGCTCCGTGGGGGAGATCCGGTCGCGGTCCAGCAGTTCTCTTAAGACGATAGAAACGTTGCGTTTTTGCATAACGCGGATAGTGCAGGCAGTTTTGATGCTTGGCAAATGCTAATTTGCATATTTAATGCATTGATTGCAGATTTTTACCTGACCGTTTGTGCACTGCGAAGCCCCGACCTCGCGTGTTAACCTTGCGCCCATTGCAAAAAATGCTGGGCCAAGCGCCCCCTTTGCCCCATCACTTTCAACGAATTTGCTAACTATCCAATGAGTAAAAACACTTCCGATCTGTCCTCCCACACCCCGATGATGCAGCAGTACTGGCGCCTGAAAAACCAGCACCCTGATCAGTTGATGTTCTACCGCATGGGCGACTTCTACGAGATCTTCTATGAAGACGCGAAGAAGGCCGCCAAGTTGCTGGACATCACCCTGACCGCGCGCGGGCAGTCGGCCGGGCAGGCGATTCCGATGTGCGGGATTCCTTATCATTCGTTGGAAGGTTACCTGGTCAAGCTGGTGAAGCTGGGCGAGTCGGTGGTGATCTGTGAGCAGATCGGCGACCCGGCCACCAGCAAGGGCCCGGTGGAACGTCAGGTAGTGCGCATTATTACGCCGGGTACAGTGAGTGATGAGGCGCTGCTGGATGAGCGTCGCGACAACCTGATCGCGGCGGTGCTGGGGGATGAGCGGCTGTTCGGCCTGGCGGTGCTGGATATCACCAGCGGCAACTTTACGGTGCTGGAGATCAAGGGCTGGGAGAACCTGCTGGCGGAACTGGAGCGCGTCAACCCGGTGGAGCTGATGATTCCGGATGACTGGCCAAAGGATCTGCCTGCGGAACGTCGTCGTGGGACCAAGCGTCGCGCGCCGTGGGATTTCGAGCGTGATTCGGCGCTGAAAAGCCTATGCCAGCAATTCTCCGTGCAAGACCTCAAGGGTTTTGGCTGCGAAACCCTGACCCTCGCTATCGGCGCCGCCGGTTGCCTGCTCAGCTATGCCAAGGAAACCCAGCGCACGGCCCTGCCGCATTTACGCAGCCTGCGTCATGAGCGCCTCGACGACACCGTGGTGCTGGATGGCGCCAGCCGTCGCAACCTGGAACTGGACACCAACCTGGCTGGCGGGCGCGACAACACCTTGCAATCGGTGGTCGACCGTTGCCAGACCGCCATGGGCAGCCGCTTGCTGACCCGCTGGCTGAACCGTCCGCTGCGGGATTTGACCGTGCTGCAAGCCCGTCAAACCTCTATTACGTGCCTGCTGGATCAATACCGGTTTGAAAAGCTGCAACCGCAGCTCAAGGAAATCGGGGATATCGAGCGGATCCTGGCCCGGATCGGTCTGCGTAATGCACGGCCCCGCGACCTGGCGCGCCTGCGGGACGCCCTCGGCGCCCTGCCGCAACTGCAGGCAGCGATGACCGAACTGGAAGCACCGCACCTGCAGCAGCTTGCCGTCACCACCAGCACCTACCCGGAACTGGCGGCGCTGCTGGAAAAAGCCATCATCGACAACCCGCCCGCGATCATCCGTGACGGTGGCGTGTTGAAGACCGGTTACGACACCGAGCTGGACGAACTGCAATCCCTGAGCGAGAACGCCGGGCAGTTCCTGATCGACCTGGAAGCCCGCGAAAAAGCCCGTACGGGCCTGGCCAACCTGAAAGTCGGCTACAACCGCGTGCATGGCTACTTTATCGAGTTGCCAAGCAAGCAGGCCGAGCAGGCGCCGATCGATTACCAGCGTCGCCAGACCCTCAAGGGTGCCGAGCGCTTTATCACCCCGGAGCTTAAAGAGTTCGAAGACAAGGCACTGTCGGCCAAAAGCCGCGCCCTGGCTCGGGAGAAGATGCTCTACGAAGCCTTGCTCGAAAGCTTGATCGACAAGCTGGCGCCGTTGCAGGACACCGCCGCCGCCCTGGCCGAGCTGGATGTACTGAGCAACCTGGCCGAGCGTGCCCTGAACCTTGACCTGAACTGCCCGCGATTTGTCAGCGAGCCGTGCATGCGCATCGTGCAAGGCCGCCACCCGGTGGTGGAGCAGGTTCTGACCACACCGTTCGTCGCCAACGATCTGTCGCTGGACGACGATACTCGCATGCTGGTGATCACCGGTCCGAACATGGGCGGTAAATCCACCTACATGCGTCAGACCGCATTGATTGTGCTGCTGGCGCATATCGGCAGTTTCGTGCCGGCGGCCAGTTGCGAGTTGTCCCTGGTGGACCGCATCTTCACCCGGATCGGCTCCAGCGATGACCTGGCCGGCGGCCGTTCGACCTTTATGGTGGAAATGAGCGAAACCGCCAACATCCTGCACAACGCTACCGAACGCAGCCTGGTGCTGATGGACGAAGTGGGCCGCGGCACCAGCACCTTTGACGGCCTGTCCCTGGCCTGGGCGGCGGCCGAGCGATTGGCACACCTGCGGGCGTATACGCTGTTCGCGACGCACTACTTCGAGCTGACCGTGCTGCCGGAAAACGAGCCGCTGGTGGCCAACGTGCACCTCAATGCCACCGAGCACAATGAGCGCATCGTGTTCCTGCACCATGTGCTGCCAGGGCCGGCGAGCCAGAGTTACGGCCTGGCCGTGGCGCAACTGGCGGGCGTGCCAAGTGAGGTGATCACTCGCGCCCGCGAACACCTGAGCCGCCTGGAAGAAACCGCCCTGCCCCACGAAGTTCCCGTGGCCAGCCCGGCCAAAGCCAGCAACAAACCCAGTGCGCCACACCAGAGCGACATGTTCGCCAGCCTGCCTCATCCGGTACTGGATGAGTTGGCTAAGCTTGACTTGGACGACTTGACCCCGCGAAAAGCGCTCGAAATGTTATATGCACTGAAGACTCGGATATAACGCAGACGCGTGCAAGCTGGTAGACTCTCGCGCGGTTTGGGATGCTGCGGGCTTTTAGCCTGGCCTGCAGACTATCGCTCCCGAACCTCGCGAGCCCTGCCACAAGGGGTTTCGCTGCCGCCGCCTGAGGAGAGAATTAGAAATGACCTTCGTCGTCACCGACAACTGCATCAAGTGCAAGTACACCGACTGCGTAGAAGTGTGTCCGGTGGACTGCTTCTACGAAGGCCCGAACTTCCTGGTCATCCACCCGGACGAGTGCATTGACTGCGCCCTGTGTGAGCCAGAATGCCCGGCCGTCGCGATTTTCTCCGAGGACGAAGTCCCGGCAGAAATGCAGGAATTTATTCAGTTGAACGTTGAGCTGGCGGAAATCTGGCCGAATATCACTGAGCGCAAAGACCCGATGCCGGATGCGGCGGAATGGGATGGCAAGAAAGGCAAGATTGCAGACCTCGAGCGCTGATAGCGTCGAAGCCCTCTAAAAGGCCCCTTGCGGGCCTTTTTGCATTTCTGCGGGGCGGGTTTCACTTTTCTACAGGCAAAAAAAAGGGGCGGTATGACCCGCCCACATTTTTTCCCTAGTCCCTGTGTTCCTTTTCATCATCCTGATGAATCGCATCCTGCGAGGTTCCCTGAGTCATCATTCCGTGATGACTGTGTCAATCCGTGGACACAGGGCTGATCTTAGAGAGTTCCCGGGGAAGTTCAACGGGATCCAAATCGCGGAACTATATATTTGCGCGTTCGATCAATAATAAATAATTGTTATATTTCAACAAGATATAAATACAGGCAATCAATTCAAGACGTCCGCACCGGCGAAAAAACCCAAACACTTACGAGAAAGTAAGTGAATGCTTACACCAGCAATTACGTAAAAGGGTAACGAGCGGGCCCTGAAAGTTCGCCAGGCAAGAAAAAGCCCCGACACCGTCGAGGCTTCTTTCCCATCAGGTGGATCAGTCGTCGCTGACAGTGATCGTCGGCATCGCCTGGCCCTCAGCTTCCTGGAGTACGATCCGCGCCCCTACGTGGCGGGCCAGTTCCTGGTAGACCATGGCAATCTGGCCATCCGGTTCAGCAGCCACGGTCGGCTTGCCACCATCAGCCTGCTCACGAATCCCCATGGACAGCGGCAACGACGCCAGCAGTTCAACCCCGTACTGGGTCGCCAGCTTCTCGCCGCCGCCTTCACCGAACAGATGCTCGGCATGGCCGCAGTTGGAGCAGATGTGCACCGCCATGTTTTCCACAACGCCCAGTACCGGAATGTTGACCTTGCGGAACATCTCCACGCCCTTGCGAGCATCCAGCAGCGCCAGGTCCTGCGGCGTAGTGACGATCACCGCGCCGGCCACCGGGACTTTCTGCGCCAGGGTCAACTGGATATCGCCGGTGCCTGGTGGCATATCGATCACCAGATAGTCCAGATTGCCCCAATCGGTCTGGGTGACCAGTTGCAGCAATGCACCGGAAACCATCGGGCCGCGCCAGACCATCGGCGTATTGTCATCGGTCAGGAAGGCCATGGACATCACTTCCACGCCATGGGACTCGATCGGCACAAACCATTTCTGGTCTTTGATCTTAGGCCGGGTACCTTCGGCAATGCCGAACATCACGCCTTGGCTCGGGCCATAGATGTCGGCGTCGAGAATGCCGACGCGCGCGCCTTCACGTGCCAGGGCCAGGGCCAGGTTGGCGGCGGTGGTGGACTTGCCCACGCCGCCCTTGCCGGAGGCCACGGCCACCACGTTCTTGACGTTGGCCAGGCCCGGGATCTGCGCCTGGGCCTTGTGCGGGGCGATCACGCACTGGATGTCGACCTTGGCCGAGCTGACGCCGTCCAGGCCTTCAATGGCCATTTGCAGCATCTGCGCCCAGCCGCTCTTGAACAGCCCGGCGGCATAACCCAACTCAAGCTGGACCGAAACCTTGTCACCCTGCACGTCGATGGCGCGTACGCACCCGGCGCTGACCGGGTCCTGGTTCAGGTAGGGGTCGGTGTATTGGCGAAGAACGGCTTCCACCGCTGCGCGATTGACGGCGCTCATGGGCTACTCCCGAAAAAGACTGACTAAAACAGGCGGCTATCCTAACCGTTCCAGCGTCTTAGCGGCACGCTTTCGGCCGTCGGGAAAATCCTGAAACAGCCGCACGGGGTGAAATAAATTTCCCGGCGCTTTATAGTGGCCGACCTCCGTTTCATCAAGTAGCCGAGCCCCATGTCCGAGCCACGCAAGATCCTCGTCACCAGCGCCCTGCCCTATGCCAATGGTTCTATCCACCTTGGCCATATGCTTGAGTACATCCAGACCGATATGTGGGTGCGCTTCCAGAAGCATCGCGGCAATCAATGCATTTATGTCTGCGCGGACGACGCCCACGGTTCGGCCATCATGTTGCGCGCCGAGAAGGAAGGCATCACCCCGGAACAACTGATCGCCAATGTCCAGGCTGAACACAGCGCCGACTTTGCCGAGTTCCTGGTAGATTTCGACAACTTCCACTCGACCCACTCCGAAGAAAACCGCGAGCTGTCGAGCCAGATCTACCTGCGTCTGAAGGACGCCGGGCACATTGCCACGCGTTCGATCACCCAGTATTTCGACCCGGAAAAGAAAATGTTCCTGGCCGACCGTTTCATCAAGGGCACTTGCCCTAAATGCGGCACTGAGGACCAGTACGGCGACAACTGCGAAAAATGCGGCGCCACTTACGCGCCTACCGACCTGAAGGATCCGAAGTCGGCCATCTCTGGCGCCACCCCGGTGCTCAAGGATTCCCAGCACTTCTTCTTCAAGCTCCCGGATTTCCAGCAAATGCTGCAAACCTGGACCCGCAGCGGCACCCTGCAGGACGCCGTGGCGAACAAGATCGCCGAATGGCTGGACGCCGGCCTGCAGCAGTGGGACATCTCCCGCGATGCGCCGTACTTCGGTTTTGAGATCCCGGGCGAGCCAGGCAAGTACTTCTATGTGTGGCTGGACGCGCCGATTGGCTACATGGCCAGCTTCAAGAACCTGTGCGACCGTACGCCGGAGCTGGACTTCGACGCGTTCTGGGCCAAGGACTCCACTGCCGAGCTGTATCACTTCATCGGCAAGGACATCGTCAACTTCCACGCGCTGTTCTGGCCGGCGATGCTCGAAGGTTCGGGCTACCGCAAGCCGACCGGCATCGCGGTACACGGCTATCTGACGGTGAATGGCCAGAAGATGTCCAAGTCCCGTGGCACCTTTATCAAGGCGCGCACCTACCTGGACCACCTGTCGCCGGAATACCTGCGCTACTACTACGCATCCAAACTGGGACGTGGCGTCGACGACCTGGACCTGAACCTGGAAGACTTCGTACAAAAGGTCAACTCGGACCTGGTGGGCAAAGTCGTCAACATCGCCAGCCGTTGCGCCGGGTTTATCCACAAGGGCAACGCCGGTGTGCTGGTGGCTGAAAACGCCGCGCCAGAACTGACCGACGCGTTCCTGGCTGCAGCACCAAGCATCGCCGACGCCTATGAAGCCCGCGACTTTGCCCGCGCCATGCGCGAGATCATGGGCCTCGCCGACCGTGCCAACGCCTGGATCGCCGACAAGGCGCCGTGGTCGCTGAACAAGCAGGAAGGCAAGCAGGCTGAAGTCCAGGCCATCTGCGCCACGGGCGTCAACCTGTTCCGCCAGTTGGTGATCTTCCTCAAGCCGGTACTGCCACTGCTGGCGGCCGACGCCGAGGCGTTCCTCAACGTGCCGCCGCTGACCTGGAACGACCACGCGACCTTGCTCAGCAACCATCAGTTGAATGAGTTCAAGCCGCTGATGACCCGTATCGACCCGGTAAAAGTCCAGGCCATGAGCGACGCGTCCAAAGAAGACCTCGAGGCCAGCAAGACCGATACCGGAGAAACGGCGCCTGCCGGCAATGGCGAACTGGCGAAAGATCCGCTGTCGCCAGAAATCGACTTCGACGCATTTGCCGCAGTGGACCTGCGGGTCGCGCTGATCATCAAGGCCGAAGCTGTGGAAGGCGCCGACAAGCTGCTGCGCCTCACCCTGGACATCGGTGACGAGCAACGCAACGTGTTCTCCGGGATCAAGAGCGCCTATCCGGATCCGTCCAAGCTCGATGGTCGCCTGACCATGATGATTGCCAACCTCAAGCCACGGAAAATGAAATTCGGCATCTCCGAAGGCATGGTGATGGCGGCGGGCCCTGGCGGTGAAGAGATCTACCTGTTGAGCCCGGACAGCGGCGCCAAGCCGGGTCAGCGCATCAAGTAAAAACTGCGAACCGCCCCATGGTCTCGGCCATGGGACGGTTTCAGCTAGTACCCCCTCCTCGCTTGCCGGATAATCGGATTCTGTTTGCTGTTGGCCCTTTGCTGGCCGTGGCTTTTCCGGGTTCCAACGCAATGATCAAACCATGAGCCTGATTCAACGTATCGACGCCCTGCTGCCGCAAACCCAATGTGGTAAATGTGGGCATCCTGGCTGCAAGCCCTATGCAGAAGGCATTGCCCGAGGCGAGGCGATCAACAAGTGCCCACCGGGCGGCCAGGAAACCATTGCCGGCCTGGCGCAGCTGCTGAAGCTCCCGGTGCTGGAGCTGGACACATCCCGAGGCGAAGCGCCCGCACAGATCGCGTTTATCCGTGAGGCGGAGTGCATCGGCTGTACCAAATGCATCCAGGCCTGCCCGGTGGACGCCATCGTCGGTGCTGCCAAATTGATGCACACGGTGATTATCGACGAGTGCACCGGCTGTGACCTGTGTGTGGCGCCCTGCCCGGTTGACTGCATCGAAATGCGCCCGTTGACCACGGTGTTGCCGATTGTCGGCGGGCTGGCCACCAATGATCATGAGCGCCAGGCACGCAGCCTCAAGCGCGATCGGGCAAGGCGGCGGTTTGAACAGCGCAACGCGCGGCTGCAACGCGAGGAGGAGCAGAAACTCGCCGAACGCCTGGCACGCACCAAGCGCGCTGCTCCGGTGGCTGCGGCGACGGCGAACCCGGTCCAGGCCGCCATTGAGCGGGTTCGTGCACAAAAAGCCGCCGCGATGGACGCCGCCTTGAAGAAGGCCAAGATCAACCTGGCCATGAGCCGTGCCCAATTGCACAAATCGTTGAAAGCCTTTGGTCACCCGCCGACCTTTGAACAGCAGTCGCAGTTGATCATCCTGCAACAACACTTCGAAACAGCAGAGCAGGCGCTTGCGGCACTGGTGGCGGCCGATGCTCGCACTTGAAGCCCTTGATCATCAGCCGCACGTTATGAAGCGTGTACTGCGGATGACCGCCGCGTTTATCCTGCTCGGGTTATTGGGCCCGTTTTTCGTAACCACACTGACTGTCTGCAAGGAACCGCTCGCCCCATGAACGCCGCAAAACGCCTGGAAATTTTCCGTCGGCTTCACGAAGACAACCCGGAACCAAAAACCGAACTGGCCTATTCCTCGCCGTTCGAGCTGCTGATCGCCGTGATTCTTTCGGCCCAGTCCACAGACGTCGGCGTCAACAAGGCCACGGCCAAGTTGTATCCCGTAGCCAATACTCCGGAGGCGATCTACGCGCTTGGGGTTGAAGGGTTATCCGAGTACATCAAGACCATTGGCCTGTACAACAGCAAGGCGAAGAATGTCATCGAGACCTGTCGGCTGCTGGTGGAGTTGCACGGCAGCGAAGTGCCGCAGACACGTGAAGCCCTGGAAGCACTTCCAGGCGTAGGCCGCAAAACCGCCAACGTGGTGCTGAATACGGCGTTTCGCCAACTGACCATGGCGGTGGACACGCACATCTTTCGGGTCAGCAACCGCACCGGGATTGCCCGCGGAAAGAATGTGGTGGAGGTGGAAAAACAATTGATGAAATTTGTGCCCAAGCCCTATCTGCTGGATTCACATCACTGGCTGATCCTTCACGGACGCTATGTCTGCCAGGCCCGCAAGCCGCGCTGTGGCAGTTGCCGCATCGAAGACCTGTGTGAATACAAGGAAAAGACTTCCGACGATTGAGCCATCATTGCTTTTATTGATGAGTCGATTGAAAAAATCTTTTTTACCAGGCTCAAGATTATCGCTATAAGGAGCGCCAACGGCAGTCTTAGCCTGGAGTTAACCTTATGAGCACTGGCAAAGAACAACTGGATGTAGAAGACGACGTTGTTGGCGCTGAATCCGACGATGATGCAGCGGAAGCGCCGGTAGAGGTGGCCAAGACCAATTTGAGCAAACGCCGCACCATCGACAACCTTCTGGAAGAGCGGCGCTTGCAGAAACAGTTGGCCGATTACGACTTCGATCTCTAATCGACCCAACGACAAACAGAAGCCTCCCCTACGGAGGCTTTTTTCTGACGGCATGTAAGTGCGCGGCCGACCTATACCAACCCGTTGCGCTGGGCCAGTTCGATCAAGTCCACCAGAGAACGTGCATTGAGCTTGAGCAGCAAGCGGGTCTTGTAGGTACTCACGGTTTTGTTGCTCAGGAACATGCCATCGGCGATCTCCTTGTTGGTTTTGCCGCGGGCCAGTTGCTGCAACACCATCATCTCCCGGCCGGAAAGGCGCTCGACCATGTCCGCTTCGCTGGCGTTACCCATTGTGGAGCGCACCGAGTTCAGCGCCTGGTTGGGGAAATAGCTGTACCCGCACAGCACCGCCTTGACCGCGCTCAACAGCTCGGTGAGATCCTGCTGCTTGCACACATAGCCGGCGGCACCCGCCTGCATGCAGCGCATGGAAAAGTGTCCTGGCGCCTGGGAAGTCAGCACCAGCACCTTGAAGGGATGGGCCTGTTTGGTAGAGGACAGCCGGCATATAACTTCCAGGCCATCGAGTTTAGGTATTCCAATATCCAGTATGACAATGTCCGGCATATGCTCCCGTGCAAGTTGCAAGGCATCGACACCGTTATCGGTCTCGGCAACGACCTCATAACTATGACGTTCCATTAGCATACGCACAGCAAGACGAATGACGGGATGATCATCCACGATCAGCACTTTATTCATGGGCAAGTCCAATTTCGCTGTTCGAATTATTAAGAGCAAGCACAATAGCCTAGTCGTTTCCCGCTTGGCATAGTGCTCCCCCCCAAGCAACAGCAAGCAGAGACCCAACCCACAACGACATAGGATTTAACCTACAAAAAAACGCCCAGGTGGAGGTGTCCAGTTTTGTTGAGGCTTTCAGACCTTTCCTAGCGCAAACATATTTTGAGTGAAAATTCCCAAGGTTACGGGGTGCGGAGTAAACGTAACGCACACAAGTTTCAGGAAACGCCCCTTGTACGTTGTCAGAAAGCCCGTGGTTCCGGGCTGAAACCCACGTTTTAAAAGTTCCATGCGACATTCTTGATTACGCTCCAGAAATCCTACAGGCATGTCAGTAGCTGACATATTCGTCGTACATTTCTGAGTGAAATTTCTGTAGTACATAGTTCCTACACACGAGAAAAAAACCACTTTCAACAATGCATCTCTTATCGGACGAAAATAATAAACATTGCACCCTTAAAATATAAACATTACGCCCTTGAGCACAGGGTGGTCTTGAGCTGAACTATAAACGCAGCATCCTGCGCAAAGACTTAAGCCGGATTTTCAGCCAAAAAAAAATGGCCCTCGAAGGGCCATTTTTCATTGCAACTTAAAGCACTCAGAACAACTTGCGACCTTTGTTGGCCGCAATACGCATGCGCAAAGCGTTCAGTTTGATGAAGCCTGCCGCGTCTGCCTGGTTGTACGCGCCGCCATCTTCTTCGAAGGTGGCGATATTGGCATCGAACAGCGACTCGTCGGACTTGCGACCGGTCACGATCACGTTGCCCTTGTACAGCTTCAGGCGCACAACGCCGTTCACGTGGGCCTGGGAAGCGTCGATCATCTGTTGCAACATCAGACGCTCCGGGCTCCACCAGTAGCCGGTGTAGATCAGGCTGGCGTACTTGGGCATCAACTCGTCTTTGAGGTGAGCCACTTCACGGTCCAGGGTGATGGACTCGATGGCGCGGTGAGCGCGCAGCATGATGGTGCCGCCCGGGGTCTCGTAGCAGCCACGGGACTTCATGCCCACATAACGGTTCTCGACGATGTCGAGGCGGCCGATACCGTGTTCGCCACCGATACGGTTCAGGGTCGCCAACACGGTGGCCGGGGTCATTTCGACGCCGTCCAGCGCGACGATGTCGCCGTTGCGGTAGGTCAGTTCCAGGTACTGGGCCTTGTCAGGAGCGTTCTCCGGGGAGACGGTCCACTTCCACATGTCTTCTTCGTGCTCGGTCCAGGTGTCTTCCAGCACGCCGCCTTCATAGGAGATGTGCAGCAAGTTGGCGTCCATCGAGTACGGGGACTTCTTCTTGCCGTGACGCTCGATCGGGATGGCGTGCTTTTCAGCGTAGTCCATCAGCTTTTCACGGGACAGGAGGTCCCATTCACGCCACGGAGCAATGACTTTTACGCCTGGCTTCAAGGCATAGGCGCCCAGCTCGAAACGCACCTGGTCGTTGCCCTTGCCGGTGGCGCCATGGGAAATGGCGTCAGCGCCGGTTTCGTTGGCGATTTCGATCAAGCGCTTGGCGATCAGCGGACGTGCGATGGAAGTACCCAGCAGGTACTCGCCTTCGTAGACAGTGTTGGCGCGAAACATCGGGAAAACGAAATCGCGGACGAACTCTTCGCGCAGGTCGTCAATGTAGATCTCTTTCACGCCCATGGCTTGCGCCTTGGCACGTGCAGGTTCGACCTCTTCGCCCTGACCCAGGTCAGCGGTGAAGGTCACCACTTCACAGTTATAAGTATCCTGCAGCCACTTGAGGATCACCGAAGTGTCCAGGCCGCCGGAATACGCGAGAACGACCTTGTTTACGTCGGCCATGCCATCACTCCACGGGGTTGTACGGAAAGGCGTCGATTCTACCGACCAAAACCGTGAAATTACAGGGGCGCGACAGCAAATGAAGATAAAGCGACAGATTATGTCGAGCGGGCGACGAAACGCCGCACCTTATGAGGTGGCGGCGGCGTTGCTTGGCGCTTTGGCTTGGGGCGCCGGTTTTTCGGGGGCTACCACCCGTTCGAGTTGAATATTCACCCGACGGTTTTTCGCCCGGTTGGCCGGATTGGTGTTCGGCGCCAACGGGTAGCTTTCACCATGGAAACGCAGGGCAATCTGCGATTCATCGATGCCATTGGCCTTGAAGTAGTCCATCACCGCCAATGCTCGACGCCGCGAAACATCACGATTGGTCAGGCGATTGCCGCTGTTGTCGGAGTGGCCGTTCAACTCGATGTGGTTGACCGTCGGGTCGGCTTTCATGAACTCGAGGATCACCGAGAGCTTTTTCTTGGCCGCCGCATCCAGTTCGATGCCACCACCCGGGAAACCCACTTCAGTCTGTTTGACCTGCTCGAAATTCATCGGCAGCAGCTTGGTGGTGCACAACTGATAGTCGTTGTACGCCTTGTTGAATTTCACCGGCAACAGGCGAATCTCAGAGTACCCGCCATCGCGCCCATAGTGCCGCACAGTCGGGCTACGACCTTCGAGCAAGCCGGTGAACAAGCGCCCGGCCTGGGCCTGGGAGCTATTAAACAGCACATCACCACTGCCGACGCGCACCGCGCCGAGGTTGATATCACCACGCCCGGGCTGCCACGGCGCAGCAGCCGCCAACAGGGTTGCGGAACCGGCACCCAACGAGCCGCTGAAGGCTTTCAGACGAAACGTCGCCTGCTCGCCGGCCCGGCGCACGAACTCCCCCGAGCCGAAATCAGTGATCGGCTGGGTCAAGCGGCACTCGAATTTATCGCCCTCCACCTTCCACTCAATATTCTCCAGACGTGTCTGGAACGTGAGGGCCATCGCGGGCAGGCTGGCGAACACACTGAGCAGGGCTAGATAATGCTGGCGCACGGGAGGCTCCACAGGTTTCTACAACACATCAAGGCGTCATACATCGTTAAGGCATACCCAGGGATATCGGTCGCATCCTGCAAAACTTGATAGCGAGTGCCTGCAAGAGTCTTTTCCGGTAGCATTCCCACCAGATTGACCCGCCTGGAATCCTCAATGTCCGACCGCCTGACCCTGCTGCGTCCCGACGACTGGCATATTCATCTTCGCGATGGTGCTGCGTTGCCCCAAACCGTGGCCGATGTAGCGCGCACGTTTGGCCGCGCCATCATCATGCCTAACCTGGTACCTCCGGTGCGTAACGCCGCGGAAGCCGATGCCTATCGCCAGCGCATTCTCGCTGCACGACCGGCCGGCAGCCGCTTCGAACCCCTGATGGTGCTGTACCTGACCGACCGCACTCAGCCCGAAGAAATTCGCCAGGCCAAAGCCAGCGGTTTCGTGTACGCCGCCAAGCTGTACCCGGCCGGTGCGACCACCAACTCCGATTCCGGCGTCACCAGTATCGACAAGATCCTGCCGGCCATCGAAGCCATGGCCGAAGTGGGCATGCCGCTGTTGATCCACGGTGAAGTCACCCGTGGCGATGTCGATGTATTCGATCGTGAAAAGATCTTCATCGACGAGCACATGCGCCGCGTGGTCGAGCGGTTCCCGACCCTCAAGGTCGTGTTCGAACACATCACCACCGCTGAGGCCGTGCAGTTCGTCACCGAGGCTTCGGCCAACGTCGGCGCGACCATCACCGCCCATCACCTGTTGTACAACCGCAACCACATGCTGGTGGGCGGGATTCGGCCGCACTTCTATTGCCTGCCGATTCTCAAGCGCAACACGCATCAGGTGGCGCTGCTTGATGCCGCCACCAGTGGCAGCGAGAAATTTTTCCTCGGTACCGACTCTGCGCCCCACGCCCAACACGCCAAGGAAGCCGCGTGTGGTTGTGCCGGTTGCTACACCGCGTACGCGGCGATCGAGTTGTATGCCGAAGCGTTCGAACAACGCAACGCCCTGGACAAGCTTGAAGGGTTCGCCAGCCTCAACGGCCCGCGTTTCTACGGCCTGCCGGCGAATACCGACCGCATTACCCTGGTCCGTGAAGACTGGACCGCCCCCACCAGCCTGCCGTTTGGCGAGCTGACCGTTATCCCGCTGCGCGCCGGTGAAACACTGCGCTGGCGCCTGCTGGAGGAACACCCGTGAGTGAAGACCATTACGACGACGATCAGGAACACGGCGGCGGTGGTGGCGGTTCCCGTCACCCGATGGCCGAGCGTTTTCGCGGCTACCTGCCGGTCGTTATCGACGTAGAAACCGGTGGTTTCAATTGCGCCACTGACGCATTGCTGGAAATCGCCGCTACGACTATCGGCATGGACGAACAGGGTTTTGTGTTCCCGGAACACACCCACTTCTTCCGCGTCGAGCCGTTCGAAGGCGCCAACATCGAAGCCGCGGCCCTGGAGTTCACCGGGATCAAGCTCGATCACCCGCTGCGCATGGCAGTCAGTGAAGAAGCGGCGCTGACCGACATCTTCCGTGGCGTGCGCAAGGCCTTGAAGGCCAATGGCTGCAAGCGCGCGATCCTGGTGGGTCACAACAGCAGCTTCGACCTGGGCTTCCTCAACGCCGCCGTGACGCGCCTGGACATGAAGCGTAACCCGTTTCACCCGTTCTCCAGCTTCGACACCGCGACCCTTGCCGGCTTGGCCTATGGCCAGACCGTACTGGCGAAAGCCTGCCAGGCGGCCGGTATCGACTTCGACGGTCGTGAGGCCCACTCGGCCCGCTACGACACCGAGAAGACGGCCGAACTGTTCTGCGGCATCGTCAACCGCTGGAAACAGATGGGCGGCTGGGAAGACTTCGGCGACTGAAGCCAAATCCCGCGCATAAAAAAACCGGCCTTCTCAGGCCGGTTTTTTTGTCCCGCGAATCTGGCTTACAGCTTGCCAGCGTTCTCGGTCAGGTAAGCCGCAACGCCTTCTGGCGAAGCGTTCATGCCTTTGTCGCCTTTTTTCCAGTTGGCAGGGCAAACTTCGCCGTGCTCTTCGTGGAATTGCAGAGCGTCGACCAGGCGGATCAGCTCTTCCATGTTACGACCCAACGGCAGGTCGTTGATGATCTGCGAGCGCACAACGCCCTTGTCGTCGATCAGGAACGCGCCACGGAAAGCAACGCCGCCTTCGGACTCAACGTCGTAGGCCTTGGCGATGTCGTGCTTCATGTCGGCAGCCATGGTGTATTTGACTTTGCCGATGCCGCCATCATTGATGGCGGTGTTGCGCCAGGCGTTGTGGGTGAAATGGGAGTCGATGGAAACGGCTACCACTTCAACGTTACGGGCCTTGAAATCGTCCATGCGGTGATCCAGAGCGATCAGCTCCGATGGGCAGACGAAGGTGAAGTCCAGCGGGTAGAAGAACACCAGGCCGTATTTGCCTTTGATGGCTTCAGACAGTTTGAAGCTGTCTACGATTTCGCCATTGCCGAGGACGGCTGGTACGTCGAAATCCGGGGCTTGTTTGCCGACGAGTACGCTCATAGGGTATCTCCTGATGGTGGTGACTTGAAGTAAAAGGATCCCTTCCAGTGTGCCGCAGGTAAACGACAGCCCTGTGACGGGATCACGCTTCGTGAAGACCGACCATCATACACGGCTCGGGGAAAAACCGTTCGTCAGTGGGTAACCAATCTGTTTCAAACACCCATGAAACTACTTTGACAATCATTCTCGTTAACATTAAGATCCATCGCACTTAAGCCTTACCCGCGATGGTTCTCCCTTATGTATGTCTGCCTCTGCACTGGCGTCACCGACGGACAAATCCGCGAAGCAATCTACGAAGGTTGCTGCAGCTACAAGGAAGTACGTGAAACCACCGGCGTTGCCAGCCAATGCGGCAAATGCGCCTGCCTCGCCAAGCAAGTGGTACGGGAAACCCTGACGCAGCTGCAAACTGCCCAGGCTGCGATCCCCTACTCAGCAGAATTTACACACGCTTAATTGATGTGTTTTAAAGAACCGGACTTAGTGTCCGGTTTTTTTATGCCCGAAATTCAAACAGTTAGCGCCAAGACGCAGAACACAAACATTCTTATTCCGATTAATTTTCATTTATTATTCAATAACTTAGGTTTGACAGTAGTAAATGTGCAGCTCAAACTCCGCCTTATATACAGCGAATACAGGGCAGGACCCCAATCATGAAAGGCGACATCACAGTCATCCAGCAACTCAACAAAATCCTTGCCAATGAACTGGTCGCGATCAATCAGTACTTCCTGCATGCACGCATGTATGACGATTGGGGCCTGGAAAAGCTCGGCAAGCGTGAATACAAAGAATCCATCAAGGCCATGAAGGACGCCGACGCGCTGATCAAGCGCATCCTGTTCCTGGAAGGCCTGCCGAACGTGCAGGACCTGGGCAAGCTGAGCATCGGCGAGCATTCCCAGGAAATGATCAACTGCGACCTGAACTTCGAGCGCAAAAGCCACACCGACCTCAAGGCCGCCATCGCTCATTGCGAAACCAAGGGCGACTTCGGCAGCCGTGAACTGCTGGAAGATATCCTTGAAGACCAGGAAGAGCACATCGACTGGCTGGAAACCCAGATCGGCCTGATCGACAAAGTGACTATCGAGAATTATCTGCAATCGCAGATGGGTGAATAACCCTTAATTCCCGGCCACTAAAAAGCCCCGCTCTCTTTCGAGAAGCGGGGCTTCTTATTGCCGCAGCCTAAAACAAATCAGGCTTCGGTCTTCGCAGCGGCTTTTTCTGCTGCGTCTTTGATCAGTGCCTGCAACGAACCATCAGCCGCCATTTCGGTGATGATGTCGCTACCGCCGACCAGCTCACCGGCAACCCACAGCTGCGGGAAAGTTGGCCAGTTGGCGTACTTCGGCAGGTTGGCGCGGATTTCCGGGTTCTGCAGGATATCCACGTAGGCGAACTTCTCGCCACATTGCATGATTGCCTGGGAAGCCTTTGCGGAGAAGCCACACTGAGGCGCGTTAGGTGCGCCCTTCATGTAAAGCAGAATAGTGTTGTTGGCAATCTGCTCTTTGATCGTTTCGATGATATCCATGGAACACCTCGGCTGGAACTTTCCGACTCATGGGTCGGCACGGTGGCGCATTGTAACGCAAAGCCTAGCGTGACGCTCGGACTCCCCGACAGACAATCCTTACGCCGCCGCCACCTGCACCGGCACGCCGTTCAACGCCGCGTTGCCCGACAGCTCATCCAATTGCCGCTCATCCGTCAGGTCGTTCGCGCTCGCCCCCGGCTGCCCGCTGGCGATGGTCATCTGCACGCCGGGGCGGCCGTGGCCCCAACCGTGGGGCAGGCTGACCACGCCGGGCATCATGTCGAGGCTGGCCATCACTTCTACTTCGATCATGCCGATCCGCGAACTGACCCGCACCCGTTGCCCGTCACTCAACTGGCGATAGGCCAGGTCGTCCGGGTGCATCAACAACTGGTGACGGGGTTTGCCCTTCACCAGCCGGTGGTAGTTATGCATCCAGGAGTTGTTGCTGCGCACATGGCGGCGGCCGATCAGCAGCAACTCATTCACCTCAGGCACTGGCTGCGCGGCAAAGCGCACCAGGTCGGCGAGGATCACGGGCGGTGCGGCCTGCAAATGACCATTGGCGGTTTTCATACGGCCCGCCAGGTTAGGCTTCAGTGGCCCGAGGTCCAGGCCGTGGGGGTGATCAGCCAGCGCGGCAATGGACAAGGTATCGCCATAAGGCCCGGCCCGCAGCCCGAAGTCGATCATCTGCGCCGGCGGCATGGTCGGTTTGAGTGTATTCCCCGTCTTCGCGGCAAACGCCTGGGCCAGGCCGACGAAGATTTCCCAGTCATGCAATGCGCCTTCGGGCTTTGGCAGGATGGCGCGATTGAAGCGGGTGACATTGCGCACCGCGAACATGTTGAACGTGGTGTCGTAGTGATCGTTTTCCAGCGCCGAGGTGGACGGCAGGATCAAGTCGGCATAACGCGTGGTTTCGTTGATATACAGGTCCACGCTGACCATGAACTCCAGGCCATCCAGCGCCTGCTCCAACTGCCGGCCGTTAGGCGTGGACAGCACCGGATTGCCCGCCACCGTCACCAGCGCGCGGATTTGTCCTTCGCCCTCGGTGAGCATTTCTTCAGCCAGTGCCGACACCGGCAGCTCGCCACCGTACTCCGGTCGCCCGGAAACCCGGCTCTGCCAGCGATTGAAGTGCCCGCCGGAGGTGGAAGCCACCAGGTCGACTGCCGGTGTGGTGCACAAGGCACCCCCCACTCGATCCAGATTGCCAGTGACCAGGTTGATCAGCTGCACCAGCCAATGACACAGCGTGCCGAACGCTTGGGTCGACACGCCCATGCGGCCATAACACACAGCGGTATCAGCCGCTGCGAAGTCCCGCGCCAACTGGCGGATCTGCTCGGCGGGTACCGCGCATTGACGGCTCATGGCCTCGGCGGTGAATCCGGCCACGGCGTGGCGCACTTCATCCAGGCCGTCGACCGGAAGGTGACTGTCACGGGTCAGGTTCTCGGCGAACAGCGTATTAAGCAAACCGAACAACAACGCGGCATCGCCGCCCGGGCGTACAAACAAGTGCTGATCGGCTATGGCTGCCGTCTCGCTGCGCCGCGGGTCAACCACCACGACTTTGCCGCCCCGGGCCTGGATGGCCTTCAGGCGCTTTTCCACATCCGGCACGGTCATGATGCTGCCGTTGGATGCCAGCGGGTTGCCGCCGAGGATCAGCATGAAATCGGTATGGTCGATGTCCGGGATCGGCAGCAGCAGACCGTGGCCGTACATCAGGTGACTGGTGAGGTGGTGGGGCAACTGATCCACCGACGTGGCGGAAAAGCGGTTGCGGGTCTTGAGCTGGCCCAGGAAGTAATTGCTGTGGGTCATCAGGCCATAATTGTGCACGCTCGGGTTGCCCTGATACACCGCCACCGCATTCTGCCCGTGACGCGCCTGGATGCCCGCGAGGCGCTCGGCTACAAGCGCAAAGGCGTCGTCCCACGGGATAGGCTGCCATTCGCTGCCCACCCGCAACATGGGCTGGTGCAGACGGTCCGGGTCGTTCTGGATGTCCTGCAGGGCCACGGCCTTGGGGCAGATATGGCCACGGCTGAACGTGTCCAGGGGGTCACCCTTGATTGAGGTGATCGCCAGGCTCCCGTCTTCACCCTGGGTGGTTTCCAGTGTCAGGCCGCAGATGGCTTCGCACAGATGGCAGGCACGGTGGTGGAGAGTCTTGGTCATGGCCAGTCTCTTTATTGTGGGCTGAGCGCTTCGGACGAAAACTATGGCCCGCCGCCGGCAGCAGCGCCAGCAACGTTCGTCGCGTGAATCCAACGGCATCAGGCCGGGCCATGAGGAAACATCAGGAAATGTTTCAGAAGCCTCCGACAACCCGCTGAAACCGACGCAGCCCGGCCCGCGCCCGCCTTCGCGCATTGCAATGTGGCGCAGCGCCAGTGTACAAATGACCCGCTGCTGTCAGGAAACAGGCTTCAAAAGCGCCCTCCCCGCGTCCTTGAACTCCCCTAAAAACTGTAGCCCTATTGGTAAGACGCGACATTTAATTATAAGATCGCGCCTTCCCCTATTTCGTCGCCCCGTGCGGCTTTCGCCGCAGGTCTCGCCCGTTTTCAAAATAAACAAGGCTTTGAGTATCTGCGGTCTGTTGCAAAAAGGTAGTTAATGATGAGCGCAAGGCACTTTCTCTCCCTGATGGATTGCACGCCCGAAGAGCTGGTCAGCGTGCTCCGTCGAGGCATTGAGCTTAAAGACCTGCGTAACCGCGGCGTACTGTTCGAGCCTTTGAAAAACCGCGTGCTCGGGATGATTTTCGAGAAGTCGTCCACCCGCACCCGCGTATCTTTCGAAGCAGGCATGATCCAGCTCGGCGGCCAGGCCATCTTCCTTTCGCCTCGGGATACCCAACTGGGCCGTGGCGAACCAATCAGCGATTGCGCGATCGTGATGTCGAGCATGCTGGATGCGGTGATGATCCGTACCTTCGCCCACAGCACCCTGACCGAATTTGCCGCCAACTCCCGCGTGCCCGTGATCAACGGCCTGTCCGATGACCTGCACCCGTGCCAACTGCTGGCCGACATGCAAACCTTCCTCGAACAGCGCGGTTCGATCCAGGGCAAGACCGTGGCCTGGATCGGCGACGGCAACAACATGTGCAACAGCTATATAGAAGCGGCGATCCAGTTCGACTTCCAATTGCGCGTTGCCTGCCCTGAAGGCTATGAGCCGGACGCCAAGTTCCTGGCCCAGGCCGGCGACCGCGTGACCATCGTTCGCGACCCGCGTGACGCGGTCATGGGCGCGCATCTGGTAAGCACTGACGTCTGGACCTCCATGGGCCAGGAAGAGGAAACCGCCAAGCGCCTCAAGCTGTTCGCTCCATTCCAGGTAAACCGCGCCCTGCTCGACCTGGCCGCGCCGGACGTGCTGTTCATGCACTGCCTGCCCGCCCACCGTGGCGAAGAAATCAGCCTCGACCTGCTGGATGATCAACGTTCAGTGGCCTGGGCCCAGGCAGAAAACCGCTTGCACGCGCAAAAAGCCCTGCTCGAATTTCTGGTTGCGCCGGCGTATCGCCCTGCATGAGCCAGCCATTACTGCTGAACCTACGCAATCTGGCATGCGGTTATCAGGATCAACGGGTGGTGCAGAACCTCAACCTGCACCTCAACGCCGGTGACATCGGTTGCTTGCTGGGTTCCTCGGGCTGCGGCAAGACCACCACCCTGCGAGCGATTGCCGGGTTTGAGCCGCTGCACGAAGGCGAGATCAGCCTGGCGGGCGAAGTCATCTCCAGCGCCGGTTTCACACTGGCCCCGGAGAAACGTCGGATCGGCATGGTGTTCCAGGACTACGCGCTGTTTCCACACCTCAGCGTGGCCGACAACATCGCCTTCGGCATTCGCAAGCACCCGCAAAAAGAGCGGGTGGTCGCTGAATTGCTGGAACTGGTGAACCTGAAAAACCTCGGCAAGCGCTTCCCCCACGAACTCTCCGGCGGCCAGCAACAGCGCGTCGCCCTGGCCCGCGCGTTGGCGCCGGAACCGCAACTGCTGCTGTTGGACGAACCCTTCTCCAACCTCGATGGCGAACTGCGGCGCAAGCTCAGCCATGAGGTCCGCGACATCCTCAAGGCCCGAGGCACCAGTGCGATTCTGGTGACCCACGACCAGGAGGAAGCCTTCGCAGTGAGTGACCATGTCGGTGTGTTCAAGGAAGGTCGCCTGGAGCAGTGGGATACGCCCTACAACCTCTACCACGAGCCGCTGACACCCTTTGTCGCCAGCTTCATTGGCCAGGGTTACTTCATTCGCGGGCAGTTGAACACGCCGGAATCGGTCACCACCGAACTGGGCGAGTTGCGCGGTAATCGTGCCTACACCTGGCCCACCGGCGGTGCGGTGGATGTATTACTGCGCCCGGACGACATCGTTTATGCACCGGACAGCGCCCTAACAGCGCGGATTGTTGGCAAGACGTTCCTCGGGGCTTCGACCCTGTATCGCTTGCAGTTGCCTACGGGTGCGCAGCTGGAATCGATTTTCCCCAGCCACGCCGATCATCTGGTCGGTGCCGATGTGGGCATTCGCGTGGCAGCAGAACACCTTGTGTTGTTCCAGGCCGTGTAGGAGCGAGCTTGCTCGCGAAGGTCGTTAACGATGACGCTGGCATTCTGGATGAACACAGCGTTCTCAAGTTTTCGCAAGCAAGAACCAGGCGTCCCCCTCGATCCTGCAGAGACCATCACGCCCGGCCAATTTCCGCGAACTTGGCCTGGGTGTGCTCGGCCAGCACCGCTGCTGCCAACTCCACCTCAAGCCCCCTTCTTCCCGCACTGATAAAAATTGTCGGAAACGACTGTGCCGTCACATCGACAAAGGTGCGCAGGCGCTTCTTCTGTCCCAACGGGCTGATGCCGCCCAGCAGGTAACCGGTGGCCCGTTGCGCCGCAGCCGGGTCCGCCATCTCGACTTTTTTCACCCCCGCAGCCTGCGCCAAGGCTTTTAAATCCAAACTTCCGACGACCGGCACAACGGCCACCAGCAGTTCAGCTTTTTCACTGCTGGCCAGCAGGGTCTTGAACACCTGCGCCGGATCAAGCCCCAATTTCTCCGCGGCCTCCAGACCATAGGACGCCGCCTTGGGGTCATGTTCGTAACTGTGGATTCGATGTTCGGCGCGAACTTTTTTCAACAGGTCCAATGCGGGCGTCATGCGGGCTCCAGGCTTGGCAAAACGGTGAAAAAGCAGACAGCCAATTCTAGGCCAACACGTGGCAAAAGGCTCTAGTCCCAAGCCCTCTGCCACGACCTCGCGCACTCCTTTTCTGCAACTCCCGGCGCTCACGCCACGATCATTCACCGCACCAATAATTACAAAATGACCAATCGTTCACTTTCGACCTTTGACAGCCGTCATTCTTGTCTATATTTTTTCGTTTACGAATACTGTAGGAATAGACCTGCGGATTCACAGCAGTAAGCCGCGAAGAGGATGGGGATCCTCGCCACGGTGAAAATCGCCGATTGCCCGTTGCGGCAAAACGCCAGACAACAACAAAAACAGAGGTTTTCCATGACAACTGCTCTTCAACAGCCTTCACTCTCAAGTCAATGCATGGCCGAGTTCCTGGGCACTGCGTTGCTGATCTTCTTCGGTACCGGATGTGTTGCTGCGCTCAAGGTCGCGGGTGCCAGCTTTGGCTTGTGGGAAATCAGTATCATCTGGGGGATCGGCGTCAGCATGGCGATCTACCTGAGCGCCGGTATTTCCGGGGCTCACCTCAATCCGGCGGTCAGTATCGCCCTGTGCATTTTTGCCGATTTCGACAAGCGCAAACTGCCGTTCTACATCATCGCCCAAGTCGCCGGCGCCTTCTGCTCGGCTGCGTTGGTTTACACGCTCTACAGCAACCTGTTTTTCGATTACGAACAAACCCACCATATGATTCGCGGCACCCAGGCCAGCCTGGAATTGGCGTCGGTGTTCTCCACCTACCCGCATCCGCTGCTGGGCACGGCCCAGGCGTTCCTGGTGGAAATGGTCATTACCGCGATCCTGATGGGCGTGATCATGGCCCTGACCGACGACAACAACGGCTTGCCCCGTGGCCCGTTGGCACCGCTGCTGATTGGTTTGCTGATCGCCGTGATCGGCAGCGCCATGGGCCCACTGACCGGCTTTGCGATGAACCCGGCCCGTGACTTCGGTCCCAAGCTGATGACCTTTTTCGCCGGTTGGGGTGAAATGGCCTTCACCGGCGGGCGCGACATTCCTTACTTCCTGATTCCGATTTTTGCACCGATTGTCGGTGCCTGCCTCGGTGCTGCCGCGTATCGCGGGCTGATTGCCCGCCACCTGCCCAGCGCCGCACCTGCTACAACTGATGCAACCGAAGCGGCCGCCAGCGGCAAAACCCGTACTTCCTGATGCGATAGCCTGGGCCGCACTGCCCTTTTGCGGCCCAGGCTGTTTACTTGACTCCCCTATTCTCCGTCCAAGGCAATCGACATGACCGACATTCAGAATAAGAACTACATCATTGCCCTCGATCAGGGCACCACCAGTTCCCGGGCGATCATCTTTGACCGTGACGCCAACGTGGTCTGCACCGCCCAGCGTGAATTCACACAGCATTACCCGCAAGCCGGCTGGGTCGAACATGACCCGATGGAAATTTTCGCCACCCAGAGCGCGGTGATGGTCGAGGCCCTGGCACAAGCCGGCCTGCACCACGACCAGGTCGCCGCCATCGGTATCACCAACCAGCGTGAAACCACCGTGGTCTGGGACAAAATCACCGGCCGCCCGATCTATAACGCCATCGTGTGGCAATGCCGCCGCAGCACCGAGATCTGCCAGCAGCTCAAGCGCGACGGCCACGAACAATACATCAACGACACCACCGGCCTGGTCACCGACCCTTACTTCTCCGGCACCAAGCTCAAGTGGATCCTCGACAACGTCGAAGGCAGCCGCGAACGTGCGCGTAACGGCGAGCTGCTGTTCGGCACCATCGACAGCTGGCTGATCTGGAAATTTACCGGCGGCAAGACCCACGTCACCGACTACACCAACGCCTCGCGCACCATGCTCTTCAACATCCACACGCTGGAGTGGGATTCGAAGATGCTGGAGATTCTCGACGTGCCGCGCGAAATGCTGCCGGAAGTGAAGTCCTCCTCGGAAATCTACGGTCGCACCAAAAGCGGCATCGCCATCGGCGGTATCGCCGGTGACCAGCAGGCAGCGCTGTTTGGCCAAATGTGTGTAGAACCGGGCCAGGCGAAAAACACCTACGGCACCGGCTGCTTCCTGCTGATGAACACCGGCGACAAAGCGGTGAAATCCAAGCACGGCATGCTCACCACCATCGCGTGCGGCCCCCGTGGCGAAGTGGCCTACGCCCTGGAAGGCGCCGTGTTCAACGGCGGTTCCACCGTGCAATGGCTGCGTGACGAGCTGAAGATCATCGCCGATGCCACCGACACCGAATACTTCGCCGGCAAGGTCAAGGACAGCAACGGCGTGTACCTGGTACCGGCCTTCACCGGCCTGGGCGCTCCCTACTGGGACCCGTATGCCCGTGGCGCGCTGTTCGGCCTGACCCGCGGCGTACGCGTGGACCACATCATTCGTGCCGCCCTGGAGTCGATTGCCTACCAGACCCGCGACGTACTCGACGCGATGCAGCAGGATTCCGGCGAACGCCTCAAATCCCTGCGGGTAGACGGTGGCGCAGTCGCCAACAACTTCCTGATGCAATTCCAGGCCGACATCCTCGGTACCCAGGTTGAGCGCCCGCAAATGCGCGAAACCACCGCGTTGGGCGCCGCTTACCTGGCCGGCCTGGCGTGCGGCTTCTGGGGCAGCCTGGACGAATTGCGCGGCAAGGCCGTGATCGAGCGCCAATTCGAACCGCAACTGGAAGAAGCCGCGAAGGAAAAACTCTACGCCGGCTGGCAAAAAGCAGTCAGCCGCACCCGCGACTGGGAACCCCACGAAGGCGCTGAATAAGCCAAGCGCCGGACCCACTTAGGGTTGTAACTGGCAGGGAGCAGATTCCTGCGTCATCATGGGCCACTTTTTACGGCAGCCCAAAGGACGCACCATGAATCTGCCTCCCCGCCAGCAACAAATCCTCGAACTGGTTCGCGAACGCGGCTATGTGAGTATCGAGGAAATGGCGCAGCTCTTCGTTGTCACCCCGCAAACCATCCGCCGTGATATCAATCAACTGGCGGAAGCCAATCTGTTGCGCCGCTACCACGGCGGCGCAGCCTATGACTCCAGCGTTGAAAACACCGCCTACGCCATGCGGGCCGACCAGATGCGCGACGAGAAACAGCGCATCGCCGAAGCCATTGCCGCGCAAATCCCCGATCACGCCTCGCTGTTTATCAACATCGGTACCACCACCGAATCGATTGCCCGCGCGCTGCTTAACCACAGCCACCTGAAAATCATCACCAATAACCTCAACGTCGCCATGATGCTGAGTGCCAAAGACGACTTCGACGTACTCCTGACCGGCGGCAACGTGCGCCGAGACGGCGGCGTGGTGGGCCAGGCCAGCGTCGACTTTATCAACCAGTTCAAGGTCGATTTTGCCCTGGTGGGCATCAGCGGTATCGATGAAGACGGCAGCCTGTTGGACTTCGATTACCAGGAAGTGCGGGTTTCCCAGGCGATCATTGCCAATGCGCGCAAGGTCATCCTGGCGGCGGACTCCAGCAAATTCGGGCGTAACGCCATGATTCGCCTGGGACCCATCAGTTTGATTGATTGCCTGGTCACCGATCAGCAGCCAGTCCCGGCGCTGGTGCAACTGTTGAATCAGCACAAGATTCGGCTGGAAGTCGTGTAACCCCAAACAGGGGGTGTCCTGCCCCCTGATGTTCACAAATTTTCCTTTCTTCGCCCTTCGATCAGTATTTTCAATCGAAGCGGACTGGCTGTGCCCGCGTTTATGAGCTACCATTTTCGCAAATGAACATTTATGTTCGAATTCCAATACGAAAAAGATTGCGAGGCCAGCCGATGAACCCTTCTACCTTGCCTGCCCCACCGCTTGCCGAAGTCTATGACGTCGCCGTTATCGGTGGCGGGATCAATGGCGTCGGGATTGCAGCAGACGCAGCCGGTCGCGGTTTGTCGGTATTCCTTTGCGAAAAGGACGACCTGGCCAGCCACACTTCCTCCGCCAGCAGCAAGCTGATCCACGGTGGCCTGCGCTACCTGGAGCATTACGAATTCCGCCTGGTGCGCGAAGCCCTGGCTGAACGTGAAGTGCTGTTGGCCAAGGCCCCGCACATCGTCAAGCAGATGCGCTTTGTATTGCCCCACCGCCCGCACCTGCGTCCGGCATGGATGATTCGCGCCGGCCTGTTCCTGTATGACCACCTGGGCAAGCGGGAAAAACTCGAAGGCTCCAAGAGCCTCAAGTTCGGCCCCGACAGCCCGCTGAAAAGCGAAATCACCAAAGGCTTCGAATACTCCGATTGCTGGGTAGATGACGCCCGCCTTGTAGTACTCAACGCCATGGCTGCGCGGGAAAAGGGTGCGCATATTCACACCCAGACCCGTTGCGTCAGCGCGCACCGCAGCAAAGGCCTGTGGGAAATGAACATGGAACGCGCCGACGGTAGCCTGTTCTCGATCCGCGCACGGGCATTGGTGAACGCAGCCGGCCCGTGGGTCGCCAAGTTCATCAAGGATGACTTGAAGCTGGATTCGCCGTACGGCATTCGCCTGATCCAGGGCAGCCACCTGATCGTGCCGAAGCTGTATGAAGGCGCCCACGCGCACATCCTGCAGAACGAAGACCAGCGCATCGTCTTCACCATTCCGTATTTGAATCACCTGACCATCATCGGCACCACCGACCGCGAATACACCGGCGACCCGGCGAAAGTGGCGATTACCGAAGGTGAAACCGACTACATGCTCAACGTGGTCAACGCGCACTTCAAGAAACAGCTGAGCCGCGATGACATCGTGCACACCTATTCCGGCGTGCGCCCGCTGTGCAATGACGAATCCGACAACCCGTCGGCCGTGACCCGCGACTACACCCTGGCGCTGTCCGGCACCTCGGGCGAGGCGCCGTTGCTGTCGGTGTTCGGCGGCAAGCTGACCACCTACCGCAAGCTGGCCGAATCGGCGATGGCGCAACTGGCGCCGTACTTCACGCAGATGCGCCCAAGCTGGACGGCCACGGCCACCCTGCCCGGCGGCGAAAACATGAGCACGCCAGAAGCCCTGGCCGATGCGATTCGCAGCAAGTACGACTGGGTGCCGAGCGAGATTGCCCGTCGCTGGTCCACCACTTATGGCAGCCGCACCTGGCGCCTGCTGGAAGGCGTGCAGTCGCTGGCAGACATGGGCGACCACCTTGGTGGCGGCCTGTACACCCGCGAAGTCGACTACCTGTGCGCTGAAGAATGGGCCACACAGCCCCAGGACATTCTGTGGCGCCGCAGCAAGCTGGGCCTGTTCACCACGCCGGAAGAACAGGAAAAGGTGCAGCGCTACCTGTCCAAGGTCGAGCACAATCGCGGCAAGATCGAAGCAGCCTGATCGACCCGACCTGAAAAAGCCCCTGCACCGAAAGGTCCAGGGGCTTTTTCATGTGTCGAGGGCCTGGCGCTGATAGAGCAGGCCCATTTCACGAATGCCGGAAGAAGTGGAGCCCATCAATACCGGATAAGCCGCCTGCAGAAAACCCGGTGTAGCCGTCGCCAGTGCCCGCTCCAGCCATAAACAGGCCTGCACCTCGTCGCCATCCTCCGCCAGCTCCGAGGCGTGGTTGTACTGCCCACGGAAATCCCCGGCCTCGGCTGAACGCTGATACCACTGCCGCGCCAGTTGAACATCCTTGGGCACCACAACGCCTTCATGGTGGAACCGCCCCAACAGGTTCATCGACTTGGCGTGCCCCTTGGCCGCAGCCAGGCGGAACAGCTCATACGCGGCAGCAAGGTCATGCGCCACACCTCGGCCGCGGGTCAGTAATTGGCCGTAGTTGTACAAACCCCAATCCAATCCCAGATCGGCAGCCTTGCGGTAATGCTGCGCGGCATCAGCCAAGTCAATCTCGCAGCCCCAGCCATTCTCCAGGCAGCGCCCGATCATGTTGATCGCCATGGGGTGGCGCTGCCGTGCTGCGATGCGAAACCAGCTCAACCCCAGGGCCTGATCCTTCTGCACCCCCCGGCCGTCAAGCAGCAGCTGGGCCAGCGTCGCCTGTGCGTCGGCATCACCCAGTTGAGCAGCATGCATCACCCACCGCACATAGGCGCGCGGGTTATCACCGATGTCGGACGGCTCGCTGCCTGGCTGCGCAATCTGCATTCCTGCCCCGAGTAGCGATCAAGGACCGCAAAAAGTTTCATGATTTATTTGGTTACAAAGTATTACATTTGAGATCGCTTATCAATTACGATCGCATCTCACTAACACTAACAAGAGATTACTCAATGGCTACCGGCATCAGTTCTGCCCCCCTCTCATCGCGGCATTTGCTCGCGTCGGCAGTGGGCCTGGCAGTGGCTGCGCAAGGAGGATTCAGTTACGCGGCGGAGCCCGCACCAGAAGACAACACAGGGGTCATCCAACTCGGCGCGACCAGCATCGAAGGTCAGGCCCCAAGCCAGAGCGTCTACAACCCTGTGGCTCCTTCTTCCCCCAAGTACACCGAGCCATTGCGCGACACGCCGCAGACCATCACGGTGGTGCCCAAGGAAGTCATCCATGACCAAAACCTGCTGACCTTGCGCGATGTGCTGAGCACCGTGCCAGGCATCACCTTCGGTGCCGGTGAGGGCGGCAGTGGGTATGGCGACAGCATCAACCTGCGCGGGTTTTCCGCCAGCGGCGACATCTACGTGGACGGCGTGCGCGACAGCGCGCAATACAGCCGCACCGACCCCTTCAACCTCGAACAGGTCGAAGTCGTCAGCGGCGCGAGTTCGGTGTATTCCGGTTCAGGTGCGGTCGGCGGCACCATCAATCTGGTGAGTAAACAGCCAGAGTTGCGCGACAAAACCACTATCAGTGCAGGCATCGGCACCGATAACTACAAGCGCACCACCCTCGACACCAACCAGATGCTCAACGACACCACGGCGTTCCGCCTGAACCTGATGGCCCATGGTAACGATGTGCCGGGGCGCGATTATGAAGATTACGAACGCTGGGGCATCGCACCCTCTATCGCGTTTGGCCTGGGCACTCCGACGCGCGTCACGGTCAGTTACGAGCATCAGAAAGACGACAACACGCCGCAATACGGGATTCCGATCTACAACGGCAAACCGATGCCAGGCGTGGGCTGGAGCGATTTCTACGGTTACCACAACATCAATGAGCAACAAACCACCTCGGACGCGTTCAGCCTGAAGCTTGAGCATGATTTCAACGACGCGGTGTCCGTGCGTAACTTCACCCGCGTCGAGCGCGTTCGCCAGGACCTGCGCGCCTCGGGCCCCGAAGGTGCGCAGGCCGGCTGCCTCGCCAGCGGCACCCAGATCACGGGCGCGCCTTGCGCCGCAGGCCTCAAGCCGGGCTATTTCCAGCCAAGCGGCGGCTCACTGGGTAACGAGCGCAACACCCAGAACAAAATGTTCACCAACCAGACCGACGTCACCAGCCACTTCAGCACCGGTTTCATCGACCACACGCTGGTGACCGGTATCGCCATCAGCCGCGAGGAATACGAGGCGGATACCGGAAAATGGCTGACCAACAGCAACGGCAGCACGATAGTGCCGCCACCGGTCAGCTACAGCGATCCGAACTCCGAATGGACCGGCCCGGTCAATTTCACCCGGGCGGCCCACGTCGATGGCGCGCTGAACAACCGCGCCGCCTATGCCTTCGACACGCTCAAACTCAACCCGCAATGGGAAATCAATGGCGGCCTGCGCTACGAGCACAACGTGGGCAGTTCGGTGACCAACGCCTACTCCACCAGCGGTGTGGAAACGCCGGGCGTGCGCTACGGCCAAGCGGACGACCTGACGTCCTACCGCCTGGCCCTGGTCTACAAACCGGCGGAAAACGGCAGCTTCTATATCGCCTACGGCAACAGCAAGACGCCGTCCCAAGCCAGCGTCAATGGGAGTTGCTACACCCCGGCCAAAAGCTCCAGCGTGGCCACCAACAACTGCAACGTAGACCCTGAAACCGCCGTCAGCTATGAGATCGGCACCAAGTGGGACCTGCTCGACAATGCCCTGTCGCTGACGGGCGCGATCTTCCGCAATGACCGCACCAACTACAAAGTCGCCGATAACGACCCGAGCAACCTCAGCGGCACGCAAACCCTCGACGGCAAGGCGCGTGCCGATGGTGTGGCCCTGGGCTTGAGCGGCCAGCTTACTGACCGCTGGAAGGTCTTCGCCAACTACACCTACCTGAACACCCGTGTGCTGCGCAGCGCCAGCGATTACACCCTGGCGACCACCGGCCTCGACGTGCAGAAAGGTGAGCCGCTGACCTTCACCCCCAAACATGCGGCCAGCCTTTGGACGGTGTACGACCTGCCCCACGACTTCCAGGTGGGCTATGGCATCACGGCGCAAACCAAGCAGTACTTGGCCAGCGCCGCAGGAGCACCGACTTCGCCTGGCTACGCGGTGCAGCGAGCGATGCTCGGCTACAAGGTCAACAAACAGCTGAACCTGCAACTGAACGTCAACAACCTGTTCAACAAGGACTACCTCACCCGCATCCGTAACAACGGTTGGGCGGTACCCGGCGATGGTCGCGCAGCGGTTGTCTCGGCCGACTACACGTTCTGACGAAAAATCCACACTAAGACGCCCCGCAGAGCCACGGCCCCGGGGCTTTTTCATGGGCGATATAAACGTATCCAGGCATTCGGATTTCCGAACGCTATACCCCAGCCTATTCGGTTTGCCGGATCAACCTTGCGACAAACGTTCGTCACACAAAGTTAATCTCTATATAAATCATGCTCTTATCCTTTTACCACTGGTATGGCACGACTCATGCTCTACACTCGTAGGCGATTGCCTGAGGCGCCTCAGGAGCCGTCATGGGCATTCGCAGTACTGTTTATATAAAAACGTGGCCGTACCAACCGGTCTCATAAAAAAAACAAATGTCGAGGAAGTATTGATGCGTATCGTTCCCCATATTTTGGGCGCAGCTATCGCTGCTGCTCTGATCAGCACTCCAGTTTTCGCCGCCGAACTCACCGGCACACTGAAGAAAATCAACGACTCCGGCACGATCACTCTCGCTCACCGCGACAGCTCCATTCCGTTTTCCTATATCGCGGATGGTTCGGGCAAGCCAGTGGGCTACTCCCACGACATTCAGTTGGCCGTCGTCGAGCAACTGAAAAAAGACCTGAACAAACCCGATCTGAAGGCCAAGTACAACCTGGTCACCTCGCAAACCCGTATCCCGTTGATCCAGAACGGCACCGCGGACCTCGAGTGCGGCTCCACCACCAACAACGCCGAACGCGCCCAGCAAGTCGACTTCACCGTCAACATCTTCGAAATCGGCACCCGTCTGCTGGTCAAGAAAGACAAGGATGGCAAGCCGTCCTATAGCGATTTCGCTGACCTGAAAGGCAAGAACGTCGTGACCACCGCTGGCACCACGTCCGAGCGCATCATCAAAGCGATGAACGCCGACAAGCAGATGGGCATGAACGTCATCTCCGCCAAAGACCACGGCGAATCCTTCCAGATGCTGGAAAGCGGCCGCGCCGTAGCCTTCATGATGGACGACGCCCTGCTGGCCGGTGAAGAAGCCAAGGCCAAGAAGCCGGACGACTGGGTCATCACCGGTACTCCGCAGTCCTTCGAAGCCTACGCCTGCATGGTTCGTAAAGACGACCCGGCCTTCAAGAAGGCTGTCGATGACGCCATCGTTGCCCTGTTCAAATCCGGCGAAATCAACAAGATCTACAGCAAGTGGTTCGAAAGCCCGATCCCACCAAAAGGCCTGAACCTGAACTTCCCGATGAGCGAAAAGGTGAAGGAGCTGATCGCAAACCCAAGCGACAAACCAGCGCCTGACGTAAAAATCTGATACCTGACTAAGCTTATCTCCTGAGGGAGCCAACCCTCCCTCAGGCGTCTGTTACTACCTGCTGGCTTTAATTTTGGAACACTCGACCTGGCGGTTTCCGAGCCGATCGTGTGTGCCTGGCGTTCACCGTCGGGCGGGAAAGGATCTTCCCCAAGCGGGTGCTTGTACATCGATCGATCTCGAGGGGAGACCCTAATGAACTACAACTGGGACTGGGGCGTATTCTTCAAGTCCACCGGCGTTGGCAGCGAGACTTATCTCGACTGGTACATCTCCGGACTGGGCTGGACCATCGCCATCGCCATCGTGGCCTGGATTATCGCCTTGCTGCTGGGCTCCGTACTCGGCGTCATGCGCACCGTGCCAAACCGCATCGTATCGGGCATTGCGACCTGCTACGTGGAACTGTTTCGTAACGTGCCGCTGCTGGTTCAGCTGTTTATCTGGTACTTCCTCATACCTGACATGCTGCCGCAGAACCTGCAGGACTGGTACAAACAAGACCTCAACCCGACCACTTCAGCTTACCTGAGTGTCGTCGTGTGCCTGGGCCTGTTCACTGCCGCACGTGTGTGCGAACAAGTGCGCACCGGCATCCAGGCGTTGCCACGGGGCCAGGAATCCGCCGCACGCGCCATGGGCTTCAAGCTGCCACAGATCTACTGGAACGTGCTGCTGCCCCAGGCCTACCGGATCATCATTCCGCCGCTTACCTCGGAATTCCTCAACGTCTTCAAGAACTCCTCCGTGGCGTCCCTGATCGGCTTGATGGAACTGCTGGCGCAAACCAAACAGACCGCCGAGTTCTCGGCCAACCTGTTTGAGGCCTTCACCCTGGCCACGCTGATTTACTTCACCCTGAACATGAGCCTGATGCTGCTGATGCGCGTGGTCGAGAAGAAAGTTGCCGTGCCCGGCCTGATCTCCGTGGGGGGTAAATAATGGAATTCGATTTCAGTGGCATCATCCCCGCCATCCCGGGCCTGTGGAACGGCATGGTCATGACCTTGCAGTTGATGGTCATGGGCGTGGTCGGTGGCATCATCATCGGCACCATCCTGGCGCTGATGCGCTTGTCGTCCAACAAGCTGATGTCGCGCCTGGCCGGCGCCTACGTGAACTACTTCCGCTCGATCCCGCTGCTGTTGGTGATCACCTGGTTCTACCTGGCGGTGCCGTTCGTGCTGCGCTGGATCACCGGCGAAGACACCCCGATCGGTGCGTTCACCTCCTGCGTCGTGGCCTTCATGATGTTCGAGGCGGCGTACTTCTGCGAAATCGTGCGGGCCGGCGTGCAGTCGATCCCCAAGGGCCAGATGGCCGCCGCGCAGGCCATGGGCATGACCTACGGCCAGACCATGCGCCTGATCATCCTGCCCCAGGCGTTCCGCAAGATGACCCCGTTGCTGCTGCAACAGTCGATCATCCTGTTCCAGGACACCTCGCTGGTCTACACCGTGGGCCTGGTGGACTTCCTCAACTCCGCCCGCTCCAACGGCGACATCATCGGCCGCTCCAATGAGTTCCTGATCTTCGCCGGTGTCGTCTACTTCATCATCAGCTTTTCCGCCTCGCTGCTGGTCAAGCGTCTGCAAAAAAGGTTTGCCGTATGATCTCTATCAAGAATATCAACAAGTGGTATGGCGACTTCCAGGTGCTGACCGATTGCAGCACCGAGGTTAAAAAAGGCGAAGTGATCGTGGTGTGCGGGCCGTCCGGCTCCGGCAAATCCACCCTGATCAAGTGCGTCAACGCCCTGGAACCGTTCCAGAAAGGCGACGTGGTCGTGGACGGCACCTCCATCGCCGACCCGAAGACCAACCTGCCAAAACTGCGCTCGCGCGTCGGCATGGTGTTCCAGCACTTCGAGCTGTTTCCACACCTGACCATCACCGAAAACCTGACCATCGCGCAGATCAAGGTATTGGGCCGCAGCAAGGAAGAAGCCACCAAGAAGGGCCTGCAACTGCTGGAGCGCGTCGGTCTGTCGGCTCACGCCCACAAGCACCCGGGCCAGCTTTCCGGCGGCCAGCAACAGCGTGTGGCGATTGCCCGTGCGCTGGCGATGGACCCGATCGTCATGCTGTTCGACGAACCGACCTCGGCCCTCGACCCGGAAATGGTCAACGAAGTACTCGACGTGATGGTGCAACTGGCCCAGGAAGGCATGACCATGATGTGCGTGACCCACGAAATGGGTTTCGCCCGCAAGGTCGCCGACCGTGTGATCTTCATGGACGCCGGCAAGATCATCGAAGACTGCCCGAAAGAGGAATTCTTCGGCGACATCAGCGCCCGGTCCGAGCGCGCGCAGCACTTCCTTGAGAAAATCCTGCAGCACTAAAAAGCCGCAGCTCACTGCTTTTCTGTAGGAGCGTGCTTGCTCGCGAAAGACGTCAACGATAACGCGAACATCCTGGATGAGCGCGGTGCCCTTGAGTTTTTCGCGAGCAAGCTCGCTCCTACAGTTGGCAAGTGAGCGATAGCTGACCCAAGGCATCTGTGATGAAATGCGACCCCAACCTCTTTCGCGCCGCGCCGCCATCACTTGCCGTGAAGCCTCGTCTGATTCGCCAATTGTTCCTGCCGCCGCTGATCATCGCGCTGATGATCGGACTGGGTTACGTCGGCTTCTGGATCAGTGAGTTCTATGGGATCCGCACCCTCAGCGATACCGGCGAACGCCAGCTGGAATTGCATGCCCGCACCGTCGAGAGTGAACTCAGCAAATACACCTACCTGCCCAGTCTCCTGGAGCTGGAATCCAGCGTCTCCCGGTTATTGGCCGACCCGAATCAGGAAACCCGCAAAACCGTCAACGACTACCTCGAAGGCCTGAACCGGCGCAGTCGCAGCCGGGCTATTTACGTGATGGATACCACCGGCCGTGTGCTGGCGACCAGTAACTGGCGCGACGCCGACAGTTACCAGGGTGAAGACCTGTCCTTCCGTGCCTATTTCCAGAATGCCGTGCGTGGCCAACCCGGTCGGTTCTACGGCATCGGCAGCACCAACGGCGAACCCGGCTATTACCTGGCCCATGGCCTGGAAGAACACGGCAAGATCATCGGCGTCGCCGTGGTCAAGGTCCGCCTGGAAGCGCTGGAAGAGCGCTGGCAGCGGGCGCGCCTGGAGGCCTTTGTCAGTGACGAGAACGGCATCATCATCCTCTCCAGCGACCCGGCCCGGCGCCTCAAGTCTGTGCGCCCATTGAGCGATGACACCAAGGACCGCCTCGCCCACAGCCTGCAATACTACTGGGCGACGCTCAGCGAACTGGAACCACTGGCCCGCGAGCGCCTGAACGAAGGCACCGAGAAGTTGACCTTCCCGGCCAACAGCGAAGTGGTGGCAGACGAGCATGAAGTCAGCTACCTGGCCCAGACCCGTCCGTTGAACGACACCCCGTGGAACTTCACCCTGCTCACCCCGCTGAACGACCTGCGCCAGGCCGCCATCAACCAGGGCATCCTGGTGGCCGTGGCCTTCGCGTTGGTGGCGTTCCTGTTGATCGCCTGGAACGAGCGCCGCAAGGTGATCGCCACCCGCCTCGCCGCCCGGGAAGCCCTGCAGGAAGCCAACAATCAGCTGGAGCGACGGATTGCCGAACGCACCACCGACCTGCGGGCCAGCAACGAACGGCTCAAGAGCCAGATTCGCGAGCGGCGCCAGGCCGAGGAAACCTTGCGCCGGGCCCAGGACGAACTGGTGCAGGCCGGCAAACTTGCCGCCATCGGCCAGATGTCCACCAGCATCGCCCATGAATTGAACCAGCCACTGGCCGCCTTGCGCACGCTATCGGGCAACACCGTACGCTTCCTGGAGCGCGGGGCGCTGGACACCGCCAGTGCCAACCTCAAAACCATCAACGAACTGATCGACCGCATGGGCCGCATCACCGCCAGCCTGCGCTCCTTTGCCCGGCGCGGTGATGACCAGGGCGAGGCCAATCTGGGCAAGGCGGTGGACGCCACGTTCCAGATCCTCGGCAGCCGCCTGGAAACCTTGCCGCTGACGGTTCACCGTCACTTCACCAGCGCGCAATTGCAGATCGACCAGACGCGCCTGGAGCAGATCCTGGTCAACCTGATCGGCAACGCCCTGGACGCAATGCAAGCGCAACCGGCCCCCGAACTGTGGCTGGAAGGCGACATCGTCGACGGCAAATACCGCCTGCGGGTGCGCGACAACGGCCACGGGATTGATCCCGAGACCCGCAAGCATTTGTTCGAACCGTTCTTTACTACCAAACCCGGCGAACAAGGCCTGGGCCTGGGCCTGACGCTGTCGGCCAGCCTCGCGGCCGCCACCGGCGGCAACCTCGCCGTCGAGCACCCGGCCAGCGGTGGTACTGCCTTTGTCCTGAGTTTGCCGCTGGCGAGCCCTCAACAAGTCGAGTCGAAATGAACGCAGAAAAAAACACCGACCTGACCGTCCTGATCGTCGAAGACGACCCCCATGTATTGCTCGGCTGCCAGCAAGCCCTGGCCCTGGAAGACATTCCCAGCGTGGGCGTGGGCAGTGCCGAAGAAGCCCTGACCCGGGTTGGCGAAAACTTCGCCGGCATCGTCATCAGCGATATTCGCCTGCCGGGCATCGACGGCCTGGAACTGCTGACCCGCCTCAAGGCCCTGGATAAAAGCCTGCCGGTGGTGCTGATCACCGGCCACGGCGACATCTCCATGGCGGTGGGCGCGATGCGCAATGGCGCCTATGACTTCATGGAAAAACCCTTCTCCCCCGAGCGCTTGGTGGACGTTGCCCGTCGCGCCCTGGAGCAACGCGGGCTGGCCAGGGAAGTCTGGTCGCTGCGTCGGCAACTGGCCGAGCGCGACTCGCTGGAAGGCCGGATCATCGGCCGCTCCCCCGCCATGCAAAACCTGCGGGAGTTGATCGCCAACGTCGCCGACACCTCGGCCAACGTGTTGATCGAAGGCGAGACCGGCACCGGCAAGGAACTGGTCGCCCGTTGCCTGCATGATTTCAGCCGGCGTCATTCCCACCAGTTCGTTGCCTTGAACTGCGGTGGCCTGCCGGAGAACCTGTTCGAAAGCGAAATCTTCGGCCATGAAGCCAACGCATTTACCGGCGCCGGCAAGCGCCGCATCGGCAAGATCGAACATGCCCACGAAGGCACGCTGTTCCTCGACGAAGTGGAAAGCATGCCGATGAACCTGCAGATCAAACTGCTGCGGGTATTGCAGGAACGCACCCTGGAGCGCCTGGGCTCGAACCAGAGCGTGGCGGTGGATTGCCGGGTGATCGCCGCCACCAAGTCCGACCTCGACGACCTGAGCCGCGCCAACCAGTTTCGCAGCGACCTGTATTACCGCCTCAACGTGGTAACCCTGGAACTGCCGCCGCTGCGGGAACGCCGGGAAGATATCCTGCAATTGTTCGAACACTTCCTGCAGCAGTCGTCGTTGCGTTTCGACCGTACCGCGCCGGACCTCGACAACCAGACCCTGTCCAACCTGATGAGCCACGACTGGCCGGGCAACGTGCGGGAATTGCGCAACGTGGCCGAGCGGTTTGCCCTGGGTTTGCCGGCGTTTAAAAAGAGCGGCGCCAGCAGCGGCAACCACGGTTTGGCCTTTACCGAAGCGGTGGAGGCGTTCGAGCGCAACCTGCTCAATGACGCGTTGCAGCGCAGCGGCGGCAACCTGACCCAGGCCAGCCAGGAACTGGGGATGGCCAAGACCACGTTGTTCGACAAGGTCAAGAAATACGGGCTGAGCCACTAGGAGCGCATTGTGGATTTATTGTTGAAGGCGGCATTGGGCGCGGGGGTGGTGCTGATTCTGGCGGCGCTGGCCAAGACCAGGAATTACTACATCGCCGGGTTGGTGCCGCTGTTTCCGACGTTTGCGTTGATCGCGCATTACATCGTCGGCAAGGGTCGGTCGGTGGAGGATTTGAAGACCACCATCGTGTTCGGGATGTGGTCGATCATTCCGTACTTTGTGTACCTGGCGACGTTGTATGTGATGGTTGACCGAATGCGCCTGGAGGCCTCGCTGGCGGTGGCGGCGGTGGCGTGGTTGATGGCGGCTACGGTGTTGGTCAGCGTGTGGGTTCGCCTGCACGCCTGACATACGCCTATCAAAAATGTGGAGCTGGGTGGGTGTGTATATCCGTTATTTAGGTGATGGCTTGTATTGGTTCCGCTCTTACAGCGGGTCACTTTTGAAAAGAGCCCAAAAGTAACCAAAAGGCTCTTGCCCCACCACTCGGCACCTCGCTTAGGCTCGGTGTGCCCTCACTCCGGCTTTGGAGCGTGGGCCGCCGCGATGGGCCATCCTTGGCCCAGCGCGGCTAACCCGGCGTCCTGCCGGGTTACCCACGCTCCAAAGCCTGCGTTCGGCCAGCGTGGTTTAACGGGGCGCCTAAGATCAAGATCAAAAGCAGATCAACAGCACAGCGGCCTACCGGCCGGCTTGAGTGTGGTGAAGCAACAGCAACAGCAAAATCAGAAGCTAAAGCGGGCACGGTCCAAATGTGGGAGCGGGCTTGCTCGCGAAGGTCGTTAACGATGACGCGGGCATCCTGATTCAACGCGGCGTTCTCAGGTTTTTCGCGAGCAAGCCCGCTCCCACAGAAAAGCAGCTCTGCTTTCGCTCTGGATCTTGCCTCTGCTTCTAACACTCAAGCCGGCCGGGAGGCCGCTGTGCTTTTGCTTTTGATTGCCCCATTCAGCCCGAGGCCGAACGCAGGTATTGCGGAGCGGGTAAACCGGCAGGACGCCGGTTTAGCCGCGCCGGGCCATGGATGGCCCGTCGCGGCGGCCCGCTTCGCGGTGCCGGAGTGAGGGAACACCGAGCCTAGGCGAGGTGCCGACAGGCGGGGCAGAGCGTTTTGGTTACTTTTGACTGGGCCGGCATTCCGGCTTTTCAAAAGTGACCCGCTGTAAGAGCGGAACCCTAAGCGGCCGTTACCTAAATAACGGATATGTACCCCCCCAAAAAAAACGCTCAGCGCCCCCTAGCGAACAATCTTGTCCACCTGAATCCCCAGCTTCTTCAACCGATACCAAAAGCTACGCTCAGAAATCCCGATCTTCTGCGCAGCCGCAGCCTGAACCCCGTTGCTCTCCTGCAACGCAGCCATGATGTAAGCCTTCTCCACCTCAGCCAGCGCCGCATCCAGATCCTGTGGCACACCCGGCCCGTTACTGAGTATCGCGCCCACCCCATCCTCAGCCGGCTTCGAAGCAAACAGATACGCCGGCAAATCAATGTCCTCGATCACCGGCGTCGCCGCGACGATGGTCGCCCGCTCCACACAGTTTTGCAGCTCACGAATATTGCCCGGCCAGGAATACGCTGCCATGGCCTGCAATGCCTCAGGGCTGAAACCGGTGATGCGTTTACCCGCCGTAGCACTCAAGGTCTGGGCAAAGTGCCGGGCCAGCGGCGCGATGTCTTCCACCCGCTCGCGCAAGGCCGGCAGCGGAATCGGGAACACATTGAGGCGGTAGTAAAGGTCTTCACGAAACTCTTTGTTCGCCACCGCATCCAGCAAATTCTTGTTGGTAGCGGCGATCACCCGCACGTCCACCTTGCGCTCCCGCGGGTCACCCACCGGCTCGATCACCCGCTCCTGCAAGGCCCGCAGGATTTTCGCCTGCAACGCCAACGGCATGTCGCCCACTTCATCGAGAAACAACGTGCCCTTGTCCGCCTGCATGAAGCGCCCGACGCGGTCCGCCACGGCGCCGGTAAAGGCGCCCTTGCGGTGGCCGAACATCTCGCTTTCCAGCAAGCCTTCGGGAATCGCCGCGCAGTTGACGGCTACAAATGGCTTGTCGGCGCGATTGCCGTGTTTGTGGATGGCACGGGCGACCATCTCTTTGCCGGTGCCGCTTTCGCCCGTCAGCAGCACTGTGGCGTTGCTGTCGCGCACCGAGTCGACGGCGTGCAGCACGCGGCGAAACGCCGGGCTGTCGCCCACCAGGCTGTCGAACTGCGAGTGTTCATCCAGCTCGGCACGCATGCGCGCGTTGTCGCGCATGATGTCGCGAAACTGCAGGGCCTTGGCGACGGTGATGTCCAGCTCATCGATGTCGAACGGCTTGGCGATGTAGTCGTAGGCGCCATTGCGCATCGACTGCACCGCATTTTTCACGGTGCTGTAGGCAGTCATCACGATCACCGGCAGATGGGGGTAACGCACCTTGATTTCCGCCAGCAGCGCCGGCCCGTCCATACCGGGCATGCGCCAGTCACTGATCACCAGGTCGATGTCTTCCTGCTCCAGCACCTTGAGCGCGTGCAGGCCGTTGCCGGCGGTAAACACCTGGATCCCGCTCTGGCTCAAGGCCGACGAGAGCAAGTCACAGAGCTTGGGTTCATCGTCGACTACCAATACGTTATGCGTCATCACCATCCTCATCATCGCCGTCATCGTCACCCTGGGCCGGAATGTACAGGCTGAAGGTCGCGCCGGCATCTTTCTCGCTGACACATTCGATGCTGCCGTCATGACTCTCCATGATCGAGAAGACTTTGGCCAGACCCAACCCCGTGCCCGAGGCCTTGGTGGTGACGAATGGTGTGAAGATCCGCTCGATCATGTCCGACGGAATGCCTTCGCCGGTATCGCCGATGCTGATCACTGTGTTGCCGCCCACGCTGCGGATGCCCAGGGTCAGGCGACCGCCTCCGGGCATGGCATCGATGGCGTTGAGAATCAGGTTGAGGCACGCCTGCTTGAGCTGCTTGGCATCGGCGTAAATCGTCGCGCCGGGGGCCTGGTCATCGATATGCGCGTCGATGTTATGGGTCGACAGCTCAGGCCCGCAGAAGCCGAGGATTTCCTCCACCACCGGCCGTGCCGCTTGCACCGTGCGCAACGGCGCGCTGGGTTTGGCGAAGTCGAGGAATTCGGTGATCAGGTCGTTGATCCGGCTGACTTCGCTGATCACGTATTCGAGATGGCGTTTGTCGGTTTCCGGCAAATCGGCGCGGCGGTGCAGCAACTGGGTAGCGGTCTTGATAATGCCCAGCGGGTTGCGGATTTCGTGGGCCAGGCCCATCGCGACTTCGCCCAATGCATGCAGGCGGTCGCGGCGGCGCAGTTGCGCTTCCAGGTGATGCAACTCACCGAGACGCTCGGTCATGTGGTTGAAGGTGCTACTCAGTTGCGCCAGCTCGTCGCCGCCGCTGACCGCCACACGATGCTGATAATTACCCGAGATCACCGCGCTGACGCCTTCGGACAAGTCCCGCAACGGGCGCGTGAGACGCTGGGATACCAGCATGCCGGCACCGAGGGACAGCGCCGAGCTGAGCAGGAAGATCAACACGAACAGATTGCTCTGGTTCACCAGGCCCACCAGGCTGGTGTGCCGCAGCAAGCCGCTGAAGATCACCCCTTGCAGCTCGCCGGCGTCATTGAAGATCGGCCAGTACAAACCGCTGTAGTTGTTGGTGAACTGTTCGCTGGGCTGCTTGGTGCTGCGCAGCGCGGCTTCGATGTTTGAAGGAATCCGGGTGGGGTGATCGACGAAACGCTGGGTAGAGAAAATCTCCGAGAAGCCGTTGGGATTGGCCAGGTACAAGCGCAAGTCGAGGGAATGCACATCGGCCACGCTGGTCAGGAAGCTGCTGTCCAGGTAGGTGGCCACCAGCAGTTGATAGTCAACGCCGTCCTCGCTGGTCTCGAAGGTCGACACCACCACGCCGGTGGTCACGCCCGCCACCTGGACCGTCTGCAACACCGCATTACTGGCCAGGTTGATTTGCTTGACGATGTCATCGGCGGCAGTGCTGAAGACAATCTTGTGGTCACTGCTGCGGATCAGCGCGACCACGTCGATGTCGGTGGCGGCAGCAATGTCGGCGGTCAGCTTGTCGTGTTTCTCGGCCTGGCGCGACGACGGCGGCTTGGTGTAGCGCAGGAACAGTTGGGCGACCCGGGCGTTGTCGTGGAGGATGTCGCCAATCTCGTCCTTGACGATCTTGGTCGACTCCTGCAGCCAGATCCGCACGTTGCTGTCGAAGATCTGCGACAGCGTCGTCGCAGCCAGCTCCGCCGCGATCATCGTCGGAATCACCGTGACCAGCCAGAACGCCAACACCAGCTTGCGCTGGACGCTCCAACGCGAAATGGCAAAGGGGCGAGCTTTTTGGCGGGTCTTGTTGATCATCAGGTTTCGCTTATCGCAGCAGCCATGGCAGGGTCGGATCGATCCGGTCGGAGAAACACTTTTGCAACAAACAGCGCACGGTTGACCAGCCAGTTACGGTGGCGAAAAAACATGCTGTTGCCCTGGAACTCACAGCCCAGCAGCAGCTTGCTGGCATAGCCGGCCTGACCGCATTCATATAACGCAATTTTGTTGCGAATACAGTAGTCGATATTGGTTAACCAACTGCGCACTGCCAGGCTGTACTCATGGCTGTAATCACTGTCTTCGCCGAAAAACTTGTCAATCAGGCGGTCCTGGTTCAACAGGATCAGGTTGAACGCCACCAATTGCTCGTCCACCCAATAAAGCACACAGACCGCACGTTCTTGCAGCTGTTCAAGGATACCGGTGAAATAGCCTGCCGGCAGTCGCTCGAACTGCAGGTCGGAACGTTCCAGGGTGGCCTCATACAGTGCCATGATGCGCGGCAGGACGTCGTCGATGTTGCGTCGCCACTCAACACGCGGGCCAGGTGCGCGCAGTTTGCGGCGCACGTCCTTGCGGGTGGCTTTGTCCAGGGAACCCAGGTAGGCGTCCACTGAACCAAAAGGGATCGGCAATAAGGCCGTTGGCAGGCTGGGCATGCTCTGGAAGCCCGCATCAAGGCAGCTGTTTGACCAGGCTTCATCCTTGGTCGGTGCGTCCTTGACCGCCACCAGCCCAACGCCGAACGTATCGGCATCCTGGCGCGCGGCGGCGAGCAATTGCGCAAGCAACGCCTGGCGCCCTGATTCAGGAACGTGGCTGGCGATACCGGCATTGCACTGTTCCGCCACCGGCGAACCGATGGCATACAGGCCCAACTTCAAAACACCCGGCCACAGTCGCTCCAGGCGCTCGGTAAAGCGCTTACCTACGCCCGACACCGTGGTGTCGAGGCGATAACGCGTAATGAACGCCGGCGCGACTGCTACCAGCGTTGTATCGTTAAACACCGCAAGATAGCGCCACTGAAAATCATCAATAGCAGCGCTTTCCACGGCCACGTAATAGTCCCAATCCTCCAGGGCATCGGGAAAACAGTCGTTCCAGGCACTGCGTTCGATGGCCCGAATGGTCGAAAAGGCTTGGGCGGTAATCACAACGTTTCCTTGTAGGAGCGAGCTGGCTCGCGAAAACTCAAGCGCACCGCGTTAAACCAGACAGAACGCGTTTTCGTTCACGTCCTTCGCGAGCACGCTCGCGCCTACAGGGGCAGCGTGTTGCTCGACAAACTCGACACTCAACTCGATCACTCGGCGGTATTGCAGGTCGACGGTGATCATGTGGTAGCAGTTGTCCAGCAGGATCTTGGTCACGGGGCCGCCGAGGTGGCGTTCCACGTAATCGGCGTTCCAGCGGCTGGTGATGTCATCCTCGATGGAGTGCAGCACCAGGGCCGGGGTCTTGATCGACGGCATGAGCTTCTTGACCACGGCGTTCATCCAGTGCAACTCGCGCACTGTGACGCCCTCCATGGTCAACAGCCCCGCCTCGCTGCTCTCCCCTTCCTTCATCTGCCGCTCGACGATCGCCCGAAGGCGCTCGTTCTTGATGCCATAGGGCGGTTTCTCAGTGAAACGGAACAGGCGCACACCGAAGGGAATGCGGATCAGCAAGGGCGTGATGAATGCCATCTTGTTGATGCTCCAGCCGTCGTACTTCAACGTGGTGGAGTACATCAACAAGCCGGCGACCTGGCCCGGGAACTGCGACGCCACGTACATCGACATCACCGCGCCCATCGACAGACCGCCGACAAACACCTGCTCGTGACGCTGTTTCACGCCAACGAACGTCTTGCGTACGCCCTCGTACCAGTCCTGCCAGCCAGTGGCTTGCAGGTCGCTGTTGTCCCCGCAGTGCCCGGCCAGGGTCGGCACGTACACCGTGCAGTTACCGGCCTTGGCCAAACCCTGGGCCACCCGACGGAGTTCCGTCGGGGTGCCCGTCAAGCCGTGGATCAACAGGATCCCGACCGGACCGCTACCGAGAACGAAGCCGGCATCACCTTCACCGAGGTCGATCTCGTGGCTAATCACCGTTTGGTCGCTCGCACAAGCAGTTGCTCGAGCAGCTTCAGGCCCAGGTCGATTTCCGGGTAGCTGATTTCCAGCGACGGCGCCAGGGTGATCACGTTTTTGTAGTAGCCGCCCACGTCGAGGATCAGGCCGAGTTTCTGACCGTCAACCACCATGTCGCCTTTCATGCCTTCGTCGACCATGAAATCCAGGGTCGCCTTGTCCGGAGTGAAGCCGTCCGGACCGCAGATTTCACAGCGCAGGGCCAGGCCCAGGCCGTCGACGTCGCCGATGATCGGGAAGCGTTTTTGCAGCTCTTGCAGGCCGGCCAGGAAGTATTTGCCCTTGGCCATGACCATCGCGCCGTAGTCGACTTCGCTGGTCATCTTGAACATTTCCAGGCCTACCGCGGTGCCCAACGGGTTGGACGCGAAGGTGGAGTGAGTGGAGCCTGGCGGGAAGATCTTAGGGTTGATCAACTCTTCCTTGGCCCAGATGCCGCCCAGCGGGTTCAGGCCGTTGGTCAGTGCCTTGCCGAACACGATCACGTCTGGTTTGACGTCGAAGTGTTCGATCGACCACAGCTTGCCGGTACGCCAGAAACCCATCTGGATTTCGTCGACGACCATCAAGATGCCGTGCTGGTCGAGGACGTGCTTGAGTTCGCTGTAGAAGTTCATCGGAGGGATTACGTAGCCGCCGGTGCCCTGGATCGGCTCGACGTAGAAGGCTGCGTATTCGCACTGGTTGGTTTTCGGGTCCCACACACCGTTGTATTCAGTTTCGAACAGGCGGGCAAATTGCTGCACGCAGTGGCTGCCGTATTCTTCCTTGGTCATGCCTTTAGGGCCGCGGAAGTGGTACGGGAACGGAATGAAGTTGGCGCGCTCGCCGAAGTGGCCATAGCGGCGACGGTAACGGAAGCTTGAAGTGATCGACGAAGCACCGAGGGTACGGCCGTGGTAGCCGCCTTCGAAGGCGAACATCAGGCTCTTGCCGTTGGAGGCGTTACGCACCACTTTCAGGGAGTCTTCGATGGACTGCGAACCGCCCACGTTGAAGTGCACACGACCGTCGAGGCCGAACTTTTTCTTGGCGTCGACTGCGATCATTTCCGACAGCTCGATCTTGCCTTTGTGCAGGTACTGGCTGGCGATTTGCGGCAGGGTGTCGATCTGCTGTTTCAGCGCGTTGTTCAGGCGCGGGTTGGCGTAACCGAAGTTAACGGCCGAGTACCACATTTGCAGGTCGAGGTAAGCCTGGTCTTCGGTGTCCCACACATAGGAGCCTTCACAACGGCTGAAAATACGTGGCGGGTCGATGTAGTGAACGGTGTCGCCGTAGGAGCAGTACTTGGCTTCTTTATCCAGAAGAACCTGGTCTTCTGCGGTAGCGATGCGGATATCAGACATGGTGGAAGAGTTCCTGATTGTCGGAAGAGGTGCTGAAAGAGTTGGCGTTGGCGGCGATGCCCTGAGGCAGCTTGGCCAGCAATGCCGGCAGTTCGGCGAAGGTGTCGAACCGCGCGTAAGGGATGTTGTTGGTTTCGCAGTAGTCGGCCAGGCTGGCCTTGGCGAAGACGAAGTCGGCGGTGGAGGCCACGCACATGTCGGACTTGCCGTCACCGATCACCAGCACGCGCTTGTTGCGCGGCGTGGACTTGCACTTGCAGTTGCCGGAAGCAGCACGGCAGGCGTCGCTGGCATACGGGAAGTCGATGCGCCAGCTGTTCTGGTCGACCTGGCGCAGGCGGTTGGCGAGGATCGGCAGCAAGGTCACGTAGTTGCGCGAGAGAATCCGCGCGATGCCTTGTTCGATGCCATCGCTGACCACTTCAATGGAAGCGCCCAGGCCCATGACGTGATCGACGAAGTCCGGGAAGTCCGGGTCGATCTCGACGCTGTCGAAGTACGCCAGCAACTCGGCCGGGGTCGCCTTGATCAGCGCCAGTTGACGGCTCAGGCATTCGCGCGAACCGATGTGCCCGTCCAGCCATTCCTGTTCGATGGTTTCCCACTCGGGGCCGGCGAAGCGTTGGAGGACGTTGTCGATGACGTCGGTGGGGGTGATGGTCCCGTCGAAGTCACACACGATATGCCAGTGGATCATCTGCATTTACCTATGAAGTAGGAGCGCGCTGTTGCGCTTGCAGAGTGCTAGAGCATGGACTGTGCCAAGTGCTCGCACCCCCTGTTTTCAAAGGGTTTGGCAGGTATTTACGTTTGGTTGTGTCGGAACTGGCTACAATTTTTGTAGCTTGCTACAACCTAGATGAGTGCTTGCCTAAGGCCGGGTGTTTGCGCGTTCATGCGCGCATGTTCACAAAAGGAAATGGCTCCATGTTCAGGGTTACTTTTGCTGTATTCGCCGGTTTGCTGGGGCTGTGGGGCGTTTCGGGCGCTGCGCTGGCAGACGGGATTACCGGTGAGGCCGGCGTGGGTGTCAGTTACCAGCCTCATGATCCGACGGGCAGCCGCTACGAAACGCGGCCGATTCCTTATTTCGATCTGGATTGGGGGAGCGTCAGTCTGGGTACCGACGATGGGCTGACCTGGAGTGCCCTGAATACCCATGGCTTTACTGCCGGGCCTTACATCAACTACTTGCCGGGGCGGACGGCCAATGGGTCGCTGCGGGGCTTGCGTGATGTTTCGGATATGGCCGAGGTTGGAGGCTTTATTCAGTACGCTCCGGCTGATTTCTGGCGGGTGTATGCACAGGTGGGTCAGGCCGTGGGCGGGGCGCGTGATCAAAGCGGGGTTGTGGGGAAGCTTGGCGGGGAGTTGGGGTATCCGTTGGGTGACGGGATTATCGGCAGCACCGGTTTGATGGCGAATTTTGCCGATGCTCGGCAGGCGCAGGCGTTTTTCGGGGTTGATGCCAACGAGGCTGCGGCTTCGGGGTTTCGGCCGTATAACGCCAGTGCGGGGTTTCAGAACCTGACGTTGACGCAGAGTTTTGAGATTCCCCTGGATGCGAAGTGGTCGCTGTTGACCAGTGCCAGTTGGGTTCACTTGGTGGGGTCGGCGGCCAATAGCAGCATCGTCAAGGAGACCGGGGATGTGAATCAGGGGCAGGTGCAGACTGCCATCAGCTATAAGTTTGATTGAGATGGGGGGGCATATCCGTTGCTGCGGTCAGGGCCGCTATTGGTTCCGCTCTTACAGCGGCTCACTTTTGAAAAGCGCAAAAGTAAGCAAAACGCTCTTGCCCCACCACTCGGCTCCTCGCCTAGGCTCGGAGTGCCCTCACTCCGGCTTTGGAGCGTGGGCCGCCGCGATGGGCCATCCTTGGCCCAGCGCGGCTAACCCGGCGTCCTGCCGGGTTACCCACGCTCCAAAGCCTGCGTTCGGCCAGCGTGGTTTAACGGGGCGCCTAAGATCAAGATCACAAGCAGATCAAGGGCACAGCGGCCTACCGGCCGGCTTGAGTGTGGTGAAGCAACAGCAACAGCTAAAGCGGGCACGGTCCAAATGTGGGAGCGGGCTTGCTCGCGAAGGTCGTTAACGATGACGCGGGCATCCTGATTCAACGCGGCGCTCTCAGGTTTTTCGCGAGCAAGCCCGCTCCCACAGAAAAGCAGCTCTGCTTTCGCTCTGGATCTTGCCTCTGCTTCTAACACTCAAGCCGGCCGGTAGGCCGCTGTGCTCTTGCTGTTGATCTGCTGTTGATCTTGATCTGACTGCCCCATTCAGCCCGAGGCCGAACGCAGGCAGTGCGGAGCGGGTAAACCGGCAGGACGCCGGTTTAGCCGCGCCGGGCCATGGATGGCCCGTCGCGGCGGCCCGCGTAGCAATGCCGGAGTGAGGGAACGCCGAGCCCTAGCGAGGCGCCGACAGGCGGGGCAGAGCGTTTTGGTTACTTTTGCGCTTTTCAAAAGTGACCCGCTGTAAGAGCGGAACCCTAAGTGGCCGTTACCTAAATAACGGATATGTACTCCCCGCCCCCCCCCAAAAACCTCACACCAACCGCTTGATCTGCTTATGCCGCCAAACCAACCGGTAATACGCCGTCTGCAACCCCAACATCGCCAGATACGTCACCGGAAACGCCATCCAAACCCCCTCCAACCCAAACCGCGCATTCAGCAGATAAGCCACCGGCAACTCCACCCCCAACACGCAAACGATCGAAATCCCCACCGGCACCAGCACCACACCGCTGGCCCGCATGATCCCGCCCACCACCGCCTGGAACCCAAACACCAAAATGCTCCAGAGCATGATATGCAACAAATGCTCAGCCTTGACCCGCGCATCCACGTCGGTAATGAACAACCCCAACAACCAATGCGACAACCCATACCCCAACACAATCAACCCACCCGTCAGGCACAGGTTGATCAAAATTCCCGTACGCAGGATCGGCCCAATCCGCTCCAGCCGCCCCGCCCCGATCGCCTGCGCCCCAAGAATCGACGCCGTGATCGCAATCGACAACGCCGGAAACTGCACATAGTTGACAATCTGCGTCACCGCCCCATACGCCGCCGTCGCCTGGGAACCATGGCTGTTGACCAGCGCCAGAATCACCAACTCCGACAGCGACAACACCACCATCTGCAACCCGGTCGGCAGACCAATACGCAGCACCTTGCCCAAAATCACCCGGTCCAGCCGCAACGCCGCCATCAACTCGCGATCCGGCGCCATCACGTGGTTTTTATGCCGCAGCCGCAACACCAGAAACGTCATCGCCAGTGCATTACCCACCAACCCCGCCAACACCGCGCTCTGAATACCCATCGGCGGCAAACCCAGCCAGCCCTTGATCAGTGCCGGAGTCAGCAGCAGGCCCACGGTGGTCGACACCACCAGCGCCAGCAACGGCGACACCGTGTCACTCACGCCCCGCAGCAGTTGGGTGAACAGGATGAACACCAGCAGCAGCGGCATGATCAGCATCATCATCTGCGCATAACCCACCGCGTCATCCAGCACATCCACCGGTGTGCCCAGGGCCTGCATCGCCGGGCGCGCAAACACGCTGCCCAGCACCGCCGCGATCACCCCGATCAGAGCGCCAAGGGTCAGGGTGGCGCCGGTGATCGACTTGACCATCGAGGTTTCCTGCGCGCCCCACGCCTGGCCGATCAACACCGAAGCGCCCGCCCCCAGGCCGATCACCAGGGCGATAAAGAAAAACACGATGGGGAACATCCCCGACACCGCCGCCAACGCCTGGGTACCGAGCATCTGCCCGACATAGATACCGTTCAGCGTGCCGGAAAAGCTCTGGAGGAAATTGGACAGCACCATGGGTGCCAGAAAGATCAGGTAGATCTGCCACAACGGGCGTTGCTGGGTGACTTCCATGAAGGTTCGGATCTCAATGCAATTAGGCAGGGAAAGCGTTGCGTGTTAACCAGGCCAGGTACAACTTCACATCCACCGGCCAGTGCGCAATCTTGTTGGAAAAGTCAGCGCCGTCCTGGGCAAACAACGCCCGCGAGGCTTCTTCAAAACCCGGCAGGTCGCCGCCCAGGGCGCTCATGAAACGATAGCTGGATTCCTTGGCATGGCGTCGCTCATCGTGCTCGGCATGGGCGTTGCGCGCTTCATCCACCAGCCGGCGCAAGGCCGCCGAGGCGCCGCCGCGTTGTTGCCCCAGCCATTCCCAATGCCGTGGCAGCAGGGTCACTTCACGTGCGACCACGCCCAGCTTCGGGCGGCCTACGGTAGGTGACACTGGCACTTCGGCCTCCGTCACCGCGACTGTCGACTGCTGGGGTGCATAACCGGCTGGCCAGGGATAGTCGACTTGAACACCGCTGGCGTCATCAAACACCAACAAACTGCCGGTCGACAGGTCGAGACTTTTCAGGTTTTTGGCGACGTCGGCATAAGAGCCGGCGGCCACGCGTTGGTGGCCAAGAAAGGCGGTGCAGTGTGATGCGCTCATGACTTTTACCCGGAATATATTGTTTTACCCGGGTCATATTAGCCTGAATTTTATTTGTTGCAAGCCGCTCGTTGCGAAACCACCAAACGATTACTGATGGCAGTCGCACCCATGGAGCCCACACCCGGATCACGCAACAGGCACTCGGCAATCGCCGGCTCAAGCTCTACTCGCAATCGGCGGCCCAAGGCGCGGGCACCAAACCGTACATCATGGTCGCGGCATAACCAGGCCCGTGCCGACTCATCCAGTACCAGCGACCGCTGCTGTGCCGCAAGGCGTTGATTGAGTTTGCCGAGTTCCACCTCAAGCAGCGCTTCAAGCCATTGATGGTCGATGGGCTCGAACATCAGGATACGGTCGATGCGATTAAGAAATTCCGGCTCGAAATGGCTGTGCAAGGCGTCCTCAAGTACCGCCGCCTCCCCGCGCCCCAACCAGCGCAACGGGGCAAAACGCCGTCGATGGCGGCGCGCCTGTTGCGCGCCGATATTGCTGGTCATGAAGATCAGGCTGTTGCGAAAGTCCAGCGTGCGAGCGCCGCCCGTCAACGTCAGCTGGCCGTTTTCGAGGATGCCCAACAGGCTGCGCACCACTTCCTGGCTGGCCTTTTCCAGCTCGTCGAACAGCACGATGCCGGGGCGACTGTAGCTGCCCTGGATCAGCTCACTGTTGAACAGGCTGATGCCCTCCTTGCTGCCGACATAGCCTGGTGGTGCTCCGGTCAGGGCGGCGGCGTAATGCTCCTGGGCCAGGGTGTGCATGTCGATACGGCAAAAACCGTCGGCGCGGCCGTGCAAGGCCAGGGCCAGCAGACGGACGATTTCCGTCTTGCCGGCCCCGGTAGGCCCCATGAACAGGTTGACGCTCAACGGCCGCTCACGCTCGCCGATGTCGGCCTTAACCACCTTGAGCAGCCCTTCCACCTGGGCCAGGGCCGCGTCCTGGCCGACGATACGGCTGCGCAGCAAGGCCATGACCTGAGCCGGCTCAAAGGTAAACCGCATGCCTCAACCCGCCGCTTTTTCTATACCGCCATGGGGCAACTGCCCCACCGGGCATTCAGCGACACCCACGGTGCTGCGGGTAAATGCCTCGACATTTTCCTGGGCCTTTTGCGCGTCCAGCACCCAGGTGCGATAGAACTCGAACGGACAATCTGCCACACCCTTGTCCCCGTCGCCCGAGGCGTGCATGCCGGTGTAGCCACGGTGCAGCAGCTTGAACAGATGGTTCTGCGACTGGTCGTTGGCCCGCGCATCGCGGATCTGCGACACCGACAACTGGGCGTACTGAATGCCCATTTCTTCCTCGCCGCACTCCCCCAGGGTGCGGCCATCAAAACCAATGATCGCCGAGTGCCCGAAGTACGAATACACCCCGTCGAACCCCGCCGCATTCGCCACCGCTACGTAGCAGTTATTGGCCCAGGCCATGCTCTTGGACATCTGCACCTGCTGCTCCTTGGCCGGGTACATATAGCCCTGGCAACGCACGATCAGCTCGGCACCTTTCATTGCACAGTCGCGCCAGATCTCCGGATAGTTGCCGTCGTCGCAGATGATCAGGCTGATCTTCATACCCTTGGGTCCGTCGCACACGTAGGTGCGGTCGCCCGGGTACCAACCCTCGATCGGGCACCATGGAATGCACTTGCGATAACGCTGGACGATCTCCCCCAGATTATTGATCAACACCAGCGTGTTATACGGTGCCTTGTGCGGATGTTCTTCATGACGCTCACCGGTCAGGGAAAACACACCCCAGGTATTGGCCTGGCGACAGGCCGCCGAGAAAATCGCCGTCTCCTCGCCGGGAATGCTCGCGGCGGTGGCCATCATCTCGTCGTGGTCGTACATGATGCCCATGGTGCTGTACTCGGGAAACACCACCAGGTCCATGCCGGGCAAACCCTGCTTCATGCCGACAATGATCTCGGCAATCTTCTTCGCGTTATCGATGACCTCGGCCTTGCTGTGCAGGCGCGGCATCTTGTAGTTCACGACAGCAACGCCGACCGTGTCCGGGCTGCTGGATATGTCGCCATGGCGCATTGCGAATCTCCTCGGTCAGTGACTGATCATCCAGGGCCGTGGCCCGGTCTTGGTCTTGAGCCCCAGCGGGTTGGCCTTGCTTGGCACCACCGGTTTACTGCTGCCACAGCAACTGCAGCCTGCCGGGTGCTTGCGCGACTCCTGATACTCACCAACGGTTTGCGGCGCATGGGCGCTGCGCTCGTTGCCGGCAATCGCCTTGCGCTGGCTGGCCGACAGCGTCGTCAGCGCCGGCGCCGACAGCAGCAACTGCCCGCCGGGGCTGTCGCAATACGGACACTGGCTGGGCTCGTGACGCTGGGCCATCGGCCGCAGCATGGTGAAGGTGCCGCAGGACTCACAGGCGTATTCATAAGTCGGCATGGCTACAGGTCCGGTGCGATGGGCAGGTCGATGCTGCCGTCGAGGAATTGGGTCGGGCCGTTGGCGTTGGGGTTGATGTCGAACTCGAAGATTTCAGTCGGCAGCCACAACGTCGCGCAGGCGTTGGGAATGTCCACCACGCCGCTGATATGCCCCTGCACCGGCGCCGAACCAAGCAGCGCATAGCCCTGGGCCGGCGAGTAGCCGAACTTGGTCAGGTAATTGATCGCATTCAGACAGGCCTGACGGTAGGCGACATTGACGTCGAGGTAGTGCTGCTGGCCCTGTTCGTCGACAGAGATGCCTTCGAAGATCAGGTAGTTCTTGTAGTTCGGGGTGATCGGGCTTGGCTTGAACACCGGGTTCTTGATCCCGTACTTGGCCATACCGCCTTTGATCAGCTCGACCTTCATGTGCACCCAGCCGGCCATTTCGATGGCGCCGCAAAAGGTGATTTCGCCGTCGCCCTGGCTGAAGTGCAAGTCCCCCACCGACAGGCCGGCGCCGTTGACGTAAACCGGGAAATAGATCTTCGAACCGCGGGACAAATCCTTGATATCGCAGTTGCCGCCATGCTCGCGGGGCGGCACGGTGCGGGCACCGGTGGCGGCGGCGTCGTCACGAGCCGAGCCCTTGAGTTTGCCCATGTGTGCGGTGGCGGCCAGCGGGGCGTTGGCCAAGGGTGGGACGCGGGTTGGGTTGGTGTCGATCAGTTCCTGTTCGCGGCGGTTCCAGTCGGCGAGCATCACCGGGTCGGGCAGGCAGCCGATCAGGCCGGGGTGGATCAGGCCCGCAAAATTGACGCCCGGGATGTGTCGGGAGCTGGTGAACATGCCCTTGAAATCCCAGATGGCTTTTTGCGCGCTGGGGAAGTGATCGGTGAGGAAGCCGCCACCGTTCTGGCGGGAGAAGAAGCCGTTGAAGCCCCACTGGGAGTCGGCTTTGGCGCCGATGTCGAGCAGGTCGACCACCAGCAAGTCGCCGGGTTCGGCGCCGTGTACGCCCACCGGGCCGGAGAGGTAGTGCACGGTGGAGAGGTCGACGTCGCGCACGTCGCTGGCGTCGTCGTTGTTCTTGATAGCGCCGGCGGTCCAGTCGTAGGTTTCGAGGATGAAATCATCGCCGGGTTTGACCCAGCAGGCCATCGGGATATCCGGGTGCCAACGGTTGTGGATTTGCTCGTTTTCGGTGACGGGTTGGTTGAGGTCGACTTTGATCAGGGTGTCGGTCATCGAGGTGCTCCCGGAGGTGGCTTGGCTGTGGGAGCAGTCTCGTGGGGATGGGGTTGGGCGGGGAATACGTTGGATGACGTATGCGTCTTTGGGGTTGGGGGCATATCCGTTATTTAGGTAACGGCCGCGTATGGTTCCGCTCTTACAGCGGCTCACTTTTGAACAGCGCAAAAGTAAGCAAAACGCTCTTGCCCCACCACTCGGCACCTCGCTTGGGCTCGGTGTGCCCTCACTCCGGCAGCACGAAGCGGGCCGCCGCGACGGGGCGTCCCTGCCCCGTCGCGGCTAAACCGGCGTCCTGCCGGTTTACCCGCTCCGTACTGCCTGCGTTCGGCCAGCGTGGTTTAACGGGGCGCCTAAGATCAAGATCAACAGCAGATCAAGGGCACAGCGGCCTACCGGCCGGCTTGAGTGTGGTGGAGCAACAGCAACAGCAAGATCAGAAGCTAAAGCGGGCACGGTCCAAATGTGGGAGCGGGCTTGCTCGCGAAGGTCGTTAACGATGACGTTGGCATCCTGGATGAACGCGGCGCCCTCAGGTTTTTCGCGAGCAAGCCCGCTCCCACAGAAAAGCAGCCCTGCTTTCGCTCTGGATCTTGCCTCTGCTTCACCACACTCAAGCCGGCCGGTAGGCCGCTGTGCTCTTGCTTTTGATCTTGATCTGCGGGCCCCGTCAACCACGATGGCCGCAAGTAGGCACGGTGGAGCGGGTAAATCGGCAGGGAAGCCGATTTAGCCGCGCCGGGCCATGGATGGCCCGTCGCGGCGGCCCGCGGAGCCGTGCCGGAGTGCGGGCATGCCGAGCCAAGGCGAGGCACCGAGTGGTGGGGCAAAGACCTTTTGGTTACTTTTGGCTGGGCCGGCATTCCGGGCGTTTGCCAAAAGTGACCCGCTGTAAGAGCGGAACCATAAGTGGCCGCTACCTAAATAACGGATATGTACACCGTCAATCACTCAGGAAGCGGAATCACCCGCAACGGCCGCACCGACTTATAAGAAAAACTCGAATAAATCTCCTTAACACACGGCAAACTCTGCAACACCTCCCGCGCAAACTCCCCAAACGACTCCAAATCCTTCGCCACCACTTCCAACAAAAAATCATACCGCCCCGAAACGTTATGACACGCCACAATCTCGGGAATCTCCAGCAACCTTTGCTCAAACGCCCGAGCAATCTCGCGGGAGTGCGTGTCCATCATGATGCTGACAAACGCCGTCACCCCATACCCCAGCGCCTTGGGCGACAAGATCGCCTGATACCCCCCGATCACCCCGCTGTCCTCAAGGTTCTTCACCCGCCGCCAACACGGCGAAGTGGTCAGCGACACCCGCTCCGCCAACTCCGCCACCGTCAACCGCGCATTGCCCTGCAAGGCGTTTAAAAGCGCCTTGTCAGTCCGATCCAGATTCATGGGCATACCTTGCCTCAAAACGTCGTTTTTATTGTTTTTCATCCCAATCTACCGGCTTTTCCCAGCAAACTATGGAACGTTAAGCCGCGATTATAAGCATAGCATTGTAGGAAATAAGGAGCGTCCGACCATGAAAAATAAACACAATACGTTCGGCTTTTCCACCCGTGCCATCCACCACGGCTACGATCCCCAGGACCACCACGGCGCCCTCGTGCCACCCATCTATCTATCGGCCACCTTCGCCTTCCCCACCGCCGAATACGGTGCCGCCTGCTTTGCCGGTGAAGAGAACGGGCACTTCTACACCCGCATCTCCAACCCCACCCTGGCCCTGCTGGAAGCGCGCATGGCCACCCTGGAAAACGGCGAAGCCGCCGTAGCCTTCAGCTCCGGCATGGGCGCGATTGCCGCGACGTTCTGGACCCTGCTGCGCCCCGGTGACGAAATCATCGTCAGCCAGACCCTCTACGGCTGCACATTCGCCCTGCTGCATCACGGCATCGGCGAATTCGGCATCAAGGTGCGCCACGTCGACCTCACCGACCTGGCCGCCCTGCGCGAGGCCATCAACCCGGCCACGCGCATGATCTATTTCGAAACCCCGGCCAACCCCAACCTGCAACTGGTGGACATCGCCGCCGTCGCCGAAATCGCCCACCAGCAACCCGGCATCACGGTGGTGGTGGACAACACCTACTGCACGCCCTACCTGCAACGCCCGCTGGAAATGGGTGCCGACGTGGTGGTGCACTCGGCGACGAAATACCTCAGCGGCCACGGCGATATCACTGCCGGCATCGCCGTCAGCAGCCAGGCCCTGGCCCAGCGCATTCGCCTGCAAGGGCTCAAGGACCTGACCGGTGCGGTGATGTCGCCTCAGGATGCCGCCTTGCTGATGCGCGGCCTCAAGACCCTGGCCCTGCGCATGGACCGCCATTGCAGCAACGCCCTGGCCATCGCCAAAGCCTTGCAGGCCCATCCCTTGGTGGAATGGGTGACTTACCCCGGCTTGCGTTCCTTCCCCCAATACGAATTGGCCGCCCGGCAGATGAAGCAGTCCGGCGGCATGATCGCGTTTGAACTCAAGGGCGGCATCGAGATGGGCCGGCAATTCATGAACGCCCTCAAGCTGTTCACCCGGGCGGTGAGCCTGGGGGACGCCGAGTCACTGGCCCAGCACCCGGCCAGCATGACCCACTCCACCTACACCCCGGAACAACGCGCCCACCACGGGATTTCCGAAGGGTTGGTGCGGCTCTCGGCGGGCCTGGAGGATGTCGCCGATCTGTTGGCGGACGTTGAGCAGGCACTGCACGCCTGTGCCCTGAAACCGAAATCCAGGGTTGTGCAGCAAAACGTTCATCACGCTTGAGGTAAATTCATAACCAGGCGCGACGTTTACCAATAGCCCGGCCTGAAAAGGTCGGGCTTTTCCCGTTGCGCCCTGCACTGCAAAAAATTTGATCCATTCATTGGCCCGTTTGCGAAAGCCTGTACTAGCATACGAGGCGGCAGTCATGGAGATCACTGCCCTGTACGCCGCCCTCATTGAAACTCATGGATGAAATGATGAACTCACACCTGTTTCCCCACATTGGCAAAGTCATCGCCAGCACCGGCAGCCGACATTTCCCGCGCATGCTGCATGACCTGATCCTCACCCAACTGGCGGTCGACGCCACGCACATCACCCAAATGCCCGTGAGCCCAAGGGAACACGCTCCGCGCAAAGCCGGCAGTTCGCGAATGCTGGGGATCAGCCCGGTGTATACCGACCCGGTGCCCGGGCTCGACGAGGCCCAGGCCGCCGCACAATTGCACCTGACCCGGCGCAAGGATGACGTCAGCTACGTGCTGTCGGTGTATCGCTCGAACCCCTCCGAAAGTTTTTCCCAGCAGGAGCGGATCATCCTGCAAGACTTCTCCTCCTTGCTGCTGCCGATGGTTGAAAAGCACATCAGCGCCCTGCAACCCTGCGGCCCCGACAGTGAAGCGCCGCAGCAACCAGGCATCGACACCTTGCGCCGGCGCTTTGAAGAACGCCTCGCGCAATCGGGGCTGGCCCTGTCCAGCCGTGAGCTGGAGGTGTGCGTGGGGTTGCTGGCCGGGCGTACCGCACCGGAACTGGCGGAGCAGTTGGCGTTGAAGGTCAACACCATCGAAAGCTACCTCAAGCGGGCGGCGATCAAGATGGGCATCAGTGGCCGGCATTCGTTGATGCGGTGGATGTACTCCACAGAAGAAAACGCCACTTTCTAGAACGCCGCAGGACAAATGTGGGAGCGGGCTTGCTCGCGAATGCGGTGTGTCAGTCAATACAGGTGTAACTGATCCACCGCATTCGCGAGCAAGCCCGCTCCCACATTTTGATCTCTACCCGGCTTAATCTCGGGCCAGGGCTTCAATCGGATCCAGCCGCGCCGCATTCCTCGCCGGCACAAACCCGAACACAATCCCGATCAACGTTGAACACGCAAACGCCGTCACCACCGACCCCAGGGAAAACACCATTTCCCACTCTTTCACAAACAACGAAAACAGATAGCCGATGGCGAATGACAGCGAAATGCCGATCATCCCACCAATCAGGCAGACCATCACCGCTTCCACCAGGAACTGCTGGCGAATATCCGATTGCCGCGCGCCCACCGCCATGCGAATCCCGATCTCACGGGTGCGCTCGGTCACCGACACCAGCATGATATTCATCACCCCGATGCCCCCCACCAGCAACGAAATCACCGCGATCAACGACAGCAGCAACGCCAGGGAGCGGCTGGTTTTCTGCACCGTCTGCATGATGCTGTCTAGGTTGTTGGTGAAGAAATCCTTGGTGCCGTGGCGCTGCAACATCAGCTTGGTGACGTTCTCTTCCACCACTTTGCTCGGCTGGCCGTCCTTGATACGCACGGTGATGCTGTCCAGATGGCGCTGGCCCAACAGCCGCCCGGCCGCCGTCTCATACGGCACCCACACGTTCAACGCCTTGCTGGCGGCAAACATGTTTTTGTTGTCCGCCGTCACCCCGATCACCGTGCACGGCAGGCTGCCCACCAGGATCACCTGGCCCAACGGATCCACCCGGGGCCCGAACAACCGATGGCGCGTATTGTGGTCGATCACCACCACTTGGGCCTGACGCCGGGCGTCGCTTTCGCTGAAGGTAATCCCGGCTTCGAGCTTCAGGCCCTTGACCTGGAAGTAGCGGTCGCTGACGCCATTGACCTGGGCATCCAGGTCGATGTTGCCGTAACGCAATAACAGGTTGCGCCCCACCACCGGTGTTGCGCTGTCGACGTAATACAGCTGGTTCAGCGCCTCCACATCCGACGGCAACAATGTCTCGATGGCCGAGGCGCGGCTGTCGCCGAAACTCTTGCCGGGGAAGATGTCGATGGTGTTGCTGCCAATGGCCTGGATGTCCTTGAGCACATAGCGCTTCGCGCCTTCACCGATGGCCGAGATCGACACCACCGAGGTAATGCCGATGACGATGCCGAGCATGGTCAGCAAGGTGCGCATGCGATGGGAAATCAGCGCAACCCAGGCCATGTTGAAGGCCTCCTTGAACAGCCCGAGGCTGGCCACCAACTTGCGCGCACCGCTGCGCTTGGGCTCGATGGGCGCTTCGGTGGGCAGGTCGAGGCCGACGCTCTCATTGGCGCGGTCACTGACGATCTCGCCATCGCGCACCTCAATGATCCGCTGGGCATTCGCCGCGACTTTCGGGTCGTGGGTGACGATGATCACGGTGTGCCCGGCGGCGTGCAGCTCGGCCAGGATGCGCATCACTTCCTTGCCGCTGTGGGTGTCGAGGGCCCCGGTGGGTTCATCGGCGAGGATCACTTCGCCGCCGTTCATCAAGGCCCGGGCGATACTCACCCGCTGTTGCTGGCCGCCGGAAAGCTGGCTCGGACGATGGGTCAAGTGCCCCGACAAACCCAGGCGAGCCAACAACTCTCCGGCGCGGCTATGCCTGGCGGTTTCCGGCGTACCGGCATAAATCGCCGGCATTTCCACGTTATGCAACGCGCTCAGATGCGCAAGCAGGTGGTAACGCTGAAAGATAAAACCGAAGTAGTCGCGGCGCAGTTCGGCCAGTTGCTCATCCCCCAGGGTGCGGGTTTCGATGCCATTGATCTTGTAGCTGCCGGCGGTGGCGTAGTCGAGGCCGCCGAGGATGTTCATCAGGGTCGATTTACCCGAGCCCGAGGCCCCGGTGATCGCGACCATTTCTCCGGCATTGATGGTCAGGTCGATGCCCTTGAGGGCAATGAACTCGCGGTCACCGGCCATGAAACTGCGGACGATGCCTTTAAGCTCCAGCAGTGGCTGAGTCATCAATCAGCCCCCCGCCACGGCGGGCGATGGATCACCGATCACCACCTTGTCGCCTTCGGCCAGGCCATCAAGGATCTGCACCTTGACGTTGTTGTTGATACCGGTCTTCACCTGTCGCGTGTTGGCCTTGCCCTTGGCGTCCAGCACCCGCACCGGGAAGCTGCCGTCGGCATTGCGCGGGCCGAGTGCGGCCACCGGCACGGTCAGTGCGGCCTTGGCAGTGTCGAGCACGATCCGCACCTGGGCGGTCATGGCGATGCGCAGGCGGTGGTCGGGGTTGGGTACGTCGAACAGCGCGTTATAGAACACCGCGGTGTTTTGTTTTGGGGTGCCGGCGGTCTGGGTTTCGAGGAAGTTTTGCGGGGCCGGTTCAGTGCCGCGCAGTTTGGCGTAGTAGCGTTTGTCGGCCTCGCCGAGGATGGTGAAATACACCTGTTGGCCGGGGCTGGTGTGGATCACGTCGGCCTCGGAGACCTGGGCCTTGACGGTCATGGTGTCCAGGTCTGCCAGCTTAAGCAGGACCGGCGCCAGTTGGCTGGCGATCACGGTTTGGCCTTCCTGAGTCACGATGCCCACCACATCGCCATCGATCGGCGCAACGATGCGGGTGTAGGCCAGGTTGATCTTGGCGGTGTCGATCTGGATGTGGGCGCTTTTGATCTGGGCGTCGAGGGACATCAGATTGGCGCGCTGTACCTCGTAGTTGGACTCGGCGGTTTCGAAGTCCTGGCGGGACACGGATTCGTCCTCTTGCAGGCCCCGGTAGCGCTCGTAGACGGATTTGGTTTCCTTGAGTTGAGCCGCGGTGGCGCGGCGTTGGGCCTGAAGGTTTTCTTCGTCGACCTCGGCTTTGCGCAGGGTGTTTTGCAGGATCAACGGGTCGATTTCGGCGAGCCATTGGCCCTTCTTGACCTTGTCGCCGACCTTTACCTTCAAGGATTTGAGCTGGCCGGAGACCTGGGCACCGACGTCGACCTGCTTGACGCCTTCGAGCAAGCCGGTGGCCAGGACGGCGTTTTCGATGTCACTGCGTTCGGCGGTGGCGGTCAGGTATTGCGGCGCGTCTGCCGGGGCCTGCACGGTGTAGATAATCAGGCCCGCTGCGACGGTCAACACCAGGGCCAATCCTGCTTTTCGATACTTTGACTTTTCCATAAATGACCATAAGAGGTGTTGAAATGGGTCCGGCTTTTGGCTCGGAGTACATATCCGTTTTTTGGGTAACGGCTGATATGGGTTCCGCTCTTACAGCGGCCAGCGTGGTTTAACGGGGCGCCTGAGATCAAAAGCGGGCACGGTCCAAATGTGGGAGCGGGCTTGCTCGCGAAGGTCGTTAACGATGACGTTGGCATCCTGAATGAACGCGGCGCCCTCAGGTTTTTCGCGAGCAAGCTCGCTCCTACAGGGGTTTGCCAAAAGTGACCCGCTGTAAGAGCGGAACCATAGGTGGCCGTTACCGCAGCAACGGATATGTACACTCACGAAACCCGCTCCCCAACCACAACCCCATCCCGCCACCAAGCCGCCAAACTAAAAACATTCGGCGCCTTGAGCAGCGAAAAATGATTCCCGGGCCCATACCAAACCTCCAACACCCCAACGCACCCGCGCCACCCCTCAACCATCAACCCTTGCTCCCGCAGATTCCCCGCCGCATCCAGGGTCGGATCCTCCGCCAACACCAACCGCACCACCCCCTCATACCGCCGAACAGGCCGATAAACCGTACGCAACGCCGACGCATACGTCCGCGCCGGCCCATCCATCGCCTCCACCGAAGACCGCGCAGGCAACAACCCGACCCCCACCATCCCCCCATGCAACAACCGCCGCTGCTCCACCTCATCCCTCCCGGCAAAATCCACCGCATCAATCCCCAGGGACTTACCCGAAGCCACCTGCATCGACTCAATCAGCCGCAACAACGCCGCCGTCGTGGTATAGGGCCGACCCACCACCCCATTGCCCCCGGGCGCCTCGCTGTCGATCAACGTCAACGACGCCACCTCACGCCCATGGGCCTGCAACCGCGCGGCCATTTCAAACACTACCCAGCCGCCAAACGAATGCCCGACCAGATGCACCGGCCCCGAAGGACATTCCTGTTCCAGGGCCTGCAAATAACAGCGCGCCGCCGCCTCGACCTGACTGTGCGGCACCGCCTCCCCATCCAGCCCGCGCGGCTGCAAGCCAAAGATCGGCCAGTCCCGGCCCAACGCCTCGGTCAACCCCACAAACCCCGTCACGCTATCCCCCGCCCCCGGCACACAGAAAATCGGCGCATGCCCGGCGCGGCCACTCTGGATCCGCAACAACGGCTGATGCACCGCCACACCCGGCGCCTCACTCAATGCCAGGGCTTCACCCAACGCCTGCCCCAACGCCTGGATATGCGGCGCCTGCATCATGCTCTGGTGATCCCCCGGCACTTCAATCCGGCGCAATTGCCCCGCCGCCAGCGCCTCATCCCAACCCAAATCCAGGCTACGTCGCGACAGCTCCGTCGGCCGCTCTGCGGCGCTGAACAGGTGCACCGCCAACGGCATCGGGAACAGGCTGTAATGCGCCAGCGCATGCCCATGCCCGACTTCCCGCTCGATAAAACTCAACAGGTCCGCGTCCGAAGCCGCCGCCATCTGCGCGTACAACAAATGCCGATCGCGGCAGCGTTGCAACAGCCCAGCAAAATCCAGCTGTCCAATCTGCGCGTCCAGTTGCTCAAGGCTTGCCAGCTCATCCACACCTCCCTGTGCCTTCCAATACGCCATGCACTGCAACAGCAAATGCCGCTTGAGGGCATCCGGTCCGGCCCAGCGCGCCTTGCCCTGGTCGGTCATGCGCGGCACGTAGCTGTCGATCAACCCGAGGAACGCCACCGGTTCGTCCAGCCCCTGCAGTTGCATCGCCACTTCGTAGGCCAACACCCCGCCAAACGACCAACCCGCCAGCCGATACGGCCCATGGGGTTGCACAGCCCGAATAATCCCCACCAGCCGCGCCGCCAGGCCTTCCATGGTCTGCAACTGCGGTTCACCGAGAGGCGCGCCGGGCAAGCCGTAGATCGGGTAATCCCCCGGCAGATGGCGGCCCAGCGCCGGGAAATACACGTCCATGCCGCTGAACTCATGCACCAGGAACAATGGCGGCTGGCTGCCGCTGGCGCGCACGGTGATCAGCGAGCTGTCGTCCTCCCGCGTCGTGCGTTGACTGAGCATCGAGGCGACCGAGGCCACGCTGGCGTGCTGGAACAGCTCCGCCAGAGACACCGCAAGCCCCGCCTCTTCCATCAGGTTGACCAGCCGAATCGCCAGCAACGAATGGCCGCCCAGTTCGAAGAAACTGTCGTGCCGACCGACCTGCTCCAGCCTCAACACCTCGGCCCAGAGGCGGGCCAGGGTCTGTTCCAGCTCATTGGCCGGGGCTTCAAACACACGGCTTACCAGCGCTTCCATCGCGGGCACTGGCAGGGCCTTGCGGTCGACTTTGCCGTTGGCCGTCAGGGGCATTTTTTCCAGTGGCACATAGGCCGACGGCACCATGTAGTCCGGCAAATGCTGCAACAGATGACTGCGCAGCACGTCGATCGCGAGTGGCTCACCGGTGTAGTACGCCACCAGGCGCTTATCGCCAGGCGCATCTTCCCGCGCAAGCACCACCACATCCTTGATCCCGCTGCAGGTCGCCAGACGCGCTTCGATTTCACCCAACTCGATGCGGAAACCGCGGATCTTCACCTGGTCGTCATTGCGCCCGATGCACTCCAGCAGCCCGTCCGCCGACCAGCGCCCAAGGTCGCCGGTGCGGTACAACAAGCCATCGCCAAATGGATCATCGACAAATTTTTCGGCCGTCAGCTCCGGCCGGTTCAGATACCCCTTGGCCACACCGTGCCCGCCAATGCAGATTTCCCCGACCACCCCCAGCGGCACCGGCTGCAAGTGCGCGTCCAGCACATGGATTTGCGTGTTGGAAATCGGCCTGCCGATCGGCACGCTTTCAGCATCGGCGGCGATAGCCTGCACCTCATAGGTGGTGGCGTAGGTGGTGGTTTCCGTCGGGCCGTAGCAGTGCACCAGGCGCAATGCGGGCGCCTGGGCCAGCAGGCTGCGGAATGCCGCCGGGTCCGCCCGTTCGCCACCGCACAGGAGGATGCGCAGCCCGGCCAACGCGTCGGGAATCAGTTGCACGTACTGGTTGAACAGCGCGGTAGTGACGAACAGGATCGTCGCCCCGCCCGCCGTCAATACTCGGCCAAACGCGCCCGGGTCGAGCAAGGTGGCATGGTCGATCACCAGCACCTGGCCGCCGTTGAGCAACGGCCCCCACACGTCCATGGTGCTCGCGTCGAACGCCGGGTTGGAGGCGAACGCCACGCGATCATGGGCGTTGAAATCGGCATAACCGTTGTTGATCACCAGCCGCGTGATGCCCCGGTGCGGCACCAGCACGCCTTTGGGCGTGCCAGTGGAGCCGGAGGTGTACATGATGTACGCCACCCGCTCCGAGGATTGCGACAGGTCCGGGTTGTGACTCGGTTGCGGGTCCAGCGCCAGGGTGTCGAGGTCGATGCGTCGGGTCGGGTAATCTACAGACTCGCTGCTGTGGGTCAGCAGCCATACCGCGCCGCTGTCCTGCACCATAAAAGCCTGGCGCTCGGCCGGAGCATTGATATCCAGCGGCACGTAGGCCGCCGCACACTTGAGGATTGCCAGTTGGCTGAGCAACAGGTCAATCGAGCGCGGCAGCAGGATCGCCACGTGGTCGCCGGGCTGCACGCCCAGGGTGCGCAGGTGATGGGCCAGTTGGTTGGCGCGGGTGTTCAGCACGCCATAAGCCAGGGTGTCCTCGCCATTCACCACTGCGATGGCGCTCGGGCGCGCCTGGGCCTGGGCTTCGAACAGGCGCTGCACGTTATGTTCACGAGGGAACTCCCGTTGAGTGGCGTTGAACGCCACCCGCAGCTTTTCACGCTCCGCCGGCGGCAATATCGACAGTTGGCTGATTGCGCCTCGGGCATTCTGTTCCAGCGCCTGCACCAGCTGTTCCAGGGCGACATGCAGGTACTGACAGAGACGCGGCGCGCCTTGCCCCATGACATCAAAGCTAAACCCGTCACCCAGGTCATCGACACTCAGGGACAGGGCAAAGTTGGTGCGTTCCTCGGCCTTCAGCACGTGCATGCCCTGCCAGGCTTCAGCCACGCCACCGGCGTGCGGCGCGCTGTGGCGATAGTTGAACAGCACGCTGAACAGCGGTGTATTGGCCGGCAGCCCGCTGCAACGCTGGGCCAAGGCCAGTGGCGCATGCTCGTGACTGAGCAGTTGGGTCAGGCTGGCATGGGTCGCCATCAGCGCCGCGTGCACCGTGCGCTCACCCAGGTCGACCCGCAGCGGCAGGGTGTTGATGAATACGCCCAATGCGCGTTCGGCGCCTTCACCGCCTTGTAACCGACCCAGCAATACGGTGCCGAACACCACCTGCTCACGGCCAGAAACCTTGCCCAATACCTGCGCCCAAGCCAGGTGCATCAGGCTCGCCGCACTTACCCCAAGATGACGCGCCAAGGTGCGCAGGCGCTCGCTCAACAGTGGGTCAACGCTCAGGCGTGCCTGCTGCGCTTCACCCGGTGCATTCAGTGCCGGCGTCGGCTCATCGATCTCCCCGAGCATCTCGCGGAAGAATGCTTCGTGCTCTTCCTCACGCATTCCCAGGCGTGTCTGCGCCACATAGTTGCGATACGGCACCGCCGCCCCCAACTGCTCGTGATGGCCCAACAGACAGGCTTGCATCTCGTGTTGCAATACTTCCAACGCCACGTGATCCATCACCAAATGATGGAACAGCAACAACGCAACCGCCCGTTGGTTGGCCGGGTCCTCGGCGTACACCAGGCGCATCAACGGTGCCTGCCCCAGGTCCAGGCGATGCTGATGGAAGCGCGTCTGCAATTGCTCCAGCACATTGCCCGCGACCTGAATCGCCTCGACCTGCAACGATGCCTGGCGCCACACCACTTGCACCGGTTCTTCCAGCCCGTCCCAGTGCATCGACGAGCGCAGGATGTCATGCCGCTCAATCACCGCCTGCAAGGCCTGGGCAAACGCTTCAAGGCGCTCGACGCTGGCGAAGGCGAACTGCGCCTGCAACAGGTACGCGTCACCCTGTTGCACTGCGCGATGGTGATACAGGATCCCGGCCTGTAACGGCGCCAGCGGGTAGATGTCCTGCACGTTGGCCGCACCGCCGGGAATGCTCGCGACAAGGCGGTCGATGGCGGACTGCTCCAGGTTCACCAGCGGGAGCATGTCCGGGGTGATCCGCGTGCAATCCGCGGCAATCCCATTGGCCGGCACCACCACTTCGCGACCACCACCCACGGCAGCCGCCAAGGCTGCAAGGGTGGGCTGGCCAAACAACACTTTCACATCCGCCGACAACCCGACGCGGCGCATGCGGCCGATCAAGCTGGCGGCCAACAGCGAGTGGCCGCCCAGCTCGAAGAAATGGTCATGCCGCCCCACCCGCTCCACCTTGAGCAAATCAGCCCAGAGGCCAGCCAGGGTGATTTCGGTTTCACCCACGGGCGCAACATATTCCCGGGCGATCACCGATTCCAGACCCGGTACCGGCAATGCCTTGCGGTCGAGCTTGCCGTTGGGACTCAGGGGCAAGGCCTCCAGGTGCATGAAGGTCGCCGGCACCATATAGTCGGGAAGCTGTTCCAGCAGGTGGCTGCGCAGGGCATCGATGTCGGCCTGCACGCCGGTGTAGTAGGCCACCAGACGGGAATCGCGGGCGACCACAGCGGCTTCGTTGATCTGCGGGAATTGCAGCAGTCGCGCCTGAATCTCACCCAGCTCGATGCGCAGGCCACGGATTTTCACCTGGTCGTCATTGCGGCCCAAATACTCGATGGTGCCGTCCGGCAGGTAGCGCCCGACGTCGCCGGTGCGGTACATCCGGCCGTTGCTGAACGGGTCCTTGAGGAAGCGTTCGGCCGTCAGTTCAGGACGGTGCAAGTAACCCCGCGCCACTTGCACGCCACCGATAAACAACTCACCCACCACACCCAACGGCACCGGCTGCAACTGCCCGTCCAGCAGGTACATGCGGGTGTTGGCAATCGGCTTGCCGATGGGGGTGTTGTCCGGCGTAACCGGTCCGGCGCAATCCCACGCCGTCACGTCCACCGCCGCTTCAGTCGGGCCGTAGAGGTTGTACAAACCGATGCCCGGCAACTGCTGTTTGAAACGGCGCACCAGGCTGCCGGGCAGCGCTTCACCGCTGCACATCACCCGCACCAGCCCGGCGCTCTGGCTGAAGTCGCCCTGGGCCAGGAACACGTCCAGCATCGAAGGCACAAAGTGCAGTGTGCTGATCTGCTCGGACTCGATCACATCACACAGGTAGGCCGGGTCTTTATGCCCGCCAGGACGCGCCATCACCAACCGGGCGCCGGTGAACAGCGGCCAGAAAAACTCCCACACCGACACGTCGAAGCTGAACGGAGTTTTCTGCAACACCCTGTCCTGCGCAGTCAGCCCGTACTCGTCCTGCATCCACAGCAGGCGGTTGACCACACCCGCGTGCTCGTTGATCACGCCCTTCGGTTGGCCAGTGGAACCCGAGGTGTAGATCACATAGGCCTGATGCTGCGCGGTCAGCCCGTCCACTCGTGGGTTGGACGTTGGTTGGTGCTGCCAGGTGCTCCGGTCCAGGTCCACCACCGGCACTGTGACGTCGCCCAGCAGCGCACGGGTTTCGCCCTGCACCAGCACGGCTGCCGGGGCGCTGTCCTTGAGCATGTAGGCGATACGTTCCAGCGGATACGCCGGGTCCAGCGGCACATAGCCGCCGCCCGCCTTGAGGATCGCGAACAGGCCAATGACCATCTCCAGGCCGCGCTCGACGCAAATCGCCACCCGCGAATCCGGTTGAACACCCAGCTCCCGCAGATGGTGCGCCAACTGATTGGCCCGTTCGTTCAGCTCGCGATATCTCAGGCACTCCGAGCCTGCCTTCACCGCCAGCGCATCCGGCGTTCGTGCAACCTGGGCTTCGAACATACCGTGCAGCGTCTGCTCGAGGTTGTAATCCACGTCGGTGTCGTTGAAGTCCAACAGCAGGTGCTGGCGCTCCCGCGCGTCCAACAATTCAGCGTGCTCCAGCACCGCCTGATCGTTATCCACCATGGCCTGCAGCACCCGGGTGAAGTAGCCGACATAACGCTGCATGGTCGACTCATCAAACAAGGCGATGGCGTATTCCAGAGTGCCGCGAATTTCGCCCCGGGTCTCGCCGAGGTTCAGGGACAGGTCAAATTTGGCAAAGTGACTGTCCTCCACAATCCCTTCAAGGCTCAGGTCGCCCAGGGCCAGGACCGGCGCATCGCTGTCCTGCCAGGTCAACATCGTCTGGAACAGCGGGCTATGGGCCAGGCTGCGCAATGGTCGGGTGATTTCCACCACCTGCTCAAACGGCAGATCTTGATGAGCCTGGGCGTCCAGGGCCAGCCCCTTGACCCGCGCCAGCAGCGCCTCGGCACTCAACTCGCCCGAGGTATCGATGCGCACCGCCAGGGTGTTGACGAACAGCCCGATCAAGCCTTCCACCTCGGCCCGCTGGCGGTTGGCGACGGGCGAGCCAATCACCACTTCCTCCTGCCCGGCCAAGCGCGCGAGCAACGAAGCCCACGCCGTCATCATCACCATGTACAGCGTGGTGCCGTGGCGCTGGCTGAGGGCCTTGAGCCCGGCGGTCAGGCGTTCATCCAGGCGCACGTCGACACTGCTGCCGGCGTAGTCCTGCTGGGCCGGGCGTGGACGGTCGGTCGGCAACATCAGCAACGCCGGCGCACCGGCCAGGGTTTGCTGCCAGTAGCTGCTCTGGCGATGCAGCACTTCACCGCTGAGCCACAGGCGCTGCCACACGGCGAAGTCGCTGTACTGGATCGGCAATGGCGGCAATGGGTCAGCCTCACCACGGCTGAAGGCTTGGTACAACGCCATCAGTTCGCGGGTCAGCACGCCCATGGACCAGCCATCTGACACGATGTGGTGGAGGGTCAGCAGCAACACATGATGATCCTCGGCCATGATCACCAGGCGCCCGCGCAGCAATGGGCCGCGCTGCAAATCGAAAGGCGCCGAGGCTTCGCCCTGGATCAAGGCTTCCAGCACCTGCTGTGCTTCGGGGTGACGACGCAGGTCCTGCACTTGCAGCGGCATCATCTCTTCAGGCGGCACGATCAGCACGTGGGCGTCGTCATCCTGCTGGGCGAACCGGCTGCGCAAGGTCTCGTGCCGCGCGACAATCCGCGCCAGGGCCCGTTGCAGTGCATCGACGTGCAACTGCCCACGCAGGCGCAGGCCGATGGGAATGTTGTAAGCGGTGTTGGCGCCTTCCATCAACGCCAGAAACCACAAGCGTTGCTGGGCAAACGACAGCGGCAAATCCTCATCCCGCGCCGTCGGCAGGATATCCGGCAAGGTGCTGCGCCCGGACTGGGCAAGCACCTGCGCCACCGCCGCCAGTTCGGCATTGGCAAACAAATCGCCCAGCGCCAGATCAACCCCAAGCCGCTGGCGAACCTGGGACACCATGCGCATGGCCAGCAACGAATGGCCCCCCAACTCAAAGAAATGATCCTGGCGGCCCACGCGTTCCACTTGCAGCACGTCGGCCCAGATTTGCGCGAGGACGGTTTCGATATCGCCATGAGGCGCTTCGTACTCACGGGTGAAGACGGCGGCCAGGTCCGGCTTTGGCAGGGCCTTGCGGTCCAGCTTGCCGTTGGCAGTCAGGGGCAATGCATCGAGTTTTACGTAGGCCACCGGAACCATGTAGTCCGGCAGATGTGCCACCAGATGTGCGCGAATCTCGCCCACATCGAGGGGGTCGAACTGCGGGTTTTCGGTGAAGTAAGCCACCAGCCGGGGCTGGCCGGGCTGGTCTTCACGGGCCAGCACCACCACTTCCTGAAGGCCGGGCAACTGGTTGAGGCGGGTTTCGATTTCTCCCAGTTCGATGCGCACCCCACGGATTTTCACCTGGTCGTCGTTGCGGCCCAGGTACTCGATATTCCCGTCCGGCAACCAGCGCGCGAGGTCGCCGGTGCGGTACATACGGCCCGGATTGAATGGGTCATCCAGAAAGCGTTCGGCAGTCATTTCCGGACGGTTGAGATAACCCCGCGCCACGCCCTTGCCGCCCACATACAGTTCACCCGCAACGCCCATGGGCACCGGGCGCTGCAGTTCGTCCAACAGGTAAACCGTGGCATTGGCGATTGGTTTGCCAATGTGCAACGGCTGCCCAGGTTCAATTCGCCCGGAGGTGGCGACCACCGTGGCTTCGGTGGGGCCGTAGTTGTTGATCACCTCGAAACGCTGGGCCCGGGGGAACTGGCGCAGGCGGTCGCCGCCAATCAGCAAGGTGCGCAAGGTCGGGTGTTCGATGTTCTGGCTGAACGCATATTCGGCCACTGGCGTGGGCAGGAAACACACGTCCAGTGGTTGTGCGCGCCACCATTCCAGCAGCGCGTCGATGTCCTCTGCGCCGTCATGGGCCGGCGGCAGGTGCAAGGTCGCGCCCACGCACAGGGCCGGCCAGACCTCCCAGGCCATCGCGTCAAAGCCGAACCCGGCGACGCTGGCGGTGTGACGGCCGGCGCACAGGTCAAACGCGGTGCAATGCCAGTCCACCAGGTTGGCCACGGTGTGGTGTTCCACCATCACGCCTTTGGGCAGGCCGGTGGAGCCGGAGGTGTAGATCACGTAGGCCAGGTTGGACGGTGTGACAGCAACTTGGGGGTTGCTGGCCGAATGGTGATGCCAGGTAAAACGGTCCAGGTTGATCACCGGCACGTCGAGCGCGGGCAGGCGCTCCAGCAGCGCGTGTTGCGTCAGCACCGCGACCGGGGCGCTGTCACTGAGGAGGTAGCTCAGGCGCTCGGCCGGGTGCGACGGGTCCACCGGTACGTAGCAGGCGCCAGCCTTGAGAATCGCCAGCAATCCGGCCAGGGTGTCCAGCCCACGCCGGGCGACGATGGCCACGCGGTCGTCGGGTTTTACCCCCAGGGCCAGCAGGTGATGGGCCAGCAGGTTGGCTTGTTGGTTCAATTCAGCGTAGGTCAGCTGGCGGCCTTGATACACGGCGGCCACCGCGTCCGGGGTCAGCAACGTTTGCGCTTCGATACGCCCGTGCAGGGTGGTGCCTTGTGGGAACTCGACCGCTGTTGCGTTGAATTGCTCCAGCAGATGCCGCCGCTCAGCCTCGGGCAGCACCGACAGACGATTCAACGAGGTGTCGGGCGCCTGCTCCAGCGCCTGCACCATGTTTCCCAGGGCCGTTTGCACATAAGCACAAACAGCCTGCGCATCGACTTGGGTACTCGCCAGCAAACGCAGGATAAACCCGTCCCCCAGGTCATCGACACTCAGGGTCAACGGGTAGTTGGTGCGCTCCTCGGAGCTCAAGATCTCGATGCCCTGCCAGGCCGCCGCCGCGTCGGTACTGGTGCCCGAGCCACTGTGGCGATAGTTGAGCAATGCGCTGAACAGCGGCATCGGCGCGGCCACACCACTGCACCGCTGGGCCAGGGCCAAGGCGGCATGTTCATGACGCAACAAGGTGGTCAACCGCGCGTGCGTGGCCTTGACCCCGGCGCGAACCGCTTCGGCGCCGACATCCACGCGAAACGGCAAGGTATTGATGAAAATCCCCAGGGCCCGGTCCGTGGCGTGCCCACCCTGCATGCGGCCCATCAAGACGGTGCCGAACACCACCTGCGCCTTTCCTGCCAGGGCACTCAATACCTGCGCCCAGCCCATATGGAACAGGCTGGCGGCACTCACCCCCAACTGCCGCGCCTGGGCCCGCAAACGCTGATTGAGCGCTGGCGGCAACGGCCAGTCGACTTCGGCAATCTCCTGGCCGTCGCCCTGCACATCCTGCAAACCAAACGGCAAGGTCGGCTCAGTAATGTCCCCGAGCATCTCGCGAAAGAACGCTTCGTGTTGCTGCTCGCTGATCCCCAGGCGCGCCTGGGCCACGTAGTTACGAAAAGGTACCGCCTGGCCCAACTGATCCCCCTGGCCCTGCAAGTAGGCCTGCATTTCGTGGCGCACCACGTCCAGGGCGCTGTGGTCCAGGGCCATGTGGTGGAACAACAGCAAAGCGACCATGCGCTGCCGGGCTTCATCCCAGGCGCCTACAAGGCGAACAAGCGGTGCGCGGGTGACGTCCAGGCGGTAGTGACGGCCATCAAACATGCTATGCAACTGGGTCGCGATATCCCCGTCGGCGGGGTTCAGTTCAATCAGTTGCACCGGCAATCGAGCCGCGCGCCATACCACTTGCGAAGGCTCTTCCAGGCCCTCCCAGATCACGGCGGTGCGCAGGATGTCATGGCGATCCATCACGCCCTGCAATGCCTGGGCAAAGCCCTTGAAACGCTCAAGGCTGTCGAAGGCGAACTGCGACTGCATGACGTAGGGGTCGCCGTGTTCGGCACTCACATGGTGGTAAAGAATGCCTTCCTGCAGCGGTGCCAGCGGGTAGATGTCCTGTACGTTGGCCGCGCCGCCGTCGACGGTTTCGATGATGCGGTCAATCGAGGCCTGGCTCAGGCTAGACAGCGTCAGCATCGCCGGCGTAATCCGCTGGGCACCGGCGGGAATGCCATTGGCCGGCACCTCGACTTCACCGGCCTTGGTGGCCGAGTACTCTCCGGCCTTGATCAGCTCGATCAGCGCCGGTTTATGTTCGCGCAGCGAGGCCACCAATGCCGGGTCACTCAGGGCCTGTTTATTGCCCTGCACCGACAACTGGTCGCCCTTGAGCGCCAGCTGTACATCCTTGGTCTTGAGTGTCGCCAACAGTTCAATGATGCTCACAGGACGATCTCCATTCGTTCGGTAATTGCGGCGTAGCCCGCCAGGGTCGGTTGTTCGAACAGCCCCCGCACATCGGCTTCCATACCTTCCTGACGCAAGCGCCCGATCAAGCTGACAGCCAGCAGCGAGTGCCCGCCCAGCTCAAAGAAATTGTCATGGCGCCCTACCCGCTCCACCTTCAGCAGCTCGGCCCACAAGCGCGCCAGGGTGATTTCGGTGTCGCCCACCGGGGCTTCGTACTCGCGCACGATCAGCGACTCAACGCCTGGCGCCGGCAGCGCCTTGCGGTCGAGTTTGCCGTTGGGGCTCAACGGCAAGGCCTCCAGGTGCACGAATACCGCCGGCACCATGAAGTCCGGCAAGCGCGCCAGCAGATGGGCACGCAGTTGTTCGATATCCGCCTGCACGCCGGTGTAGTACGCCACCAGGCGCTCGTCCCGGGCTAACACCACCGCTTCATTGACCTGTGGGTATTCGGTCAACCGCGCCTGAATTTCCCCCAGCTCGATGCGCAGGCCACGGATTTTCACCTGGTCGTCGTTGCGGCCCAGGTACTCGATATTGCCGTCCGGCAGGTAGCGCCCGATGTCACCGGTGCGGTAAAGGCGACCAGCACTGAACGGGTCCTTGAGGAAGCGTTCAGCCGTAAGCTCAGGGCGGTGCAAGTAGCCGCGAGCGACTTGAACACCACCAATGAACAGCTCGCCAACCACGCCCAAGGGCACCGGCTGCAAGCGGGCGTCCAGCAGGTACATGCGAGTATTGGCGATAGGCTTGCCGATCGGTGTGTTATCCGGCACCTCGGGCCTTGCGCAGTTCCACGCGGTCACATCCACCGCCGCCTCGGTCGGGCCATACAAGTTGTACAAACCGATGCCCGGCAACTGCTGCTTGAAGCGTCGCACCAGGCTGCCCGGCAAGGCTTCGCCGCTGCACATGACCCGCAGCAGGCCGGCACTCTGGCTGACATCGCCGTGGGCCAGGAACACGTCGAGCATCGACGGCACAAAGTGCAAGGTGGTGATCTGTTCGGCTTCGATCACCTCGCACAGGTAAGCCGGATCCTTGTGCCCGCCGGGGCGCGCCATGACCAACCGGGCACCGGTGAACAAGGGCCAGAAGAACTCCCACACCGACACGTCAAAGCTGAACGGGGTTTTCTGCAGGACCGCGTCGCGGGCGGTCAGGCCGTAGGCATCCTGCATCCAAAGCAGGCGGTTGACCACGCCTGCGTGCTCGTTGATCACGCCCTTGGGCTGGCCAGTGGAACCGGAGGTGTAGATCACGTAGGCCTGGTGCTGCGGGGTCAGTCCGTCGACGTGCGGGTTGGACAGCGCGTGGTGCTCCCAGGTGTTCCGGTCCAGATCCACCACGGGTACCGCCACATCGCCCAGCAGCGAACGGGTTTCGCCCTGTACCAGCACCGCCGCCGGCGCGCTGTCTTGCAGCATGTAGGCGATTCGCTCCAGCGGATACGCCGGGTCCAGCGGCACATAACCACCACCGGACTTGAGAATGGCGAACAGGCCGATGACCATCTCCACGCCACGCTCCACACAAATCGCCACCCGCGAATCCGGCTGCACACCCAGCTCGCGCAGATGATGGGCCAACTGATTGGCGCGCGCGTTCAGTTCGCGGTAGCTCAGGTGTTGGTCACCCGCTTTCACCGCCAGTGCATCGGGGGTGCGTTCAACCTGGGCTTCGAACAGGCCGTGAAGGGTCTGATCGAGGTTGTAGCCAACCTCGGTGGCGTTGAACCCGAACAGCAGTTGCTCGCGCTCCTGGGGGCCCAGGATCGACAGGCGATCCAGCGGCAATTGCGGGGCTTGCTCCAGCGCTTCGACCAACCCGAACAACGCCGCCTGCATGTAACCGCAAATACGCTGCGCGCCAATCTGCGCGGGGGTCATCGCGGTCAACCGGAAACCGTCGCCCTGGTCATCCACGTTCAAGGTCAGCGGGTAGTTGGTGCGTTCCTCGCTGGCCAGGGTTTCGATGCCCTGCCAGGCCGGGGACACCGCCGCTTGCTGGCTGTCGCTATGGCGATAGTTGAGCATGGCGCTGAACAACGGCAACGGCGCCGCCACTCCACTGCAACGCTGGGCCAACGCCAGGGAGGCATGCTCGTGCCCCAACAACGCAGTCAGGCGCGCGTGGGTCGCCTTTACCGCCGCACGCGCACCGATGCCGCCCACATCCACCCGCAACGGCAAGGTATTGATAAACATCCCCAACGCTCGGTCGCTGCCCTTGCCACCCTGCATACGGCCCAGCAGCACCGTGCCGAACACCACGTTGTCCTGGCTCGAGGTGCAGGCCAACACTTGCGCCCAGGCAAGGTGGAACATGCTGGCAGCGCTGACGCCCAGCAACCGTGCTTGAGTGCGCAGGCGTCGGCTCAACGCCGGTGATAACGCTTCACTGACTTCTTCGATGGCACTGCCATCGCCCTGCACATCCTGAAGTCCGAACGGCAGCGTAGGCTCATGGATGTCAGCCAGCATCTCGCGGAAGAACGCTTCGTGCTCCTGCTCACTCACCCCCAGCCGGGCCTGGGCCACGTAATTGCGGTACGGCGTGGCCTCGTCCGTGATGCCGGGCTGGCCCAGCAGGCTGGCTTGCATCTCGTGACGCACGCCGTCCAGCGCCGTGTGGTCGAGGGCAATATGGTGGAACAGCAAAATCGCTACCACACGCTGCTGCCGCGGATCTTCGGCATACACCAGGCGCACCAACGGGGCCTGGGACATCGGCACACGGTAGTGACGAGGATCAAACTGGCGATGCAACTGCGCGAGCACATCACCGGTGCCCATCTGCACTGCCTGCACCGACAGCTCAGCCTCACGCCATACCACTTGCAGCGGCTGTTGCAGGCCTTCCCAGACCACGCCGGTGCGCAAGATATCGTGGCGGTTGATCACCGACTGCAACGCCCGGGCAAACGCCTGCAAACGCTCGAGGCTGTCAAACGCCAGGTGCGATTGCAGCAGGTACGGATCGCCCTGCTGCGCACTGATGTGGTGATAGAAAATCCCTTCCTGCAACGGCGCCAGCGGATAGATGTCCTGCACATTGGCGGCGCCGCCTGGCACGCTGGCGACGATCAGGTCGATGGTCTGCTGATCCAGCTCCACCAGGGACAGCATCGAAGGCGTGATGCGCTGGCAATCGGCAGCGATGCGATTGACCGGCACCACCACTTCCCGGCCACTGCCCACCGCCGCTGCCAATGCGGCCAATGTCGGCTGGCTGAACAGCACCCGCACATCGGCGCTCAGGCCGACCTGGCGCATGCGCTCGATCAGACTCACCGCCAGCAATGAATGCCCGCCCAGTTCAAAGAAGTGGTCATGGCGGCCCACTTGCTCCACCTGCAACACCTCGGCCCAGATTCGCGCCAGAGTGGTTTCGACGTCGCCTTGTGGCGCTGCGTATTCACGGCTGAGCATGGCGGCCTGATCCGGCGCCGGCAGGGCCTTGCGGTCGAGCTTGCCGTTGGCGGTCAACGGCCAACTGTCGAGTTTGACGTAGGCCACCGGCACCATGGCCTCGGGCAATTGGCTGTGCAGCTCGGCGCGCAGGGTTTCGATATCCAGCGGGATTTGCTCGGTGAACCAGGCGACCAAGCGGCCGTCGCGCACCAGCACCACGGCTTCCTTGACGCCTTCGACGGCAGCCAGGCGGGTTTCGATTTCCCCCAGCTCGATGCGCACACCCCGGATTTTTACCTGGTCGTCGTTGCGGCCCAAATACTCAATATTGCCGTCCGGCAGCCAGCGCGCCAGGTCGCCGGTGCGGTACATGCGGCCCGGGTTGATCGGGTCATCAAGGAAGCGTTCGGCGGTCAGGTCCGGGCGATTCAAATACCCGCGGGCCACGCCGCTGCCACCTACATACAGTTCGCCCGCCACGCCCACCGGCACCGGACGCTGTTGCTCATCAAGCAGGTAAACCGTGGCGTTGGCCATCGGCTTGCCGATATGCAGCGGCTGACCGGCGTGCACGCGGCCAGAAGTTGCAACCACCGTGGCTTCGGTCGGGCCATAGTTGTTGATCACCGCGAAACGGCGCTCCTGATTGAACTGGCGCAGGCGATCACCGCCGATCAACAGGGTGCGCAGGCTTGGGTGTTGAAGCTCCTGGCTGAAGGCGTACTCGGCCACCGGCGTGGGCAGGAAGCTCACGTCCAGCGGTTGGGCCAGCCACCAGGCCAGCAATTCGTCGATGTTTTCATTGCCCACCTGGGCCGGTGGCAGGTGCAAGGTCGCCCCTACGCACAACGCCGGCCAGACTTCCCAGGCCATGGCATCAAAGCCGAAACCGGCCACGCTGCTGGTGTGGCTATGGGCGTGCAGGTCAAAGGCTTCGCAGTGCCAGTGCACCAGGTTTTCCATGGTGCGGTGTTCCACCATCACCCCTTTGGGCTGGCCGGTGGAGCCGGAGGTGTAGATCACGTAGGCGAGGTTCGCCGGGGTCAGGCTGGCGATCTGGGGATTGCTCTCACCGGCATACGCGCCATGCAGGTCGACGATGGCCACATCACCGAGCACGCCACGGGTGCTCTCCTCGGCCAGTACCGCGACCGGTGCGCTGTCTTGCAGCAGGTAAGCGATGCGCTCGGCCGGGTAAGCCGGGTCTACGGGGACGTAGGCCGCGCCCGACTTGAGAATCGCCAGCAGGCCTACCAGCATCTGCGGGCCGCGTCGGCAGCAGATTGCCACGCGGTCGTCGGGCTGCACGCCCAATGCCAGCAGGTGATGAGCCAGCTGATTGGCACGTTGGTTGAGCTGTTGGTACGTCAGATGCTGGCCGTCCTGGCTCAGCGCAATCGCCTGCGGCAGACGCTCGGCCTGGGTTTCGAAAGCAGCGTGCAGGGTTTGCCCTTGGGGGTAATCACGGGCGGTGGCGTTGAAGGTACGCAGGAGTTTTTCGCGCTCGGCAGCAGGCAGTACCGGCAACTGATTCAGCGGCGTTTGCGGCGCTTGCTCAAGGGCCTCCACCAGCTGCTCCAGCGCGCTGTGCATGTAGTCACACAGGCGCTGCGCACCGATGGACTGCAGAGCCAGCACCGTCAAACCGAAGCCTGTGCCCAGGTCGTCCACGCTCAAGGTCAGCGGGTAATTGCTGCGCTCTTCGCCGCCCAGTAACTGCACACCTTCCCAGATGCCGTGGCCGTCGCGGGCCATTTCACCCGGGGTGCTATGGCGGTAGTTGAGCAAGGCACTGAACAACGGCATCGAGGTCGGCACGCCACTGCAACGCTGGGCCAGCGCCAGGGATGCATGCTCATGGCCCAGCAACGCGCTGAGCCGGGCGTGGGTCGCCTTGACCCCGGCACGAACCGCGATGGCGCCCACATCCACCCGCAGCGGCAAGGTGTTGATGAACATGCCCAGCGCCCGGTCGGCGCCTTCGCCGGCTTGCATGCGGCCCATCAATACGGTGCCGAATACCACGTCCTGACGGCCCGACGCGAGGCCGAGTACCTGGCCCCAGGCCAAGTGCATCAGGCTCGCAGCGCTGACCCCCAGTTGCCGGGCCTGCTCGCGAATCCGCAAAGCCAGCACGGCATCGACGGGCAATTCGGCCTCTTCGATGTCCCGGCCATCGCCCTGCACATCCTGCACGCCGAAAGGCAGCGTGGGCTCGTCGATGTCGGCGAGCATTTCACGGAAGAATTGCTCGTGCTCCTGGGCGCTGACACCCAGACGAGCCTGGGCCACGTAGTTACGGAACGGTGCCGCAACCGGCAAGTCATCGGCCTGGTTGAAAAGGAACGCACGCATTTCCTGGCCGACCACTTCCATGGCGGTGTGGTCCAGCGCCAGGTGATGGAACAGCAGGATCGCCGCGACTCGCTGGTTGACCGGGTCCTGGGCATACACCATGCGCAGCAACGGCGCCTGGGTGATGTCCAGGCGATAGTGGCGGGCATCGAAGCGTGCGTGCAGTTGTTCGATCACGTCGCCATCGGCCGGGTCCAGCGCAACGTTCTGCACCACCAGTTCGGCATGGCGCCAGACCACTTGCACCGGGCTGTCCAAGCCTTCCCACACCACGCCAGTGCGCAGGATATCGTGGCGCGCCACGACCTTTTGCAGCGCGCCCATAAAGGCCTGCAACCGTTCGACACTGTCAAACGCCATGCGCGATTGCAGCAGGTACGGGTCGCCCTGTTCGGCGCTGATGTGGTGGTAAAGAATGCCTTCCTGCAACGGTGCCAGCGGGTAGATGTCCTGCACGTTGGCCGCACCGCCAGGCACCGTGGCCACAATGCGGTCGATGGCGGCTTGATCCAGCTTGACCAGGGTCAGCATCGACGGCGTGATGCGCGGGCAATCCGGCGCGATGCCATTGGCCGGTACCACGATTTCCCGGCCACTGCCCACTGCCGCCGCCAGCGCCGCGAGGCTTGGCTGGTTGAACAACACCCGTACATCGGCGCTCAGGCCGGCCTGGCGCATGCGTTCGATCAGGCTCACCGCCAGCAAGGAATGGCCACCGAGTTCAAAGAAGTGATCAAAGCGCCCGACCCGTTCGACCTTCAATACGTCCTGCCAGATCTGCGCCAGCAGCGTTTCCACCTCGCCCTCGGGCGCTTCGAAACCACGGCTGAGCAACGAGTCTTGATCGGGCGCAGGCAGGCCCTTGCGGTCCAGCTTGCCATTCGCGGTCAGCGGCAACAGTTCCAGCCAGACATAGGCCGACGGCACCATGTAGTCCGGCAGCCGGCTTTGCAGGTGCACACGCAACGCCTCAATGCTCAGCGGCGCCTGGGCGGTGTAGTAAGCCACCAGGCGCTTGTCGCCGGGTTCATCTTCACGGGCCAGCACCACCGTGTCTTTCACGCCGGGAAAGTCGGCCAGGCAGTTTTCGATTTCACCGGGCTCGATACGGAAACCCCGGATTTTCAGCTGATGGTCGTTGCGGCCCTGGTACAGCAAGGTGCCGTCCGCCTGCCAACTCGCCAGGTCGCCGGTGCGGTACAGCAGGCCGTCGCCGAACGGGTCGACGATAAACTTCTCGGCGGTCAGTTGCGGCTGGTTCAGGTAACCCTTGGCCACGCCCGCGCCACCGATGTACAGCTCGCCGACAACGCCCAGCGGCACCGGCTGCTGCCGCGCATCCAGCACGTAGGCACGGCTGTTGCCAATGGGTCGGCCAATCGGAACACCGCCCTCACCCACTGACGTGATCTCGAAGGTGGTGGAAAACGTGGTGGCTTCGGTGGGGCCGTAGCCATTCAGAAGATGCTGCGGCGCGCCGTGCTCAAGCACCCGGCCGATCACCTGCGGGTCGAGCACATCGCCGCCGACGATCAGGTAGCGCAGCTGGCGGAACATCGGCATCAACGCATCGGCGTATTGGTGGAACAGCCCCGCCGTCATCCACAGAACGCTGACGGATTGCTCCTGCAGCAGGGCGGCGAAAGCAGCCTGGGACAGCAAGGTGGCGTGTTCGACCACCACCACGCAGCCGCCATTGAGCAGCGGCGCCCAGACGTCGAGGGTACTGGCGTCGAACGCCGGGTTCGAGGCGAAGGCCACCCGGTCACGCGAGTTGAAGTCGGCGTAGCCATTGTTGATGACCAGCCGGGTGACTGCGCGGTGGGGCACCTGTACACCTTTCGGTGCACCGGTGGAGCCGGAGGTGTACATGATGTACGCCACGCTTTCCGCCGACTGGGCGAGGTTCGGGTTATGCGTTGGCTGCATGTCGAGGTTCAGCGCGGCGAGGTCGCGCAGCACGTGCGTGGCATGGCTGTCCTGCACCATAAATGCCTGGCGCTCTTCAGGCGCGTTGACATCCAGCGGTACGTAGACCGCCGCACACTTGAGGATCGCCAACTGGCTGACCAGCAGGTCGATGGAGCGTGGCAGCGCGATGACCACGCTGTCCCCCGGTTTTACGCCTTGATCGATCAAGTAGTGGGCCAGGCGATTGGCCCGCAGGTTGAGATCGCGGTAACTCAGCGACGCATGGCCGTGCACCACCGCCACAGCTTCCGGGGTCGCCAGGGCCTGAGCCTCGAAAAGAGCATGAACGGTGCTCCCAGCCGGGTAAGCGCGGTCGGTGGCGTTGAATTCCACCAGCACGTGATGGCGCTCGGCGGCTGGCAGGATCGACACTTGATGCAGCGTAGTAGTCGGCGCCTGTTGCAGCGCCGTCACCAGGTTGCGCAAGGCACTGAGCATATAGGCGCCGACGCGCTGCACATCCACCTCGGCCACGCCCTGCACCGTCAGCGCAAAGCCCACACCGAGGTCATCGACGTTCAGCACCAGCGGGTAGTTGCTGCGTTCCTCGGAGCTGAGGATTTCGATCCCGGCGTCGGCGAACGGGCTGGCTCCCGGCGCTTCGCCCGGGGCACTGTGACGGTAGTTGAGCAAGGTACTGAACAGCGGCAGCGCGCCGGACACGCCACTGCAACGCTGGGCCAGAGACAGCGACGCATGTTCATGCCCCAGCAACTGCGCGAGCCGCGCGTGGGTGGCGCGTACGCCGGCCTGCACACCTACCGCGCCGACGCTGACCCGCAGCGGCAAGGTATTGATGAACATCCCCAGCGCCCGGTCGGCACCCTCGCCGCCTTGCAGGCGGCCCAGCAATACCGTGCCGAATACCACGTCATCCTGGCCCGATACCTGGCCGAGGACTTGCGCCCATGCCAGGTGCACCAGGCTGGCGGCGCTGACGCCGAGCTGCCGGGCTTGCTCCCGCAGGCCGAGGCTGAGGGCCGGGTCCACTGGCAAGTGCGCTTCCCGCACACCGCTGCCGTCGCGATTCACGTCGTGCAAACCGAAGGCCAGGGTCGGCTCGTCGATATCGCCGAGCATCTCGCTGAAGAACGCTTCATGCTGCGCAGCGCTCACACCAAGACGCGCCTGGGCCACGTAATTACGGTATTGCACGGCGTCCGGCAGCAAGCCGGTTTCGCCTGCGAGGCTCGCGCTCATTTCTTCCACCAGCACCTGCAACGCGGTGTGGTCCAGCAGGATGTGGTGCAGCAGCAGGATGCCGACATGGCGCCCCTGATCCTCGGCATAAGCAAAGCGCATCAGCGAGGCACGGGACAGGTCGAGGCGGTAGTGGCGTGGGTCGAAGCGTGCTTGGAGTTGTGCCAGAACGTCGTCGTGTGGATCGACGTCGACCCGCTCAACCACCAGCAGTGCCTGGCGCAACACCACCTGCACCGGCTCGTCCAAGCCTTCCCACATGATGCCGGTACGCAGGATATCGTTGCGCTCGATCACGCTTTGCAGCGCACGGATAAACGCCTCGACCGGCTCATGGCCGCTGAAGCTGAACTGCACCTGCAACACGTAGGGGTCGCCTTCGGTGGTCGCCAGGTGGTGGTAGAGGATGCCGGCCTGCAACGGGGCCAGGCCGTAGATGTCCTGCACGTTGCCGACGCCGCCGGGCACGTTGGCGACGATGTGGTCGATGGCCTGCTGGTCGAGGTCCACCAGCGGCAGCATGTCGGGGGTGATGTGCCGGGTCGCTTCGCTGATCAGGTTGGCCGGGACCAGCACTTCATGCTGCCCGCCTACCGCAGCGGCCAGCGCGGCCAACGTTGGCTGGCCGAACAGCACCCGCACATCGGCGCTCAGTTCCAGCTGGCGCATGCGCTCGATCAGCTTGACTGCCAGCAAGGAATGGCCACCCAGTTCGAAAAAGTTGTCCTGGCGCCCGACCCGGTCGATCTTCAGCAGGTCTTGCCAGAGGTGGGCGATCGCAGTTTCCACCGTGCCTTGTGGTGCTTCATAACCACGACGGGCCAGGGCGTCGGCGTCGGGTGCCGGCAAGGCCTTGCGGTCGAGCTTGCCGTTGGTGGTGAGCGGGAACGAGTCCAGCAGCACAAAGGCGCTGGGCACCATGTATTCGGCCAGGGACAGCAGCAGGTGGTCCCGCAGCTCGGCGGCCGTGGGTGCGTGATCCTGCTGGGGGATAACGTAGGCCACCAGCCGCTTGTCGCCCGGCTCGTCTTCGCGGGCAATCACCACGGCTTCGCGCACGCCTTCACAGGTAGCCAGGCGTGCTTCGATTTCCCCCAGTTCGATACGGAAACCACGAATCTTCACCTGGTCATCGTTGCGCCCCAGGTACTCGACACTGCCGTCGGCCAGTAACCGGCCGAGGTCACCGGTCTTGTACAGGCGCAGGCCAGTGACGGGGTCCGCCAGAAAACGTTCGGCCGTCAGCTCATCGCGGTTGAGATAACCCCGCGCTACCCCGGCACCGCCGACGTACAACTCACCGACTACACCGCTCGGCACCGGTTCGCGGCGGGCGTCCAGCACGTACAACTGCAAATCGGGAATGCGCACGCCAATCGGGCTCACGCCCACCAGCAGTGCATCTGCTGCTTCCAACGCACGATAGGTCACGTGCACAGTGGTTTCGGTGATGCCGTACATGTTGACCAGCCGCGTACCCGAGTTGGTCACCCGGGCGTACCACGGTTTGAGAATGCCCGGTTCCAGGGCTTCACCGCCAAAGATCACCTGGCGCAGGGAATGCAGTTGCTGGCTGCGGCCCTGTGCCGCGATCAACTGGCGGAACGCGCTCGGCGTCTGGTTGAGGATGCTCACACCGGCTTCACACAGCAGTGCATAACACTCGTCCGGTGAACGGCTGACCGGTTGCGGTACCACCAGCAATTGCCCGCCGTGCATCAGCGCGCCCCAGATTTCCCACACGGAGAAGTCAAAGGCAAACGAGTGGAACAGCGCCCAGGTGTCATTGGCGTTGAACTTGAACCAGTGCTCGGTGGCGCTGAACAGCCGCGCGACGTTGCGGTGTTCGATCATCACCCCCTTGGGCAAGCCGGTGGAGCCGGAGGTGTAGATCACATAGGCGAGGCTGGACGAGCTGATCGCAACGTTGGGGTTAACGATGGGCTCGTGCTGCTGGCTGTTGAGGTCGATCGACGTGACGTCGCCCACCAGGTGGCGGGTGTTGTCCTCCACCAGCACTGCCAGCGGCGCGCTGTCTTGCAGGGTGTAAGCGATGCGCTCCTGGGGGTAGGCCGGATCGATTGGTACATAGCCCGCACCTGACTTTAGAATCCCCAGCAGGCCGATGATCATTTCCAGGCCGCGTTCGACGCAGATCGCCACCCGGTCGTCGGGGCGAATACCGTGTTTGAGCAGGCAGTGCGCGACCTGGTTGGCGCGTTCGTTCAGCTCGCGGTAGCTCAGATGTTCGTGTTCAAAGCGCAGCGCGATGGCCTCGGGATGGCTCGCGGCGTGGGCTTCGACTTGCTGGTGGATCAGGGCTGAATCGGCGTAGTGCTGGGTGCTGGCGTTAAGGCCGTGCAGCAGATGTTGGCGTTCGGCAGCAGGCAGGATGCCCAGCCCGTGCAACGGTGCGTCTGGTGTTTGCTCCAGGGCCAGCACCAGGTTTTCCAGGGCGGTGTGCAGGTAATCGGCGATGCGCGTCGCGCCGATGGAGGCGTCCACCATCACGGTAAAGGCAAAGCCCTCGCCCAGGTCATCAACGTTGACCGTCAACGGGTAGTTGGTGCGCTCTTCGGCGCCGAGCACCTGGATGCCTTCAGCGATGTCGATCACCGCCTGGGTGTCCGATTCATCGCTGTGACGGTAGTTGAGGATTGCACTGAACAACGGTGTGGGCGCGGCCACGCCACTGCAACGCTGGGCCAGGGCCAGGGAGGCGTGTTCGTGGTTGAGCAATTCGGTCAGGCGTTTGTGGGTGGTTTGCACCCCGTCGCGCACGCTTTGCTCGCCCACGTCCACCCGCAGTGGCAGGGTGTTGATGAACATGCCCAGGGCCTGATCGGAGCCCTCGCCGGCCCCCATGCGGCCGAGCATCACGCTGCCAAATACCACGGACTCGCGAGCGGAGACCTTGCCCAGCACCTGGGCCAGTGCCAGGTGCATCACGCTGGCGGGGCTGACACCCAACGGCCGGGCCTGGGCCCTTAGACGGCGACTTAGATCGCTGTCGACGGCGATGCGGGTTTCGTCGATGCCATGGCCGTCACCCTGTACATCCTGGAGGCCGAACGGCAGGGTGGGTTCATCGATGTCGGCGAGCATTTCGCGGAAGAACGCTTCGTGAGCCTGTTCGCTGACGCCGTGGCGGACCTGGGCGATGTAGTTGCGAAACGGCACCGGGGCGCCGGCCTGTTCGGTCTGGCCGGCGAGGTGCAGCTGGATCTCGCGGCGCACTACGTCGAGGGCGGTGTGGTCGAGAATGGTGTGGTGGAACAGCAGCATGGCGACCACGCGCTGGTTGCGCGGGTCTTCGGCGAATACCAGGCGCAGCAGCGGCGCCTGGCCGAGGTCCATGCGGTAGTTGCGGGCGTCGTAGAGGGCTTGCAGCTGGGTCATTGCATCGCCACCGAGGCGGGCTTCTTCACAGGCCAGCGAGGCTTTGCGCCAGACCACTTGCAGGGGTTCGTCGAGGCGCTCCCAGGCCATCGACGTGCGCAGGATGTCGTGGCGGTCGATGACCCATTGCAGGGCCTGGGCGAAGGTTTCAAGACGGGCGCGGCTGTCGAACACGAACTGGGCGTGCAGCACGTAGGGGTCGCCCTGGTGGGCTGACAGGTGGTGGTAGAGCATGCCTTCCTGGAGCGGCGCCAGGGGGTAGATGTCTTGCACATTCGCCGCGCCGCCGGGGATGCTGGCGACGATGCGGTCGATGGCGGGTTGATCGAGGTTGACCAGGGGCAGCATGTCCGGGGTGATGCGATAAGCCGGGCTGAGCCAGTCGCCGCCGTGTTGGGCGACGAGGTCGAGCAGGTGGGCTTTGTGGGCGATCAGTTGGTCCCATAGGGCGTCATCCAGCGCGTCGTCGTCACCCAGGATGATCAGGTCGCCTTCGTCCATTTGCAGGCGGATCGGGTGGGTGGAAAGAGCTGCCAGTAATTTGCTGAACTGCATGGGGTAACCTGCTTTTTTGAGTCGGATACGGTTGAGGAGAAAGTCCGTTTTCAGCTGTCGCGTAAGTGCCTGGGAGGCCCGGGTTAAAGCGCGGGCGCGGTCGAGGATCGGGTGGCTTCCCGCAGGGTTTGGAAATTAGAGGATTCAGGGGGTGGGGGGTGACATGGGAAGCGGGGACAAAGCGGTTGGCTTTGGGGGAGTTTCGTATTTTTTGGAGTGGTTTGGAGGGGGGCATATCCGTTGCTGCGGTCAGGGCCGCTATTGGTTCCGCTCTTACAGCGGCTCACTTTTGAAAAGCGCAAAAGTAAGCAAAACGCTCTTGCCCCACCACTCGGCACCTCGCCTGGGCTCGGTGTGCCCTCACTCCGGCTTTGGAGCGTGGGCCGCCGCGATGGGCCATCCTTGGCCCAGCGCGGCTAACCCGGCGTCCTGCCGGGTTACCCACGCTCCAAAGCCTGCGTTCGGCCAGCGTGGTTTAACGGGGCGCCTAAGATCAAGATCAAAAGCAGATCAAGGGCACAGCGGCGGCCTGCAGGCCGGCTTGAGTGTGGTGAAGCAAAGGCAACAGCAAAATCAGAAGCTAAAGCGGGCACGGTCCAAATGTGGGAGCGGGCTTGCTCGCGAAGGCCGTTAACGATGACGCTGGCATCCTGAATGAACGCGGCGCCCTCAGGTTTTTCGCGAGCAAGCTCGCTCCTACAGAAAAGCAGCTTTGCTTTCGCTTTTAACACTCAAGCCGGCCTGTAGGCCGCTGTGCTCTTGCTTTTGATCTTGATCTGACTGCCCCATTCAGCCCGAGGCCGAACGTAGGTATTGAGGAGCGGGTAAACCGGCAGGACGCCGGTTTAGCCGCGCCGGGCCATGGATGGCCCGTCGCGGCGGCCCGCTTCGCGGCGGCCCGCTTCGCGGTGCCGGAGTGAGGGAACACCGAGCCTAGGCGAGGTGCCGACAGGCGGGGCAGAGCGTTTTGCTTACTTTTGCGCTGTTCAAAAGTGAGCCGCTGTAAGAGCGGAACCATAAGCGGCCGTTACCTAAACAACGGATATGTACTCACCTCAAACCAGCGCAAAACGTCAGACCCAATGATGAATCGGCCACCCTGCCTTCTCAGCATGCGCCCGCAACACCGGGTCCGGATTCACCACCTGCGGGTTCTCGACCTTCAGCAGCAGCGGCAAGTCATTGCGCGAATCCGAGTAGAAGTACGCCCCATCAAGGTGCTCGCCTTCCTGCTCCAGCCATTCCATCAGGCGGGTGATCTTGCCTTCGCGGTACGTCAGTACACCGGTGGTCTTGCCGCTGTACACCCCATGAGCAACGTCCAGCTCGATCCCCAACACTTCATCAATGCCGATACGCGCCGCAATCGGCTTGACCAGGTGCGTCCCCGACGCCGAGATTACCAAAATCCGGTCACCATTCTGGCGGTGCCGGGCGATAGTCCGGGTAGCTTCGCTGTAGATCAGCGGCTCGATAACGTCTTCCACCCACGGCTCAACAAGGTGCTCGATCTCTTCCGGCGTGCGCCCGATCATCGGCTCAAGGCTGAAGTCCATGTAGTCCTCCATGGCCAGTTCACCACGGCTGTAGGCCGCCATCAGTTCGTCGTTCCTGCGCATGAACGACTCGCCATCCACCCAGGCCAGGCGGCCCATCTGCTCGCTCCACAGGGTGGCGCAGTCGCCGTGGATCAGGGTGTCGTCCAGATCAAAAATTACCAATGCCATCAGTCACGCTCTCTCAAATAAATCGTGCGTCAGGCTACTTCACACAACGCACTTGGGTCGATGGAAAGTGCCAATCGCTGACCGTCCGGGTGCAAATCGTCGGCCGAACGGTTGAGTACATCGACCACCAGTTCCACTCCACGGGCTTCGATGCGGTAGCGAATCACGTTGCCCAACAGGCTGTGGCTGCGCACCAATGCGTCGAGCTCGCCGCTGCGGCTGAGTTCGATGGCTTCCGGGCGAATGGCGATGCGTCCGGTGATCGGGCGCTGCAACAGTTTGCTGGCCTTGTCGGCGTCCAGCAGGTTGTAGTTGCCGATAAACCCGGCAGCGAACACATCCACCGGCGCGGTGTAGAGGGTCTCGGCATCGCCGCTCTGCACGATCTTGCCCTGGTTCATCAGGAAGATCCGGTCGGACATGGTCAGGGCTTCTTCCTGATCATGGGTCACGAAGATGGTGGTCAGGCCCAGCTCGCGCTGGATCTGGCGAATCTGTTCGCGCAGGTGCTTGCGAATCCGTGCATCAAGGGCCGACAGCGGTTCATCCAGCAGCAACAGGCGCGGGCGCGTCACCAGGGAACGGGCGAGGGCCACGCGCTGGCACTGGCCGCCGGACATCTGGTGCGGGTAGCGTCCGGCGAGTTCTTTCAGCTCCACCAGTTGCAGCACTTCCTGCACGCGTTTGTGGCTGTCGTCGGCATTGACCTTCTGCATGCGCAGGCCGAAGGCGACGTTCTGTTCCACGGTCATGTTGGGGAACAGCGCGTAGCTCTGGAACACCATGCCGATATGCCGTTTCTGCGGGCTCAGCGGGACGATGTCCTGGCCATCCAGCAGGATTTTCCCGCTGTCTACCGAGGTCAGGCCGGCGATGCAGCGCAGCAGGGTCGACTTGCCGCAACCCGACGGGCCGAGCAGGGTGACGAATTCGCCCTTGGCGATTTCGCAGTTGATGTCACTGAAGACCGGCGTGCCGGCGTAGCCTTTTTGCAGGTGTTGGACGCTGACGAAGCTCATTGGCTTTTGTCCTTGTTCAAGATGTTGGCGGCCCAGGTCAGCACCAGCACGAAGAAGAAATAGGAGATCACCAGGGCACTGGTGAAGTGGCCGCTGCTGTTACGCATGTTGTTTAGGTACACCTGCAGGGTTTCGTAGCGTGTGCCCACCAGGATGTTGGCGAACACGAACTCGCCGAACAGGAACGAGAACGACAGCAGCAACGCCACCATCAAGCCCTTGCGCAGGTTGGGCAGTACCACCAGGAACGCGGCCTGGAAGGTGCTGGCGCCGAGCAGTTGGGCGGCGTCCATCAGGTCCCGCAGGTTGATCGCTTGCAGGTTGTTGGTGATCGCGCGGTACATGAACGGCAGCGCCACGGTGAAGTAGCAACCGATCAGGATCCACGGCGTACCCACCATCGCAAACGGGCCCGACCCGTAGAGCTGCAACAGCCCCACCGACGACACCACCGGCGGCACCGCGAAGGGCAGCAGGATCAGGATGTTCATCAGCGCATCGAGTTTCGGAAAGTGGTAATGCACCACAAACAGCAGCGGCAGGATCAGCACCACTGACAAGATCAGCGCGCCGACGCACACCAGCAATGACTGGCCGAAGGCATTCAGGAAACGTGGGTCACTCCACAGCTGGATGTACCACTTGAAGGTAAACCCGGACGGCAGGATGGTCGCCGACCAACTGCTGGCGATGGAGTAGACCAGGGTGCCGAGCAACGGCAGCACCAGGATCGCAAACAACAGGTACACCACTACGCGGTGGTAGAGGGCGGCCGAGCCAGGTTCAGCGCGAGACATGGTAGCTCCTCTTGAGCAGCAGTTGATGGACCACGGTCACCACGGTCATCAGCGCCACGAGCACCACGGCCAGGGCGCTGGCCATGTTCGGGTCCAGGGAGATGTCGCCGGAGACCATCGCCGCGATGCGGATCGGCAGCACGTTGAAGTTGCCGGTAGTCAGCGCGTACACCGTGGCGTAGGCGCCGAGGGCGTTGGCCAGCAGGATTACGAAGGTGCCCAGCAGAGCCGGGGTCAGCACCGGCAAACCGATATGCCGCCAGTACTGCCAACCGTCCGCGCCGAGCAATGAAGCGGATTCGCGCCAGTCTTCGCGCAACGCGTCAAAGGCCGGGTAGAGCAGCAGCACGCCGAGGGGAATCTGGAAGTACGTATAAAGGATGATCAGGCCGGTCTTGGAGTACAGGTTGAAGTCCTGAATGATCCCGGCCTGCTTGAGCATGATGGTGATACTGCCGTTGAACCCCAGCAGGATGATGAACGCGAAGGCCAATGGCACGCCGGCAAAGTTGCTGGTCATGTTGGCGAATGCGGTCACGAAATTGCGCAGCCGTCCGTCCACCCGGCGCAGCGAGTAGCTGCCCAGCACGGCGATGATGATCCCGAACACGCTGGAGTAAAAACTGATCTCCAGGCTGTACTGGATTGCCTGCAGGTAGAACTTCGAACTGAAGATCTTGCTGAAGTTGGCCAGGCCCCAGCCGAACTCTTCCGACTGGACGCTGCTGATCATCACCCACACCAGCGGGGCGATCTCGAACACGATAAAGAAGAGGGCGAAGGGCACCAGGCACAAGGCAGCCAGCCATTTGCCGCGGATCACTGAATTCACTTCAACAGCTCCCGGCATACAGGTTTGTCGTGGGTCACACCCAGCAGCTCGCAGACGGTGCCGCACAGCTCGGTTTGCTTGGGCGTGGCGTGGGTGTCGAAGCTGAAGGCATCACCCAGCACAAACAGTGGCACTTCCCGTTCTTCCGGCAGCAGGCCGTTGTGGGAACGGTCGTTGTTCATGCCGTGGTCGGCCGTCACCAGCACCTGGTAGCCGGCGTCGAGCCAGCCTTGCAGGTAGTCGGCGAGGATGATGTCGGCCGAGCGTGCGCTGTTGCGGTATTGCGGGGTGTCGAGGCCGTGCTTGTGGCCGGCGTCGTCGATGTTCATCGGGTGCACCACCAGGAAATTCGGCGCGTGTTTAAGGCGCAGGCTTTCGGCGTCGGCAAACAGGTGCGAGTCCGGGTAATGGTCATTCCAGTAAAAATGCCCATGCTGGATCGGCAGTGCCGGGTCGTTGGTATGACGATCGCGGGCGGCGATGAAGGGACTGCGGTTATACAACTCGCTGACCCAGTGATAAGCCGCCGCTGCGGTGGATAATCCGGCGTCGGTGGCGTAATGGAAAATGCTGCGCTGGTTGGACAGGCGCGAGACGTTGTTGTGGACGATGCCGCTTTCGATCGGCGGGACGCCGGTGAGGATGCATTCGTACAGGGGCCGGGACAGGGCCGGCAGTTCACATTCCAGTTTGTACAGTGCTGCGCGTCCTGCGCCGACGTAGGCCTGCAAGTGCCCCATGGCGTGTCGGGCAACCTCGTAATTCAGGCCGTCGAGCACGACAAGGATGACGTTGTGCTTCATAGGGGCTGGGGCTCCGCAACAAATAGGCTTGATTCGGTTTTTCGGTTGGAACACCGATCAAATGTGGGAGCTGGCTTGCCTGCGATGGCGGTGTGTCAGTCGATAATAATGCTGAATGTCATACCGCTATCGCAGGCAAGCCAGCTCCCACACTGACCGCATTCCACTTAAACAGGCGTGTTAAGCCTTATTGCATATTGATGATGACTTCTTCCTGCCACTTCTGCGGCAGTGCCTTGGAGGTTTTCTCCCAAGCGTCGGCGTCTTTGATCGGCGTTACTTTCTTGTACTGCTCGTTAGGCAGCAGCTTGGCCTGTACGTCGGCTGGCAAGGTCAGGTGTTCGGCACGAATCGGCCGCGCGTTGCCACGGGCCAGGTTGGTCTGGCCGGCATCGCTGAAGATGTATTCGCGGGTCAGCTTGGCGGCGTTCGGGTGCTTGGCGTATTTGTTGATGATGGTGGTGTAGCCGGAAATCACCGAGCCGTCCGACGGGATCAGCACCACGTAGTCATCCGGGTTGGCCATCTTGGCTTTGTAGCTCAGGCCGTTGAAGTCCCAGACCACGCCCACTTCCACTTCGCCTTTTTCCATGGTGGCGATGGTCGGGTTGGCCAGCGAAAGGCGGCCTTGCTTGGCGATGTCGGCGAACATCAGCAATGCAGGCTGAATGTTCTTCTCGTCACCACCGTTGGCCAGTGCAGCGGCGAGTACGCCGTTGGCAGCCTGGGCGGCGGTGCTCACGTCACCGATGGAAACCTTGTATTTGCCGGTCTTCAGGTCAGCCCAGCTTTTCGGAGCTTCGGAGCCGTGCAGCAGCTTTTTGTTGACGATAAAGGCGATGGTGCCGGTGTAGGCCAGTGCCCAGTTACCGTCTTTGTCTTTCGCCCAATCCGGGACTTGTGCCCAGGTAGTCGGTTTGTACGGTTGCACTACGCCCTGTTTCACCGCGATCGGGCCGAAGGCTGCGCCAACGTCGCCGATGTCGGCGCTGGCGTTGTCTTTTTCTGCCGCGAACTTGGCGACTTCCTGGGCCGAGCTCATGTCGGTGTCGATGTGCTTGAGGCCATAGATCTTGGCCAGGTCTTCCCAGGTGCCTTTCCAGTTGGCCCAGTCATCGGGCATGCCGACGCTGTTGACGGCGCCTTCCGCTTTCGCGGCGGCTTCGAGCGTTTTCAAATCGGTATCAGCAGCCATGGCGGCGGTGCACATGGCAATGGTCGAGCCTAACAGTGATGCCAGGAAAAGCTGTTTCATCCGAAGCTCCTTTGGGCGTTTTCAACGCTGCGTTTTTATGAACGATTGCGAAGGTGTTGGTCTAGGTCAGCAATACACGAGCCAATTTAGGCGTGGGGGATGACAGTTTCATGTCGATGTCGTTTTTTGTTGGCCTGGACGAGGGGTTGCCGGGTAAGCGTAGACCATGCCAAACGGCCCGGAAGCCTTGGACTTGGCCGATGTATTGCAGGTCTTGTGGCAGGACGTCGCGAGGTGCTGTCATCTGTCGGTCATGTGCAATGCCTAGGCTTGCACGCAATAGCAGAGGCGCGTTTAGCGGGCGTTTTGTGCACCTGAATAGTGCTGGTCTAGTCCAGATAGGTAACGTTGATGCGTGATGAGGCAACCAAGGCGGTGACAACCATTGGCCTGGCGCTGCAAGAGCAGATCGACCATGGCTTGTTGGCGCCTGCCAGTAAGCTGCCGGCCGAGCGCAAGCTGAGCGAGTTGTTTGGTACCACCCGGATTACGGTGCGGGAAGCCTTGTTACAACTTGAGGCCCAAGGGCAGATTTATCGCGAGGAACGGCGGGGGTGGTTTGTTTCGCCTCCCAGGCTTGCCTATAACCTGATGCAACGCAGTCACTTTCACGCGATGGTGAGTGCGCAGGGGCGGGTGCCGTCGACTGAGGTGATTTCGGCGCGGTTGCAGCCGGCATCGGCGGCGGTGTGTGCGTGGTTGCAGTTGCCGGCGTTGTCCAGCGTGATCCAGATTTGCCGGGGGCGCAGGATTGATGGGCGGTTGGTGTTGTATGTGGAGCACTATCTGAACCCGCAGTATTTTCCGGGGATTCTGGAGTGTGATTTGAATCAGTCGATTACGGAGTTGTATGCGCGGGTGTATGACTTGCATTACGGGCGGGTGCGGTTTGAGATTGTGCCGACGTCATTGCAGGTTGAGGCCGCGGCGGCGTTGAGGGTGTCGGTGGGGAGCCCGGGGTTGCGGATTGCTCGGGTTAATTATGATCAGCATGAGCGGTTGATTGATTGTGATCTGGAGTTTTGGCGGCATGATGCGATTCATGTGGGGGTGGATGTGGTTTGACGGGTTTTCTGTGTACATATCCGTTGTTCAGGTAACGGCGACTTAGGGATCCGCTCTTACAGCGGGTCACTTTTGAAAAAAGCGCAAAAGTAACCAAAACGCTCTGCCCCGCCTGTCGGCACCTCGCCTAGGCTCGGTGTTCCCTCACTCCGGCATTGCTCCGCGGGCCGCCGCGACGGGCCATCCATGGCCCGTCGCGGCTAAACCGGCGTCCTGCCGGTTTACCCGCTCCGCAATACCTGCGTTCGGCCTCGGGCTGAATGGGGCAGTCAGATCAAAAGCAGATCAAAAGCAAAAGCACAGCGGCCTCCCGGCCGGCTTGAGTGTTAAAAGCAAAAGCAAAGACCAGAGCGAAAACAGATCTGCTTTTCTGTGGGAGCGGGCTTGCTCGCGAAAAACCTGAGAGCGCCGCGCTCATTCAGGATGCCATCGTCATCGTTAACGACCTTCGCGAGCAAGCCCGCTCCCACATTTGGACCGTGCCCGCTTTAGCTTCTGATCTTGCTGTTGCTGTTGCTTCACCACACTCAAGCCGGCCTGTAGGCCGCTGTGCTCTTGATCTGCTGTTGATCTTGAACTTAGGCGCCCCGTTAAACCACGCTGGCCGAACGCAGGCAGTACGGAGCGGGTAAACCGGCAGGACGCCGGTTTAGCCGCGACGGGGCAGGGACGCCCCGTCGCGGCGGCCCGCTTCGTGGTGCCGGAGTGAGGGCACACCGAGCCTAAGCGAGGTGCCGAGTGGTGGGGCAAGAGCGTTTTGCTTACTTTTGCGCTGTTCAAAAGTGAGCCGCTGTAAGAGCGGAACCATAGGCAGCCGTTACCTAAATAACGGATATGCCCCCCTCAATCCCCCGCATTGGCATTCAAATAATCCGTCGCCAACGAAGCCAACGTCCTAACCCCAACCACCAGCGCCGACTCATCCACAAAGAACCCCGGATTATGATTGGGCGCCGCCTTACTCATATCCTGATCCCTCGGCGTCACCCCCAAAAAGACAAACAACCCCGGTGCCTCCTTGGCATAAAACGAGAAGTCCTCAGCGCCACCTACCAGCGGGGCGTTGACCACATCACCCTTCGCCGCCCAACGCAAACTCGGCAGCATCTTCTCGGTCAACGCCGGGTTATTGATGGTCGGATCATACTTCTCAATAATCGTAACCTCAGCCTTCGCCCCACCACTCTCGGCGATTTTCTCGACGGTCTGCCGCACATCCGCATGCAGCTTCTGGCGAATGCCATAGTCGTAAGAGCGAATGGTCCCACTCATGTCCACCGACTCAGGAATGATGTTGTACCGCGTCCCCCCGTTGATGGTGCCAATACTCACCACCGCCGGAAACGAAGAAATGTCGGTACGCCGACTCACCACCGTCTGCAACCCAACGATGGCCTGCGCCCCCACGGTAATCGGATCAATCCCGTCCCACGGCCGCCCCGCATGGGTCTGCTTGCCCAGGATCTTGATCCGCAGGTCATCCGAACTCGCCAGAGTAGGCCCCGGCCGATACGCGATCTGCCCCGCAGGCACACCCGCCCAGACGTGCAGCCCAAATACCGCATCCGGCTTGGGCGATTTCATCACCCCCTCCTGCACCATCATCTTCGCGCCCCAGGTGTTCTTGCCATCGGGGATAAAGTCGCTCGGGCCTTCTTCAGCCGGCTGGAAATAAAACACCACGGTGCCCGGCAGACGATCACGCATGCCGGTCAGGATTTTCGCCGTGCTCAGCAGGATGGCCGTGTGGGCGTCGTGGCCACAGGCGTGCATCACGTCGACTTCTTTATCGAGATAGACGCCCTTGGCCTTCGAGGCAAAGGGCAGGCCGGACACTTCCTTGACCGGCAGCGCGTCCATGTCAGCGCGCAAGGCGACGGTCGGGCCGGGCAGGGCGCCGTTGAGGATCGCGACGACACCCGTGCGGGCGACGCCGGTCTTGACCTCCAGCCCCATCTCCCGCAATTGCTTGGCCACCAGTTCTGCGGTGCGCTTTTCGGTGTTGCCCAGTTCAGGATGGGCGTGGATGTCGCGCCGGGTTTCCAGCAAGGCTGGTTCCAGCACTTTCGCCTGGGCGGCGATTTCTTCGCGGGCACTGTCCTGGCCGCTGCTGGCGGCGATGACCGCGCTGCTGGCGACACCGCACAGCAGGCCGAGTACCCATTGATGTGTAAGACCGGTCAAACGCATAAGGACTCTCCATGATTATTGTTGTTGATCCTGACGTCGTCCGGGCAGCGCTTATTCTTTCTCCTGCACGCCTCCCGCCGCCGTCACCACTTGCACGCTCAAGCGCGGGGTGGCCAGGTCCAGCCCGGCTTCATCGAGGTGACGCTTGAGCGACAAGTTGAACGCCCGCGAAACCTCCCACTGCTTGATCGGCGCGGTCTTGAAGCGGGCGCGAAGAATCGCACTGCCGGACTCGAAACTTTCTACACCCTGAATCTCCAGCGGCGACCAGATATTGCGCCGCTGCAACGGGTCGTTGCGCATCTTCTGCCCGACGTCGCGCATCAGCTTGATGGCGTCGTCGATTTCCATGTTGTACGGAATCGCCACTCGGAAGATCGCGTAGCCGAATTCCCGGGAGTAGTTCTTGATGCTTTTGATCTCACTGAACGGGATCGTATGCACGATCCCGTCGATGTCCCGCAGGCGCACCGTACGGATGGTTAAGCCTTCGACCGTACCCAGGTGACCGCCGACATCCACATAGTCATCGATCGCCAAGGAGTCTTCGATAATGATGAACAGGCCGGTGATCAAATCCGCCACCAACGACTGTGCACCAAAACCGATGGCCAAACCGATCACACCGGCACCGGCCAGCAGTGGTGTGACGTTCATGCCCATGTTCGCCAGGGCGACGATGGCGGCAATGATGAAGATGGTCACGAACAGCACGTTGCGAATCAACGGCATCATCGTCTGCGCACGCGCATTGGCCAGGCCTTTGCGCGAGCGGGTGAGGGCGTGGTGGATGGCGGTGTCGCTGAGGATCCAGATCAGCCAGGCGAACAATAAAGTGCCGGTAAGACCGAACAGCTTGACGCTGATTTCATGGCCGTCGCCTTCGGTAAACCGGATCAGCGACAGCCCCCAGACCCGCAGGCCCAGTTCGATAAACACCAGCCACACCACCAGGTGGGCGAGGGTGTAGACGAAGCTTTTCAGGCGATCGGAGTACAGCGCATGGCGCTTGTGCCCACGCTGAGGCTTGAGTGAATGGCGGCGCACCAAGCCGTTGATCACCATGCACAGCACCAGCAACACCGTGCACAACAATGATTGGCGCAGGGCGGTGCTGGTGTCGCCGGCGGAGACGAAAGTGGCGAACAGCGAGATGCCCACCAGCAGCAACGCCGGCAGGTACCAGAACGTGCCGACGATTTCGATGGTGTCGCTCAGGGCGCGGCGGGTCAGGCGGCGGGACAGCGGCTGGTTGCGGATCAGGTGCGCAATGGGCCGACGGAAACGCAGGATGAACACGCCGGTGGACAGCGCGGCCATGACATTGGCGATGGTCGCCGCGACATGGGACAAATGCTGGCCCAGGCTCTCGGCCAGGCGCGGGTCGCTGACGGCTTCGCCAAAGGCGGCAAAGCTGCCGATCAGCCACAACGGGCGAAAGGCCTGGTGGCGCAGGATGTACAGCGCGCGGTGGCGGTGCGGGCCGTCCAGCACGGAAAACGCGACCACGCAGATCGCCGAGAAGCAGGTGCCCACTACCAGCGCGTAGGCCAGCACCATCGCCAGGGATTTGCCCAGGGACGAGGGCAGCGCGTAGCTCATGTAGACGGTGATTACCAACGCGATCAGCCATGGCCCGAGCTTGCGCAGGGCGAAGCGCAACAGGTCCCAGGTCTTGGGGTGTTGGGGCAGTTCTTCGGTCAGGCCGAAGCGCTCGCGCACCCGGTGGCTGAGCCAGATCAGCACGGCGGCCAGCAGGCTCCAGAGCATCAGGATCATGGCGAACGCAAAGATGATCGGCAGCCATTCGCTGGCCGGCAGCATCAATGCAGTGAGTTCGTCCTTGGCCAGGTCAAACTCGTTGGACCAGCGATTGATCGGGCTGTCGGCGCCGGAGAACTGTTGCTCCAGGCTGGACAGCGTGCCGCCGATCAAACCGAGTACACCCAATTCGGCGGCGGGCTGGGCTTTTTGTGTGGTTTCCCGGAGCTTTTTCAGGTCGCTCAGCAGCTTGGTGCGCTGCTGGTCGTTTTCCAGGGTCTTGATCACCTCGTCCAGGGACTGGCCCAACGGGACGTCGGCTTGCGGTTGGGCTTTGGTGTTGCTGCCCAGCAGCCCCGGCAGGCTCACGGCGTGGGCAGGCGCCATGGGCAGCAGGGACAGCAGGCAGATAAACAGGCAACAGGGCAGGGCAAACAGACGGGCAAGCACGAGGCGGTCAACCTTAAAAACGACGAATTGGCCGAGTGTACGAGGCCGTCATGTGCAATGCGAGTGAGATTGTCATTCCGCGAGTTTGGCGAGGATCTTGTAAACCACGGTGCCGAGGATCAGCAGCATGCCGATCCACATGCCGAATACGCCGATGGCTTTGTCGCGAAAGTTGAAGCCTACGGCCAGGAGAATCATGCCGGTCAGGATCGGGATGAGCATGGAGTGGAAGGCGGACATGGTGATCATGGTGCGACGGCCTTGTCGGGTAAGAATGGGTGCAAGTCTAGGCGGATTTCGCGAAATGCGAGTTGATCCGTGTCAGAAACGCCACAAACCCCGGTTAATTTCCAAAGCCAATGGCTTTTTTTCGATTGGCCACGGTCAACATCCCCAGGAACCTTAAACCCAGGAGCATTCATCCATGAGCACACCCAAGGCACTGTTGATTCTGCACGGCAAGCAAGCCCTCAACGAAGAGGTGCGGGCGGCAGTGCAGGGCAAGCGCGAGCAGGGTTGGGAGTTGGCCGTGCGGGTGACATGGGAGGGCGGTGATGCCCAGCGGTTTGTCGATCAGGCCCTCGCCGATGGCTACACGCGGCTGATTGCCGGCGGCGGTGACGGTACGCTGCGGGATGTGGCCGAGGCCATGGCCCGCGCCAAGACTGAGGCCAGCCTGGTGCTGATGCCCCTCGGCACCGCCAACGATTTTGCCCGTGCCGCCGGTGTGCCGCTGGAGCCTGAGCAGGCCTTGGACCTGCTGGATGTACCGGCCCGTGCCATCGACCTGGGCGAAGTGGGTGGGCAGATCTTTCTTAATATGGCCACCGGCGGATTTGGCAGCCAAGTCACCGCCAACACCTCCGAAGACCTGAAGAAGGTCCTCGGCGGCGCAGCGTATCTGTTTACCGGCCTGTCACGTTTCAGCGAGTTGCGTGCGGCCTACGGTGAATTGCAGGGCCCCGACTTCCACTGGCGCGGCGAGCTGCTGGCCTTGGGCATCGGCAATGGGCGCCAGGCCGGTGGCGGACATGTGCTGTGCCCCGATGCCCTGGCCGATGATGGTTTGCTGGATATCAGCATTCTGCCGGCGCCGCAGGAAGTGGTCGGCACCCTGCGTAGCCTGATGACGGACGGCTGGGGCCTGGACAACATGTTTGTGCGGGCGCGTTTGCCGTGGGTCGAAATCAAGGTGGCCGAAGGGCTGGCGATCAACCTCGACGGCGAACCGCTCCAGGGTGATGACTTGCACTTTTCGGCCTTGCCCCAGGCGCTACGGGTGCATTTGCCGGCGGATTCGCCGTTGCTGACTAATCGTCCAGACTGATGATCTGTTCGCGCACCGCGAACAACACCAGGCCCGCCACATCGAAAATCTGCAAGCGCTTCATGATTTGCGAGCGGTGGGCTTCTACGGTCTTGATGCTCAAGCCCAGGCCATTGGCGATTTCCCGGGTGGACTTGCCGCGCACGATCAAGCGCAGGATTTCCAGTTGGCGCGCGGTCAGGTTGTGGCTGTGGGGCGGTGGATTGGCCTGGGCCTGATTGCGGATCAGCGCCTGGTTGATCACCGTGTGGGCGATGGCCGGGCTCAGGTAGCGTTCGTTGTTGCGCAAGGCCAGCAGCGCGTGCTCCAGCTCATTGGCGGTGGTGTCCTTGAGCAGGTAGCCATGGGCGCCGGACTCCAGGGCGCACATGATCAGTTCCGGGTCGGTGTGCATCGAGAGGATCAGCACTTTGCTCTTCGGATAGGCCTGCCTGAGGTCCTTCAAGGCATCGAGCCCGCCGGTGTGCTTCATCGACAGGTCAAGCAGCACGATATCGGGTTGCAGCGCGTCGAATCGCTCCAGCAACTGGGCGCCGTCGCTCGCTTCGCCGATCACCGCGTAGCCGGGAATATCCATGACCAGCGCACGCACGCCGGCCCTGATCAGGGAGTGGTCATCCACCAGGAGTAAATTGCACGTCACTCTAGAACCTTATGGGGGTTGGCCCGTTCGAGGGCGCGGGGCGCCCAGGGGAAAAGCGCTTCGATCCGTGTGCCAAAGCCTGGCTGGCTATTGACGGACAATGTGCCGCCCAGTTGATCAATCCGCTCGGACATCCCGGCCATGCCCCGCTGGCCTTCCTGGGCGGGGTTGATGGCGGGCGAGAAGCCCAGGCCGTCATCACTGATAAACAGTGAAAGGCCTTCGGGCAGGCGTTGCAGGCGTACCAGCAGGTTGCGTGCCTGGGCATGGCGCAGCATGTTGGTGACGGCTTCCTGGGTAATGCGAAAGGCAGCAACGGCCATTTCTTCCGGGATGCCGGTCAGCCGTTGATGGCATTCCAGGCTCCAGCTTACCTGGGTGTTTTCCAGAGTCTTGAGCAGGTGCGCCCGCAGGCTCGCCTCCAGCCCCAGGCTCGCCAACTGCCGGGGATTGAGGATGGCCGACACGTCCTGCACCTTGGCCAGTGTTTCGTTCAGGGTGTTGCACAGCACCGCACAATGCCCTTGCAGGTCTTCCGGCAGGCGGCGTTTGAGCCATTCACTTTGCAGCTTGGCGGCGGTCAGCAGTTGGCCGATATCGTCGTGAAGTTCGCGGCTCAGGCGATGCCGTTCGTTCTCTTGGACCTGTAACAGACGTTCGGCCAGTTCCTGGGGCTGGAACTTGATGGACTTGCGTGAGCGCCACTGTTGCAGGCCCACCACCAACAGGGTGGCCAGGTTCAATAGCAGCAAGGCCAGAGGCAGATCGGCCGAGCGTGCATAAGCCCACAGGCTGAGCAGGCACGCGCACAGGCATAGCGCGAGGGTCATCCTGCGTGCATTGCTTCGGGACACGGACCTTGCGATGAGTGACTTCAGGCTGGCGTACATAGGAGGCGCATTTCACGTTTATATGCATCATGAAGTTGAGTCACTTCGAGCGGGGCATGGTACCACCACTATTACCGTTGGTCGCCTTTCGCCGAGCTTGATGAGGCGTATTAATCATGGCAGCGCCCCGGGAGGGAGTCCCGGAGTTCAAAGAGTGGGGGGAGTTGTATCATTGAAGTTGTTTTGTATCGGTATTGTCGTTAGTGGCTTATTGATATTTTTCTGCTAACGACGACGTCATGCATGATTAGTTGTGGCTGTCGTTTTTGGATAAGTCAGCAATTTAATGCGACATTTTTGTCGAGTAAATGAGAAGAAAACTCAAATCGCGTAAGGCCTGTGATGCTGTTGTGTGTAGCCAAAATTGCTTTGCGGGATGTGTTGAACGACGGTGGCAATCAGCACGTTTTGTTCGGTTTCATCCAGGCTGAGTTTGCCGGTTTTTGCGTCGATCAACTCCAGTTGCCAGGCCAGCAATGTGAGGCACGCATTCAGCGCATCCAGCGCCTGGTCATGCAGTTGCAGTGGGCTGGCGGCATTGCTGATCAAGTACTGTACATGCCGGGAGAACTCGCCAATGGCCCGCAGGGCAAGGGCGTCGGATTTTTCGGCGAGCTTGATCAGACTGCTTTTCATACAGTCGATCGCGTCGCTGTCGTTTCGGATCAAATGCAGGTGGCTCAAGCACTCCTGGGACTTGGCCAGCAGCATTTCCGCCTCCAGGAGAAACTCGGGAAGTGCAAGTTGCCACTCTGTGCCGTCGTTCATCATGCAAGTCTCCAAAACATACGGTCGGATAATGAGATGTCGCACTGGGTGAATGGCTTCAAAGTACTGCTGAAATATGACGAATATCTGTAGGTTGCTTCCGACTTTCCAGTAGGACTTTTATTTGATTGATCGCCGCGATCGTTTGAACCCCCCTGATTGCTCAAGGGCATCCGCACAACTTCTTTGGTTGCCAAGACGTAAGTCTTAGGACGACCCGTGGGCCGTGGGCTTGGGATAGCCAACAAAAGCCTGACTCCATTCATGCAATGAGAATGGCGTCACATTAATGGCTATTAGATATCGCGAATATCAGGTTGGTCCTGATTGTGGATAGGGGAATCCCTTACATAGGGGAACCTCGCGCTGACTTTGCGGTCACGCGACGGCGGTGATGGGTGTTGTGTGGAAGCTGGCTCAGTAAAGCATGATGTCAGTGTGACATCAATGGATTTGCATGGCATTTTAATGGGGGTCAAGGTCCGGCGTTTGCCGCCGATAACCTGCTTCAGTGACCAGCACTATCCATCCGCTAAACCCAGGAGTCTTTAATGGCCGGCATTCTCGACACGGTAGATCAACGCACACAATTGGTGGGTGAGAATCGCCTGGAGATCCTCATGTTTCGCCTGGCCGGGCGGCAGCTGTTCGCGATCAACGTGTTCAAGGTGCAGGAAGTGCTGCAACTGCCCAAGTTGACCCTGATGCCCCAGCGCCATCCGTTTGTCTGCGGCGTGGTCAACCTGCGTGGCCAGACGTTGCCGGTGATCGACCTGTCCCAGGCGATTGGCATGCGCCCGCTGATTCCGGGGCCCAACAGCACCATTATCGTCACCGAGTACAACCGTTCGGTGCAGGCATTCCTGGTGGGCGGTGTCGACCGCATCGTCAACATGAACTGGGAGGCGATCCTGCCACCCCCGGCGAGTGCCGGGCGCCAGCATTACCTGACGGCCATCAGCAAGGTCGATGACCAGTTGGTGGAAATCATCGACGTGGAAAAAGTCCTCGCCGAAATCGTGCCCTACAACGCCAAGGTTTCCCGCGAGAAACTCGAAGACCCGGTACTGGAGCGCGCCCGCGGCCGCGAAGTGCTGCTGGTGGATGACTCCAACGTCGCCCTCTCGCAACTGCGTGACACCCTCGGCCAACTGGGGGTGAAGATGCACATCGCCAGCGATGGCCTCAAGGCCCTGAACATGCTCAAGGGTTGGGCCGACAGCGGTCAGGTGATGACCGACAAGCTGTTGATGATCTTCACCGACGCCGAAATGCCCGAGATGGACGGCTACCGCCTGACCACCGAGATTCGCAACGACCCGCGCCTGCGTGGCCTGTACGTGGTGCTGCACACGTCGTTGTCCGGCAGCTTCAATGATTCGATGGTGAAGAAGGTCGGCTGCGACAACTTCCTCTCCAAGTTCCAGCCCGACAAGTTGGTGGACGTTGTGCGTCAGCGCCTGATGCTGGACGAAGTACCGGCTTGAGCTTAGGGTGACGGCTTTGCCCCTCAGGAATGCAGGCCCATGCTTCGTCTCAGCGCGTTGTACCGATACCCCTTGAAGTCCGGCAAGGGTGAAACCTTGCAGCAGATCAGCCTGGACAAGCTGGGGCTCGACGGGGATCGACGCTGGATGCTGGTGGACGAAGCCAGCGGGCGGTTCCTGACCCAGCGGGCCGTGGCCAAAATGAGCCAGCTGTCGGCGCTGTGGAACAGTGCCGGTGGCCTGACCTTGAGCGCCGAAGGCCAACCGGCCCTCGACGTGCCACTGCCCGGCAGCGATGCCGAGTTGCGCGGCGTGACCATCTGGCGCGACACCTTGCGCGTGCCCGACGCCGGTGATGAAGCGGGTGCCTGGGTCAGCGAGTTCATCGGCAAACCCACGCGCCTGGTGCAAGTGCCGCTGGCACGTGCGCGGACGACCGAGGCCGGTTACGGCAATGACGATGACAAGGTCGCGTTTGCCGATGGTTTTCCGTTGCTGCTGATCGGCCAGGCGTCGCTGGATGACTTGTCCCAACGGGTCGGTCGGCCGATGGAAATGCTGCGTTTTCGTCCCAACCTGGTGATCGAGGGCAGCGAAGCGTTTGCTGAAGACGGTTGGAAGCGGGTACGGATTGGCGACGTGGAGTTTCGCGTGGTCAAGTCCTGCTCACGCTGCATCCTGACCACCATCGACCCGGCGAGCGGCGAACGCAGCGCCGACCGCGAACCGCTGGCCACCCTCAAGACCTACCGCGAGCGAGAGGGTGATGTGATGTTTGGGCAGAACCTGGTCAACGATGGTGTGGGTCGCCTGGAAGTCGGTATGCCGGTGACGATCCTGGAGTAAGCAGCGCTTAAATGAAAAATGCCCGTCTCTTGCGAGACGGGCATTTTTTATGGCCGGCGCAAAGATCAGCCGCGGTATTCGCACAGGTAAGCCGTGTCGACCGCTACCTTCAGCTGGAACTTGCTGTTGGCAGGCACGTTGAACTGGCTACCGGCTTCGAAGGTTTCCCAGTCTGTGCTGTCTGGCAGCTTGACGGTCAGCGCGCCCGACACCACGTGCATGATTTCACGCTGGGCGGTGCCGAATTCGTATTCACCCGGGGCCATGACGCCGATGGTCGCCGGACCTTCTGCAGTGCCGAAAGCGATCGACTTGACGGTACCGTCGAAGTACTCGTTGACTTTAAACATGGGCGAATCCTCGGAAAAGGGTCAAGAAAGGTCGGCCAGTATGCCTTCTACACGGGCAAAATCAACGGCAGCAGCCGTGCGGTATTGCGCGCATCTTCCAGCGCCCGGTGCTGCTGGCCATGGAACTGCATGCCGGCCAGTTGCAGCGCGCCGTTGAGCCCCAGCGGCTTGTCCAGGCGCCGGGCCTTGGCGAAGCGCTGCTTGAGGTTCACGTGGGGCGTTTGGCCCAGCACGCTGCTCAAGCCATGGCGCTGCCACTCCAGCTCCAGTTGCTGGCGGTCGTAATCGCCCCAACTCGCCCAGCCTTCCAGGCGCGCGTGGTGTTGACCGAGCCAGCGTTCGAACAGCGGCCACACCTCAATCAACGGTGCGGCAGCATCGATATTTGCCTGGGTGATGTGGGTCAACTGGCGGCAGAAGGACGTCAGCAACGGCCTGCGCAACGGCCGCACGAAACGCTGGAAATGGTCCAGTTCACGGCCCTGGCGGTTGACCAGGCTCACGCCGATTTCGATGATTTCCATCTCGGTCACGGGCCAGCCGCCTTCATCCGTTGTGGCTTCAAGATCAATAATCAGCCAATGAGGCATCGCAGGTTCCCGTACTCTTCCCGTCCTGATGGGGATAGAGCGTAGCCAAGCCTGCTAGTTCCGCCCAGCGGTTACTCGATCTCCAGCAAAATCTGACGGCTCCTGACCTGATCTCCTGCAACGGCCTGGATTCGCTTGACCACACCACTCATGCCGGCCTTGAGTGGGTGCTCCATTTTCATCGCTTCCAGCACCAGCAAAAGCTGGCCCTTGCTGACCAAGTCGCCTTCGCTGACCCGAACTTCAACAATCGCGCCATCCATCGGCGCCTTGACCATGCCGTTACTGGCCTCGGCCTGGCGGGTGGCAACGGTTTGGGTTCGGTTGGTGATGCATATGCCGGGCAGCCAAAGCTGTGTGCCCTGCAAGTGATAGGCGATGCGGCGGCGAATGCCGTTGACCACGGCTATGGCCCAGCGTCCGTCGATGCTGAGGTCGCGTATTTCGATGGCGTGCTGATCAATCTCGACTTGCAGGCAATTCTCCGCCAGCACACTGAGGCTGATTGCCCGTGGCTCATCCTGGTCGGCCAACTGATAACGCCATGGCACGCTGGCGTTGTTGCGCCAGCCGGATAGCGGCTGGGTGTGAGTGCTGGCGCTGTGTTGGTAAAACAGCGCGGCGGCCAGGGCCAGTTCGGCGTTGGTCGCGTGGGTTCGGGTGATGTCGCTGAAATGCTCGGCGATAAAACCGGTGCTGAACTCGCCGGCGATGAAGTCTGGATGCTTGAGCAGGCTGGCCAGCAGGCGCTGGTTGGTGGATACGCCGAGCAGCACGCAGTCTTCCACGGCCCTGACCAGCTTGCGCCGAGCCTCTTCGCGGGTGGCGCCGTGGGCGATGACCTTGCCCAGCATCGGGTCGTAGAACGGGGTGATGCGCTGGCCTTCGAGCACGCCATGGTCGATGCGCACACCGGCCGCCGGTTCCCAGCGCAGCACATCGCCGGTTTGCGGGAGGAAACCCTGAGCCGGGTCTTCGGCGTACAGGCGCACTTCCATGGCGTGGCCGCTCAGGGTTACTTGGTCCTGACTCAGGGGGAGCGGCTGGCCGGCGGCGATCTGCAGTTGCCAGGCGACGAGGTCGAGGCCGGTGATCAGTTCGGTGACGGGGTGTTCGACCTGGAGGCGAGTGTTCATTTCCAGGAAGTAGAAATTGCCGTTGCGGTCGAGGAGGAATTCGACGGTGCCGGCGCCGACGTAATTGACGGCGCGGGCGGCCTTCAGCGCGGCTTCGCCCATGGCTTGGCGCAGCTCAAGGGTCATGACGGGGCAGGGTGCTTCTTCGATGACTTTTTGATGGCGGCGCTGGATCGAGCAGTCGCGTTCGCCGAGGTAGATCAGGTTGCCGTGGGTGTCGCCGAACAGTTGGATTTCGACGTGGCGGGGGGCGATCAGGGCTTGTTCGAGGATCAGTTCGGCGCTGCCGAAGGCGTTTTGCGCTTCGGAGCGGGCGGTGCGCAGGTGTTCCAGCAGGGTGTCGGGGCTGTGCACCAGGCGCATGCCGCGACCGCCGCCGCCGGCGCTGGCCTTGATCATCAGCGGGTAGCCGATTTGGTCGGCTTGCTGTTGCAGGGTTGGGTCGTCCTGGTCGGGGCCTTGGTAGCCTTTGATGCAGGAGACGCCGGCGTTGAGCATGGCGACTTTTGAAAGGCGTTTGCTGCCCATCAATTCGATGGCTTCGGGGCTGGGGCCGATGAAGGTCAGGCCGGCGTTTGCGCAGGCGCGGGCGAAGTCGGGGTTTTCGGAGAGGAAGCCGTAGCCGGGGTGGATGGCGTCGGCTCCGGTGCGGTGGGCTGCGTTGAGGATGGCTTCGATGTTCAGGTAGGACTGGTTGACCGGGGCCGGGCCGATGTTGACGGCTTCGTCGGCCATCTGGACGTGCAGGGCGTTGGCGTCGGGGTCGCTGTAGATCGCCACGGTGCGGTAGCCCAGGGCTTGGGCGGTGCGCTGGATGCGGCAGGCGATTTCGCCACGGTTGGCGATCAGGATTTTGTTGAACATGAGTTGGTCCTTGGTCTGTCGGTCGAGTACATATCCATTCCTGCGATAACGGCCGCTATGGATTCCGCTCTTACAGCGGGTCACTTTTGAAAAGCCGGAATGCCGGCCCAGTCAAAAGTAACCAAAACGCTCTGCCCCGCCTGTCGGCACCTCGCCTGGGCTCGGTGTTCCCTCACTCCGGCATTGCTCCGCGGGCCGCCGCGACGGGCCATCCATGGCCCGGCGCGGCTAAACCGGCGTCCTGCCGGTTTACCCGCTCCGCACTGCCTGCGTTCGGCCTCGGGCTGAATGGGGCAGTCAGATCAAAATCAAAAGCAAAAGCACAGCGGCCTACCGGCCGGCTTCCTTCTCTGTAGGAGCGAGCTTGCTCGCGAAAAACCTGAGGGCGCCGCGCTCATCCAGAATGCCAGCGTCATCGTTAACGACCTTCGCGAGCAAGCCCGCTCCCACATTTTGAACCGTGCCCGCTTTAGCTTTTGATTTGGCTGTTGCTTCACCACACTCAAGCCGGCCTGTAGCGGCCTCCCGGCCGGCTTCCTTCTCTGTAGGAGCGAGCTTGCTCGCGAAAAACCTGAGGGCGCCGCGTTCATTCAGGATGCCCGCGTCATCGTTAACGACCTTCGCGAGCAAGCCCGCTCCCACATTTTGAACCGTGCCCGCTTTAGCTTTTGATTTTGCCTTTGCTTCACCACACTGAAGCCAGCCTGTAGCGGCCTCCCGGCCGGCTTCCTTCTTTGTAGGAGCGAGCTTGCTCGCGAAAAACCTGAGGGCGCCGCGTTCATTCAGGATGCCCGCGTCATCGTTAACGACCTTCGCGAGCAAGCCCGCTCCCACATTTCGAACCGTGCCCGCTTTAGCTTTTGATTTGGCTGTTGCTTCACCACACTCAAGCCGGCCTGTAGGCCGCTGTGCTCTTGATCTGCTGTTGATCTTGATCTTAGGCGCCCCGTTAAACCACGCTGGCCGAACGCAGGCTTTGGAGCGTGGGTAACCCGGCAGGACGCCGGGTTAGCCGCGCTGGGCCAAGGATGGCCCATCGCGGCGGCCCACGCTCCAAAGCCGGAGTGAGGGCACACCGAGCCTAGGCGAGGTGCCGAGTGGTGGGGCAAGAGCGTTTTGGTTACTTTTGCGCTTTTCAAAAGTGACCCGCTGTAAGAGCGGAACCAATAGCGGCCATCACCGCAGAAACGGATATGCCCCCAATTCATCGCGCCCACCGCGGCTTGCGCTTCTGCACAAAAGCCTGAGTCCCCTCAATCCCTTCCTCGCCCCAAACCGCCTCGGCAAACCACTCAGCCGCCTGATCCAGCAACGGCCCCAAAGCCTGCTCACCACTGGCCAAGACCAACGCCTTGGTCCGCGCATTAGCCCCCGGAGCACAACGCAAAACCTGCCCCAACACCTCATCCACCCGCTCCGCCAACGCCTGCGGATCGTGCTCCACAAAATGCACCAACCCCAACCGCAGCGCCTCAACCCCATCAAACCGCGCCGCCGTCAAAGCCAACCGCCGCGCCTGAGTCAGCCCGATACGTTTCACCACAAACGGCGCAATCTGCGCCGGCAACAACCCAAGGCTGGTCTCCGGCAACCCAAACTGCGCCTGATGATCCGCAATCGCCACATCACTGACACACACCAACCCCAACCCGCCCCCCAGCACCGCCCCCTGAAGCACCACAATCACCACCTGCGGCAACGCCTCAACTTCCTGCAGCAGTGCGCCAAACGCCCGGTTCAACGCCTGCAACCCACCCGTGGCCCCGGCGCGCGCCATGTCCTTCACATCCCCACCCGCCGAAAAATGCCCACCGGCGCCACTGATAACCACCGCCCGCAAGGCTTTATCCCCTGACACATCGGCCAGTACCGCCCGCAACTCGGTCACCATCTCAAGGCTCATGGCATTCCGGCTGTCAGGCCGATTGAGCGTCACATGCAACACCCCGTTATGCGGCTCCAGCAACAACGTATTCACGACTTTTTCCCCGGCAAGGTGCCCATCAATTTGCAGATGATCCCCAGCATGATCTCGTCCGCCCCGCCGCCAATCGACACCAACCGCACATCCCGATAAGCCCGGGCCACCGGGTTGTCCCACATGAACCCCATACCGCCCCAATATTGCAGGCAACTGTCACTCACTTCCCGTCCCAGGCGCCCGGCCTTGAGCTTGGCCATCGAGGCCAGTCGCGTCACGTCCTGGCCCTTGATGTACTGCTCGGTGGCCTGGTACACCAAGGCCCGCAGGCATTCGATTTCGGTAGACAGTTCGGCCAGGCGAAAGTGGATCACCTGGTTGTCGATCAACGGCTTGCCGAAGGTCTTGCGCTCCTTGCAGTACTCGATGGTGCTGTCGATGCAGTACTCCAGGCCCTTGACCATATTGGCCGCGCCAAACAGTCGCTCTTCCTGGAACTGCAGCATCTGCATCATGAACCCCGCGCCTTCATGGCCGATGCGGTTGCGCTGGGGGATGCGCACGTCGTCGAAAAACACTTGGGCGGTTTCCGAGCTGTGCATGCCGAGCTTTTCCAGGGGCGGGCTGACGCTGATACCCGGGGTGTTCATCGGCACCATGATCAGCGACTTGTTGATGTGCGGTTTGTCGTCCGAGGTGTTGGCCAAAAGGCAGATAAAGTCGGCGCTCGGTGAGTTGGTGATCCACATCTTGCTGCCGTTGATTACATAGTCGGTGCCGTCCTTACGGGCATGGGTTTTCAGCCCGGCTACGTCGGAGCCGGCGCCGGTTTCCGAGACGCCAATGCAGCCCACGTGCTCGCCGCTGATGGCCGGGCGCAGGAATTCTTCGCGTAACTCATCGGAGCCGAAACGGGCCAGCGCCGGGGTGCACATGTCGGTTTGCACGCCGATGGACATCGGGATGCCGCCGCAGCGGATGCTGCCGAACTCTTCGGCGGCGACGATGGAGTAGCTGTAGTCGAGGCCCATGCCGCCGAATTTTTCCGGCTTGGAGATACCCAGCAAACCAAGGTCGCCGGCCTTGCGGAAGATCTCGTGGATCGGGAAGCGTCCGGCCTTTTCCCATTCATCGACGTGGGGGTTGATCTCGCGCTCGACAAAGCCACGGACGGTGCGACGCAGCTCTTCGTGTTCCTGGGTGAAAATCATTTTTGTTGTTCTCCCTATGGGGACGCGGAGCGTCCCGGGCTGCATTCCCACGCGGAGCGTGGGAACGATCATCAAAACCGCGCTGCACCAAAGCTGTTGGGCTGTAGTTGCCGCACTTCGGCCTCGTGGCAGATGTCCAGTAGAAACCCGAGCAAGGTTCGTGTATCACGTGGATCAATCAGCCCGTCGTCCCACAGGTTTGCGCTGCCGTAGAGGGCGGTGGACTGGCTGTCGAGTTTCTGTGCGGTGACCTGTTCGAGCATGTCGAGCACTTTGGGGTCGGGCACCAGGCCGTCTTTCAATTGCTTGGCTTCGGTGACGATCCGCAGCACTTTGCCCGCCTGGGCGCCACCCATCACGGCGGTGCGGCTGTTGGGCCAGGCGAAGATGAAACGCGGGTCGAGACCGCGGCCGCACATCGCGTAGTTGCCAGCACCGTAGGAACCACCGACGACGATGGTCAATTTCGGCACCCGGGCATTGGCCACCGCCTGGATCATCTTCGCGCCATGCTTGATTACGCCTTGCTGTTCCGACTCGGTGCCGACCATGAAGCCGGTGGTGTTGTGGAAGAACAGCAGCGGTGTCTGGCTCTGGTCGCACAGCTGGATAAATTGTGCGGCCTTGCTCGCGCCCTTCGGTGTGATCGGCCCGTTGTTGCCGATAAAACCACAGGCGCGGCCCTGGATATGCAAGTGGCCGCAAACGGTGTGCGGATCGAACTCGCCCTTGAACTCCAGGAAGTTGGAACCATCCGCCAGTCGCGCGAGGATTTCGCGCACGTCGTAGGGCTTTTTCGGATCGTCGGGGATCAGTCCCAACAGCTCTTCAATCGGGTACAGCGGCTCGCTATAAGCGCGCTTTGGCACAGGCAGCAAGCGATCATCCCACGGCAACAAGCTGACGATCTCACGCACGATGCGCACACCGTCAGCGTCGTTTTCCGCCAGGTATTCGGCAGTCCCGGCGGTTTGCGCGTGCATCTCGGCGCCGCCCAGTTCTTCATCGGTGGCGACTTCGCCGGTGGCGGCCTTGAGCAGCGGCGGGCCGGCCAAAAACAGCTTGGCCTTGCCGCGCACCACCACCACGTAATCCGAAAGCCCCGGCTGATAGGCGCCGCCCGCCGTGGCCGAGCCATGCACCACGGTGATCTGCGGCAAACCCATGGCCGACATCCGCGCCTGGTTGGCAAAGCTGCGTGCGCCTTCGACGAAAATCTCGGCAGCGTAGTTGAGGTTGGCGCCGCCGCTTTCTGCGAGCGTCACCACCGGCAGTTTGTTTTCCATGGCGATCTGTTGCAGGCGCAGGGATTTTTTCAGGCCCGAGGGGGAAATGGTTCCGCCCTTGATCGCACTGTTATTGGCTACCACCAGCATGCGCACGCCGCTGACGTAGCCGATGCCGGCGATCAACCCGCCGCCGGCGGCGCTGCCGTCCTTGTCGTCGTGCAGTTTGTAGCCGGCCAGGCTCGCCAGCTCGAGGAACGGCGCGCCCGGGTCCAGCAGCAAATTCAGGCGTTCCCGTGGCAGCAGTTGCCCGCGCTTGTCGAACTTGGCCTTGGCTTCGGCGGCCTTGCTCAACAGGTTTTGCTCCAGCTGGCGCAGTTGATTGACGCCTGTGAGCATTGCTTCGCGGTTCTGCGCGAATTGCGGGCTGTGGGCGTCGAGTTGCGAGTCGATCACCGGCATGGCTTATTTCTCCTCCTTGAGCACGTCCGGCAAGTACGCCCGGTGGAAACCGTTAAAGGACGCACTCGGCGGTTGCGCCTTGTGCAGCGGCCAGGCGCGGCTGCCGAGGCTGGCGGCGCCGTCGATGCGCAAGGTGCTGCCGCTGACGAACGCGGCGGCGGGGCTGAGTAAAAACACAATCGCCGCGCTGACTTCCGATTCGGTGCCGATGCGTTTTAGCGGTACATGCTCGCGCAAGGTCGGGATCACCGCCTTGAACGCGCCTTCGTAAGTATCCATGCCACTCGATGCAATCCAGCCCGGCGCCACGGCGTTGACCCGCACCCCGGCGTAACCCCATTCGAATGCAGCGGTCTTGGTGAAGTTGTCCATGCCCGAACGTGCCGCGCCGGAGTGGCCCATGCCCGGCATGCCGCCCCACATGTCGGCGAGCATGTTGACGATGGACCCGCCGTGCGTGCTCATGCACTGGTTGAACACTTCCCGGGCCATCAGGAAACCGCCCACCAGGTTGGTGCGCAACACCGTTTCAAAGCCCTTCTGATTGATCGACGCGAGCGGCGAGGGGTACTGGCCGCCAGCGTTGTTCACCAGGCCATGAACCGGGCCGTGCTCCTGAAGGATTTGGCTGACCAGCGCCTTGACCGCTTCTTCATCACGAATATCGCAGGCCTGCCAGCTGGCGCGGCCGCCGTCTTCACTGATCTCCGCCGCGACCGTTTGCAGTTTTTCCGGCTTGCGACCCACCAGGATCACATGGGCGCCGAGGGCTGCCAGCTCGTGGGCGGTGCAGCGGCCAATGCCACTGCCGCCGCCGGTAACGATGATGGTCTGCCCCTGGAACAAGTCGGCTTTGAAGATCGAGTCGAAGGCCACGGCGTGGGTCCTTTAAGTGAATTGATCGGCAATGTGCTGCGGCACGGCAATCGGTATTTCCAGCAGTTGCTGGGCGAAGGCCTTGCCTTGGGGGTCGATGCGCAGGCTGGCAATCCCGCCGCCGCCCAAGGCGTTTTCCAGCAGGAAGTTCAGGCTGTGGCTGCCCGGCAAGTACCAGCGTTCGACGCGGCCGTGGATCGGGTCGAGCACGTGGCTCATCCAGTCGACGATCACTTCGGGGGTCAACGCTTCGGCGATCCACGGCAGGTATTCGGGCTCGCGGGCGATCACGCCGATGTTGCTGTGGTTGCCCTTGTCGCCAGAGCGGGCCACGGCCAGTTTGATCAGCGGCACGTTGGCGTCGGCGCGGCCTTGGGGTTTGGGTGGGTCGATCAAGGCGATGGGAGTGTTCAGCGGTTCGGTGCCAGGCAGTTCGCAGGCATGCCGCTCGCCAAGAAAGTCGACCTGCAATTGGCAGGCGCTTTTATCGATCAGGAACGAAAACAGCCGAATCAGCGGATACACCGTGGGCCGCCCGCCGACGATCCCGGTGAGCCCCGGCGCCATGCCGGTGGCCGCCTGGGCGATCTCCCGGGCGAACAGCACCAGCGCCTGTTTGCTCGGGTGACGCACCGCCAGTTTCACCACCACTTCGCGGCAGTCCTGGCGTTGGGCGTGGGGGCCGTAGGTGGCTTCGCTGCCCAACAGTTCGATGTTGACGTCGGTGTAGGGCGCCCAGCCGCGCTGGCTTAACAGCTCTGAGGTTTTGTTGATGATCGCCTGGCTGACCCGCTCGGCCTTGGCCACCGCGTCGATCCCGGCAATCAGGCAACTGGCGGTGCAGCGAAAGCCGTCCGGGTAAGTGGCGCTGACCTTGTACTGGTCGGTGGGCGGTAGGCCTTTGGCGCCGTGCAGGTGCACGCGGTTTTTGCCTTGTTGCTGGAGCTTTACGTGGCTGAAGTCGCAGATCACGTCGGGCAACAGGTAGGCGCGCGGGTCGCCGATTTCATACAGCAATTGCTCGGCGACGCTCAGTTCGCTGGTCAGCCCGCCGGTGCCGTCGACTTTACTGACGGTGAACTGGCCGTCGGCGCTGACCTCCACAATCGGGAAGCCGATGTGTTCGTAGTCCGGCACCTCGCGCCAATCGGTGAAGTTGCCGCCGGTGCACTGGGCGCCACATTCGATGATATGCCCGGCCAATGCCGCCTGGGCCAGGCGGTCGTAGTCCTGCCAGGACCACGCGAATTCATGCACCAGCGCTGCGCTCACCACTGCGCTGTCGACCACACGGCCGGTGATGACGATATCGGCGCCCAGCGTCAGCGCCTGCACGATGCCCGGCGCGCCGAGGTAAGCGTTGGTGGACACGCACATCGCCGGCAAAGGTGCGCCGCTGAACATGTCGGTGATGCCGTGCAGTTGCTTGAACTGCGGTTGCAGGTCATCCCCCAGCAGCACGGCGATCTTCAACGGGATTTGCGCCTGGTCGCAGGCCGCCTGCAACGCGGCGGCGCAGGCCTGAGGGTTGATGCCGCCGGCATTGCTGATCACGCGGATGCCCTGGCGCTGGATATCCGCCAGCAGTGGCGTCAGCACCTCGATGAAATCCGTGGCATAGCCGGCCTGGGGATCTTTCATCCGTGCCCCGGCGAGGATCGACATGGTGACTTCGGCCAAGTAGTCGAACACCAGGTAATCCAGCGCACCGCCTTCTACCAACTGCGCAGCGGCGGTGCAGGTGTCGCCCCAGAAGGCGCTGGCGCAACCGATGCGTACCGTCTTGTTCATGGGGCGTCCTTCCTCTGGTTTGCTGGTACCAACACTACCAAGCAAGCGCTTGGTTTGTAAACTCTGGTCACAACTTTGCCCCAAGCGCTTGCTTGGTTGGCTGCCACGGCCTAAATTGCCGCCCAAGACGTAACCAGAAGTTAAGGAGAGCAGCATGGATGAGCAAAAAGCCCTGCGGGTGATGCGCACCATGGTCGACGCCGGCCAATTGACCGACCCCGACAGTGCCCGTGGCAAGTTGCTGCAAACCGCGGCCCACCTGTTTCGCAACAAAGGCTTTGAGCGCACCACCGTGCGTGACCTGGCCGGCGCGGTCGGGATCCAGTCCGGCAGCATCTTTCATCACTTCAAGAGCAAGGACGAAATCCTGCGGGCGGTGATGGAGGAAACCATCCACTACAACACCGCCCTGATGCGAGCGTCCCTGGCCGAGGCGAACAACGTGCGCGAGCGGGTGCTGGCACTGATTCGCTGCGAATTGCAGTCGATCATGGGCGGCAGCGGCGAGGCCATGGCGGTGCTGGTGTATGAATGGCGTTCACTGTCGGCCGAGGGCCAGGCCCAGGTACTGGCCTTGCGCGATATCTACGAAGACATCTGGTTGCAGGTGCTAGGGGAGGCGAAAAACGTCGGTTATATCCGGGGCGATGTGTTTATCACCCGGCGTTTCCTGACCGGCGCCCTGTCCTGGACCACCACCTGGTTTCGCGCCCAGGGCAGCATGACCCTGGAGCAACTGGCCGATGAAGCCTTGCTAATGGTTTTGAAAGCTGACTAGTCCGTACGCGCAAGCTATTAATTGTGTGGCGGAAAGTTGTCTCGATAGACAAAAACGCCTAGCTTAGCGGGATCAAAGTTTTCGACGGTGTGTGCCTTGATGTTTTCGCCCTGGCGATTGGCTGCAGGACTCTCAATATTGGCACTTGGCACACTGTGGCTGATGCCGGCTTCGGCCGCTCAGTTGGTGAGGGTGGGGGCTGCGCATTTTCCACCGTACACCGTGCGCCCGGAGCAGGGCGCCGACACCGGGTTGCTGCCGCAATTGCTGGAAGCCTTGAATGCCCTGCAAACCGATTACCAGTTTGTGCTGGTGCCCACCTCGATCCCCCGGCGCTTTCGCGATTTCCAGCAAGGCCGGGTGGATATGGCGATCTTCGAAAATCCGGCATGGGGTTGGCAGGACATCCCCCACACGGCAGTCGACATGGGCCTGGAAGACGCGGAAATCTTCGTCGCCCAGCGTGAGCCCGGCCGCGACCAATCGTACTTCACTGAGCTGACCGGCAAGCGCCTGGCGGTGTTCAGCGGCTATCACTACGCGTTCGCCAACTTCAACCCCGACCCCAGGAACATGGCGGAGCACTTCAACGCCACCTTGACCTATTCCCACGACAGCAACCTGTTGATGGTCGCCCGGGGCCGTGCCGACATTGCATTGGTAACACGCTCCTACCTCAGCGATTTCCTGGTGCGCAACACCGAGACGGCGGGGCAGTTCCTGGTGTCCGAGCGGATTGACCAGGTGTACCACCATTTCGCGCTGCTGCGGCCCAAGGCGCCGATCACGGGGCCGGTGTTCGCCGGGCTGCTCAAGCAACTGCGGGACAATGGCCAGTTGCTGAAGATCTTCGAGCCTTACCGCATCGATGTGATGCCGGTGCCGTGATCGTCTAAATTTTTGCCCCTGGCTCACGTCACTTGTTGAACTGTCGACGATTCGTGAGCCCATCCCATGTCCAATCTGAATGACCTGTCTGTCCTGCCGTTGCCGGCGGGGCCTGCCCTGAATGCTGATGAAACTGACAGCCGTCTGAGCCTGACCCTTGAGGGGCAGCCGCTGATTCGTTTGCGCCTTGAACGGGGTGATGAGCTGCTGGTGCATTTGCAGGAGCCCGACCGTGTGCCGGCTGCCCGTGCTTTGTGGGCGGCGTGTTACTGGCTGTTTACCAAAGAGCCTGAGCGTCAACGGCTGGCCTGGCGTCTTGAGCATGCGCCGGAGGATGCGTTGCGCAGTGGGTTGCTGGTGGCGACCGAGGTTGCCGGGCAGTTTTATTGTGAGCGCACGTTGTTTTGGCAATTGCCGCAACCGTGGTTGGGGCAGTCGGTGACCGGGACTTATCCGCAGCAGATGATGATCAGTGGTGGCAAGCGCCATCCCGCTCGCGCGCCGAAGCCGCGGGGTGAGGTTTATCGGCGGTTTGATGCGCGGTTGGGGGCTTGGATTTCGCTGCGCACGGTTGAGATTGACGTCGATCTGGCGCGATTCAATCGTTGGCAGAACAGTACGCGGGTGGCGAATTTCTGGCAGGAAAGTGGCAGCCTGGAGCAGCATCGGGAGTATCTGGACAAGCTGGACGCGGATCCCCATGCGTTGACGTTGATCGGGTGTTTCGACGATGAGCCGTTTGCGTATTTCGAGGCGTATTGGGCCAAGGAGGATCGGATTGCGCCGTTCTATGACGTGGCGGATTACGATCGCGGGATTCATATGTTGGTGGGTGAGGAGCATCACCGGGGGCCGCATAAGGTGGCGAGTTGGTTGTCGGCGTTGGTGCATTACCTGTTTCTTGATGATCCGCGTACGCAGCGTGTGGTGGCGGAGCCTCGCGCGGATAACGGGCGGATGATTGGGCATATGCAGAATCAGTGTTTCCACTGTGAGAAGGAGTTTGATTTTCCGCATAAGCGGGCGGCGTTGATGATCCTGGGGCGGGAGCGGTTTTTTGAGCGGTGTGGGTTGGTTTGATCGGGGGCATATCCGTTGTTTAGGTAACGGCCGCTTATGGTTCCGCTCTTACAGCGGGTCACTTTTGAAAAGCGCAAAAGTAACCAAAACGCTCTGCCCCGCCTGTCGGCACCTCGCCTAGGCTCGGTGTTCCCTCACTCCGGCATTGCTACGCGGGCCGCCGCGACGGGCCATCCATGGCCCGGCGCGGCTAAACCGGCGTCCTGCCGGTTTACCCGCTCCGCAATACCTGCGTTCGGCCTCGGGCTGAATGGGGCAGTCAGATCAAAAGCAGATCAAAAGCAAGAGCACAGCGGCCTACAGGCCGGCTTGAGTGTTAGAAGCAGAGGCAAGATCCAGAGCGAAAGCAGAGCTGCTTTTCTGTAGGAGCGAGCTTGCTCGCGAAAAACCTGAGAACGCCGCGTTCATCCTGAATGCCCGCGTCGTCGTTAACGACCTTCGCGAGCAAGCCCGCTCCCACATTTGGACCGTGCCCGCTTCAGCTTTTGCTGTTGATTTACAACACTCAAGCCGGCCGGGAGGCCGCTGTGCTCTTGATCTGCTTTTGATCTTGATCTTAGGCGCCCCGTTAAACCACGCTGGCCGAACGCAGGCTTTGGAGCGTGGGTAACCCGGCAGGACGCCGGGTTAGCCGCGCCGGGCCATGGATGGCCCGTCGCGGCGGCCCACGCTCCAAAGCCTTCGTTCGGGCACACCGAGCCCAAGCGAGGTGCCGAGTGGTGGGGCAAGAGCGTTTTGCTTACTTTTGCGCTTTTCAAAAGTGAGCCGCTGTAAGAGCGGAACCATAGGCAGCCGTTACCTAAATAACGGATATTCACCCAGCAGCAGAGCCAATCAAACCCGCCGCGCAAACGTGTCGCTATGAGTCCCGGAAACCTTCCGGCAATGCACCAGCGCATCCCGAATCATGAAGTTCACGAGCGTCGGCGAAACCCCCAGCTCCTTGGCAATATCCTTCTGCGGCACCCCATGCAACCGGTACATCTCAAACGCATAACGCGTGCGTTGAGGCAACTGCGTCAACGCATCCGCGATATTTTCCAGCGTCGAAAAGTTGATGTGCGATGTCTCAGGCGAAGCCCCGTGAATAACCACATTCAAGCCTTCCTCTTCAGTGCCGGAGTATTTCAACTCAAGCGCCTGCTTACGGTAGTGATCAATGGCCAGGTTACGCACGATCTGAAACAGGTAACTCAGCTGCGCCTTGAACGACGACGTAATGGTGGGTGCCGATTGCAACCGGAAGTACGCGTCTTGCACCACGTCTTCGGCGCGGGAGCGGCAGCCGGTAATGCGTGCTGCGATCTTGACCAGGATCAGTCGGTTATCGACGAAGGCCTGGAGTAGGGGTGAGTCGCACCTGCCTGTGGATACTTGTTCCGTCATGGAAATCACCTTGCTGCAAAAGAGGTTGGGGGAGGGCGTCCTTGCTGAGGCCTCCTACACATCGGGCAACAAATTATGCTTAATGATAATGATTGTCAAATGAGAAGACGAACTAATCTTATGCTTTATCGATAGGTGTGAACCGCGTCTCGCTGACTAATTATTTCCAGGTGCCATCCGTTCTCATGGGTGACAGGCCAGTTAACAAACCGGCCAAGGATCAGCGCCTGGAGGAGGACAAAATGGGTTTTTATCGTGTGAGCGGGAGTGGTCTGAAATGAACACGCCGGCTCGATTACGCCTGTTTTGCCTGCCGTATTCCGGCGCCAGCGCCATGGTCTACAGCCGCTGGCGGCGGGCGCTGCCCGAGTGGTTGCAGGTGCGGCCGCTGGAACTGCCGGGACGCGGCATGCGCATGGACGAGCCCTTGCAGCGCGATATCAAGGCATTGGCCGCGCAACTGGCCGATGAAATCAGTGCGGAACTGGACGAGCCTTACGCCTTGTTCGGCCACAGTCTCGGCGGTCTGCTGGCGTTCGAGCTGGCCCATGCCCTGCGTGAGCGTGGTGTACCGCAGCCATTGGCGCTGTTTGCGTCGGGTACCGCCGGCCCGGCCCGTCGCGATGTCAGCGAATACGCCATCGAGAAAAACGACGAGCAACTGATCGCCCGCCTGCGTGAACTCAAGGGCACCGGCGAAGAGGTGTTGGCCAATGCCGAACTGATGCAGTTGATGTTGCCGATCCTGCGGGCCGACTTCCTTCTTTGCGGCAGTTTCGAGTATGGCGAGCGCGAGCCGCTGCCCCTGCCGATCCATGTCTTTGGCGGCAAGCAGGACAGTGTGCGTGCCGACCAACTGCTGGACTGGCAGCAAGACACCGCCAGCGGTTTCTCCCTCGACATGTTCGACGGTCACCACTTCTTCCTGGTGCAGCACGAGAGTTCTGTACTGCGCTGTGTGCGGCGTTACGCCGACGAACACTTGGCCCGCTGGCGCAATGACGCCGCGCGGCAGATGGCCCGGGCTGCCGGCTGAACAAGCCCCCCCTCCGCCACACATTCCCCGATTTCCCAGTAAGCCGATTTCAGGCAGGAACCCCATGATGGACGCCTTCGAACTTCCCCGCACCCTGGTCCAGTCCCTTCAGCGCCGCGCCGCACAAACCCCGGATCAACTGGCGTTGCGCTTCCTGGCCGAGACGGCCGAGCAAAGCGTCGTCCTCAGTTACCGCGACCTTGACCTGCGCGCCCGCACCATCGCCGCCGCCTTGCAGGCCAACGCAAACCTGGGCGACCGCGCGGTACTGTTGTTTCCCAGCGGGCCGGATTATGTCGCGGCGTTCTTTGGTTGCCTGTATGCCGGGGTCATTGCGGTGCCGGCTTACCCGCCTGAGTCCGCCCGCCGACATCATCAGGAGCGCCTGTTGTCGATCATCGCGGACGCCGAGCCACGGTTGCTGCTGACTACCGCCAGCCTCGGTGATTCGTTGCTGCAACTCGAAGGTGCACCGCAGTTGCTGTGCGTCGACAGCCTTCATGCCGAGATCGCGAGCAATTGGCTCGCGCCCAACTTGCAAGACGATGACATCGCCTTCCTGCAATACACCTCCGGTTCCACTGCGTTGCCCAAGGGCGTGCAAGTCACCCACGGCAACCTGGTGGCCAACGAGCTGCTGATTCGCCGGGGCTTCGGCATCGACCTGAACCCCGACGACGTGATCGTCAGCTGGCTGCCGCTGTACCACGACATGGGCCTGATCGGCGGCCTGCTGCAACCGATCTTCAGTGGTGTGCCGTGTGTGTTGATGTCGCCGGCGTACTTCCTCGGCCGGCCATTGCGCTGGCTGGAAGCGATCAGCGAATACGGCGGCACCATCAGCGGCGGGCCGGATTTTGCCTATCGGCTGTGCAGCGAGCGAGTCAGTGAATCGGCATTGGATCGCCTGGATTTGAGCAAGTGGCGCGTGGCGTATTCCGGCTCCGAGCCGATCCGCCTCGACACCCTGGAACGCTTTGCCGAGAAGTTCGCCACCTGCGGCTTTACCTCGAATAATTTCTTCGCATCCTATGGCTTGGCGGAGGCCACCTTGTTCGTTGCCGGCGGAACCCGTGGCCACGGCATCCCGGCCATGCGGCTGGACGAACAGGCTCTGGCCGCCAATCGCGCCGAGCCTGGGCAGGGCGCGGCGATCATGAGTTGCGGCACCAGCCAGCCCGAACACGCGGTGCTGATTGCCGACCCCGTCATCCTGGCGACGCTCCCCGACAATGCCGTCGGTGAAATCTGGGCCACCGGCCCGAGCATCGCCCACGGCTACTGGCGCAACCCTGAAGCCACCGCCAAGACCTTCGTCCAGCATGAAGGCCGCACCTGGCTGCGGACCGGCGACCTGGGGTTTGTCCGCGAGGGTGAAGTGTTCATCACCGGTCGCTTGAAAGACCTGCTGATCGTGCGGGGCCACAACCTGTATCCCCAAGACATCGAGCAAGCCATCGAGCGTGAAGTGGAAGTGGTGCGCAAGGGTCGGGTCGCCGCGTTTGCGGTGAATGACCAGGGCCTGGAAGGCATCGGCATCGCCGCCGAAATCAGCCGCAGCGTGCAGAAAATCCTGCCGCCTGAAGCGCTGATCAAGGCGATTCGTCAAGCAGTGGCCGAGGCCTGCCAGGAAGCGCCGAGCGTGGTGATATTGCTCAACCCCGGCGGCTTGCCGAAAACTTCCAGCGGCAAGGTGCAGCGTTCGGCCTGTCGCACGCGGTTGGCGGATGGCAGCCTCGACAGTTATGCGCAGTTCCCCGGCGTGCAGGCGCAGGTCGGCGATGCTGCCCTGCAATCCAAACTGCAAAGCCAGATTGCCGCGATCTGGTGCGAGCAATTGCAGGTGACGCAGGTCGCCGCCGACGATCACTTCTTCCTGCTGGGCGGCAACTCCATCAGCGCCACCCAGGTCGTCGCCCGCCTGCGGGAAACCCTCGGCCTGGAGCTGAACCTGCGCCTGTTGTTCGAAGCGCCCACCCTGGCTGCCTTCGCCACCAGCGTCGCGCAATTGCAGCAGGACGGCGGCGTGGCCCAAGGCGCGATCCATGCGCTGTCACGCCAGGAAGACCTGCCGCAATCCCTCGCGCAAAACCGCCTGTGGATCACCTGGCAACTCGACCCGCAGAGCAGCGCCTACACCATCCCCGGCGCCCTGCGGTTGCGCGGCGAGCTGGATGAAGACGCGGTGCGCGCAAGCTTCCAGCAACTGATCCAGCGCCACGAGTCCCTGCGCACGCGCTTCTTTGAACGCGACGGCCAGGGCTTCCAGCGGGTCGACGCCAAGGCTGATTTCGACCTGCAAGTCATCGACCTCAGCGACCTGCCCGCCGCCGAGCGCGAAGCCCGGGCCAACCAGATCCGCGAAGACGAAGCCCGCACCCAGTTTGACCTGGAGAAAGGCCCGCTGCTGTGGGTAACGCTGGTGCGCCTGGATGACGAAGACCACCAACTGCTGGTGACGATGCACCACATCATCGCGGACGGCTGGTCGCTGAACGTGTTGATCGACGAATTCTCCCGCTTGTACGCCGCCGCGTCCCAAGGCCAAACCCTGGAGTTGCCAGCGCTGGCCCTGCAATACGCCGACTACGGCAGTTGGCAGCGCCAGTGGTTGGCCGAAGGCGAGGGCCAGCGACAACTGGCTTACTGGAAAGCACAGTTGGGGGACGAACATCCAACCCTGAGCCTGGCCACCGATCACCCACGCTCGGCGCAGCATATTCGCAGTGCTTCACGCCACAGCGTGCGCGTGAACACGAGCCTCAGTGAAGCCATTCGCAAGACCGCCCAGGCTCACGAGTCCACGCCGTTCATGCTGTTGCTCGCAGCGTTCCAGAGCCTGCTCTATCGCTACAGCGGCCAACGCGATATCCGCATCGGCGTGCCCAACGCCAACCGTCCGCGCCAGGAAACCCAAGGCCTGATCGGGTTCTTTATCAACACCCTCGTGCTGCGTGCCGAACTGGATGCGCGCCTGCCATTCGCCGACTTGCTGACCGCGACGCGAACCGCTGCCCTGGGCGCCCAGGCCCATCAGGACTTGCCGTTCGAGCAACTGCTGGAAGCCTTCCCGCAAGCCCGGGAACAAGGCCTGTTCCAGGTAATGTTCAACCACCAGCAACGCGATCTCAGTGCCTTGCGCCGCCTCCCGGGCCTGCTCGCCGACGAGCTGGCGTGGCACAGCCGCGAAGCCAAGTTCGACCTGCAACTGCACACTGAAGAAGACCGCAACGGTCGCCTGAGCCTGTCCTTCGACTACGCCGACGAACTGTTCGACGCCGCCACCATCGAGCGACTGGCCGAGCACTTCATCAACCTGCTGCAAGCCATTTGCGAGCAACCGCAACAGGCCATCGGTGACCTGAAGCTGCTGCACGCCGACGAACACACCCAACAACGTCAGTGGAGCGCCGCGCCGTGCACACCAGCGCAGAGCTGGCTGCCGGAACAACTCAACCAACAGGTCTCGGAACGCACCGCACTGGTGTGGCAGGACGGCAGCCTGACCTTCGCCCAACTGCACACCCAGGCTAACCGCCTGGCCCATTACCTGCGGGACAAGGGCGTCGGCCCGGACGTGTGCGTGGCCATCGCCGCCGAGCGTTCGCCGCAACTGCTGATCGGCCTGCTGGCAATCATCAAGGCCGGCGGTGCCTATGTGCCGCTGGATCCGGATTACCCGGCCGAACGCCTGGCCTACATGCTCAAGGACAGCGGCGTGCAACTGCTGTTGACCCAGACTTCGCTGCTTGAGCAACTGCCCACGGCTGAAGGCGTCTGCGTCATCGCCATGGACAGCCTCAAGCTGGAAAGCTGGCCGACCCACGCGCCGGGCCTGCACCTGAACGGCGACAACCTCGCCTACGTGATCTACACCTCCGGCTCCACCGGCCAGCCCAAGGGCGTGGGCAACACCCATGCAGCGCTGGCCGAGCGTTTGCAGTGGATGCAAGCCACCTACCAGCTGGATGAAACTGATGTGCTGATGCAAAAGGCGCCCATCAGTTTCGACGTGTCGGTGTGGGAGTGTTTCTGGCCGCTGATCACCGGTTGCCGCCTGGTATTGGCTGGTCCCGGCGAGCATCGCGACCCGCATCGCATTGCCCAGTTGGTGCAGGAGCACGGCGTGACCACGCTGCACTTTGTGCCGCCGTTGTTGCAGCTGTTTGTCGACGAGCCGTTGGCCGCGGAATGCACCAGCCTGCGTCGTCTGTTCTCCGGCGGTGAAGCGCTGCCTGCCGAGCTGCGCAACCGGGTGTTGGCGCAGTTGCCGGCAGTGCAGTTGCACAACCGCTACGGCCCGACTGAAACCGCGATCAACGTGACGCATTGGCAGTGCCAGGCGGAGGATGGAGAGCGTTCGCCGATTGGCCGTCCGCTGGGCAATGTGATTTGCCGGGTGCTGGATGATCAGTTCAACCCACTGCCGGCAGGTGTGCCGGGTGAGCTGTGCATCGGCGGTATCGGCCTGGCCCGGGGTTACCTCGGGCGTGCGGGGCTGACCGCTGAACGGTTTGTCGCCGACCCGTTGGGCGAGGCGGGTGCACGTTTGTATCGCACCGGTGACCGCGTGCGCTGGAGCGCCGACGGTGCGCTGGAATACCTCGGACGCCTGGATCAGCAGGTCAAGCTGCGCGGCTTCCGTGTCGAGCCTGAAGAAATCGAAGCGCGTTTGTTGGCCCTTGATGGCATCGCCCAAGCGGTGGTGCTGGTGCGTGAAACCGCTGCCGGTGCGCAGTTGATCGGTTACTACACCGCCAACGAACCGCTGGACGAACAGGACGTAAAAACCGCCCTGGCCGCCGAGCTGCCGGAGTATATGGTCCCGGCACAATTGATGCGCCTGGACGCGATGCCCCTGAGTCCGAGCGGCAAACTGGATCGCCGTGCCTTGCCGGAACCTGTGTGGCAAGTGCGTGAACACGTCGAACCCGAAACACCGCTGGAGCAGCAAATCGCCGCGATCTGGCGCGAAGTCCTTGCCCTGCCACGTATCGGCCTGCGGGACGACTTCTTCGCCCTCGGCGGCCATTCGCTGCTGGCCACACAAATCATCTCCCGCACCCGCCAGGCCTGTGACGTCGAGCTGCCGTTGCGCACATTGTTCGAAGCCAGCGAGTTGGGGGCTTTCGCTGAGCAAGTCCGCCTGATCCAGGCCTCGGGCCAGCGCAACCAACAACTGGCCATCGGCAAGGTCGACCGCAGCCAACCGGTGCCGCTGTCCTATTCCCAGCAGCGCATGTGGTTCCTCTGGCAGATGGAGCCCGACAGCCCGGCGTATAACGTCGGCGGCATGGCGCGCTTTCGCGGGGTGCTGGACGTGGGGCGTTTCGAGGCGGCGTTGCAGGCCTTGATCATGCGTCATGAAACCCTGCGCACGACTTTCCCGAGCATCAATGGCGTGGCGCAGCAGAAGGTTGCGGCGCAAACCGGCGTGCGCATGGATTGGCAGGATTTCTCGGCGTTCAGTGAGCCCGAGCGCCAGCAGCGTGTGCAGCAACTGGCCGATCATGAAGCCCACACGCCGTTCAATCTGGAGGCCGGCCCACTGCTGCGCGCCTGCCTGGTCAAGGCCGGCGAGCTGGAACATTACTTGGTGCTGACCCTGCACCACATCGTCACCGAAGGCTGGGCCATGGACATTTTTGCCCGTGAACTCAGCGCCCTGTACGAAGCCTTTATCGACGACCGCGAATCGCCGTTGGCACCGCTGGCGGTGCAGTACCTCGACTACAGCGTGTGGCAGCGCCAGTGGCTGGAATCCGGCGAGCGCCAGCGCCAACTGGATTACTGGACCGCGCAACTGGGTACCGAACACCCGCTGCTGGAACTGCCGGGCGACCGCCCGCGACCACCGGTGCAAAGTCACCAGGGCGAGCTGTTCCGTTTCGACTTGAGCGATGACCTTGCCGCCCGCGTGCGGGCCTTCAACGCCGAGCGTGGTCTGACCCTGTTCATGACCATGACCGCCACCCTCGCGGTATTGCTCTACCGCTACAGCGGCCAGACCGACCTGCGTATCGGTGCGCCAGTCGCCAACCGGATTCGTCCGGAAAGCGAAGGGCTGATTGGCGCGTTCCTCAACACCCAGGTGCTGCGCTGCCAGCTCAACGGGCAGATGAGCGTCGGCGAATTGTTCGACCAGGTTCGCCACACCGTGATCGAAGGCCAGTCCCATCAAGACCTGCCGTTCGACCACTTGGTAGAAGCCCTGCAACCACCCCGCAGCGCGGCGTACAACCCGCTGTTCCAGGTGATGTGCAACGTGCAACGCTGGGAGTTCCAGCAGAGCCGTACATTGGCCGGGATGACCGTCGAGTACCTGGCCAACGATGCCCGCGCCACCAAGTTCGACCTCAACCTGGAAGTCACCGACCTCGACCATCGCCTGGGTTGCTGCCTGACCTACAGCACCGATCTGTTCGATGAGCCGCGCATTGCACGCATGGCCGCACACTGGCAAAACCTGCTGGAAGCCTTGCTTGCCGATCCGCAGCAGCGCCTGAGTGAGTTGCCGCTGCTGGAAGCGGCCGAGCAGCGCTCGTTGCAGGACAGCCTTGGCATGGAGGCCGGCGAGCATCGTCTCGACCAGTGCATTCACCACCTGTTCGGCGAGCAGGCCCTGGCTCGCCCGGATGCCCCGGCCTTGACCTTCGCCGGGCAGACCTTGAGCTATAGCGAACTCGACAGCCGCGCCAATCGCCTGGCCTGGATGCTCCGCGAGCGCGGCGTGGGCCCGCAGGTGCGGGTTGGCCTGGCGCTGCCGCGTTCGCTGGAAATGGTGATCGGCCTGCTGGCGATCCTCAAGGCCGGCGGCGCCTATGTGCCGCTGGACCCGGAATACCCGCTGGACCGCCTGCACTACATGATCGAAGACAGTGGCATCGGCCTGCTGCTCAGCGACGCTGCGATGTTCGACGCGCTGGGCGAGCTGCCCGCCAGTGTCGGTCGCTGGTGCCTGGAAGATGACCTGCCAACCCTGGCCAGCTACCCGGCCAGCGAATTGCCTTTCATTAGCCTGCCGCAACACCAGGCCTATCTGATCTACACCTCCGGCTCCACCGGCAAGCCCAAGGGCGTGGTGGTGTCCCACGGTGAAATCGCCATGCATTGCCAGGCGGTGATCGAACGCTTCGGCATGCGTCCCGATGACTGCGAGCTGCACTTCTATTCCATCAACTTCGACGCCGCCACCGAGCGTCTGCTGGTGCCGTTGCTCAGCGGCGCCCAGGTTGTGTTGCGGGCCCAGGGCCAATGGGATGCGGAAGAAATCTGTGGGCTGATTCGTCAGCACCGCATCAACATCCTCGGCTTTACCCCAAGCTACGGCAGCCAGTTGGCGCAATGGCTGGCCACGCAACACCAGACCTTGCCGGTGCGCATGTGCATCACCGGAGGTGAAGCCCTGACCGGCGAGCACTTGCAGCGTATTCGCGCGGCATTCAAGCCGGCACTGTTTTTCAACGCCTATGGCCCGACTGAAACGGTGGTGATGCCGCTGGCCAGTCTTGCCCCGGAAACACTGGAAGAGGGCGCAGGCAGCGTGCCGATCGGCAGCATCATCGGCGCGCGTGTGGCCTACATTCTGGATGCGGATTTGGCGCTGGTGCCGCAAGGCGCGACGGGTGAGCTGTACGTCGGCGGTGCCGGCCTGGCCCAGGGGTATCACCAGCGTCCGGGGATGACGGCAGAGCGGTTTGTCGCGGACCCGTTTGCCACGAACGGCGGTCGTCTGTATCGCACCGGCGACCTGGTGCGCCAGCGTGCCGATGGCCTGGTTGAGTACCTTGGCCGTATTGACCATCAAGTGAAAATTCGCGGGTTCCGCATCGAGCTGGGGGAAATTGAAACCCGCCTGCTGGAACACGAGTCGGTGCGTGAAGCGGTGGTGTTGGCGCTGGATTCACCGAGCGGCAAACAGTTGGTGGCCTATCTGGTCAGCAACGAAGAACACGGTGCACTGCGTGAATCCCTCAAGGCGCATTTGAAAGCGCAGCTGCCGGACTACATGGTGCCCGCGCATCTGATCGTGCTCGACAGCATGCCGCTGACTGCCAACGGCAAACTCGACCGCCGCGCCTTGCCGCAGCCGGACCCCGAGGCGAATCGCCAACAGTACGTGGCGCCGCGCAACGAACTGGAGCAAACCCTGGCGGCGATCTGGTGCGCGGTATTGAACGTGCAGCAGGTGGGCCTCGACGATAACTTCTTTGAGCTGGGCGGCGACTCGATTCTGTCTATCCAGGTGGTCAGCCGCGCGCGGCAGGCAGGGATTCATTTCAGCCCGCGTGACTTGTTCCAGCACCAGACCGTGCAAACCCTGGCCGCCGTGGCAACCCGCACCGAGCAGGTCATCGCCGAACAAGGCGTGTTGACCGGCGCATCCGGGCTGACCCCGATCCAGCACTGGTTTTTCGACACCGACATCCCCGAGCGCCAACACTGGAACCAGGCGCTGCTGCTGGAGCCGGTTCAGGCCCTCGAACCCCATCGCCTGGAACAGGCGCTGCTGGCGGTGCTGGAACACCACGACGCCCTGCGCCTGAGCTTCACCCGGCGCGACGCCCAATGGCACGCCGAACACCTGGCAGTGCCGCAAGGTGGCCTGCTGTTGCAAGCCCAAGTGGCGGATATGGAGCAGTGCATCGCGCTGTTCACCGACACTCAACGCAGCCTCAACCTTGCCCACGGCCCGCTGTTGCGCGCGCTGCTGGTGGACGGCCCGCAAGGCCAGCGCCGGCTGCTGATCGCGATCCATCACCTGGTGGTGGACGGTGTTTCCTGGCGCGTGTTGCTGGAAGATTTGCAGACCGCGTATCGCCAGTTGAGCGACGGCCAACCGGTGAGCCTGCCGGCCAAGACCAGTGCCCTGCGCGATTGGGCAGCACGCTTGCAGGCCTATGCCGGCAGCGAATCCCTGCGTGAAGAACTGGACGTGTGGCAGCAGCAGTTGGCCGGTCCTGCCGTTGAACTGCCGGTGGACCGCCCGCAAGGTTCGCTGCGCAATCGCGATGCCGATACCGTCAGCGTGCGCCTGGATGCCGAGCGTACCCGCCAGCTGTTGCAACAGGCGCCGAGTGCTTACCGCACCCAGGTCAACGACTTGCTGCTGACCGCCCTGGCCCGAGTCTTGTGCCGCTGGAGTGGCCATGAATCGGCACTCATCCAGCTGGAAGGCCACGGCCGCGAAACCCTGTTCGACGAGATCGACCTGACCCGCAGCGTCGGCTGGTTCACCAGCGCCTACCCGTTGCGCCTGACCCCGTTGCATATCGAAGAAGCCGCCGGGCAAGGCGCCTCGATCAAGGCGATCAAGGAGCAACTGCGCGGTGTGCCCCACAAAGGGTTGGGTTATGGCGTGCTGCGCTACCTGGCTGACGACCTGTGCCGCCAGACCATGGCCGCGTTGCCGAGCGCCAGTATCACCTTCAACTACCTCGGCCAGTTCGACCAGAGCTTTGGCGCTGACGCACTCTTTCACCCGCTGGACGAATCCGCCGGGATCGCCCATGACCCGGACGCGCCGCTGCCCAACGAGCTGAGCGTCGACAGCCAGGTGTACGGCGGTGAACTGGTGCTGCGCTGGACCTTCAGCCGCGAACGTCACCACAGCCAGACCATCGCTGAACTGGCGGACGCTTACCTGGCGGAACTGCAAAGCCTGATCGAGCATTGCCTCAAGGCAGACGCGGGCGGCCTCACGCCATCGGACTTCCCGCTGGCGCACCTCACCCAAGGGCAACTCGACGCGCTGCCAGTGCCGGCCAATGTCATCGAAGACGTGTACCCGCTGACTCCGATGCAAGAAGGCTTGCTGCTGCACACCTTGCTGGAACCGGGCACCGGCCTCTATTACATGCAGGACCGCTACCGCATCAACAGCGCCCTGGACCCCGAGCGTTTCGCCCAGGCCTGGCAGGCGGTGATCGCCCGTCACGAAGCGTTGCGCGCCTCGTTCTGCTGGAACGTCGGCGAAGACATGCTGCAGGTTATCCACAAGCCCGGCAGCACGCCGATCGAGTACCTCGACTGGAGCCTGGAGCCGGAGAGCGAACAGGAACCGCGTCTGCAAGCGTTGCTGAAAAGCGAGCGTGAGGCCGGCTTCGATCTGCTCAACCAGGCACCGTTCCACCTGCGGCTGATCCGCGTGGGCGAAGCCCGCTACTGGTTCATGATGAGCAACCACCACATCCTGATCGATGCCTGGTGCCGCTCGCTGCTGATGAACGATTTCTTCGACATCTACACGGCCCGCGGCGAAGGCCGCGACGCGCAGCTGGCGACGCCACCGCGTTATCGCGACTACATCGCCTGGCTGCAACGCCAGAACCTCGCCGAAGCGCGTCAGTGGTGGCAGCAGAACCTGCAAGGTTTTGAGCGCACCACGCCGATTCCGAGCGACCGGCCATTCTTGCGGGAGCATGCCGGCCATAGCGGCGGCATGGTGGTGGGCGACTGCTACACCCGCTTGGATGTCCGCGACGGCGCGCAATTGCGCGAGCTGGCCCAGGCCCATCAACTGACGGTGAACACTTTTGCCCAAGCCGCGTGGGCCTTGGTGCTGCGGCGGTTGAGTGGCGATCGCGACGTGCTGTTCGGCGTCACCGTGGCCGGGCGCCCGGTGGAAATGCCCGAGATGCAGCGCACCGTCGGGCTGTTTATCAACAGCATCGCCTTGCGGGTCAAGCTGCCGGAGGACGATCAGACGTGCAGCGTACGCCAGTGGTTGAGTGGCCTGCTCGACAGCAACATGCAACTGCGTGAGTACGAATACCTGCCGCTGGTGACCATCCAGGAAAACAGCGAACTGCCCAAGGGCCAGCCGCTATTCGACAGCCTCTTTGTGTTCGAAAACGCCCCGGTGGAAGTCTCGGTGCTGGACCGTGCGCAAAGCCTGAATGCCACCTCGGATTCCGGGCGTACCCACACCAACTTCCCGCTGACCGCCGTGTGCTATCCGGGCGATGACCTGGGCCTGCACCTTTCCTACGACCAGCGTTACTTCGATGAAACCACCGTGCAAGGCATGCTCGCTGAATTCAAGCGGCTGCTGCTGGCGCTGGTGCAGGGCTTCCATGGCGACATGGCCGACTTGCCGCTGATTGGCGAGCAGGAACGTGAGTTCCTGGTGGAAGGCTGCAACCAGAGCGAGCATGAATATCCGCTGGAGTGCAGCTATGTTGAGCTGTTCGAAGCCCAGGTGCAGCAGCATCCACAGCGGATTGCCGCCAGTTGCCTGGATCAGCAATGGAGCTATGCCGAACTGAACCGGCGCAGCAACCGCCTGGGCCATGCGCTGATCGCGGCCGGTGTCGGGCTGGACCAACCGGTGGCGTTGCTGGCCGAACGTAATCTGGATTTGCTGGGCATGATCATCGGCAGCTTCAAGGCCGGTGCCGGTTACTTGCCGTTGGACCCGGGGCTGCCGACGCAGCGCTTGAGCCGGATTATCGACCTCAGCCGCACGCCGCTGCTGGTGTGCACCGAAGCGTGCCGTGAACAGGCGCAGTTGCTGCTGGAAGAGTTCGCCTGCTCCGGTCGGCCGAAGCTACTGGTTTGGGACGCCTTGGCCGGGTCTGAGGAAAACCCCGGGATCTACAGTGCGCCGGACAACCTTGCCTATGTGATCTACACCTCGGGCTCCACCGGCTTGCCCAAGGGCGTAATGGTGGAGCAGCACGGCATGCTCAATAACCAGCTGAGCAAGGTGCCGTATCTGCAACTGACTGAGCACGATGTGATCGCTCAAACCGCCTCGCAAAGTTTCGATATTTCAGTGTGGCAGTTCCTCGCCGCGCCGCTGTTCGGCGCGCGGGTAGATATTGTGCCGAATACGATTGCCCATGATCCGCAAGGCTTGCTGACGCATGTCCAGGCCCAGGGCATTACCGTGTTGGAAAGCGTGCCGTCGTTGATCCAGGGCATGCTTGCCCAGGAGCGCATGAGCCTGGACGGCTTGCGCTGGATGCTGCCGACCGGTGAAGCCATGCCGCCGGAGCTGGCGCATCAGTGGTTGTTGCGCTATCCGGAGATTGGCTTGGTCAACGCCTATGGCCCGGCGGAATGCTCGGATGACGTGGCGTTCTTCCGCGTCGACCTGGCGTCGACCCGTGGCACTTATCTGCCAATTGGCACGCCGACTGACAACAACCGTTTGTACCTGCTGGATGGTGCGCTGGAGTTGGTGCCCCAAGGTGCGGTCGGCGAGTTGTGCGTCGCGGGGACCGGCGTGGGTCGTGGTTATGTCAGTGACCCGCTGCGCACGGCCCAGGTGTTTGTGCCGGATCCGTTTGGTGCGGCGGGTGAGCGGCTGTATCGCACCGGCGACCTGGCGCGTCGGCGCAGCGATGGTGTGTTGGAGTACGTCGGGCGTATCGACCATCAGGTGAAGATTCGCGGTTACCGGATTGAGTTGGGTGAAATCGAAGCGCGCCTGCATGAACAACCGGAAGTGCGGGATGCGGCGGTTGGCGTGCAGGAGGGGGTCAACGGTAAGCATCTGGTGGGATACCTGGTGGAGGCGGATGCGCTGTTGAGTCCAGGCGAGCGTCTTGATCGGATCAAGCAACGCCTGCGGGCCGAGTTGCCGGAGTACATGGTGCCGCTGCATTGGCTGTGGCTCGACCGTTTGCCGCTGAATGCCAATGGCAAGCTGGATCGCAAGGCCTTGCCGGCGCTGGAGATTGGCCAGTTGCACAGCCAGGATTACCTGGCGCCGCGTAATGAGCTGGAGCAGACGTTGGCGGGGATTTGGGCCGAGGTACTGAAAGTTGAGCGCGTGGGGGTGCAGGATAATTTCTTTGAGCTGGGCGGGCATTCGTTGCTGGCCACGCAGATTGCTTCACGGGTGCAGACGACGCTGCAGCGGGATGTGCCGTTACGGGCGATGTTCGAGTGCAGCACGGTGGAAGAGTTGGCGGGGTATATCGACGGGCTTGCGGCGAATGAGATCAGTGCGCAGAAGGTGGATCGGCTGAGTGATTTGATGGCGGAGTTGGAGGGGTTGTAACCGTTGGTCAGAAGGAACTGCCTACTGTCAGATCTGACAGTAGGCAGTTCCTTTGCGGGGGTATTTGATATGTGTGGTCCGCTGTTTCCTGGATTTAGCGGTACGCGCCCTCAAAGAAGAGACTCCATAATGGTCAAGCTAACCCCCGTTGATGATTTGCTTCCGGTGCCGACAGTCAAATACGCCGCCGCCAATAATACGTTGTACCCCCTCGATGCTGAAGACGGCACTTGTGTGACCATCGCCTTTGACGGCATGCAAGAGGGTGCCCCTATCACTCTGTACTGGGCATTGGTGAATGAGCAGGACCAGCCACTGGCGCAGTTTGATACTTCCGGCAGTGCCAGTGGCAGTGTCGAAGTGGATATTGACGCGGCATTGGTTGGCCGCTGCATCGGCAAGACGTTGATGGTCTGGTACGAGACCACCACCAGCGATTCACATGTGCTTGAACTCACCATCGAGTTCATTCGGCCAGAGGCTTTGCCGGCTCCAGTTTTTACCAATGCTGTGGAGTATGACGGCGCGCGTTGGTTGGACATGCGCAAGTTCCGGGGGAATGCACGGATCGAGTTAAAGGCGCCGCCATTTCTTGCAGAGGGGCAACGGTTGTGGATCTTGGCGGTAGGCAATGAACACGACTTGGGGAATTTCCGATTCCAGTGGCTATTTGACGGCCACGTTGTGAGAGCAGAAGAGGCCGAGCCGGGGTTTGTTTTCCGACCAGTACTCTCGCGTGAATGGCTGGCCGGTTGCGAGGATTGGTCTTCGGTAACCTTGAACGTTGCAATTACCTATGATGGCGCGCTGGGCGCTGAGCCCGCAGACCCAAAGACGTCGCTGTTGCCGGAAAACGCCCATGAACTGCGGCGTGTTACTGAAAATTTGCGACTGGGAGAATCTGAAGCGCCGGCCTTCGACGATGAATCAGAATTTGAAGGCGGCAACTGGAACGGTTGGGAAAGAGGCGCTGATGTGGTGGACCCCAGAGACATGGTGATGGTGAATGAAGGGGGCGAGTGGTTTTTGTCCAACTATACCTACACAGAGCGCTCTGCCGGAGTCGTCTTGAGCAAGTCTTATCCAGCATTTGCCGCGGGTCAGACGTACGAGTTCAGCATGGAGGTCAGGCGATCCAATAGTTCGTTCGCCACTCCGCAGTTGTCTGCACTCGTCAACGGCGTTGTTTGTATCGAGCCTAGCAATCTGACAACACGGCAGTGGGCTTGGGTTAGCGGCACATTTACGGCCACCGGTTCAGGTGTTGAGGTGCAGGTATACAGTCATGTCTCTACCGGGAACGGTAACGATTACGCATTCGGAAAGTTGCGGCTGCGGGAACTCTAACGTACCGACATCAATCTTGTTGTAAAAATGCCCGCAGATAACGGGCATTTTTCTTGTTCGCTATGAACCTTCAGTGCCGCTTATTTAGGGCCCAGAATCTTCACCAGCTTATCCGGCGAAGGCGCCCCTTGCTGTTGCTGCAACCCACCCTTGTCATCCAGATAGAAAATTGCCGGCGTGGCCGACAACTCCAGCTCATCCATCAGCTTCATATTCGAATCAAGCTTGGCCTGGATAGCCGCCGGAATCTTCTCCAGCGCCTGCAACTTGCTGCCTTTACCGGCTGACTCATGGGCTTCCAACGCCTGCTGCGGATCCTTGGCTGCCAACAGCGCCGCCGACTTGCCCGGGCTGTCCTCACGAATAATCCCCACCATGATATGCCGCAGCTGCACCTTGCCCGACTTCACCCATGGCCGCGCCTGTTCCCAGAACATATTGCAGTACGGGCAGTTCGGATCACTGAACAGGTAAACGATGCGCGGCGCATCCTTGTTGCCATCCTGGATCCAGTTACTGTGTTCCATCTTGGCCCAGACCTCCTTGGCCATCGGCGCATACACCAGCTTTTCCAGGGGCGCAGTGCTGAGGTCATTGCCGTCGGCGTCGTACAGGTTGCCGGCGATCACACTTTTACCGTCGGCAGTCAGGTACAACGCCATGCCACGGTTCTGGTATTGCGCCGCATAACCCGTGAGGCCGCTGGGAGCATCGAACTTGCCGATAATCTTGGCACCCTTGGCTTCGATGTTCTTGATCGGCGCCGGCCAGTCTTCAGACTGGACGAGGGTGGCAGCCAGTGTCAGGGGCAACAGGGTCAGCAGGTGGCGGAGGCGGAGCATGGCGAATTCCTTGTGGTAGCCGGCTGGGCCGGTTTAGCGTTGATCGGCTCGAAGCGCTCCATGGCGCGGGCCAGGCTGGCTTGAGACAACTCGCCCAGGTGGCTGTTGATCAGGCGACCGTCCGGTTGGTAAAACAGGGTGGTGGGCAAAGCCATGGAGCCGACGGCCTGGCCGAGGCGGCCGCTGGCGTCGAACAGCACGTTGTCCAGGTTCAGGCCCTGGGTCGCCAGGTAGGTGGCGACGCTTTGCATGCTTTCGGCCTGGTTGACGAACAGGAAGGTCACGTCCGGGCGTTGGCGCTGGGCACTTTCCAGTACTGGCATTTCGCGACGGCACGGCGGGCACCAGGTGGCCCAGAGATTGATCACCAGCGGGCCGCCCTTGTAGTCGGCCAGTTGCACGGTTTCGCCATTGGCGTTGCGCAGGGTGATGTCCGGCAGGTGTGTGCCTTTTTCGTAGAGGGTCAACGACAGACTGGTCAGCGCCCAGAACGCCAGGCCGGTGATCACGCCGGCGCTCAGTGGCTTGCGCAGCAGCGGGCGGCGCCAGCCGTAGATCAAGGCGCCGAGGATCAGCGCGATAACGCCGGGCCAGGCGAGAAAGCCTCCGTCCCGCAGGTCGACGATTTGCAGCGGGTCATTTTGGTAATACGACCAGTACATCAGCACGAAGCTGACGCGCGCGGCGAGCATGCCCACCAGAAACAGGGTGAACAGCACCGACTCCGGGTTCTCGCCGCCGCGCTTGGCCACCCGCCAGCCCACCAGGGTGGCGAGGATCAACGCCGTGATCAGCAGCAAGTGGTTCAGGGCGATGGCGAAGGTGCCGATGGTCAGTGTCAGCATCAGAGGGCTTCCCGGGCTTGGGTCCAGCGTTGCAGGAAGGCGGCGGCGTCGACTTCGCCGGTGATGCGCTGGGCGCGGCGCTCTTCACCGTCGGGGCCGATCCAGACGAAGCTCGGCGGGCCGGGGACTTTGTAGCGGCCCAGCAGCTCGCGGCTGGCGGCGTTGTCGGCGGTGACGTCGAGGCGCAGCAAGCGCACATCCTTGAGGGCGTCCATGACTTCGGGTTTGCCGAACACCTGTTTCTCCATGATCTTGCACGACACACACCAGTCGGCGTAGTAGTCCACCAGCACCCATTGGCCTTGGGCCTTGGCGCTATCGAGTTGGCTTTGCAATACGGCCGGGTCGTTGATGGTCATGAAGGCGTCGTGGGCGCTGGGGGCACCGGCCACCCGCGAGCCGCTATAGACCTTGAGCGGTTGCCACAGGTCGTCGCTGCCGCCGGCCGCACCGATCACCAATACGCTGCCCCAGAGGCCCAGCACCAGCGAACCGGCACCGAACAGCATGGCGGTGCGCCCGAAGTCGTGGGCCAGGCGCCAGCCGCAGTAGGCCATGACCAGCGCCAGTACACCCCACAAGCCGAGCCACAGGGTTTCACCGACCACTGGGCGAATCATCAGCACGGCGGTGGCGAGGAACAGGAAACCGAAGATGCCCTTGAGGATGTTCATCCAGGTGCCGGGCTTGGGCAGGAAGCGGTTGCCCACGGTCACCAGCAGCAACAGCGGCACGCCGATGCCGATACCCATGGCAAACAGGATCAAGCCGCCGTGCAGGGCATTGCCGCTTTGGGCGATGTAGAGCAGGGCGCCGGCCAGGGGCGCGGTCATGCACGGGCCCACCAGCAAGCCGGACAAGGCGCCAAGCACCCCGGCACCCACTAGGCTGCCGCCGCTCTGGTTGCGGCTGACGTTGTCGAGGCGGTCCCGCAGAAAGGCCGGTAGTTGCAGTTCAAAGAAGCCGAACATCGGCAGGGCCAGGATCACAAACAACACGGCGAAGCTACCGAGGATCCACGGGGTTTGCAGCAAGGCGGCGAGGTTGCCGCCGAGCAGCGCGGCCAATACGCCGAGGGCGGCGTACACCAGCGCCATGCACACCACGTAGCTGGCGGCCAGGGCAAAGCCGCGCCGTGGGCTGGCGCCACTGCCTACCACAAGGCCGGCGAGAATCGGCAGCATCGGCAAGGAACACGGGGCAAAGGCCAGCAGCAGGCCCAGGCCGAAGAACACCAGCAGGCTCCAGCCGAGGCTGCGCTGTTGCAGGCCGCTGGCCAGGCTTTGGTCCTGGGCTTGGCCGATGGCGGCTACGGCGGGGTCGCCACCCAGGTCAACGGTGATCGATTGCGGCGGGTAGCACAGGCCGGCATCGGCACAACCTTGCCAGCCGAGCTTGACCTGGCCGGTGGCACCGGCGGGAATCTTCACTTCCAGGCCCTGGCGATAGACTTGCTGCTCACCGAAGAACTCGTCGCTGTGGGCTTCGCCTTGGGGCAGCGTCGGCTTCTCGGCCAGGCCATCGAATTTCATGCGCTGCTGGTACAGGTAATAACCATCGGCAATCTGCCAATACAGCTGGGTTTCGCCGGAGGCCAGACGCTCGGAGGTAAAGGTGAAGGCTTTGCCCACCGGGAGGAAGTCGGGTTTGGTCTCGAACGGATTGTTGCCCGGCGCGGCCTGGGCGAATCCAGCAAACACTACCAGCAGAAAGATAAACAGATGCCGCATGATCAAGCCTTAGTTCGAAGCAAGTGGGACACACAATGTGTGGCGTTGATTAACCGATGATTAACCGGGCTATTCTAGACAGCAGGGATTATCCGGGTTTACGCGTGCTGGCGGCATAATGCGCGCTTAATCCACTGCCTTTTTAATCACCCTCACATTTTGCAAAGGGTTCACCATGCACGTACTGGTCTGTGAAGACGACGAACTGATCGCCAGCGGCATTGTTGCCGGGCTCAGCGCCCAAGGGCTGACCGTCGAGCGCGTCGGCACCGCCGCCGCTGCCCGGGCGATGCTCAAGGTGGCGGAGTTCGACGTGATGGTACTCGACCTCGGCCTGCCGGATGAAGACGGCTTGAAGCTGTTGCAGCAATTGCGCAGCCAGGGCCTGGAGATTCCGGTGCTGATCCTCACCGCGCGGGATTCGGTGACCAACCGCGTCGACGGCCTGCAGGCCGGTGCCGACGATTACCTGCTCAAGCCCTTCGACCTGCGGGAACTCGCCGCGCGCCTGCACACCTTGTTGCGCCGGGTGGCCGGGCGCAGCGTCCACCTGGTCGAACACGGGCGCCTGACCTACAACCCCAGCAGCCGCGAAACGTTGCTGGGCGGTGAGTCGGTTGACCTGTCCCGCCGCGAGCAGGCGTTGTTGCAGGCCCTGCTGCAAAACCGCGGCCGGGTGCTGTCCAGCGAACAGCTCAAAGACAGCGTCTACGGGCTTAACGACGAACTGGAAAGCAACGCCCTCAATGTGCACATCCACCACCTGCGGCGCAAACTCGGTAACGGCATCGTCGAAACCGTGCGCGGCCTGGGTTATCGCCTGGGCCCGGCTGACGGTGGAGAGGACGCTTCGTGATGAGCCTGCGCCTGCGCCTGACCTTCAAGCTCGGCGCGGCCTTTGTGCTGATCTGGGCCCTGGCTGCCGCGTGGATGCTCAACGACTTGCGCAACCAGATGATGTTCTCCCTCGACCAGCGCCTGGTGGCGTCGGCGCGCATGGTCGCCGGGCTGATGGAGCAGATGCCGGGCCTGTCGAGCACGGGTGAGGGCGCGCACTTCAGTGCCGAACAACTGAATGTACCGGGTGGCATGGCGTGCCAGGTCAGCTCATTGCGCGGGGTGGTCCTCGCCCGCAGCCACACCACGCCGGACCAGGGCCTGGAGTCGCGCAAGAGCGGCTTTCGCGACCAGATGATTGATGGCGTGGGCTGGCGCAGCTTCACCCTGTCCCGTGGCGATTTGTTTATCACCACCGCCGACCGGCAGGTGGAGCGTGAAGCCTTGAACCTGTCGATCCTGCTGGCGGCTTCGGTGCCGGTGGGTGTGGCGCTGTTGGGCTGCCTGTGCCTGCTATGGCTGGGGATCGGCCAAAGCCTGTTGCCGCTCAACCGCATGCGTGACGCCTTGATGCGCCGCAGTGCCGATTCCCTTGAGCCCTTGCAGATCAGCCCGCTGCCCAGCGAACTCAAGCCGCTGCTCGACACCCAGAACCAGTTGCTGCAACGCATCGCCAAGACCATCGAGCGCGAACGCCGCTTGACCGGTGACGCGGCCCACGAATTGCGCAGCCCGCTGACGGCGATCAAGACCCACCTGCAAGTGGCGCGCATGACCGAAGGCGCTGCCCGTGACCAGTCCCTGGCCCATGCCGAGGAAGGCGCCGATCGCTTGCACCGCACCCTTGAGCAGTTACTGCTGCTGGCGCGGGTCGAAGGTAGCCTGTCGTTTGATGACGGCCTGCAATCGAGTGCCGAACAAGTTGCACAACTGGCGATCCAGGACGCCAATGGCGGCGAAAATCAGCGCATTGACCTGATCCTGGCAGATGGCCTGTCCGACAAACCGGTGGAAATGCCGGTGGGCCTGGCTGTCGCCGCCTTGCGCAACCTGCTGGACAACGCCTTGCGCCACACCCCGCCTGACACCCGGGTGGAACTGAGTGTGTCCAGCACTGGCGATAATGTGGTGTTCCGGGTGCGTGACCACGGCGCGCCGATTTCCAGTGAAGACTTGCAACACTTGACCCAGCGCTTCTGGCGCAACGGCAACAGCCCGGGATGCGGCCTGGGGCTGGCGATTGTCCAGGCAATCGTGCAGCGCTGCTCGTGCTCCTTGAAATTCGACAGCCAGGCCGATGGCATGCGCGTCGACCTGGGCATGCCGTTGCGTCGCTGAACCTTCTTTTCACGGCACAAATAGCTACCGCCATCTTCAAGCGTAACGCTTCAGGATGGCGGTCATTTTTTTGTGTTTGAACGGGCTGAATGACTCAGCCTGTGTTGAAAAGGACAGCGCCTATGTTGGTCATCGATTCCACGTTTCCCGCAAAAGACTTTAACCAGCGCAATGGCGAAGCCGTGCGCCAGGTGATTGTGCATTACACCGCTGCGCCTTTTGCTTCGTCATTGCGTACGCTGACCCGTGACGGTGTCAGTGCGCGCTACCTGTTGCCTGATCCTCATGACGCCAGCTACCGCGCCGCCGGCTACGACGAACTGCGGGTGTTCCGCCTGGTGGACGAAGCGCAGCGCGCCTGGCATGCCGGCGCGAGCCACTGGGCCGGGCGTGACAACCTGAATAGCCCCTCGATCGGGATTGAAATTGTCAATCAGGCCCGGGATGAAGCCGGTGTGTTTAGCTTTTCCGCGTATGGCCCTGAACAGATCGACGTGTTGATTGCACTGATTCGCGACATTCAGGGGCGTTACCCGGCGATCGGTCCTACCGATATTCTCGGGCATTCGGACATTGCCTATTGGCGCAAGAGCGACCCGGGACCGCGCCTGCCGTGGCGTTGTCTGTTTGAAGCCGGCGTGGGTGCCTGGTTCGATGAGCCCGCCAAGGTGTCCTATGAACGGCGATTTTCCATAGGGTTGCCTCCGGAAGTAGAGATCGAGCGGGCGTTTCAGCGCTATGGCTACGCCCCGGCAAAGGATCGCCAGGGCTTCCGACAGCGGGTCAGGGCGTTCCAGATGCACTATCGGTCTCGCGATTACAGTGGGCAACTCGACAGCGAGACCTGCGCAATTCTGTATGCCTTGAATGAAAAGTACACAGGGCTATGAGGGTGTTTCCTACATTCCTGTGGGGATAGACAGGCGTAAATGTGGGTTTTAACTCTACGGGTGTAAATCCTCCCCTCGCTGATGCGTTTCCAGAACAGGAAATCCGTGCGTTGCCCTTGGGCCAGACGCCAACGGGTTGGCAGTTTGGTCACCATCATCAGCGTATTGAGGGATCTGGAAATGTCAGTCGCTACCAGCCGTATTGAAGAGACCCAAGCGGTCCCTGCGGAAACGCTCTACCAGTTCGACGAAACCCCGCTGCTGGCCCGCCAGCGCCAGCAGGAATCCAATGCTCGCAGCTACCCTCGGCGCATTCCCCTGGCGCTCAAGCGCGCCCGCGGGATCTACGTCGAGGACGTCGAAGGCCGCAGCTTTATCGACTGCCTGGCCGGCGCCGGCACCCTGGCGCTGGGGCATAACCACCCGGTGGTGATCGAGGCCATTCGCCAGGTGTTGAGCGATGAATTGCCGTTGCACACCCTGGACCTGACCACACCGGTCAAGGATCAGTTCGTGCAGGACCTGTTCGGCCTGTTGCCGTCGGCGCTGGCGCGGGAAGCCAAGATCCAGTTCTGCGGCCCAACCGGTACCGATGCGGTAGAAGCCGCGCTGAAACTGGTGCGCACCGCCACCGGACGCAGCACGGTGTTGTCGTTCCAGGGCGGTTATCACGGCATGAGCCAGGGCGCCCTGAGCCTGATGGGCAGCCTGGGGCCGAAAAAGCCGCTGGGTGCCTTGCTCAGTAATGGCGTGCAATTCCTGCCGTTTCCCTACGACTACCGTTGTCCGTTCGGGCTGGGTGGGGCGGAAGGGGTCAAGGTCAACCTGCATTACCTGGAAAACCTGCTCAACGACCCCGAGGCCGGTGTTTTGCTGCCGGCAGCCGTGATCGTTGAAGTGGTGCAGGGCGAGGGCGGCGTGATCCCGGCCGATCTCGACTGGCTGCGTGGCCTGCGCCGTATTACCGAACAAGCCGGAGTGGCGTTGATCGTTGACGAAATCCAGAGCGGTTTTGGTCGTACCGGCAAGATGTTTGCTTTCGAACACGCCGGCATCGTCCCGGACGTGGTGGTGCTGTCCAAGGCGATCGGCGGCAGCCTGCCGCTGGCGGTGGTGGTGTATCGCGACTGGCTCGACACCTGGTTGCCGGGCGCCCATGCCGGAACCTTCCGTGGCAATCAGATGGCCATGGCCGCCGGGTCGGCAGTGATGCGCTACCTTAAAGACCACGATATTCCCGCCCACGCGGCCGCCATGGGCGAGCGCCTTGGGGAGCACCTGCGCATCCTGCAGCGCGACTTCCCGCAGTTGGGGGACATTCGTGGTCGTGGGCTGATGCTCGGCGTGGAGCTGGTGGATCCCGCAGGCGCCCCGGACACTCAGGGCCACCCGCCGGTGCATCGTCAATTGGCGCCACTGGTACAGCGTGAATGCCTCAAGCGCGGGCTGATCCTTGAACTGGGCGGTCGTCATGGCAGCGTTGTGCGTTTCCTGCCGCCGTTGGTGATTACCGCCGCAGAAATCGACCGTGTGGCCGAGATCTTTGGTCGCGCCCTGGCGGCAGCGGTCGCCACCCTCTAATTTTTTACCGGGCTGGCACGTTCTTTCTTACATCAGCTGTGCGTGGTGCGCAGCCAGCCTTACACCGACGGAGAACAGCAATGACCTCAGTATTCGACCGCGAAGACATCCTGTTTCAGGTAGTGGTCAACCATGAAGAACAATATTCCATCTGGCCCGACTACAAAGCCGTGCCGGAAGGCTGGCGCACCGTCGGCAAGAGCGGGATGAAGAAAGAGTGCCTGGCCTACATCGAAGAAGTGTGGACCGACATGCGCCCGTTGAGCCTGCGCCAGAAGATGGACAGCCAGGCGTTGGCGGGCTGACCCAGACCTCGGGCACAACACAGATCCAAATGTGGGAGCGGGCTTGCTCGCGAAGGCGCCGTGTCAGTCACTTTATGCGTTGACTGTCACACCGCTTTCGCGAGCAAGCCCGCTCCCACATTTGCTGTGTTTCGCTTGTGAGAGGCGCGTTATAGCGCCTTGATCACCTGATCCACATTGCCTTCCAGTTCTGCCACCGGGTCGGCGCCATCGGTGTCCAGCACCAGCAACTTCGCCCCGCCTGCCGCGACCGCCGCCTGCACCGCATCGCTTGGCTTGCGGGTTGGCGGGCTGACCCAGACCTCGGGCACAACACAGATCCAAATGTGGGAGCGGGCTTGCTCGCGAAGGCGTCGTGTCAGTCACTGTATGTGTTGACTGTCACAGCGCTTTCGCGAGCAAGCCCGCTCCCACATTTACTGTGTTTGACCTGTGAGAGGCGCGTTACAGGGCCTTGATCACCTGGTCCACATTGCCTTCCAGCTCTGCAACCGGGTCTGGGCCATCGGTGCCCAGCACCAACAACTTCGCCCCGCCCGCCGTGACAGCTGCCTGCACTGCATCGCTTGGCTGACGATGATGCAACACCACGGCTACCTCATTTTCCTTCAAGCTTGCAGTCAGTTGTTGCAACGCCTCGGGTGTCCACTCGGTATCGGCCCGCGCATCGGTGCTGACCAGTTCCAGATTCAAGCCACTGACGAGGTAACCAAAGTGATCGCTCAGGCTGACCACCGTCAGGTTGTCGGCCTTGGCCAGTCGCGCCTCGCTGTCGGCCGTGAGCTTGAGCAGGCGTTGCTTGAGGCCGGCCAGGTTGGCCTCGATCTGCACCTTGGCCTCGGGTGCCAGGCGGCTCAGGTCGGCGGCCATCACATCGGCCATGCGTCCCATGTTGTTGCTCGCTTGCCACGGCTGGCTGTTCAAACCGTCGATGGCGCCCGGCTGCACGGCAATCCCCGGTAAACCACCGTCCACCGGGCGGGCAGCGTCGACTTCTATGATGCGGATATTGCTGCGCCGGGCCACCGGATACAGCGGGTCATCCGGCCACAACGAGCGCAGGCCGATGGCCGCGTCGGCGTCCAGCGCCAGGGTGTTCAATGCCTGTGCGCCGCGCCCGGTGAAATAGGCGACTTGCCGCGAGCCGGGCAGGTTGGCCGGTGCCGCGCGTTCAAGTTGCACATCGGTGCCTTTGAGCAGCATCTGCGCCAGGCCGTAAGTAATCGGCAGCGCGGCGAGTACTTTCACCGGCTTTAACCCGTGGGCCTTGTTCAGGGCGGCATGGCCGACGCCTTGGTTGGCGGTGATCTGCAAAGGCTTGACGCCGTCGGCAGCGAACGCCGGTGTGGCGATTGCCAGGGCCAGCAGCAGTGGTCGAAAAATCGGGCGCATTATCCAAGATTCCCTTTCAGGCTGGGGACCGTGCCGCGAGCGATGGCGGCGAGGGCGAAGGCAATACCGGCTACCAGAATGATTGCGGCACCGGACGGAATCGGCAGGTCGAAGATGATTGGCAGCAGGATCCCGCACAGGGTGCTGACGGTGGCGATTACCACCGAGATCCAGAAGAACCCTTTGAGCGACTGGCTCAACAGGCGTGCGGCAGCCGCCGGAATCACCAGCAACGCACCCACCAGGATCGCGCCGATGACCTTGACTGCCGCAACGGTGATGAGCGTCACCAGGATCACGAACAGATAATCCAGGGTCTTCACCGCTACCCCGCGCACCGCCGCCAGTTGCGGGTTGAAGCTGGCCAGCATGATGCGGTTGTACAGCGGCAGGGCCAGGGCCATCACCAGTGAGCCGACAATCGCCAGCACCAGCAGGTCATTGCCGTTCACTGTCAGCACCGAGCCGAACAACACGTTTTCAAGGATGTGCACGTTGATTTTGCCCGCCAGAATCAGCAGCAGGCTCGCGCCCAGGGCCAGCGAAACCGACAGGAACACGCCGATCAAGGTATCCGGCGCCAGGCCGGTGCGGTTGCGCAAGTAGTTGAGCAGGATCCCGAACAACAGGCAGTAGCCAAACAGGCTGCCGTAAGGCCCGGTGTAGGGTTCACCCAGCAGAATGCCCACGGCCACGCCGGTCAAGGCAGCATGGCCCACCGCTTCGGAAAAGAATGCAAAGCGCTTGACCACCACCAGGGTGCCCAAACCGCCCAGCACCGGGCCGATCAGCAGCCCGGCCAGCAGCGCGTTGACCACAAACCCATAGGCCAGTGCTTCCGGTAAATACCCGGAAGACGCCCAGCCCTGGACCATCAAGCGAAAGGCTTCGTAGCTCATAAGGCCGGGCTCCGTGGGTGGGTGGAGAACAGGGTCAGCAGGCGGTCCGGGGTCAGCGCCTCCTTGGGCGTAGCGTCGAACAGCACGCGGCGGTTCAGCCCGGTGACGCGGTCAGCCAAGCGGCCGACGGCTTCCAGATCGTGTTCGATCCACAGCACGGTGATCCCGGCCTGGCGCCAGTCGCTCAGCAAGCGCTCGAACACCTGGATACCGGCTTCATCCAGCGCCGACATCGGTTCGTCCAGCACCAGCAATTGCGGCGCCGGGATCAAGCCTTGTGCCAGCAGAACGCGCTGGCGCTCACCGCCAGACAAGGCTCCCATGCGCCGTTTGCGCTTGTCCTGCATGCCGACCCGCTCCAGTGCGTCGCCAATCGCGGCAGCGTAGTGCTTTGACAGCCCGAGAAACGCCGGACGCCGCTGGCACATCGCAGCCATGAAGTCGTCGACAGTCATCGGCAAGCCCCTGTCGAACTCCAGCGCCTGGGGCACGTAGCCGATGGTGCCGGGTGCGTCCGGCCAGTGCAGGCTCAACTGGCCCTGGTGCGGCGTTTGCCCCAGCAGGGTCTTGATCAGCGAGCTTTTTCCGCCGCCGTTGGGCCCCACCAGCGCATGAATACTGCCGGGCTGGACCTGGAAGCTCACCGCGTCGAGGATCACGGTACGGCCCAGGGTCAGTGCCACGTTATTGAAGTCGAGGGTCGGGCCAACTCTGGCCACGCTCAAGTGTTCAGCCGCCGTCATGCCCCGGACTCCTGAATCGCCCGCACCACGGTATTGAGGTTGCCGGTCATTTCCACTTCGTACTTTTCAGGGCTGTAGTCGCCGTAGGAGATGTGCGACAGCGGGTACAGCTTCACCCCGGATTCACGCTGGATGGTGTCGACGTAGCTGGACGGGAAGTCCATCTCTGAGAAGATCACTTTCACGTCCAGCTCCCGCAGTTGGTCGATGGTTTTCTTCAACTGGCTGGGGCTCGGTTCGATGCCATGTGCCGGTTCCACCACGGCAGTGACTTCCAGGCCGAACTCCCGCAGCAGGTAGTCATACGCCGCGTGCACCGTGGCCACCCGCAGGTCGGGGTTGGGTGCGCTGGTGAGTTTGGCCAGGGCGTCGGCGCGCATCTGGCGCAGGCGCTTGCCGTAGGCCCGGGCGTTCTGGGTGTAGGTCTTGGCGTTGTCCGGGTCGAGCTTGCCCAGTTCCCGGGCGATGTTATTCACCTGGGCAATCGAGGCGCTGATGGACAGGAAGGTGTGCGGGTTGACCACCTTGCCGGCACCGCGCGCGGCGTTGCCGGTGGCGGCCAGCAGCGGCACGTTGGCGTTGGCCTCGATCACCGGGATGTCCGGATGCTCACTGGTGGCGATCATGCGGTCGGCGAAATCGTCATGGCCGACACCATTGAGCACGATCACATCCAGCGTGCCGATGCGCTTGATGTCTTCGGCACGGGGCTCGTAGGCGTGTGGGTTGAAGCCGGCCGGAATCAACGGCACGACTTCAGCTTTGTCCCCGACGATATTGGCCACGTAGCTGTAATACGGGTGCAGGGTGATGCCGATGCGCAGGCGTTTGGCAGGGTCGGCACTCGCGAATGGGGCCAGCAGCACGGTAATCAGGCCGACCAGCACCAGGCGTAATAATGGAGATGAAATAGACATGGTCTTCTCTCGCTACAGCGTGAATTCAATGACGATGCTGGCGGGTGACACCGGCATCGAATTGCGCGACCACTTGCTGCCAGCCCGCGCTGATCAGCGCCTGGTCAGTGAGGTCGGTGGGGGCGGTGAGGTTGGCGCTGCGGTTGAGCCAGATATCCGGCTCGGCACCACGGATGCGCATCAACAACGAACCGCTGAGGTCCGGTGTCTGGCTCAGGCCCAGGTAGCCTGCGTCCAGCAACTGCCAGCGGTGGTCGCCGCGGCTCACCGAGCTGGCGTCCTGGGCGAAGGGCGCAAAACCTTCCTCGGCCAGTTGCTCAGGCGTTGGCAGGGCGCTGTGTTCTTGCTGCAGCAAGTGGATTTCATCCAGGGTCACCCGCAGGTCGGCGTAGATGCCTTGCTCGGCGGCGCTGAGGTCGCGGCGGGCGTCCAGTTGGTGACTGGGCACGGCGGCGATCTCCTGGCTTTCACCGCGCAGGGCCACCACGGTGCCGGCAACGGCGAGGATGATCAGGCACAACAGCAGGACATACAGGGTTTCATGGCCGGCACCGGCAGGGCGCACGACTTGGGTTGTACGGCTCATTGGGGCTGGATATCCGCTTGGTCGATTTCCACAACGTGGCCGGGGCCCGCATCAAACAACACGTAGAACTCGGCGGACGGTTTCTTGAAGGTCAGCTTCGAGTCTTCACCCAGCTTGCCGGGCACCAGGATGGTTTCGTCATAGCCGATCACATCCAGGGTCACGCCGGGGGCGCCGCTGCCATCGGAGAAACCGCCGGTGCACTGGATCTGCTCGCCGGGGATTTCCTTGCATTCGCACATCGGGTTGTGGGCGAGGGCGACGGTACTGAAACCGGCGCCGAGGATCAGCACGCCACAGGCGCGGGCCAGTTGCGGCAAAGTCATGGTTTAACTCCTCGTTTTTTCAGCCAGTCGATGGTGGCCGGCGATGCCTGGCTCAAGGGAACGGACGCCTGGTGCATGGCGCCGTCCCAGCCTTCCATGGTGATCCACACTTCGGCGTCCAGTGGTGTGCGTTCGGGGATCGGCAGCATGGCGCCCATGCGATACGGTGTACCGAAGAAGATCACTCCGGCGGCCCGCAGGCTGCGAGGCTTGCCGATGCGCAGGTAGGTCGCCTTGACCTGGTCGATGCACGTGGCGCACAGGGCGGCATTGAAGGATTTCATCGGCCCCGCCGGGTCGGGGCGCGGGGCCTCGTTACGCAGTTCGGCGAGCTTCACGCTCCATGGGCCGACCTGCACTTCGCCGATCTCCCGCTCGCCAAGACCGCTGTCACCGCGAAACAGCGCGGCGTCGGCAAAGTACTTGGGCATAAAGCCCAGGGGCACCAGAATCAGCAGGATATTGATGTGGAAGCGCCACTTGAGCCAGAAGGCACGCAGGGGAGAGGGCGGGTTAATCGTCGTGGCCTTGTTCATCGGTTGCCCTCCGTGGTTTCAGCCTGTCCAAGCGGATTTTCCAGCGGTTGCCGGCGCACCTTGGCGCCACGCTTGAGTGCGTTGAGCGTGGCCAGCGCCGTGCGTTTGCTCCAGATCAGCAGACCGCTTAAGACCATCATGCTCAGTACCAAACCGAAGAAGAACCAGATCATCTTGATCCACAGTCCGCCAAAATCCCCGGTGTGCAGCGGGCGCATGGATTCGGTGACGAACTCCAGGCCGGAGCGGTCGGACAGCAGGTGCGAGGCGGCGATTTCGCCGTTGTAAGGGTTGATTTGCGCGGTTTGGTACATCAGCGGGTACCAGCCCCGGCCACCAATCATCAAATGGCTATAGGCCGTCGCCGGCAGGCTGACGAAACTGGCTTCCAGGCCTGGAATGCGCTGGGTGGCGATGTCGATTGCCTCGTCCAGGGGAATCATCGGCGCACGCACGCCTGGGCTGGACAGGGGCACCTTGTCCCGGGTGATCACCGGGACAATTGGTTCACTGGAAATCGAGATCTGGTTATCGAAGAGAATCGCCTGAATCAGAAACCAGGTGCCGGTTATGGAAATGACTGCAATAAACCAGATCGACCAGATCCCGCTCAATCGGTGAAAGTCACCCCAGAAGATTCGCGCGCCATGGTTGAAACGCAGGGTCGGCTTGAAAAAGCCTTTCCAGAAACGCTTGTAGACCACCAGGCCCGTAACCAGCGAGGCCAGCAGCGGCAAACCCAGCAACGAGACCAGGTACCAGCCCCAACTGAAACCGTTGGTGAACGGCACCAGCCACCAGCCGTGCAGTGCGCGGGTGAATTGTTGGAAGTCGAACGACGGGGCGATCCCCTGGATCACCCCCGTGTAGGGGTTGACGAACACTTCTACGGTGCGTCCGTCGGGATAGGCCACGTTCGACGTCAGGGCGAAATGCGACTCGTCGGGGCGGCTCAGGGATTTAACGATGGTCTGCGGCTCGGCGCGGTTCATGGCCTCGATGACTTGTTCGTAGCTGAGCAGTTCGGCATCGTCCGACGGCTTGCTGGCGCGGATGTCCGGGTTGGCCAGCCAGACGATCTCCTGGCTGACCACCGCCAGGGTGCCAGTGACGCAGACGATCAGCACAAAGAACCAGATGGGCAATGCCAGCCAGCTGTGCACGAGAAACCAGAGTTTTGAGCGTGACTTCTTCGACATGTGAATGAGGGTCTTGATCGGAGGGGGGCAGTAAAGGCCCGGAAAACGCCGCCCGTAGCTTTTGCTGACGCGAGCGGCTGTATCTAAGTTAAGACGGATGAGAAATGCAAAACCCTAAGGCGGATATGAAAGTAAATGTTTCAGATAGCCATTCATGCAACACGAAACATGTTCCGAGTCATCACCAAGGCGGGATTGATGGGGCGGGGGCGCTGCCTATGATGGAGCCATACCGTTGAGCGAGCCCAATAATGACTTCTGCCAGAACCCTCTACGACAAACACATCGACTCCCACACGGTGTGCCGCCTGGATGACCAGGGCCATGTGCTGCTGTACATCGACCGCCAGGTGATCAATGAATACACCAGCCCGCAAGCCTTCAGCGGCTTGCGCGAGGCGGGCCGTGGCGTATGGCGCCCCGGCACGGCGCTGGCGGTGGTCGACCATGTGAACCCCACCACGCCCAAGCGCATCGCGACCATGCCGGATGCTGGCGGCGAGCGCCAAGTGTCGTACCTGGCGGAAAACTGCCGTGACTTCGGGATTGAGCTGCTGGATATTCTCGACAAGCGCCAAGGCATCGAACATGTGATCGCCCCGGAGCAGGGTTTTATCCTGCCGGGCATGGTGATCGCTGCCGGCGACAGCCACACCACCACTTACGGTGCCTTGGGCGCGTTCGGCTTTGGCATTGGCACCTCGGAAATCGAGCATTTGCTGGCCTCGCAAACCCTGGTCTACAAGCGCCTGAAAAGCATGCGCGTGACCGTGGACGGCGAACTGGCCCACGGCCTGACTTCCAAAGACGTGATCATGGCGCTGATCGGCAAGATCGGCGCTTCGGGAGCCACCGGCTACGCCATTGAGTTTTGCGGTTCGACCATCGATGCCCTGAGTGTCGAGGCGCGCATGACCATCTGCAATATGGCGGTAGAAGCGGGCGCCCGCGGCGCCTTCATGGCGCCGGATGAAAAAGTGTTCACCTACCTCAAGGGCAAACCCCGCGCGCCGAAGGGCGAGTTGTGGGAGCGCGCCCTGGTGGGCTGGCGCCAACTGCACTCGGATGCCGACGCGTTGTTCGACCTCGAAGTGCAACTGGACGCCACCGGCCTGGAGCCGATGGTCACCTGGGGCACCAGCCCTGACCAGGCCGCGCCCATCGGCGCCCGCGTGCCAGACCCGCAAGACGTCAGCGACCTGATCCTGCGCCAGGACATGCGCCGCGCCCTGAACTACATGGGCCTGGAAGCCGGCATGCCGTTGAGTGAGATCGTCATCAGCCATGCGTTTATCGGCTCCTGCACCAACGCCCGCATCGAAGACCTGCGCGATGCCGCCAGCGTGGTGCGCGGCAAGCACGTGGCCGATCACGTGCGGGCGATGATCGTGCCGGGCTCCACCGAAGTGCGTGACCAGGCCGAAGCCGAAGGCCTTGCTGCGATCTTTATCGAGGCCGGGTTTGAATGGCGCCAGTCCGGGTGCTCGATGTGCCTGGCAATGAACGACGACGTGCTGGAGGCGGGCGACCGCTGCGCCTCCAGCACCAACCGCAACTTCGAAGGCCGCCAGGGTGCGGGAGCCCGCACTCACCTGATGAGCCCGGCCATGGTTGCAGCCGCCGCCATCACCGGCCGCCTGACGGACATTCGCCACTTTGGAGACCGCACATGAGCCTGCAACCTTTCACCCGGATCACCGGCAAGGCCGCGCCGATGCTAGCGGCCAATATCGACACCGACGTGATCATGCCCAAGCAGTTTCTCAAGGGCATCGACCGTAACGGGCTGGATCGCGGTTTGTTCTTTGATTTGCGCTTTTTGGCGTCGGGCGAACCAAATCCGGAGTTTGTGCTGAACCAGTCAGCCTGGCGGGGCGCGAGCTTTATGGTGGTGGGGCCGAATTTTGGCTGTGGTTCCAGCCGGGAGCATGCGGTGTGGGGCTTGAAGCAGATGGGCATTCGCGCGCTGATCGGCAGTAGCTTTGCGGGGATTTTCTATGACAACTGCCAGCGTAATGGGGTGTTGTTGATCACGCTGGAGGAGGCGGTGTTGCAGCGGTTGGGGCAGACGGTGAGTCAGCCTGAACAGGCGCAGATCAGCGTGGACCTTGAGGCGCAGGAGATTCTTTTGGCGGACGGGCAGGTGATTGGGTTTCAGATTGATACGTTGCGCAAGACTGCGTTGTTGCTGGGGCTGGATGCCATTGGCACGACGTTGCAGCGCAGCGAGCAGATCAAGGTGTTTGAGCGGGGGCATCTGGCGGCCAATCCCTGGCTTGGGTGATGGGCCTGGTGTTGCAGGTTGACTGCCGTGAAATTGCGTACATATCCGTTATTTAGGTAAAGGCCGCTTAGGGTTCCGCTCTTACAGCGGGTCACTTTTGAAAAGCGCAAAAGTAACCAAAACGCTCTGCCCCGCCTGTCGGCACCTCGCCTAGGCTCGGTGTTCCCTCACTCCGGTATTGCTCCGCGGGCCGCCGCGACGGGCCATCCATGGCCCGGCGCGGCTAAACCGGCGTCCTGCCGGTTTACCCGCTCCGCAATACCTGCGTTCGGCCTCGGGCTGAATGGGGCAGTCAGATCAAGATCAAAAGCAGATCAAAAGCAGAGCACAGCGGCCTCCCGGCCGGCTTGAGTGTTAGAAGCAGAGGCAAGATCGAGAGCGAAAGCAGAGCTGCTTTTCTGTGGGAGCGGGCTTGCTCGCGAAAAACCTGAGGGCGCCGCGTTCATTCAGGATGCCARCGTCATCGTTAACGGCCTTCGCGAGCAAGCCCGCTCCCACATTTGGACCGTGCCCGCTTTAGCTTCTGATTTTGCTGTTGCCTTTGCTTCACCACACTCAAGCCGGCCTGCAGGCCGCCGCTGTGCCCTTGATCTGCTTTTGATCTTGATCTTAGGCGCCCCGTTAAACCACGCTGGCCGAACGCAGGCTTTGGAGCGTGGGTAACCCGGCAGGACGCCGGGTTAGCCGCGCTGGGCCAAGGATGGCCCATCGCGGCGGCCCACGCTCCAAAGCCTTCGTTCGGGCACACCGAGCCCAAGCGAGGTGCCGAGTGGTGGGGCAAGAGCGTTTTGCTTACTTTTGCGCTGTTCAAAAGTGAGCCGCTGTAAGAGCGGAACCAATACCAGCCATCACCCAAATAACGGATATACACCCAGCCCAACTCCCCCCCAACACAAATGATGCATCTGAAATCAGGTCAGACTCTCGTCAATCACCAACACCAGCTTCCCGGAAATCTGATTAGTCGCCAGTTCCGCAAACGCAGCCTCGGCATCCTTGATCGCAAACGTCTTGGCCAATTGCGGACTCAAACGACCCTCGGCAAACAACGGCCATACATGCTGGCTCAAGTCACTGAACAGGTCAGCCTTGAACTGATCATCCCGGCTACGCAACGTCGACCCCAACACCTGCACACGCTTGGCCAACACCTGCGCAAAATCGATCTGCGCCTCACGGCCGCCCATCAAGCCAATCAACACCCAGCGCCCATCACGCGCCGCGAGCTTGAGATTCAACGCAGCATAGTTCCCGCCCACCGGGTCAAGAATCACATCGAACGGTCCAAAATCACTCAGCCCCTCGATGCCGTCAGTACGTACCACACCCCCCTGAGCCCCCAGCGCTTCACAGTACGCCAAGCGATCCGCCGACCCCACACTGACCCAGCACGGGCTACCAAACGCCTTGCACAACTGAATCGCCGCCGACCCCACGCCACTGGCGCCAGCATGCAACAGCACCTTCTCCCCAGGCTTGAGGCTCGCCAGCTGGAACAGATTCAGCCACGCAGTGCTGTACACCTCGGGCAACCCGGCAGCTTCCACCAGCGACACGCCCTCAGGCACCGGCAGCACATGCCGCGCATCCACCACCACTTCTTCAGCCATCCCGCCGCCAGCCAACAAGGCGCAAACGCGATCACCCACTTGCCACGACGAACCAGCACCGACTTCGCTGATCACCCCGGAACACTCCAGGCCCAGCACCTGACTGGCTCCTGGAGGCGGTGGATAGAGCCCTGACCGCTGTAATAAATCGGCCCGATTCAGGCCCGCAGCCGCCACACGAATGCGAACTTGGCCTACATCACATGTAGGACTCGGCTCATCTTGCCACTCCACATGACCTTCAACGCCTTGCAATGCTTTCACAGTGCCTCCATAGTGAGTCTGGACTGAGCCCGTTGCTGTAGCGCCGGGCTTTTTGCATTATGCGACCGGCCCATATGGAACCGGCGACTTCAAAGACGGCCTAATATGCGTTATCAATTGCCCCCGCGTCGAATCAGCATGAAGCATTTGTTCCCCAGCACCGCCCTCGCTCTTTTTATTGGTATCGGCCTTCTGCCGCTATCGAGCAATACGTTCGCAGCCAACAGCTGGGACAATCTTCAGCCTGATCGCGATGAGGTGATTGCCAGCCTTAACGTCGTTGAGTTGCTCAAGCGCCATCATTACAGCAAGCCGCCGCTGGACGACGCTCGCTCGGTGATCATTTACGACAGCTACCTCAAGCTGTTGGATCCCTCGCGCAGCTATTTCCTGGCCAGTGACATCACCGAGTTCGACAAGTGGAAGACGCAGTTCGACGACTTCCTCAAGAGCGGTGATTTGCAGCCCGGCTTCACTATCTACAAGCGTTACCTGGACCGCGTCAAAGCGCGTCTGGACTTCGCCATTGGTGAGCTGAACAAGGGCGTCGACAAGCTCGACTTCACCAAGAAAGAGACCTTGCTGGTTGACCGCAAGGACGCTCCTTGGCTGACCACCGAAGCCGAGCTGGACGACCTGTGGCGCAAACGCGTCAAGGATGAAGTCCTGCGCTTGAAGATCGCCGGCAAAGAGCCGAAGGCCATTCAGGAACTGTTGACCAAGCGCTACAAGAATCAGCTGGCACGTCTGGATCAGACCCGTGCCGAAGATATCTTCCAGGCCTACATCAACACCTTCGCAATGTCCTACGACCCGCACACCAATTATCTGTCACCAGATAACGCGGAAAATTTCGATATCAACATGAGTCTGTCGCTGGAAGGCATCGGTGCCGTCCTGCAAAGCGATAACGACCAGGTGAAAATCGTGCGTCTGGTGCCGGCAGGTCCTGCCGACAAGACCAAGCAGGTTGCTCCGGCCGACAAGATCATCGGTGTGGCCCAGGCCGACAAAGAGATGGTCGACGTGGTCGGCTGGCGTCTCGATGAAGTGGTCAAGCTGATCCGTGGTCCGAAAGGCAGCGTGGTGCGCCTGGAAGTGATTCCGCACACCAACGCGCCGAACGACCAGACCAGCAAGATCGTGTCCATCACCCGTGAAGCGGTGAAGCTCGAAGACCAGGCCGTCCAAAAGCAAGTCCTCAACCTCAAGCAGGATGGCAAGGACTACAAGCTGGGCGTGGTTGTGATCCCGGCGTTCTACCTGGACTTCAAAGCGTTCCGCGCCGGTGATCCGGACTACAAGAGCACCACCCGCGACGTTAAGAAAATCCTGACAGAACTGCAGAAGGAAAAAGTCGACGGCGTGGTCATCGACCTGCGCAACAACGGCGGCGGCTCCCTGCAGGAAGCCACCGAGCTGACCAGTCTGTTTATCGACAAGGGTCCGACCGTACTGGTGCGTAACGCTGACGGCCGTGTAGACGTGCTGGAAGACGAGAACCCGGGTGCCTTCTACAAAGGGCCGATGGCGTTGCTGGTCAACCGCCTCTCGGCATCGGCTTCGGAGATTTTCGCCGGCGCGATGCAGGACTACCACCGGGCGCTGATTATCGGCGGCCAGACCTTCGGCAAAGGCACCGTGCAGACCATCCAGCCGCTGAACCATGGCGAGCTGAAACTGACCCTGGCCAAGTTCTACCGGGTTTCCGGGCAGAGCACCCAGCATCAGGGCGTACTGCCGGATATCGATTTCCCGTCGATCATCGACACCAAGGAAATCGGCGAGAGCGCCCTGCCCGAGGCCATGCCGTGGGACACCATCCGTCCTGCGATCAAGCCGGCGGTGGACCCGTTCAAACCGTACGTCGCGCAGTTGAAAACTGATCACGATACCCGCTCCGCCAAGGATGCCGAGTTCATCTTCATCCGCGACAAACTGGCCCTGGCCAAGAAGTTGATGGAAGAGAAAACCGTCAGCCTGAACGAAGCCGATCGTCGTGCGCAGCACACCGACATCGAGAATCAGCAACTGGTGCTGGAGAACGCCCGCCGCAAGGCCAAAGGCGAAGCTCCACTCAAGGAACTGAAGAAAGAAGACGAAGACGCGATCGCCGCCGAGCCTGATAAAACCAAGCCGGAAGATGATGCCTACCTGAGCGAGACCGGGCGGATCCTGCTGGATTACTTGAAAATCAGTAAGACGGTGGCCAAGCAGTAAATGATGGCAATTTAATGTGAACGCTCCCCGGAGTGTCATCAAATAGACATCATTCTGTCGTGAAATGAAGGACCTGCCCAAGCAGGTCCTTTTTTTTCGACCCGAGAAAATCATGACCATGACCGAACAGCTGAATGCATTGGGCTCAATCCTGGCTCAAGGCAGTTTGCACAGCCTGTTCCAACCGATCATTTCTCTGTCCGAGCGACGCGTGGTCGGTTACGAGGCCCTCAGCCGTGGCCCGTCCAACAGCCCGCTGCACTCGCCTATCGCGCTGTTCTCCGTTGCCCGCCATGCCGGGCGCCTCAGCGAGCTGGAGATGGTCTGCCGGGAAAGTGCCTGCCGACGGTTCAGCGACCAGAAGCTACCGGGCAAGCTGTTCCTTAACGTCTCGCCCGAATCCCTGCTGGAAACCGCGCACCAGCCCGGCCGCACCCTGCAACTGCTCAGCGATTTCGGCATCCCGCCCAGCCAGGTGGTGATCGAACTGACCGAGCAAACCCCGACCGACGACTTTCAACTGCTGCAAACCGCGCTGCATCATTACCGCGACATGGGCTTTTCGATTGCCCTGGATGACCTGGGTGCCGGCTATTCCAGCCTGCGGCTGTGGTCGGAATTGCGCCCGGACTACGTGAAGATCGACCGGCATTTTATCGACGGCATCCACCAGGACGCCCTCAAGCGCGAATTTGTCGGCTCGATCCTGCAAATCGCCAAGGCCTCCCGGGCCCAGGTCATCGCCGAAGGCATCGAATTGCCGGAAGAGTTGGCGGTGCTCACCGAGATGGGCGTCGACCTGGTGCAGGGCTACCTGCTCTGCCGCCCCCAGGAACATCCGCCGCAGGAAGCCCGGCTGATGCTGCCAAAGCCGGACAGCGCCAACGTCGCGCTGAATGACGAAGGCAGCGACCTCAGCGCCCTGCTCAACGAACAACCGGCGGTGGGCCAGCACACCGCCACGGCGCAGGTGCTGGAAGCCTTCCGGCGCCAGGCCAACCTCAACTCCCTGGCGGTGCTGGATGAGCGTGGCCATCCAATCGGCATCGTGCACCGGCACTCGTTGTCGGACGCCCTGCTCAAGCCGTTTGCTACCGACCTGTTCGCCCGCAAGCCCATCAGCCGCTTGATGAGTGATGACTTCCTCGCCGTGGAGGTGAGCCAGTCCTTGCAGCAAGTCAGCCGCCTGCTCACCAGCCGCGCACGCCAGCGCATCGAGGAAGATTTCATCATCACCCTCAACGGTGATTACCTGGGGCTGGGCCGGGTGATCGACGTGCTCAAGCTGATTACCGAGCTGAAAATCCAGCAGGCGCGCTACGCCAACCCGCTGACCTTGCTGCCGGGCAACGTACCGATCCAGCAGTGCCTGACGCGGTTGTTGCAGCAACAGCGTGAGTCAGTGATCTGCTACGTGGATATCGACAGTTTCAAGCCATTCAACGAGATGAACGGAAGCGTTTTGTACAAAAAAATGCGTGACGAGCCGGACACGGCTAACCAGATGATTCGCCTCGTCGCGGGGCTGATTCAGCAGAGCTATGATCTTGTGCCGAAGAAACGAAAAATCTGGAGCGATGGATAGACCAAGCCCGCCACCAAGCTAGTGAACGAAAGGTTCACCTCCAGAACAAGCACTCGCTTGAAATCTCATGATCTATGAGGCATCGAGCGCGTTCCCAATTTGGGAACAAACGCTTGACGTCCTATAGAACCAAGAGTAATTTGTTCCCAAATTGGGAACAAAAAATACGTGATCATGAGACTGCTAGGGCGTGACAAGCTCCTTCCCTTGAAAGGGAAAAGCGAGCAAATCGATAAATGGATTTCCAGCTGGGTCAGCGAGATCGCTAATGCCAACTGGAAAAGCCCCGATGAATTGATTGAACAATATCCTAGTGCTCAAAAAGTAAAGGAAGGACACTTTTCGTTCTGTGTTTGCTCTTCCCGTTACTTTATTGAACTGACGATTGCCTTCGCTCAAGGCATTGCCATCATCACTGCTCCGATTAAAAAGCTATGAATATTTTAGAAGCAAAAATTATCCGTACTGAACAACAGTACCAAGCGTACTTTGAAAAAGTACAACAACTTGTTCACTCGATGCCCAAGCCGGGCACTAAAGAAAGTGACGAGCTTGAATTGCTCTCCATACTTATTGAAGATTATGAAAAACAAAAATATCCTGTAGAGAGTCCTGACCCTATCGATGCCATCCTATTCAGGATGGAAGAAAAAGGCTTAAAACAAGCAGACCTAGTCCCATACTTCGGCACTAGAAGCCGCGTATCTGAGATACTTTCACGCAAACGCCCTCTTACAGTCCCAATGATAAGAGCACTCGCAATAGGGTTAGGAATATCAACAGACACTTTAATCGGGCTTTCCGAAATAGAAAGCTCCTCAAATAAAGAAAGCATAGACTGGAAAAAATTTCCGTTCACTGAAATGGTGACAAGAGGTTGGATTCTAAAAGCAACCGAAAAAGCAAAGATCACCGCCGAAGACATAGTTAAAAACTTTATATCTGAAATGGGGTTACAAGCAAGCGGAGCTTCATTCAGGAGAACGCTCAAAGGTGAAGCAGCAACACCGACGACCCATTACACGCTTTATGCATGGGTAGCCCGAATCATCCAAAAGTCTCGTGCAACACGTAAAAATACAAATTATAAAAAAGACTCAATAGACAACAGCTTCATCAAAGAACTATCACATTTAAGCAGATATGAAAACGGCCCTCTGCTAGCGGTTAATTTACTGGAGGAAATAGGAGTATCCGTAATTATAGAACCTCACCTTAAAGGAACAATGCTAGATGGAGCAGCCTTACAAGATAGTGATGGAACACCTATAATTGGCCTAACCTTAAGATACGATAGAATAGATAACTTCTGGTTTACACTGATACATGAAGTTGCTCACATATGGAAACATGTGGAGGACAACTCTGAAGCAATACTCGATGATTTAGAAACACCATCCGATGATAGGAGAGAAGCCGAAGCCAATAGAATAGCCCGTGAGACTTTCATCCCAAGAGCCATATGGAAAAGATCTGAGGCTTATTTGAGTCCTAGTAAAGAAACTATCCTACAGCTCTCTCAGGACTTGAGAATACATCCAGCAATAATCGCTGGAAGATTAAGGCAAGAAAGCGGCAACTATAATCTGTTTTCTGACCTCGTCGGACAAGGCGAAGTGAGAAAGCTTTTCAGATCTGAACCTTAAGGTACCTTGTGATGAACAATCAATACTTTCCAATTTTGAAAGCAAAAAAAGGCGAACTAGAAGCTCTGAGCAAACTTTCGCCCAGTGTTCTTGCTCGCACCACGCCGATTATCGAACTTGCGAAATTAGGTGGCAAGCAGTTAGAAACGGCTATAAAGCGTACAAATACTCCTTTCAAAGAGTATGTTGAAAAATGCTCTCTTGCCGTGTCAAAAGCCACTCCAAAGAAACAGGTCATGATTGACATTTTTCAATGGCCGGCGAATTTCACAGTGGAAACTGGTGAGCACATTTTAAACTACAGCATCGATCAGCTCGCTGCACGAGGCGTTATCCCTTGCCCGATCATAGGATATGATCGCTGGGACATTGTAGAATACAAAGAGGCAATAAAGTCGATTAATCTTGTAGAAGGCCAATTCTTTAGCATTCGCTTAGATAGTGTCGCTCTTGAAGACATGCTCGACCCTGACTACTTCAACGAAATACTGGAAGATATTACCGTCGAGACCGGATTAGATCCAGCGTCTACCCCTGTAATAATCGACTTAGCAGATATTTCAAATAAATCTGTAAGCGATGCGATAGAAACAATACAACATGCTTACGAACATATGCGTTCATTAGGATTCACTTATATAATAGTAATTGGTAGCTCCATTCCAGCATCGGTGAATTTAGCCGTAAAAACAAAAGATTCTTCTGGAACTATATTCAGAAAGGAAATTTTGGCTTGGAAAGGTTTTTTGCAAGCATTCCCAAATGCTAGCTTGTATTTTGGCGACTACGGTGTTCGCAATCCAAGGGCAGCGGAGAACATTATCGCACCCGATATGAACGGAAAAATACGCTACACGATTGAAAACAGCTATTTTATAGCCAGAGGACATTCGTTAAGGCAGGATAACAAAACAGCTCAAAACAACGTTTTGGCAAAAGCAATCGTTGATTCGCATCACTATATGGGTGCTAACTTCAGCTGGGGAGACTTCCGTATAATGGAGTGCAGCCAAGGCAAATTTGTTGGCAGCCCCACCACATGGATATCAATCGATACTAATCACCACATCAGCTCCCTCACCACCGAAATTTATGAATTTACCAGCCAACTTGCAGCGACAGTTTCCAGAACAGAAAAAGCATGACGAATATAGGCCCGACGATTTGTTGCCGGGCCTAATTTTTTCTAAGGAGCATTTTGTTCTTTCAGTGCCTCATAAATCGTTTGATAGCTCATATAAGTATCTGTTCGCATCTTATTTAGCAACGACTCGCCGCGTATTTTCAGTATCGCCTCGTAAGACTTCAGAAAAATATCCCTAAAAGCTACCTGCGACTCATCATCAGAGGCTCGAATAGAGCCGAACTCTAAACAATATAAGACCCAAGAGTGTAACGCCTCATCTTTAGCATTCGAAAAAAAATCATAAAAACTTTCAACCGAAGCCTTAGCAAGCTTTAAATAGTCCTCACTATTTAGACCATTTGTCCCAACATAAGGCAGAATGTAATCTGCGAACCCCTTCTCAGCTTTTGACTCTTCAATATATGCATTCAACGCATCTGAAAGATACTTATCTTTAGGCCATCTATACAGGCTTCGCTTATCAATCACCGTACCTTGTCGCGTCAATCCCAGCATGTACTCATCGACAATCTGCGTAGCTCTTTCGTTACGCTCCAACCCCCTATAAGCCTCACATACTGAATCCAAATCCATGAAGGACATTTTACCCAAACAAACTTTTAACGCACTTTCAAAAGACGCAATCAACTCATCTTCATCATCATTAAAAGAACACCTATACACAGACCACGCAGCTCTAAGCATCTGTATATCTTTGTTATGCTCTACTTTTGCTACCAGCTCCTCAGCCAACTTCCTTATCTCAACACCATCTAAATAACCTTTCTCCACCAAAGAAATGATAGCTATATCTAATTCATCACAGCTCGAAAAACCGTACTCTTTCAAAAAAATTGAAACTTTATTTTTATTTGCAGTATCCGGCAAGTCATCTTTATTTGAAAAGTAAGCTTCAAAACCACTACCGCCCAACTCCTTAATTGCACCTATCATTACACGCTGGGGGTCACTGGAGTAAATTGACCAAACGGCCAATGTAAGAGTATGTAATACTTGCGTGACTATTGGCTCTGGGTAATTACGTATCACCGAGTCCAGAGACTTTGAAAAATAAAGAATTTTCTTGAGAATTCTGATATTGGAAATATTAAGGGCTACAGAGTTTACCAGCAACCTATGCTCATACTCATCATCCACATTAAAAACCAAATTCGCAGCTTCGTCTGGAGTAGGAGCAAACTCAATTTCATAATCAAATACTTTTTCGTTAAATTGGAAGTACTCGTCCAAATCAACATTTAATTGAGAATGATTCAACACTAAAATAATACTGCAATTTTTATTCTCCACCAGATAAGAAATAAGTCCCAAAATCTCCTTACCAGATAGACCTGAATTTCTTCGCTCATAATCATCAATACAAATCAAAGTATCAGAAACACTTGCGAAAGAGATAGCATCGACTACACCACCCAACCCCTTTACAAACGGTATTGATGCCGCATCAGTAGTAACCTTCACACCTTTCCTTACAGCTCTCTCTAAGGCTTGCCCTACGCCTGCTAAATTCCCAATCAGGCTTTTGAAGTCTCCATTAGTATCAGCATTTTCGCTAGAGACAATATTTTCAAAAATTGCCCGCTTTAAATCAACTAAATTACTTAATCCAAAAAGCGATACATATGCGTATTTATTACGAGATATTGACTCTTTTTTCTGTTTTAGCAACATATTCCAAAGATATGTTTTCCCAGTGCCCCACTCGCCTTTTAAAACAACAGCTCTGGAATTAGGCTCAGAGATGAACATCTCCAATGCAGATTTAACCTGTTGAACAGACATATAGCACTCCTTGCAATTAATTTAACTAAACAAGCCAGCAAATCTCGCAACATACATAAATCGATATTAGATAGAAAAACTCAAAACACCGACAACGAGAATCCATCGCAACGCCATACATGCATTTACGAAAAGAAAACTATATTAAGCCAATATGGAGTAATTGACGATTATTGAGTCATGCAAAAACTCGTAGACCAAGGGACGCCTTGCATAGAGTTCGATAGGGTTCTCGGCCTCGACAAATGAATCCTGCCCGTAAAGAATGCCCCCCTTCAACAAGCTGTACGGGAGCGTTTTGTACAAATTTTTCACAGGGCCGTTCAACGATATCTACGGCTATGGCCGCGGCGATGAAGTGCTGCTGTGCCTGGCGCAATGCCTGAACGACCGGGTAGACCCAAGCCGCGACTTTGTCGGGCATATCGGCGGTGATGATTTTTTGCTGGTGTTGGGGCCGCAGGATTGGCGCAAGCGGCTTAACCAGCTGCTGGACGACTTCCACACCCAATGCCGGCGCTTCTATCGCAGCGAGCATCTGGACGCGGGCTGTTTCGTTGCACTGAACCGCCAGGGTGTGCGCCAGGAGTTTGCGTTGCTGTCGCTGTCCATCGGCGTGGTGCATTTGTATCCACAGGCCTGTGGACAACTCGATGCCAGCCAATTGGCAGAACTGGCCTCGCAAGCCAAGCACCACGCGAAGAACGTGGCGGGCTACAGCATTCATGTGATCGACAGTCTGCAGCTGGGCCAGGCAGAACCGGAGTCGCTCTAGGTCAGAGTTGTTCCAGGCGAATCTGCGCCAGCGGGTGCCCGGCCCGGGCGGCGATTTTCCACCAGCGTGCCGCTTCCAGCGGATCCGGCGCCTTGCCAAGGCTGCCCGCGAGGCTCAACACCCCAATCTGGTACGCAGCCTTGCCATCTCCGGCCTGGGCCGCCAGCCGCAACAGCCGCACGCCCTCTTCACGGGCGCCGAGGCCCTTGCCGCGAAACGTCAGGATATGTCCGTAGAAACTCTGTGCCCCTACGTCGCCCAGATTGGCCATGCGTGCGAACTGACCTTCAAGCCATTGCCAGCAACGCGGCTGCCGCATGAACCAGGACCAATGAAACAATTTGCGCGCCAGCCAATAACTGACATACGCCTTAAGCTTCCAAAACACTAAGCCTCCGCTGACTCGGGATAATCGTACTCAAACACCCGCACCACCTCCGATGCGTGCCACGACGCTGCGGCCACGCCATCGGACGGCCCGCAGAAGCGTCCAAGACGCTCCACACATTCAAAGAAACCGGTACGTGGCAAGCGGCTGGCGCCCTGGCTGATCACCAGGGAACTGCGCAGCGGTTGGTCGGCCTTGGCATCCAGCGCCGCCAGGTGTTCCAGCGCGGCCGTCAGGGTTTGCATGGCCGGCGTGGGAAATTGCAGACGCTCCAGCAATGCGCGGTAGGTCAAGAGATGGCGCTGTCGGCGCGCCTGATCAAGTTCGTTGATTAACCCATCCCAATGCTGACGGCTGATGCGTACGCTCACGTTTCGTCCCTCCAACCTGCGACGCCCAGTTCCCAGGCCAGGCTGCGGCGGATGGCTGCGTCCGGCTGGCGTTCACCACTTTCGATCAAGCCCAGGTAAGACGGGCTGATGCCCACTGTGCGCGCCAGAACCTCGATGGCCAGGCCCTTGGCCTCGCGCAGGCTTCGCAGCTGCTCCAGGGGGCGTAGATCGGGTTCGGCAGCGGTTTGGCTAAGGGTCGAAGCAGGAGGTGTTGGCTGTTGCTGCCCGGCGGCTTTTAACAGCGCCTGATACTGAGCCCATGGCAGAACCGCATATTCGGGTTCGCCATCCTTTCTAATTATCTGAATATCCATGAATGCCCCGTAGGATCACAACACTTACTTCGTAAGTACTTTCCTTAGGAGTGTAATCCTAACAGCCACAAAGAGCGCAGGGGGATATTCGCAAGCTTCAGTTTTTTTTCAGGTGTTCCTGCTCAAGCAACAGAGGCGTCGCTGGCAGGCGCTCAACCACCGCGAGCTTCTCCGGGACCTGACGCTCGCGCCAGGCGCGAAACGCGCTCAGTTCACCGTTCAGGGTCTTCATGACCCACGCCAGCACGGCGATGTCGTCGAGCATGCCGAACACCGGGATAAAGTCCGGGATCGCGTCAATCGGGCTGAGGAAGTACATCAGCCCCGCCACCACCGAAATCAGCGCCTTGGGGCTGATGGCCCGGTACTCGCCGCGCCAGTAGGCCAGGCACAAGGCCTGGAGCAGTTTGAGGTCGTCCTTGAGCTTGCCCAAGCGGTTGCCCTGGCTCGAGCCTTTGGCGGCAACGGCGAACAGCAATGTAGGCAAGCGCCCTCGGCCAAGCAGGCGGGCGGCCATGGGCAGGAAACGGGTGAAATTAAACGGTGCTTTCATCGTCACTCCAGTTCCAGGCGACAGAAAAGGTTATCCACACAAATTGTGGATAACCTTGTGAACAGAGCCTATTTTCCAGGCTGAAAGCCACGTAATACAAGGCCTACAGTCAGATCGGGCGTTTTTTGCGCACATAAAAAAAACCCAAGAATTCATTGACTTGGAGATAATCTGCGTCTACCCGTACTCAGGTCTTTTATCAGACTGCTCTAGACCGCGTGGGTTCGGTTGATTTTGGCCGGGATCCAAATGGAAAGGTTATGCACAGGCCAGAAACAACAACGCCCCGTCGAGACGGGGCGTTGTGTGTTCAGGCGCTGATTACTTCTTGGCAGCCGGTGCAGCCGGTGCGTCAGGTGCTTCAGCCTTGGACGGGTCCTTGATGGCCAGCAGTTCCAGGTCGAATACCAGCACGGAGTTGGCTGGAATCGCCGGGCTCGGGCTCTGGGCACCGTAGGCCAGGTCGGACGGGATGTACAACTCGACCTTCTCGCCAACGTGCATCAGTTGCAGGCCTTCGACCCAACCTGGAATCACGCCGCTGACCGGCAGGTCAATCGGGCTACCGCGATCCACGGAGCTGTCAAAGGTGGTGCCGTTGGTGAGCTTGCCGGTGTAGTGAACAGTCACTACGTCGGTAGGCTTGGGTTGAGCACCGTCAGCTTTCTTCACGATCTTGTATTGCAGACCGGAAGCAGTGGTGACAACGCCGTCTTTCTTGGCGTTCTCTTCGAGGAATTTCTTGCCGGCGGTTGCCGACTCTTCGCTCATCTTGGCCATACGCTCTTCAGCACGTTTTTGCAGTGCGGCGAAGGCTTCGACCAGCTCGTCGTCTTTCAGCTTCTGTTCTTTCTTGCCGACGGCATCTTCGATGCCTTGGGCTACGGCTTTGGAGTCCAGGTCATCCATGCCTTCTTGAGCAAGGCTTTTGCCCATGTTCAGGCCGATACCGTAGGAAGCTTTTTGCGCCGGGGTTTTCAGCTCTACGCTGGTTTGCGAATCACAACCCGCAAGTACCAGGCTAACCAGGGCCACCGCCGCCGCCAACCGATGCTGTTTCATGCTATTTCCTTGTTCGTGTGCCAAAAGGGCATTCGAGTAAAGTCGCGAGCTTATCAGGCGGCCACGACCAATGGCTACCGGCATGTGAGCAGGAAATTTCTGATAAGTTCACGTGTTTAAAAGCATTTTCATTCAATCCACGACCCTGCAACGGACAGCTGGAGCGCTGGAACCAAGCTCATGGCCACTTGCCGCACTGCTGGCCTGATGGCATAAGAACGCTAGAACTCGACAAGGATAGTTATCTTGCGCATTTTTTCCCGTGTTTTGCTGATGATTTTCATACTGCTGGGCCTGATCCTGGCGGTGGTGCTCTATTACGTGGTCAACCCGAAGCTGCCGGTTTACGTGCCGGTGCAACAGGTGCATTACCAGGATCAATGGAGCGCCGCAGATCGCCAGACGTATTACTTCACGCCCCAGGGCACCCAGGTCAAGGGCCTGCGCTATGACTGGTTCACCGCGCTGGAACTGCCGTTCTCCGAACAGCGTTTCGCCACACCCGAATACCTGGCGCGCTTCGGTTTCCTGGTAGACCCCAAGCAGGTGCCCACCGCGCAAAACCCCGGCAACCTGCCGGTGGGTTTCGCCCGGCATAAAAACCCTGGCAGCAATGATGAGTTCCTCGACATCACGTGCGCCGCCTGCCACACCGGCCAGTTGAACTTCAAAGGCCAGGGCCTGCGGGTCGACGGTGGCCCGGCGCAACATGTGCTGCCGTCCAGCGTACCGACCCTGCGCGGCGGCAGCTTCGGCCAGGCAATGGTCGCCAGTTTGGCCTCGACCTACTACAACCCGTGGAAATTCGAGCGTTTTGCCCACACTGTGCTGGGCCACGACTACAACGACCAGAACGCCGCGCAACTGCGCCAGGACTTCAAGAAGTCCCTGAACAACTTTCTGAAAGTCGCCTGGAACGACACCCACCGCGGCCTCTACCCCACCGAAGAAGGCCCGGGCCGTACCGACGCCTTTGGCCGTATCGCCAACGCCAGCTTCGGCGACGCCATTTCCCCCGACAACTACCGCATCGCCAACGCCCCGGTGGACTACCCGCAACTGTGGGACATCTGGACCTTCGACTGGGTGCAATGGAACGGCTCGGCCCAGCAACCCATGGCCCGCAACATCGGCGAAGCCCTGGGCGTCGGCGCCACCCTGGACTTCTTCGACAGCGCCGGTCAGCCGCTCCAGGGCGATGCGCGCTACGCCTCCAGCGTGCGGGTGCGGGACCTGAATACCATCGAAGAAACCCTGCAACGGCTCAAGCCACCCACCTGGCCTGAAGACCTGTTCGGCGCCATCGACAAACCACTGGCCGCCCAAGGCCGCGCGTTGTTCACCGAAAACTGCGCCGGCTGCCACGTACCGACAGTTTCCCAAGTCGATGGCCGCCCGGTGCGCCAGTTGAAAATGCTCCCGGTGGAAGTCATCGGCACCGACCCGACTACCGCCAACAATATCGCTGACCACCGCTTCGACCTCAGCGCCCTGCAATGGGACCCGGCGGAGTTGGCGAAAATGAACGTCGAACTGCACCCCACCCCCACCGAGCCGCTGGACCTGCGCAGCATTTCTTCAGCCAAAGGCCTGGCGTACATCACCGCCTTTGTCGAAGACCACGCCTACCGTGCCGCCGGCGTGACACCTGCCGAACGTCCGCGCCTGGACGGCTTCGGCCTGCCCATCGGCGTGCGCGAATTGCGTGCCTACAAGGCACGGCCACTGGCCGGGGTATGGGCGACACCGCCGTTCCTGCACAACGGTTCGGTGCCGACGATCTATCAATTGCTCTCGCCTCAGGACGAGCGCAGCCCGACCTTCTATAAAGGCACCTTCGAATACGACCCGCGCCACCTGGGCTATCAAACCGCGGCGTTCCCCAACGCGTTCCTGTTCGATACGCGCATCACCGGCAACCACAACAGCGGCCACGAATTCCGTGCCGGGCAGCGTGGCAACGGGGTCATCGGCCGAGGCTTGCTGCCTCAGGAACGCTGGGCGCTGCTGGAATATTTGAAAGTGCTGGGTGGCCCGCTGGAACAGCAACTGCCCTGACTCAACCGACTTCGCAGAAAAGGATTTTTAAATGCTCGCTCGACTTTGGCTGCGCCTCGGCGCGTTTCTTGTCAAGACCCTGTTGTGGCTGTTGGGCCTGGGCCTGCTGGGCTGGTTGCTGTCCACCCTGTGGTTCGCCTGGCAACACAGTGGCCCGGTGTCGCCGGATGAACAGATTCCACCGGGTGAAGCCGCCATGACCCAGGGCATCATCCAGACCGCGGTGCGCATCGTCGACCAACATCGCGAAGGCACGCGTTACCTGCGGGATGCGCATGCCAAGGCCCATGGCTGTGTAAAGGCCGAGGTCAGCGTACTGCCGGACCTCGACCCGGCATTGCGCCAGGGGGTGTTCGCGGAGCCCGGCAAGACTTGGCAGGCGATGATGCGTTTGTCCAACGGCAATGCGTATCCGCAGTTCGACAGCATCCGGGATGCCCGGGGCATGGCGATCAAATTGCTGGATGTGCCAGGCAAGCAACTGCTCGCGGATCAGCAAGCGCGGGGTGAGCAGGACTTTGTGATGTTCAGCCATCCGAACTTTTTTGTCAGTGATGTGGCGGAGTATGCGCAGAACGTTTCGGCTCAGGCGGATGGCAAGAAGGTCCTGGCGTTCTTCCCCGGGGTGGATCCGCGCAGTTGGCAGGTGCGGCATCTGTTTATCGCGCTGGCGACGTTGGCGCCGCCGCCGGTGAGTCCTACGCAGACGACTTATTTCTCGGTGTCGCCGTATAAGTTTGGGGCGGCGAATGCGAAGTTTCGGGTGGCGCCGGATCCCCAGGGGTGTCCTGCGTATGTGCTGCCTAAACAGAATCAGGATCTGCCGAACTTTTTGCGCAGTGCGTTGAATCAGCAACTGTCGACGGACCGGGTGGCGGCGTGTTTTGTGTTGCAGATTCAGCGGCAGAATCCGCAGAAGTTCATGCCGATCGAGGACACCAGCATTGAATGGAAAGAGAGTGATGCGCCGTTTGAGACGGTGGCCAAGGTGGTGATTCCGGCGCAGGATTTTGATACGCCGGCGTTGAATCTGGCTTGTGATAATCAGTCGTTTAATCCGTGGTTTGGGGTGGAGGCGCATCGGCCGATTGGGGGGATTAATCGGTTGCGTAAGGCGGTGTATGAGGCGGTCAGTGATTATCGGCATAGCCGGAATTTGTAGCTCTGCGGTGTTGGGTACATATCCGTTGCTGCGGTCAGGGCTGCTATTGGTTCCGCTCTTACAGCGGGTCACTTTTGGAAAAGAGCCCCAAAAGTAACCAAAAGGGCTCTTGCCCCACCACTCGGCACCTCGCTTGGGCTCGGTGTGCCCTCACTCCGGCTTTGGACCGTGGGCCGCCGCGATGGGCCATCCTTGGCCCAGCGCGGCTAACCCGGCGTCCTGCCGGGTTACCCACGCTCCAAAGCCTGCGTTCGGCCAGCGTGGTTTAACGGGGCGCCTAAGATCAAGATCAAAAGCAGATCAAGGGCACAGCGGCCTACAGGCCGGCTTGAGTGTGGTGAAGCAACAGCAAAAGCCAAATCAAAAGCTAAAGCGGGCACGGTCCAAATGTGGGAGCGGGCTTGCTCGCGAAGGTCGTTAACGATGACGCGGGCATTCAGGATGAACGCGGCGTTCTCAGGTTTTTCGCGAGCAAGCTCGCTCCTACAGAAAAGCAGCCCTGCTTTCGCTCTGGATCTTGCCTCTGCTTCACCACACTCAAGCCGGCCGGTAGGCCGCTGTGCTCTTGCTTTTGATTTTGATCTGACTGCCCCATTCAGCCCGAGGCCGAACGTAGGTATTGCGGAGCGGGTAAACCGGCAGGACGCCGGTTTAGCCGCGCCGGGCCATGGATGGCCCGTCGCGGCGGCCCGCTTCGCGGTGCCGGAGTGAGGGAACGCCGAGCCACAGCGAGGCGCCGACAGGCGGGGCAGAGCGTTTTGGTTACTTTTGACTGGGCCGGCATTCCGGCTTTTCAAAAGTGACCCGCTGTAAGAGCGGAACCCTAAGTAGCCGTTACCTAAAAAACGGATATACACACAACAGCCACGTAAAGATTCCGTATAGATTCAACCCCAGCCATAACGTTTATGTCGTCTCTATTGAGCAACTAATCCCCCCTCCACTACTGTGAACTCCACACCAATCACCCCCGTAGGAAGTCATCGTGGAAAGTTCAACTTTAGGCATGATCGTCCTCTCAATGATCGCCCTGTTCGGCGCCGCCGCCTTCTGCTTCGAACAACTCGCCACCCGCGAATCAAAGAAAAAGAAAGCCAAATAAGCTGATCATCAAAAGCAGCAGAACCCCAGACTTTCAAGGGATACCCCACCCCCGGGCTATCCCTTGTTTTCGTTCGTCCACCACAAAACTATCTATACACCGTCTCAATACCCACGCCCGCAATCAGTGCCCGAACTTGATACCCAACCTCTTAACCTCCCCGCGTCCGCAATCGCGGCTTATTAATCAGGGGAGTTCCACCGTGCTCACACTCAAGTTCATCTATATCGCCAGCGGCTTATGCGCCGTCGGGCTGTTCGCTTATCTGGGCTATGCCCTCATTCGCGCCGAAAAGTTCTAGGGAGCCCGCCATGTACGACGTGATTTTTGTAGGCCTCTCCCTGGTGTTTTTCGCCACGACAGCCATGGCCATTGTCGCCATGGGCAAGATTTGAACGGAGCCTCGACATGCTAAGCACTTTGCTGGAATTTGCGCTGGTCCTGGGGTTGATGACAGGGCTCGCCGTGCTGATGGGCAAGTGGCTGACCCGGGTCTTTACCGGAACCCGCCACGCCCTGCCGGAACGTTATACCTATCGCCTGCTGGGCATCGACCCACTGGAAACCATGGGCTGGGCCCGCTACGGTTCGGCCCTGCTGCTGTCGAACGCGGCGATGATGCTGCTCGGCTATATCATCCTGCGGCTGCAAACCGTCATGCCGATCAACCCGCTCGGGCTGGCCGCGCAAACCCCGGACCTGGCGTTCAACACCGCCGCGTCCTTTATCACCAACACCAACTGGCAGGCGTACTCGGGCGAAACCAGCCTGTCGAACTTCAGCCAGATGGCGGTGATTACGTTCCTGATGTTTGTCGGCGCTACCTCGGGCGTGGTCGCCGCTGCGGGGTTTATCCGTGGCTTGAGCCGCTCAAGCTCGGCGGATATCGGCAACTTCTGGGTCGACTTCACCCGCCCCCTGTACCGCGTGATGCTGCCGCTGTGCGTGGGCATGGCCCTGGTCTATGTGTGGCAAGGCATGCCGCAGACCTTTTCCTCCCAAGCCCTGGCCACAACGCTTGAAGGCGCGCAGCAACAACTGATTGTCGGCGCCGTGGCGAGCTTTGAATCGATCAAGCATATCGGCACCAACGGCGGTGGCTTCTTCAGCATGAACGCCGCGCACCCGTTCGAAAACCCGACGCCGCTGACCAACACCCTGCACATCCTCAGCATGTTGCTGATCCCGTCGGCACTGACTTACACCTTCGGCAGCATGCTGCTGCAACGCCGTCAGGGCTGGGTGTTTTTCGGTACCTTCCTGGTGATGTTTATCGGCTTCCTCGCACTGGTGTATGGCGCCGAGCAAAACGGCAACCCGCTGCTGACCCAGGCCGGTGCCAACCAGACGCTGTCCATCGAGCAAAGCGGCGGCAATATGGAAGGCAAGGAGCTGCGTTTCGGCATCGCCGACAGCAGTCTGTTTATTGCCACCACCACAGCGGCCACCACCGGTTCGGTCAACGCGATGCACGACTCATTGACCCCCATGGGTGGCTTCGTGCCCCTGGCGCAGATGATGCTCAACTGCGTGTTCGGCGGCGACGGTGTGGGCTTTATCAACCTGATCCAGTACGCGCTGCTGACGGTGTTTCTGGTGGGCATGATGATCGGCCGCAGCCCGGAATTCCTCGGCAAGAAGATCGAGGCCCGGGAGATGAAACTGGTGATGCTCTCGGTGCTCGCGCACCCCATCAGCATCCTCGGTTTCACCGCCCTCGCCGCCCTGTGGCCCGACACCATGGCCAGCCTGAATAACCTCGGCCCCCACGGTTTCAGCGAGGTGCTCTACGCCTACACCTCGGGCACCGCCAACAACGGTTCGGCGTTCGCCGGGCTGAACGCCAACACGCCGTTTTTCAACACCACTATTGGCCTCGCGATGCTGGTCGGGCGCTTCTTCACCATGCTGCCGATGCTCGCCGTGGCCGGTTCCCTGGCGATGAAAAAGACCGTGCCTGCCGGTGCCGGGACCATTCCCACCGCAACCCCGCTGTTCATGGTGCTGGTGGTGTTTGTGGTGCTGGTAGTCGGTGGCCTGACTTTCCTGCCGGCGCTCGCGCTCGGCCCGCTGGTGGAGCAACTGCAGTTGCTGTCCGGCCAGACGTACAACTAAGGACACGTTGATGACGACTCAATCGATATTCAAAGGGCTGTTGCGCCCGGTGCTGGTTTCGGCGGTGTTTTTCATGGCGCTGACCGGCCTCGCCTACCCGATCTTCACCACCTTTGCCGCGCAGTTGCTGTTCCCGTTCCAGGCCCAGGGTTCGCTGATTGAACGCGACGGCCTGGTGATCGGCTCGGCGTTGATCGGCCAGGACTTCACCAAGCCCGGCTACTTCCACGGCCGCCCGAGCATGACCCTCGGCGCAGACCCGCAAGACCCGAGCAAAAGCGTGTCGCAGCCTTACAACGCCGGCTCCAGCGGCGCCAGCAACCTGGGCCCTACCAGCCAGAAACTGGTAGACCAGGTCGCAGCCCGAGCTAAAGCCTACCGCCAGGACAACGACCTCGCCGCCGACGCCCAGGTGCCGGTGGATGCGGTCACCGCTTCCGCCTCCGGCCTGGACCCACATATCTCCGTGGCCAACGCGCGCATCCAACTGGCTCGGGTCGCCCGCCTGCGGCAGATCCCCGAAGCCGATCTGCTGCAACTGGTGAACGAAAACACCGCCGCCCGCACCCTCGGTTTGCTCGGCGAACCACGAGTCAATGTGCTGCAACTCAACCTCGCGCTGGACGCCCGCCTGCCTTCGCGCCAGCCCTCCATTGCGGCCAGTGAGTAAGAGATTCCCCCATGATCAAGAATGCTCGTTTACCTCTGTTTGATCGCGCCATCGTGCTCACCGCTTGCGGGGATGCGTTCAAGAAACTGCTGCCCCAGGCGCAGTGGAAAAACCCGGTGATGTTCGTGGTGTACCTGGGCAGCCTCCTCACCACGCTGCTGTGGTTCCAGTCCCTCGGTGGCCAGGGTGAAGCCCCCAGCGGGTTTATCCTGAGCATCAGCTTGTGGCTGTGGTTCACCGTGCTGTTCGCCAACTTCGCCGAGGCCCTGGCCGAGGGTCGCAGCCGCGCCCAGGCCGCCAGCCTGCGGGGTATGAAACGCCAGACCCTGGCCAAGCTGCTGCAGCAACCGAAGCACGGCGCGGCGTGGCTGCCGACCGAAGCGACGCTGTTGCGCAAGGACCAGGTGGTGCTGATCGAAGCCGGCGACCTGGTGCCGCTCGATGGCGTAGTGATCGAAGGCGTGGCCTCGGTGGATGAAAGCGCAATCACCGGCGAATCGGCACCGGTGATCCGCGAAGCCGGCGGCGACTTTTCCTCCGTCACCGGCGGCACGCGGGTGTTGTCGGACTGGCTGGTGGTGCGCATCAGCGTCAACCCGGGTGAGTCGTTCCTCGACCGCATGATCTCGATGGTCGAATCCGCCAAGCGTCAGAAAACGCCCAACGAAGTCGCCCTGACAATTTTGCTGGTGGGCCTGACGCTGTTGTTCCTCCTGGTGATCGCGACGCTGAGCCCGTACTCGATCTTCGCCGTGGCCATGAGCGGCAGCGGCAGCGTGGTCAGCGCTACGGTGCTGGTGGCGTTGCTGGTGTGCCTGATCCCCACCACCATCGGTGGCCTGCTCTCGGCCATCGGCGTGGCGGGCATGAGCCGCATGATGTCGGCCAATGTGATCGCCACTTCTGGCCGTGCGGTAGAGGCGGCGGGCGACATCGATGTATTGCTGCTGGACAAGACCGGCACCATCACCCTGGGCAATCGCCAGGCCAGCAGTTTTCTTCCGGCGCCGGGCATCAAGGAAGCCGACCTGGCCGACGCTGCACAACTGGCGTCCCTGGCCGATGAAACCCCGGAAGGCCGCAGCATTGTGGTGCTGGCCAAGCAGAAGTTCGACATCCGTGCGCGGGACATCAATGCCCTCGGCGCAAGCTTTGTGCACTTCACCGCGCAGACTCGCATGAGCGGCGTCGACCTGCCCGAAGGCCGCGGTATTCGCAAGGGTGCGGCGGATGCCATCCGCAGTCATATCGAAGCGTTGGGCGGGAGTTTTCCGGCAGCGTTGCAGGCCAAGGTCGACGAAGTGTCGCGACGCGGCAGCACCCCGCTGGTGGTGTCCGACGGTTCAAAAGCACTCGGCGTGGTAGAGCTAAAGGACGTGGTCAAGGGCGGCATCAAGGAGCGCTTCGCCGAACTGCGGCGCATGGGCATCAAGACCGTGATGATCACCGGCGACAACCGCCTGACCGCCGCCGCGATTGCGGTGGAAGCCGGCGTGGATGACTTCCTCGCCGAGGCCCGCCCGGAAGACAAGCTGCAACTGATCCGCGACTACCAGGCCCAGGGCAAGCTCGTGGCCATGACCGGCGACGGCACCAACGACGCCCCGGCACTGGCCCAGGCCGACGTGGCGGTGGCGATGAACAGCGGCACCCAGGCGGCGAAAGAAGCCGGCAACATGGTCGACCTCGACAGCAACCCGACCAAGCTGATCGAAGTGGTCGAAGTGGGCAAGCAGATGCTGATGACTCGTGGTGCACTGACCACCTTCAGCGTGGCGAATGACGTGGCGAAGTACTTCGCGATCATCCCGGCGGCGTTTGTCGCGACCTATCCGCAGCTCGGCGCGCTGAACGTGATGCACCTGACCAGCCCCAACTCGGCGATTCTCAGCGCGGTGATTTTCAACGCGTTGATCATCGTGGCGCTGATTCCTCTGGCCCTGCGCGGCGTGACTTACCGGGCGATTGGCGCGGCGGCGTTGCTCAATCGCAACCTGCTGATCTATGGCCTGGGCGGGGTGCTGGTGCCGTTTGCCGGGATCAAGCTGATTGACATGGTGCTGACCGCGTTAGGTCTCGTGTAGCACCCGATCCACTGTAGGAACGAGCTTGCTCGCGAAGGGCGTCAACGATAACGCGGGAAACCTGACACCCAACGGCGCTCTCCGGTTTTTCGCGAGCAAGCTCGCTCCTACAGTCCATTTGAGGAATGACATGCCCGCATTAAACGAAGAACGCCCCGACCCCGACGCCCTCCTCGCCCGGGTCCAGCAGGAAGAACAGGCCGCCTTGCGCGGCAAATTGCGTATCTACTTCGGCTCCAACGCCGGGGTGGGCAAGACCTGCGCCATGCTCGATGCGGCGCAACGGGAAGTCAGCCTGGGCCGCGACGTACTCGCCGGCGTGGTGGAAACCCACGGCCGCCAGGAAACCGCCGAGCTGCTCAACGGCCTCGAACAACTGCCCCGCGCCCACCGTGTGCACCGCGACTTTGCCCTCACCGAATTCGACCTCGACGCCGCCCTGCAACGCCATCCCGCCGTGGTGCTGGTGGATGAACTGGCCCACAGCAACGTGCCCGGCTCACGCCACCCGAAACGCTGGCAAGACGTGGAAGAACTGCTCAGCGCCGGCATCGATGTGTGGACCACCCTCAACGTCCAGCACCTGGAAAGCCTTAACGATCTGGTCAGCGGAATCATCGGCATTCGCGTACGGGAAACCGTACCGGACCATGTGTTCGACAACGCCCACGAAGTGATCGTCGTGGACCTGCCGCCGGATGATCTGCTGCAACGCTTGAAGGACGGCAAGGTGTACCTGGGCCCCCAAGCCGAGCGCGCGTCGCGGCATTTTTTCCGCAAGGGCAACCTGTTGGCCCTGCGGGAACTGGCCCTGCGCCGCACCGCCGACCGGGTCGACACGCAGATGCGCGTGTACCGTCGCGAACAATCGATCAAGACCCTCTGGCCCGCCCGCGAGCGGTTGCTGGTAGGCGTGGCCGGTGACGCCGGTGATGAGCGCCTGGTGCGTGAAGCCGCACGCCTGGCGCAAAAGCTTGAGGCGGACTGGATCGTGGTGCACGTCGCCTCCGCCCAGGGGCGCGGCGCCAAGCGTTACCTCACGGCGATGAAAACCCTGGCCCTGGCCAGCGAGTTTGGCGCCGACACCGCAACATTGCCGGGCATGGACGTCGCCGAAGCGCTGGCCGCCTGTGCCCGGGAACACAATGCCAATCGCCTTGTGCTCGGCCATCATCCGCGCCGGGCATGGCGGTTCTGGCACCAGTCGGTGGGCGACCGGATCAGCCGGCACCATCCGCAGATCGACCAGATCGTGATTGCCCACGGCGTGTTGCCGGGCACTGCACCAGCCATTGAAAAACCCACGCCAGCGCCCGGCAGAACCCTGGCCTACCTCTGGGCCACCCTCGCCTGCTTCACCGCCAGCGCCATCGCCTCGCTGCTGCTGCAAGTGTTCGAGCTGGCCAACGTGGTGATGCTGTTCCTGCTCACGGTGGTGCTGGTGGCCCTGCGTTTTGGACGCGGCCCCGGCGTGTGGGCGGCGATGCTGGCGGTGCTGTGTTTCGACTTCTTTTTCGTCCAGCCGCGCTACTCATTTACCGTCAACGACACCCAGTATTTTTTCACTTTCGCGCTGATGCTCGGCATCGCCCTGATCACCGGGCAACTCACCGCGCGCCTGCGCCACGAAGCGCGCACCGCCGCCGCTCGAGAACGCCGTGCAACCTCACTGGCACGCCTGGCCCGGGACCTGTCGGCGGCGTTGACCGTGGAGCAGATCAGCGAAGTGGCGCTGCGCACCTTCAGCGGCGTGTTCGAAGCACGGGTCGGCCTGGCCTTGCCGGACGCCGCCGATGGTGTGCACAGCGTGGGGGCGGGCGGGTTGCCGATCGACGACAGCATCGCTCAATGGACCTACGATCACGGCCAATCCGCCGGCCAGGGCACCGACACCTTGTCCGCCGCCAAGGGTTGCTACCTGCCGCTCAAGGCGCCGATGCGCGTGCGCGGCGTGCTGGTGCTGGAACTGGCGCAAAGCGAACGCCTCAACGAGCCCGAAGAACGCCGCCTGCTGGAAGCCTGCATGAGCCAACTGGCGATTGCCCTGGAGCGCGTGCACTTTGTCGAAGTGGCGCAAAGCACGTTGGTGCAGATGGAAGGCGAGAAGATGCGCAACACCTTGCTCGCGGCGATTTCCCACGACTTGCGCACGCCCCTGACCACACTGATCGGCGCCGCCGACACCGCCCTGCCCCATGCACCGCCGGGCCCGCTGACCGAGTTGCTACACGGTATTCATGAGCAGGCGACCTCAATGCAACGCCTGATCGAAAACCTGCTGGACATGGCCCGCATGCAAGAGCGCGGCGTGCGGCTCAACCGGCAATGGCATTTGCTGGAGGAAATCGTCGGCAGCGCCCTGCGCCAGTTGCGCGAACCACTGGCCCGGCATGTGCTGCACACAACGCTGGACCCGCAATTGCCGCTGGTGGAAGTCGACGCGCTATTGATCGAACGGGTGTTGGTCAACCTGCTGGATAACGCCGCCAAGTACACCCCGCCGGGCACAGTCATTACCGTGGCCGCCCGCGCCGTTTCGGACAGCATCCTGCTGGAAGTCAGCGACACTGGCACGGGCAGCGCGCCGGCCAATCTGTTCGAACCGTTTGCCCGTGGCCAGCAGGAATCCTCGGTCGCCGGGATCGGCCTGGGGCTGGCCCTGGCCAAACGCATCGTCGAAGCCCACGGCGGGCGCATCGAAGCCAAACCCGGCCGCGAGTGCGGCATGCATTTCGTCATCACTTTACCGGCGGGCACCCCGCCCCCAATGGACGCCCTATGAGCACTGCACGCATTCTGATTGTTGAAGACGAGGCCAATATCCGCCGTTTTGTCGGCATTGCCCTGCAGGATGAGGGCTTCCAGGTGTTCGAAGCCGACAGCGTCAAGCGCGCGTTGATCCACGCCTCCAGCCGCCAGCCAGACCTGGTAATCGTCGACCTCGGCCTGCCGGACGGCGACGGCAAACAGTTGATCAGCGAGCTGCGGGGTTGGCTGGCGGTACCGATCCTGGTGTTGTCGGCGCGGGATCGCGAAGAGGAAAAAGTCGCCGCACTGGACGCCGGCGCCGATGACTACCTGACCAAGCCCTTCGGCGTGCCCGAGTTGCTCGCGCGCATCCGTGCGCAACTGCGTCGGCACGGGCAAACCGGCACCGTGGCGGCCACCAGCAAGGTGGCGTTTGGTGATATCGAAGTGGACCTGGCGACCCATGAAGTGTGGCGCCAAGGCCTGCCGGTGCACCTGACGCCCATCGAATACCGCCTGCTGTGCGCGATGATTCGCGGGCAGAGCCGGGTGCTCACCCATCGGCAGTTATTGCTCGAAGTGTGGGGCCTGGATTACGTGGACCGCGCCCACTATCTGCGGGTGCATATGGCGCATCTGCGGCAGAAGCTGGAGGCCGACCCAGCCCAGCCGCAGTACTTCATTACCGAGTTGCAGGTGGGCTACCGACTGGTGGGCTTGTGAACAGGTGCGCGGCAGCGAAGTCGACAAACACGCGGATCTTCGGCGAGAGATGCCGGCTGGACGGCCACAGCGCCCAGAACTGCCCCTGATCGTCGGAATCGCCGTCGAGCACGATTTCAAGCTGGCCCTGGGCGAGTGCTTCGCGGGCCAGGAAGTCTGGCACGTAGGCAATCCCATGGCCGTCCATCGCGGCCCGGAGCATGGCTTCCATGTTGTTCAAGGTCAGGGCGGTGGGCAGGCGCAACTGGGTAATGGCCGGGTTGGCGGATAAGGTCCAGTCCATGATTTTTCCAGTGGTGGCGAAGCGGTAACGCAAACACGGATGATGCTCCAAATCGCTCAAGGACTCCGGCCGACCGTTGGCCCGAAGGTAATCGGGTGATGCACACAGCACAAACCTGAACGGTCCCAGTTTGCGGGCCATCAGGGTCGAGTCTGCGAGGCCGCCGCTGCGGATGACCACGTCGAAGCCCTCTTCGATCACGTCCACCAGGTGGTCGTTGAAATCCAGCTCCAGCTCGATCTCCGGGTAGGCTTTGCGGAACGCCATCATGTGGGGAAAGAGGAAGCGATAGCCGATGGTGGGCAGGCTGACCCGCAGCTTGCCCCGGGGCGCCTGCATCGCATGGGAAAGCATGGCGCGGGCGTCTTGCAAATCATCGAGAATTTTCCGACACCGTTCGTAGAACAGCAGGCCTTCGGCGGTGAGGCTGACCTTGCGCGTGCTGCGGTGCAACAGCCGAACATTAAGTGACGCCTCAAGCTTGGCGACATTCTTGCCCACCGCCGACGCGGAAATCCCCATTGCCCGGGCCGCACCGGTGAAGCTCAGGGCCTCTGCCGTTTTGACGAAGGCGATCACGCCGCTCAGGTTATCGGTCATGTCATTGCATCCATAACGTCCGTTATGAACGGAATGTAAGCCCGTTTATCCGTGATTGCATCCTGATTAGAGTCTTTTAACCTTCAGAATCGCGGGAATATCCCTATGAACACTACAACCGAATCGTTGCCCGCCCATGGCCGATACTCCATCCTGGCCGCAATTTGCCTGGCTGCCCTGGTATTGCCCATGAGCTTTACCGGTGGCGCCGTCGCCACGCCTTTTATCGGCCAGGCATTTGCCGCCCAGCCCAGCCAACTGGCGTGGATCACCAACGCGTTCATGCTGAGTTTCGGCAGCCTGTTGATGGCCGCCGGCACCCTCGCCGACCTGTATGGGAGAAAGCGTCTTTTTTTGTGGGGCATGGCGCTGTTTACCGTGGTCTCCTTGTTGCTGGCAGTGGCACCGGGAATTTTCTGGCTGGATGTGTTGCGTGGTGTGCAGGGCGTCGCGGCAGCCACGGCACTGGCCAGTGGCTGTGCGGCGCTGGCACAGGAGTTTGACGGCCATGCACGTACCCGCGCCTTCAGTTTGCTGGGCACTACGTTTGGTGCAGGCTTGGCGTTTGGGCCATTGCTGTCGGGGGTGCTGATCGAACACTGGGGCTGGCGCTCGATTTTTCTCGGCACCGCACTATTGGCCGGTATTTCGCTGCTGTTTGCCGCGCCCAAAATGCGCGAAAGCCGCGACCCGCAAGCGCTGCGGCTGGACACATCAGGCGTACTGACGTTTTCCGCGATGCTGGTAGCCCTGACCACGGCGGTGATCCTCGCCCCGGAGCACGGCTGGTCATCGCTGATGGTTGAATCTCTGCTGATAGCGGCGGCAGTGTTTTTGCTGGTGTTTATCCTCGTCGAAAATCACTCAAGCCAACCGATGCTGGAGCTGCGGCTGTTTCGCTTCCCGCGCTTTATTGGCGTGCAGCTCCTGCCGATCGGCACCTGTTACTGCTACATCGTGTTGATCGTGTTGCTGCCCCTGCGGTTTATCGGCGTGGAAGGCGCAAGCGCGCTGGACGCGGGTTTGATGATGCTGGCGTTGTCGGCACCGATGCTGGTGGTGCCGATGATCGCCGCAGCGCTGACGCGCTGGCTGTCGGCAGGTGTGTTGTGTGCCATTGGCTTGCTGATCGCAGCGGCGGGCCTGTGGGGATTAAGCCTGGCCCACCAGCCTGGGCAGACTGTCGCTGCGATGCTGGTCATCGGAATCGGCACCGGGCTGCCGTGGGGCTTGATGGATGGTTTGGCGATCAGCGTGGTGCCCAAGGAGCGTGCGGGAATGGCGGCGGGGATTTTCAATACCACCCGCGTGGCCAGTGAAGGCGTGGCGCTGGCGATTACGATGGCGGTATTGGGCGCATTGGTTGCGCACCACTTGCGCGGGAGCGCAGCGGCGGATGTTTCGGTGATTGCCCAAGCGCTGGTGATGGGCGATGTCCTGCAGGCCGGCACGACGATTCCGCTGGCGCAATTGCGCGCGGCCTACACGGCCGGGTTCAACACATTGCTCCAACTACTGGCTGGTTTCACGCTGGTCACGGCCTTGGTGGTCTTGGTGTTTTTACGGCGCCAGGATGCGCTGGATGGAAGCAATACGAAGAAAATGGAAGAATGCGCGCATGACTATTCCAAAAAAATGGCGTGACCAATTCCCCAACGCACTCATCGAGCCACAGACCATTGGCGAGTCGGGAGCCGACGTCTTCCGCCTGCTCCGGGACAACGGTGAGGATCTGTTCCTGAAATCCGAGCCCATCGGCCCACACGCCGAGTTGCCCGACGAGATCAAGCGGCTGCGCTGGCTCCAGCAATCGAACTTGCCTGGGCCTGCCGTGCTGGATGTGCTCACGGAAAACCATCGCCACTGGCTGCTGATGAGCGCCGTCCCGGGGCAGGATCTGGCCGGCGCCAGCGACCTATCTGCGCCGCAGGTCATCCACCTGGTGGCGAGCGCACTGCGCAGCCTGCACCAGGTGTCGATTGCACAGTGCCCGTTCGACCACTCACTGGAACACCGTATTGCGGCCGCCGGTAATCGCGTGAACGCAGGGCTGGTTGACGAGACCGACTTCGACGATGAACGCCTGGGCCGAACCGCCACGGATGTATTCGCCGAACTGCTGTCGACGCGCCCCGCCGCCCATGACCTGGTGGTGACCCACGGCGATGCCTGCCTGCCAAACTTCATGGCTGAGGGCGATCACTTCAGTGGTTTCATCGATTGCGGCCGCCTGGGCATCAGTGACCGTTATCAGGACCTTGCACTGGCCGCCCGTAGCATCGAGCGCAATCTCGGAGCGGCCTGGGTGGCGCCGTTCTTCGAGCAGTACGGCGTCGAACCCGATGAGCAGCGCATCGCGTTCTACTGCTTGCTGGACGAGTTTTTCTAAACCCAAACCCCAGACAGCAAAAAGCCCGCTCAATGAGCGGGCTTCTCGTGGTACCTGGCGTTCAGCGTTCCAGGTGACCGAATATGGCGCAGCGGACGGGACTCGAACCCGCGACCCCCGGCGTGACAGGCCGGTATTCTAACCGACTGAACTACCGCTGCGCGTAACACTGGAAGCGAATGGTGGGTGATGACGGGATCGAACCGCCGACATTCTGCTTGTAAGGCAGACGCTCTCCCAGCTGAGCTAATCACCCTTCACTTTCGGTGTGGGGCGCATTCTATAGTAATTTTTCGTAATGTCATGATTTAAATGCAATTTATTCAAAATATTTTGCCTTCAACCCTGCGAACCCCGCAAAACCGGCGTTTTGGACGCAAACGCGAGTCTATTGCGTTTGCACAAGCCTTGGCCCCACAATTAACAATTATTCTCAATAACACCTGAGCTGCGCCTTATGTCTGTGGGTGAACCGCCGTTCCAACGGGAGATTACCGAGCTGTACAGCGAGCATCACGGCTGGCTGTTCACTTGGTTGCGCCGAAAACTGGGCTGTACCCACAACGCCGCCGACGTGGCGCAGGACACCTTTGCACGGATTCTGCACGCACGGGAGTCGGTGACCGGCATCCGCGAGCCCCGCGCCTATTTAAGCACCACCGCCAGGCGGCTGATCATCGACCAGGCCCGGCGCAAGCAGATTGAGCACGCCTACCTTCAGGAATTGATGCTGACGGTGGAAACCCTGGAAGGTTTTCAGTCGCCGGAACAGATCCACACCACCCTGGAAGCCCTTGAGCACATCGCCTTCATTCTTGAAGGCATGCACGACAATGTGCGTCAGGCGTTTGTGCTGTATTACCTCGAAGACCTCACCCAGCAGCAAATCGCCCGCCACCTGAAATTGTCGGAACGTACGGTACGCAAGTATTTGATCCAGGCCCTGCTGCATTGCAGCCACAGCGTGGATATCTGAACCGCACATGCCCGACTCCCGCCAACAGATCGACGAACAAGCCGCCGAATGGATGATTCGTCTGCACGAAGGCGAATTGACCGAGGCCCAGCGGCAGGCGTTCGAGCGCTGGAAGCAGCAAAGCCCGCAACACGCGGCTTCAGCGGCGCGCATGGAAGACGTGATTGCGCGAGTGCAGGCCCTGCGTGGGCGAAAAGCACCGGCCCGGGCGGCCTTGAGTGCGGCCTTTCCTCGGCAGGGGAAAGCCCGCAAAAATTACGTCCGCGCGTTGGTATTGGCCTGCAGCCTGGCCCTTCCCGCCGCAGCGCTGCTCTACAGCCCTTATCCGCAACAGTGGATGGCCGATGTGCACAACGGCCCCGGCGAATGGAAAACCCTGCGCCTGGCAGACGGTTCCACGCTGACCTTGAACGGCATCAGTGCGGCGAACCTGTATTTCGACAGCCGGCAGCGGCGCATTGAACTGCTACAAGGCGAGATCCTGGTGGAAGTGGCCCACGACGGCGACCGTCCGTTTGTGGTGCAGACGACCCAGGGCACCCTGCGTGCGTTGGGCACACGGTTTGTGGTCAGGCGCGAAGATGACGTCACTGTGCTGAGCATGCTCGAATCCCGCGTTGCCGCCCAAAGCGCGAATGGCCAGCAGACGCTGGAAGTGGACGCAGGCTCGCAGGCGCGGCTCAGCATGGATGCCGTGCGCCTCTCCGGCAGCATCGATACGGCGAGCATCAATGGGGCCTGGCGCCGCCATCAACTGGTGGTCGACAACCGGCCGTTGCCGGAAGTGCTGGATGAGATCGCCCGTCACCGTTCGGGCCACTTGCAGTTTGATCGAGCCGCACTGGCGAACCTCAAGGTCTCGGCGGTACTTCCCTTGGATGACACCGACCGCACCTTGCAGATGCTGGCTCAAACCCTGCCGATCAAGCTGAAAACCTTTACCCCATGGCTGATAATTGTCAGCCCGGATACCGAGAGCAAAAAATAATTATTCGCATTGCTTCCGCTTTTTTTCGGGTTGCCCGTCAAGGAAGGTATATCGATGACTAAAGGACTGCCCTCACCATGCCCTTCCCTTCCAAGCCTCGCAGACGCCTGCTGAGTAGCGCGCCGCTGACCCTCACACTACTCGCGACGACGCTGCTCAATACCCACTTGGCCCAGGCCGAGACGGTAAACGTTGCGGCCCAAGCCTACGACATACCTGCAGGGCCGCTGGGCGCCACACTCAACCAGTTCGCCCAGCAAGCGGGCGTAGCCATTGTGTTCCAGTCCCAGAATCTGCAGGGGCTGAATGGGCCGGGGTTGAAAGGCACTTATAGCGTGGACGCAGGGTTCGACAGGCTGTTACAGGGCAGCGGCTATCGCGTGATCAAAAGTGATCAGGTGTACGCGCTGGAAGCTAACCCCGCGGCTACCGATGCCATGGAACTGGGCCCGACGCAGGTAAGCGCCAACCAGCTGGGCAACGTTACCGAAGGCACTGATTCCTACACTCCCGGCAGCATCGCGACGGCGACGCGGCTGGTGCTGACTCCCAAGGAAACCCCGCAATCGGTGACCGTCGTCACCCGCAAACACATGGATGACTTCGGTCTGAATAACGTCGACGACGTGATGCGCCACACCCCGGGCATCACCGTGTCGGCCTTCGACACCGATCGCACCAACTACTACGCCCGCGGTTTCTCCATCAACAACTTCCAGTACGATGGCATTCCTTCCACCGCGCGCAACGTCGCCTATTCAGCGGGTAATACCCTGAGCGACATGGCGATCTATGATCGGGTCGAAGTGCTTAAAGGCGCCACGGGTCTGCTCACCGGTGCCGGCTCGCTGGGCGCCACGATCAATCTGGTGCGCAAGAAACCCACGGCTGACTTCCAGGGCCATGCCAGCCTCGGCGCGGGCTCTTGGGACAACTATCGCAGCGAACTGGACGTCAGCGGCCCGATGACCGAAAGCGGCAACGTGCGTGGCCGGGCCGTCGCGGCGTATCAGGACAAGCGCTCGTTCATGGACCGTTACTCGCGCAAAAGCCCGGTGTACTACGGCATCATGGAGTTCGACCTGTCCCCAGACACGATGCTGACCGTGGGCGGCGATTATCAGGACAGCCTGCCCACCGCCTCAAGCTGGTCCGGCAGCTTCCCGCTGATCAACGCCAATGGCGATCGCAATAGCGTAAAGCGCTCGTTTAACAACGCGGCCAATTGGAGCAGTTGGGAGCAATACACCCCCACCGCCTTCGCCATGCTCGAGCATGACTTGGGTAATGGCTGGGTCACCAAGTTGCAACTGGATCACAAGATCAACAGCTACCACGCGCTGATGGGCTCGATCCAGGGCGATGAGCCACGGGCAGATGGCACCGCACATATCACTTCGGGCAAATACACCGGGGAGACTGTCAGCGACTCCGCCGACCTGTATGCCAGCGGCCCGTTCAGCTTGGGCGGCCGCGAGCATGAGCTGGTGGTGGGCGGCTCCATCGGCATTTCGGACTGGAACGGCAAGGGTTACTGGAACCTCACCCCCAACATGGTGGACTTCAATAACTGGCACGGCCACGCCACCCAACCCGATTGGGGCGCGCCGCAGCAATATATCGACGACACCATTCGCCAGACCGGCGCCTATATGACCACGCGCCTGAACCTGGCCGATGACCTGAAGCTGCTGCTCGGTGGCCGCGTGGTCAATTACCACCTGACCGGCAATAACCCGTCCTACCGCGAGACCGGACGCTTCGTACCCTATGTCGGCGTGGTGTACGACCTGAATGACACCTACTCGGTCTACGCCAGCTACACCGATATCTTCATGCCCCAGGAGAACTACAACCGCGACCGGCAAAACCAGTTGCTTGAGCCGGACGAAGGCCAAAACTACGAGCTGGGCATGAAGGCTGATTTCTTCGACGGACGCCTGAACGCCAGCGCGGCGTACTTCGAGATCCATGAAAACAATCGGGCCGTTTCCGACGACGACTACAACAACCTGAAACCTACGCCGCAGAACTATGCCTATAAAGGCACGAAGGCCGTGACCAAGGGCTACGAGCTTGAAGTGTCCGGCGAGTTGAGCCCGGGCTGGCAGATTCAGGCCGGCTACACGCACAAGGTGGTGCGTGACGACCAGGACCTGAAGATTTCCACGTTCGAGCCTGAAGACCAGATCAAGCTGTACACCACTTATAAGCTCAAAGGGGACCTGGACAAGCTGACCGTCGGCGGTGGCGTACGCTGGCAAAGCGTGGGTTGGCAGGACATCTACAACAACCCCCATGGCGGTTATGAAGAATTCTCCCAGGAGGCATACTGGCTGGTGGACCTGATGACCCGCTACCAGATCACCAAGAACGTGTCGGCGACGCTGAACGTCAACAACATCTTCGACAAGTCCTACTACACCAACATCGGTTTCTATAACTCCGCGGCTTATGGTGAGCCGCGCAACTTTATGGTCACCACCCGCTGGGATTTCTAAACCCAATAAAAAAACGCCCCCGATCACTGCACATGATCGGGGGCGCTTTTTAGACCGGCGGTTTTGGCAAACCCCAGACAGCAAAAAGCCCGCTCAATGAGCGGGCTTCCTGTGGTACCTGGCGTTCAGCGTTCCAGGTGACCGAATATGGCGCAGCGGACGGGACTCGAACCCGCGACCCCCGGCGTGACAGGCCGGTATTCTAACCGACTGAACTACCGCTGCGCGTAACACTAAAAAGCGAATGGTGGGTGATGACGGGATCGAACCGCCGACATTCTGCTTGTAAGGCAGACGCTCTCCCAGCTGAGCTAATCACCCTTCACTTTCGGTGTGGCGCGCATTCTACGGAGCGACCCATGGTCTGGCAAGCACTTTCTTAAATAATTTTTTTCAGGCCTTCCAATGGCTTAGCGAGGGTTGGCCTATGGCGCCATGAGGAGAATAATGCCCCCCTTTGTATATAAGGAGAGACTCACCCCATGTGGTTCAAAAACCTGCTTATCTATCGCCTGACCCAAGATCTGCCTGTTGATGCCGAGGCGTTGGAAACTGCACTGGCCACCAAACTGGCGCGCCCTTGTGCAAGCCAGGAGTTGACCACTTACGGTTTCGTCGCCCCTTTCGGTAAAGGCGAAGACGCGCCACTGGTACACGTCAGCGGTGATTTCCTGCTGATCGCTGCGCGCAAGGAAGAACGTATCCTGCCGGGTAGCGTGGTGCGTGATGCGGTGAAGGAAAAGGTCGAAGAGATCGAAGCCGAGCAAATGCGCAAGGTCTACAAAAAGGAACGCGACCAGATCAAGGATGAAATCATCCAGGCCTTCCTGCCGCGGGCGTTTATCCGTCGCTCGTCGACCTTTGCCGCCATCGCGCCGAAACAGGGCCTGATCCTGGTGAACTCCGCCAGCCCGAAACGCGCCGAAGACCTGCTGTCCACCCTGCGTGAAGTGATCGGCACCCTGCCGGTACGTCCGCTGACCGTGAAAACCGCGCCAACCGCGATCATGACCGACTGGGTCACCACCCAGAAGCCGGCCGATGACTTCTTCGTCCTCGACGAATGCGAACTGCGCGACACCCACGAAGACGGCGGCATCGTGCGCTGCAAACGCCAGGACCTGACCGGCGAAGAGATCCAACTGCACCTGACCACCGGCAAAGTCGTGACCCAATTGTCCCTGGCCTGGCAGGACAAGCTGTCCTTCATGCTGGACGACAAAATGACCGTCAAGCGCCTGAAGTTCGAAGACCTGCTGCAGGATCAGGCGGAACAGGACGGCGGCGACGAAGCACTGGGCCAACAGGACGCCAGCTTTACCCTGATGATGCTGACGTTTGGTGACTTCCTGCCGGCGTTGGTGGAAGCACTGGGTGGCGAAGAGACCCCACAAGGCATCTAAAGCCTCACCGCTTCACTGTAGGAGCGAGCTTGCTCGCGAAGGACCTGAGAGCGCCGCGGTCATCCAGAATGCCCGCGTCATCGTTAACGTCCATCGCGAGCAAGCTCGCTCCTACAGAGGTATCCGCACCTCTCTAATAAAAAAGGACTCCCCCATGCGCGCACTCGCCGCCTTGAGCCGTTTCGTCGGCAATACCTTCGCCTACTGGGTGCTGATTTTTGCCGTGGTTGCGTTCCTGCAACCCGCCTGGTTTATCGGCCTGAAAGGCGCCATCGTGCCGCTGTTGGGCCTGGTGATGTTCGGCATGGGGCTGACCCTCAAACTTGAAGATTTCGCTGAAGTCGCGCGCCACCCGTGGCGCGTGGCATTGGGTGTGGTCGCGCATTTCGTGATCATGCCCGGCGTGGCCTGGCTGCTGTGCCAGGTCTTTCACCTGCCGCCGGAAATTGCCGTCGGCGTGATCCTCGTCGGCTGCTGCCCCAGCGGCACGTCCTCCAACGTCATGACCTGGCTGGCCCGGGGCGACCTGGCGCTGTCGGTGGCCATCGCCGCCGTCACTACCCTCCTCGCCCCGCTGCTGACGCCCGCGCTGATCTGGCTGCTGGCCTCGGCCTGGTTGCCGGTGTCGTTCATGGAGTTGTTCTGGTCGATCCTGCAAGTGGTGCTGTTGCCGATCGTGCTCGGTGTGGTGGCGCAGCGGTTGCTGGGCGCCCGGGTACGTCACGCGGTGGAGGTATTGCCGCTGGTGTCGGTGGTCAGCATCGTGGCGATCGTCGCCGCCGTGGTGGCGGCCAGCCAGGCGAAGATAGCCGAGTCGGGCCTGCTGATCATGGCGGTGGTGATCCTGCATAACACCTTTGGTTTCCTGCTGGGTTACTTCACCGGCCGCGTGTTCGGCCTGCCGCTGGCGCAACGCAAATCCCTGTCGCTGGAAGTGGGCATGCAGAACTCCGGCCTGGGCGCCGCGTTGGCGAGTGCGCATTTTTCGCCGCTGGCTGCGGTGCCGAGTGCGCTGTTCAGCGTCTGGCACAATATTTCCGGGGCTTTGTTATCGACGTACTTCCGGCGGATGAGCGAAAAGGAAGATCGCGAACTGTTGGCGAGCAAGTCCGAAACTTGATCACCTGATCAATATTCGGCACTCTACCGGGCTTCGCGGGGACGACCTCGCGACGCAATCAAGCGATTAATCCGGGGACGACCCCACCTTGGAAGGGAGGTCATCATGTCCTGGATCATTCTGTTTTTTGCCGGACTGTTTGAAGTCGGCTGGGCCGTCGGACTGAAGTACACCGACGGTTTCAGCAAGCCACTGCCCACGGCCCTGACGATTGCCGCCATGGCCGTCAGCCTCGGGCTACTGGGGCTGGCCATGAAGGAACTGCCACTGGGTACCGCCTATGCCATCTGGACCGGAGTCGGTGCAGTGGGCACGGTGATTGCCGGGATTATCCTGTTCGGAGAATCCATGGCGTTGTTTCGCCTGGCCAGTGTGGCGTTGATTATCTGCGGGCTCATTGGGCTCAAGATCAGCGCTTAGGCCACTACCGCCTTCGCGAGCAAGCCCGCTCCCACATTTGGAATGCGTTCCAAATGTGGGAGCGGGCTTGCTCGCGAAGAGGCCCTCAAACACACCAAAAAACTACCTGACACCGCCGCGCAATTCCCCCACCAACCCATGCAACGCCTCAGGCGTCGCCGCCTCCACCGTCACCGGCGCACCGGCCACCAAGGTCACCCGCGACCAGATCCGGTGAAAGAAGCCCTTGTTCGGGTCACGACTGAAGAAACTCCCCCACAACCCCTGCAACGCCATCGGAATCACCGGCACCGGCGTTTCTCCAAGAATCCGCGTCACGCCGCTTCGGAATTCACTCATCTCGCCATCGGAGGTCAGCTTGCCTTCCGGAAAGATGCACACCAGTTCACCGTCTTTCAGATAGTGAGCAATCCGCTGGAACGCCTTTTCGTAGATCTGGATGTCCTCATGCCGCCCGGCAATCGGAATCGCTCCGGCGGTACGGAAGATGAAATTCAGCACCGGCAGACGGTAGATCTTGTAGTACATGACAAAGCGAATCGGCCGACGCACCGAACCGGCAATCAACAGCGCGTCGACAAATGACACGTGATTGCACACCAGCAATGCCGCGCCCTCGTCCGGGATCAGTTCAAGGTTCTTATGCTCGACCCGGTACATGGAATGGCCGAGCAGCCAGATCATGAAACGCATGGTGAATTCGGGCACGATCTTGAAGATGTAGGTGTTGACTGCGATGTTCAGCAGCGACACCACCAGGAACAACTCGGGGATCGTCAGCTTGGCCATGCTCAGCAAGACGATCGACACAATCGCCGAGACCACCATGAACAACGCATTGAGAATGTTGTTGGCCGCGATCACCCGCGCCCGTTCGTTCTCGGCGGTGCGCGACTGGATCAGTGCGTACAGCGGCACGATATAGAAACCACCGAATACGCCGAGGCCGAGGATATCGAACAACACCCACCACGCTTGGCCGTAACTCAGCACGGCGATCCAGTCATTCGCCTGGACGTTCTGCGGGAAGCCGCCGGAATGCCACCACAGCAGCAGGCCGAACACGGTCAAACCGAACGAGCCGAACGGCACCAGGCCGATCTCGACTTTGCGCCCGGAGAGCTTCTCGCAGAGCATCGAACCCAGGGCGATGCCCACCGAGAACACCGTGAGGATCAGCGTGACCACGGTTTCGTCGCCGTACATCCACTCCTTCGCGTAGGCCGGGATTTGCGTCAGGTAGATCGCGCCGACAAACCAGAACCACGAGTTGCCGACAATCGAGCGCGACACCGCCGGCGTCTGCCCCAGGCCCAGCTTGAGGGTGGCCCAGGACTGGCTGAAGATGTTCCAGTTCAGGCGCATCTCGGGGCTGGAAGCCGCCGCGCGGGGAATGCTGCGGCTGGCCAGGTAACCCAGCACCGCGATGCCGACGATGGCGGTGGAGACTACCGGCGCGTAATGGGTGGAAGACATCATGATCCCGGCGCCGATAGTGCCGGCCAGAATCGCGAGGAACGTGCCCATCTCCACCAGGCCGTTGCCGCCCACCAGCTCATCTTCGTGCAGGGCCTGGGGCATGATCGAGTACTTCACCGGCCCGAACAGGGCCGAGTGGGTGCCCATGGCAAACAACGCCAGCAGCATCAGTTCCAGGTGGTTGAACATGAAGCCCACCGCGCCGACGGACATGATCACGATCTCGCCGATCTTGATCACCCGGATCAGCGCGTCCTTGTTGAACTTCTCGCCAAACTGCCCGGCCAGGGCCGAGAACAGGAAGAACGGCAGGATAAACAGCAAGGCGCAGAGGTTGACCCAGATCGAGCGGTCGCCCTCGATGGTCAGCTTGTAGAGAATCGCCAGGATCAACGACTGCTTGAAGATATTGTCGTTGAACGCCCCAAGGGACTGGGTGATGAAGAACGGCAGGAAACGCCGTTTGCGCAGCAATGTGAATTGCGAGGGGTGGCTCATCGTCCGTGTTCCTGCGTGGCCTGAAGACTGTTATTGGTTTTTCCAGGCCACGACTTTACCTAATCCCGCTTACTTATTCGCTAGTCCTGCAATGCACGGCGAAACAAAAAGCTCACCTTTATAGGCACCTTCCACCGTGCGCTTGGCAACGATCAGCCACATCAGCGCCAGCGCCGCCACCAGCACACTGCCGACGATACTGAAGAAACCCAGGTGCAAGGTGCTCGCCAGTTTCAGCGTGGCCAGCGAGTACACGCCCAACGGGAAGGTAAAACCCCACCAGCCAAGGTTGAACGGAATGCCGGCCCGCAGGTAACGCACGGTGATCAGCACCGCGATCAACATCCACCACAAGCCGAATCCCCACAGGGTGATCCCAGCCACCAGGCCAATGCCGTTGGCCATCTCGCCAACACCGGGCAAGCCATTTGCCGCAAAGATGGCCGGTGCATCACCGCCCAACACCAGCATGCCCAAGGCGCCGGTGCCGATGGGGCCGAGGGCCAGCCAGCTCGACGCGGCCATATTGGCGTGGGGCAGTTTATGCAGGGCCATGCGCAGCATCAGGATGGTCAGGATGCTGAACGCCACCGGCAGGGAAAACGCCCACAACACGTAGCTGGTCACCAGCATCACCAGTTGCGAATGGGCATCGGCCAGGTGCGGCGCGAGCAGGCCACCGCTGGCAGCGGCGACTTCAGCGGCCACCACCGGCAACAGCCATACGGCGGTCATCTGGTCGATGCTGTGTTCCTGGCGAGTGAACATCATGAACGGGATCAACACCCCGCAGGCCAGGGCCATCGCCACGTCCAGCCACCACAGCACTTCGGCCAGCTGCACCACGCCATCACCCCAGCGCGGCAGGCCGAATACCAGGAAGCCATTGATGATGGTCGCCAGGCCCATGGGAATGGTGCCGAAGAACATCGACACCGTGGAGTGCCCGAAAATACGCCGTGCCTCGTGGAAAAACATTACCCAGCGCGCCGCGTACAGCACGCTGAACAACACAAACAGGCCGATGGTAAACAGCCACATACCTTCGGCCACTGCGTGCAGCCCGGGTAGGTTGACCGGCAATTGCGCCAGCGCCAACGCCAGCACTCCGGTGCCCATGGTGGCGGCAAACCAGTTGGGGGTGAACTGGCGAATCACTTCCCGGGGACGGGTCAGGTGACTGAAAGGTTTCAAGCTGCTGTGAAGGGTATTGGGGCAAGTCATGGTGAATTCCTCTTCCTCGCATGAGGTTGAGACCATGGTAGAACCGAATCGAATATCTATATAACGGGTAATATCTCTAACTGTTATCTGCTTTGTAGATATGCAGTCAAACGCTGCCTTCGGATTCAATCACCAGGATCCGTGCCGGGCCCTGTGGATGGGCCACATGCTCGGTGCCGACGCTGGCGTAGAAGATGTCACCGACGTGCAGCAAGACGATCTGCTCGGTGCCGTTTTCGCGATAGTGCATCTGCACCTGGCCGTCGAGCACTACGAACACTTCTTCCCCGTCATTGACGTGCCAGCGGTACGGCTGGTCGGTCCAGTGCAACCGGGTGGTGATGCCGTTCATGTTGGCGATGTCCAGCGCCTCCCAGGCGCGGCTGCCGGTGAAGTCCTTGCTGCGGATGATCTTCATGTGTGAATCCCATAGCGTACGGTTGGCGGATTATTACCGAATCAATTACCCGCCGTCGCCCTGCTCCGCGCCAAATCCTGCAATAGCAACGCCACCAACGCACCGAGCGCCAATACGATCAGCACCACGCCGTAACCATCGGTAGTGGCAATCAAGCCGAAGGTGCGCGTCAAGTTGCCTGCCAACAGCGACGGCACGCAGAACGCCAGGTAACTCAGCACATAGAACGCCGACATCAAACCCGCCCGCTCATGGGGCAAGGCCAACGGTAAAACGCTGCGCAGTGCGCCGAGGAATCCCGAACCAAAGCCTGCGCCAGCGATCAGCGTGGCCATGAAGAACAGCGGCAGGCTGGCGCTATGAACGGCCGTGAGGATTAGCGCAACACCTACCGCCAACAACACGGCGCCCAATCGCAGGACCTTGTCTGCAGAGCGGTTGCGCAGACTGAAAATCATCACCGCCCCGCTCAGCGTCAGCACCGCGACCAGCCCGCCGCCGATCAGGTTCGAGGTGGACCCGGTCGCCGCCCGCACCAGCGAGGGCGCCAGGGACAGGTAAAAGCCGCCCATGGCCCACACCGCCACATCCACCGGCAACGAGATCCACAACGCACGACGCGCCTGGGGCGGCACATGCAAGGTGGGCCACAGCGAGGCCAGCGCGCCCGGAATCCGGCTGACCGTTTCCGGCAGGCGCCAGACGTAGAGTGCCTGCAGCATCATCAACACGAGCAGGGTCCAGTAAATCAACGTGGTCGGCATCGGCGCGAACTCCACCAGCAGGCTGCAGCCCATGGCGCCACAAGCCATGCCCAACAAAGGCGCTACGCTGTTGATCAACGGGCCTTGCTGGCGGTCGGTGTCGAGCAGCGCGGCGCCCAATACAGCGGTGGCCATGCCGGTGGCAAAACCTTGTACCGTGCGGGCGGCAATCAGCCAGCCGACGCTGTCGGCATTGATAAACAGCAGCATCGCCAGCATATCGAGGAGCAGCGCGGCAAAAATTACCGGTTTGCGTCCCAGGTGGTCCGACAGGGAACCTACGGTCAACAAGGCCGCCAGCAGACTCAAGGCGTAGACGCCGAACACCAGGGTCAGCATTGCCGCCGAAAAATGCAGGCCTTCCTGATAGAGGTGGTACAACGGCGTCGGCGCGCTGGAGGCGGCGAGGAACGTGAGCAAGGTGATCGCGAGAAACACCAGGCTGAAACGATGGGAAGTAACGCTGGACATGGGCACGCTCCGCTAAAGCTAATATTTTGCTTTTGCGGAGTGTGCTACTGGATGGCGCTTAAAGCAAATTCTTTGTGTTAAGGTTTTACGCATGGCGATAAAAGAAGGGCTCCGCCCGGGGGGCCGTAGTGCCCGGGTTCAGGAATCAGTGCATTCGGCGGTGCGTGAATTGCTCGACGAGCAGGACCGTTCCACTGTGACCGTGCCGCAGATAGCGACGCGCGCCGGGGTCACGCCCTCGACTATCTACCGCCGTTGGGGTGACCTTGCTGCGCTGTTGGCGGATGTCGCCATGGCTCGTCTGCGACCGGACAGTGAGCCGGCTGACACTGGCAGCCTGCGCGGAGACCTGCGGGCTTGGGGTGAGCAATATCGCGATGAAATGAGCTCGGATCTTGGTCGGGAGATGATGCGCGATGTGCAATGCAGTCAGGCGCCGGGGTATTGCGTGGGGATCCTTACCGGGCAGTTGGAGACGATCCTGGATCGCTATCCGGGCGACGCTGAAACTGCCCCCAGCGTGGATCGGCTGATCAACCTGATCGTTGCGCCCACCGTGTTTCGCAGTCTGTTTTCTACTGTACCGTTGGCGGTTGAGGAGCTGCATGAGCTGATTGAGTTGGCGTTGGGGGGGTGAGGTGGTTTTTGGGTTTGGGTGTATATCCGTTGCTGCGGTAACGGCCGCCTATGGTTCCGCTCTTACAGCGGCTCACTTTTGAAAAGCGCAAAAGTAAGCAAAACGCTCTTGCCCCACCACTCGGCACCTCGCCTAGGCTCGGTGTGCCCTCACTCCGGCTTTGGACCGTGGGCCGCCGTCATGGGCCATCCCTGGCCCAGCGCGGCTAACCCGGCGTCCTGCCGGGTTACCCACGCTCCAAAGCCTGCGTTCGGCCAGCGTGGTTTAACGGGGCGCCTAAGATCAAGATCAAAAGCAGATCAAGGGCACAGCGGCCTACAGGCCGGCTTGAGTGTGGTGAAGCAAAGGCTAAATCAAAAGCTAAAGCGGGCACGGTCCAAAATGTGGGAGCGGGCTTGCTCGCGAAGGTCGTTAACGATGACGCTGGCATTCTGGATGAACGCGGCGGTCTCAGGTTTTTCGCGAGCAAGCTCGCTCCTACAGAGAAGGAAGCCGGCCGGGAGGCCGCTGTGCTTTTGCTTTTGATCTTGATCTGACTGCCCCATTCAGCCCGAGGCCGAACGCAGGCAGTGCGGAGCGGGTAAACCGGCAGGACGCCGGTTTAGCCGCGCCGGGCCATGGATGGCCCGTCGCGGCGGCCCGCGTAGCAATGCCGGAGTGAGGGAACACCGAGCCTAGGCGAGGTGCCGACAGGCGGGGCAGAGCGTTTTGGTTACTTTTGCGCTTTTCAAAAGTGACCCGCTGTAAGAGCGGAACCCTAAGCGGCCGTTACCGAAGAAACGGATATGTACTCCCCCAAAAACGCAAAATCAACGCTTAGGTGCGCATCCCACGCCCACTCACCAGCAACCGCGCACACCCCACATACAGCACCACCGTCGCCACCAGCATAAACGTGATCGCCACACTGATCTTGATATCCGAAACGCCCAAGATCCCATAGCGAAACGCGTTAACCATGTGCAAAACCGGGTTAGCCAACGACACCGTCTGCCAGAACGGCGGCAGCAAGGTGATCGAATAAAACACCCCACCCAGGTACGTCAACGGCGTCAGCACAAACGTCGGAATAATCGAAATATCATCAAAGTTGCGCGCAAACACCGCGTTGATAAAGCCCAGCAACGAAAAGATCGTCGCCGTCAGCACCACCACCAGCAAGGTGATCCCCAGGTGATGCACCTGCAAATGGGTAAAGAACAACGACAGCATCGTTACTATCACCCCGACCATCAACCCGCGCAGCACGCCGCCCAGGGTGTAGCCGATCAGAATCGTATGGGGCGACACCGGCGACACCATCAATTCCTCGATGGAACGCTGGAACTTGCTGCCAAAGAAACTCGACACTACGTTGCCATAGGAGTTAGTGATCACCGACATCATGATCAACCCCGGCACGATGTATTCCATATAGGTGAAACCACCCATATCACCAATCTGCCGACCAATCAGGTTGCCGAAGATCACAAAGTACAAAACCATGGTAATCGCCGGCGGCAGCAGGGTTTGCGGCCAGATCCGGGTAAAGCGCTTCACTTCGCGGTAGACGATGGTCTGCAGCGCGACAAGGTTGGGTTGCAGTTCCGAACTCATACCGCCACCTTCGCCAGATTTTTCTCCACCAGGGACACGAACAACTCCTCAAGGCGATTGGTTTTGTTACGCAGGCTCAGCACTTCGATGTTCTGGGTGGCCAACTGGCCGAACAACGCGGTGATGCCCACGGCTTTGTCTACCTGGACTTCCAGGGTGTGGCTGTCCACCAGGCGATTCGGGTAGCCGATCAGCTGGGGCGCAACCGTCATGTCGTTTTTCAGGTCAAGCAGGAAGGTCTCGACGTGCAACTGGCTCAGCAGTGAACGCATGCTGGTGTTTTCGACGATGGTGCCGTGGTCGATGATGCCGATGTTGCGGCACAGCTGCTCAGCCTCTTCCAGGTAGTGGGTGGTGAGGATGATGGTGATGCCTTTCTGGTTCAGCTCGGTGAGGAAGGTCCACATCGAGCGACGCAGTTCGATGTCCACACCCGCTGTCGGTTCGTCGAGGATCAGCAGCCGCGGTTCGTGAACCAGGGCGCGGGCAATCATCAGACGGCGCTTCATGCCGCCGGACAGGGAGCGTGAAGGCACGTCGCGCTTGTCCCACAACCCCAGTTGCGTGAGGTATTGCTCGGCACGCTCTTTGGCGATCTTCGGCGGGATGCCGTAGTAACCGGCTTGGGTCACAACGATGTCGAAGGTCTTTTCGAACTGGTTGAAGTTGAACTCCTGGGGTACCACGCCAATGCTGCGCTTGAGCGCCGCCGGGGATTTATCCAGGTCGTGGCCAAAGATATTCACCGTGCCGCTGGTCTTGTTGACCAGGGTCGAGAGAATGCCGATGGTGGTGGATTTGCCGGCGCCGTTGGGGCCGAGCAAGGCGAAGAAATCACCTTCGGCGACGTCCAGATCGATACCACTCAGGGCCTGGAAACCGTTGCCGTAGGTTTTGGTTAGCTGCCGGATGGACAGAGCGGAACTCATATCGGATTACGCACCAAAGAAGAGGAATAGAATTGTTACATGAGGGCGGACCGCACGGAATACAACGGCTGCGCGTGACAAGCATGGTGCTTGTCCGCGCCGCACAAGTACAGTAACCCGTATTAATAGTGGGTATCAGGTCAACGCGGTCATGACCGCTTTTTGATAGGCCGGACGCTGGCGCAGGCGCTGGTACCAGGCCTCCAGGTTCGGCATCGACGGGCGTTCGATGGGCATCTCGAACCAGGCATAGATGAAACAGCCCAAGGGAATATCACCCATGCCGATCTCTTTGCCGGAGAGGTAAGGTTGCGTCGCCAAGGCCTGCTCGACGGTTTGCAGCACATCGATACAGGTTTGGCGCCCGGCGTGGATGGTGTCCCAGTTCTGCTTTTCAGCAGGGGTACGCAGCACGCCCCAGAACACGGTCTTGAAGGGTTCGGCCAGGGTCGAGGTGGTCCAGTCCATCCACTTTTCAGCGTTGGCGCGAGCTTGCAGGTCGCCGGGGTACCAATTCGAATCCGGTGCATGTTTGGCAGCCAGATAGCGCACGATGGTGTTGGATTCCCACAACACAAAGTCGCCATCTTCAATCATCGGCACGCGGCCATTGGGGTTCAGCGCGCGGTATTGCGGCGTGTCGACCACACCAAAAGCCCCGCCCGCATCAATTGCCTCATAGTCCAGGCCAAGCTCCTCGGCGCACCACAGTGCTTTCCTGACATTTGACGAATTTTTACGACCCCAGATTTTCAGCATGACCGCCCCGATTTTGAAAAAGATGGTTGGATGAATGCCGGGGCAGCATACGCCGGATCACGTCCGGCTTAAATCACTCTGCATGTCCCCCAGCAGCATCGGCATCTGCTCGCCAAACAGGTGTGGGTAACATTTCTGAATGTGGGCAAAGAAGAATTCTTCGGGCACCTCGGCGAATTGCCCATGGTCCACCACATACTCCATTGACCGCTGGCCCTTGCGATTGAAGGCGTGGAAGACACTGTCGTGGATGCCGTCGAACTCCAGGGGCGGCACGTCGAACAGCTCACACAGTTGCTGGTTGAACGCGGGCGTGGCCTTGACCCAACGGCCGTCCAGATACAGCTCGGTGTAGCCGTGCATGGCAAATACGTCACTTCTGAGCAGTTCAATCAAACGCGGCGTCGAGAGGTGGTTGCGCACGTCAGCCAGGCCGATGCGTGCCGGAATCCCGCAGTGCCTTGCACATGCCGCCAACAGCGTCGCCTTGGGCACGCAATAACTCTCGCCAGCCGCCAGGGCGAAGCTGCCGCTGAGGGTTTGCGGGTCGCGGCTGAACGTGTAGGGGTTGTAGCGCACCGCCTCGCGAACGGCATAGTAAAGACTGACTGCCTGGTCACGGGGCGCGGCACTCGAACCGCGATGTTTTTCGGCGAACTCCATCACCGCAGGGTGGTCACTATCGATGAAGCGGCCGGGATTCAAGTACGCATTCATGAGGTTAATCTCAGATAGCAAACCCTGAGTCTAACCACAGGCCTGCACCTGGGATAACGACGATTCGGCCAAATGTCGGCGCCTGGTGCTGATCATTGCCGGCACACCACGTAACACCCTCATCACCCCGCTTGTTCGGATGCCGACTAAGCTCTGAGGTGATTTCGCATCTGGTTTCACGGAGGATTGAATATGCTGTTGTTGTGGATACTGGTTCTGGTGGTGGGCATTGCCTACCTGGCGCACCGGCGCATCGCGCCCCTGCCCGCCATCGGCGTGGTCGCCGTCTACCTCTTGGCGATGGGCGCCTTCAGCCACGCACCAGGCTGGTTGCTGCTGATCTTCTGGGTGCTGATCGCCGTGGTGGCCGCCCCGCTGCTGCTGCCGGACCTGCGTCGCAAGTACTTCACCGCGCCGCTGTTCAACTGGTTCCAGAAAGTCCTGCCGCCGATGTCCGAGACCGAGCGCGACGCCATCGACGCCGGCACCGTGTGGTGGGATGGCGAGCTATTCAGCGGCCGCCCCGACTGGGACAAGCTGCTGGCCTATCCCAAGGCGCAACTGACCGAAGAAGAACAAGCCTTCATCGACGGTCCCACCGAAGAACTGTGCGCCATGGTCACCGACTGGGAAATCGGCCAGGCCATGGACCTGCCACCCGCCGCCTGGGATCACATCAAGCAGCATGGCTTTTTTGCCCTGATCATCCCCAAGGAATTCGGCGGCAAGGGTTTTTCCGCCTACGCCCACTCCCAGGTCGCGATGAAACTGGCGACCCGCAGCGGCGACCTCGCCTCCACGGTCATGGTGCCCAACTCCCTCGGCCCCGCCGAATTGCTGCTGCACTACGGCACCGATGAACAACGCAACCATTACCTGCCACGCCTGGCCCGTGGCGACGATATCCCGTGTTTTGCCCTGACCGGTCCACTGGCCGGCTCCGATGCCGGCTCCATGCCCGACACCGGGGTGATCTGCAAAGGCGAATGGGAAGGCAAGGAAACCCTCGGCCTGCGCCTGAACTGGGAAAAACGCTACATCACCCTCGGCCCGGTAGCGACCTTGCTTGGCCTGGCCTTCAAGGCCCACGACCCGGACCACCTGCTGGGCGACAAAGAAGACCTCGGCATCAGCCTCGCGCTAATCCCCACCGACACACCGGGCGTTGAAATTGGCCGCCGTCACCTGCCACTGGGTGCCGCGTTCATGAACGGCCCCAACTCCGGCAAGGACGTGTTCATTCCCCTGGAGTTCCTGATCGGTGGCCAGGAAATGCTCGGCAAGGGCTGGATGATGCTGATGAACTGCCTGTCGGTAGGCCGTTCGATTTCCCTGCCAGCAGTTGGCACCGGCGCGGCCAAGTTCACCAGCCTGGTGACCGGCCAATATGCCCAAGTGCGCGAGCAGTTCAACGTACCGCTGGCGGCCTTTGAAGGCATCCAGGAAGCCCTGGCCCGCATCGGCGGTAACGCGTGGCTGATGGACAGCGCGCGAATGCTCACCGCCAACGCCGTCGACCTGGGGGAAAAACCCTCGGTGCTGTCGGCGATCCTCAAGTACCACCTGACCGAACGCGGCCGCGAGTGCATCAGCCATGCAATGGACGTGCACGGCGGCAAGGGCATCATCATGGGGCCCAACAACTACTTGGGCCGCAGTTGGCAAGGCGCGCCGATCTTCATCACCGTGGAAGGCGCGAATATCCTCTCGCGCAACCTGATGATCTTCGGCCAGGGTGCGATTCGTTGCCATCCGTTCGTACTCAAGGAAATGGCCCTGGCCGGTCGCGAAGACCATGACCAGGCCCTTAAGGAATTCGACGGCCTGCTGCTGCAGCACATCGGGTTTGCCGTGAGCAACGCCGCCAGCACCCTGGTGCTGAACCTCGGTTTCGGCCACTTCGAAAAAGCCCCAGGCAACCGCTTGAGCCAAGGCTACTTCCGCGCACTCAACCGTCAGGCTGCTGCATTTGCGATGCTGGCGGACCTGAGCATGATGCTGCTGGGCGGCGAGTTGAAACGTCGCGAACGCCTGTCGGCACGCCTCGGTGATGTGCTGAGTCATATGTACCTGGCGTCGGCAGCGCTCAAGCGTTATCACGACCTGGATTCGCCAGACCACCTGGAACCGCTGTTCGCCTGGGCCATGGAAGAAAGCCTTGGCCACTCCGAGCGCGCACTGGATGAACTGCTGACCAACTTCCCGAACAAGGTGCTGGGTTGCCTGTTGCGGGTGATCGTGTTCCCGCTCGGTCGTCGCCATAAGGGCCCGTCCGATGCGCTGGATGCAGAAGTGGCCGCGGTGATTGGTCGCGCCAAGGGTGACCCGGCCCTGGAAGCAGTGCTGGCGGGCTGCTATCGCCCACAGTCCGCAGAAGATCCGGTGGGCGCCCTGCAACATGCCTACGACCTGTTGGCCGACAGCCACCCGTTGCAGAAAAAACTCCACGAAGGCCTCAAGAGCGGCCAGGTCAAACCGACCGCTGGCGAACATGCCATCGACGCCGCGCTGCATGCCGGCGTGCTGCAACCGGCCGAGGCACAAACCCTGCGTGACGCCGAAGCAGCGCGACGCAAGGTGATCGACGTCGATGATTTCAGCAAGGAAGAGCTGAGCCAGGCTGAGGGAAAAGTCCGCTGATCCCAGCGGTCATATAAAAACGGGCGCTTGAGCTATATACTCTCGCGCCCGTTTTGCTCTTGAGGACTTATCTCGTGTCCAATGTCGTTGCCGATCATCTCGTCTTGCTCGACCACCTGCGCAGCATCCTGGTTGCCGTCGGCGAAGCCGAACAGGTTCCCGAGGAAAGCCACCTTCTGTTCCTGGAGCGCTTCGATGAACTGCGCGCCCTGCTGCCGATCGACCCGATCGAAAGCCAGTACCTGGGCCAGGACATGATGAGCCAGGTCATCCTGCGCTACCCGCAAATTGCTCACTTGGTGCCGCGCGACCTGCTGTGGTTCTTCGGTGGCGACTGTCTGCACTTCATGCCCGACGACGAACTGGACCTGTACCAGGCCCTGGAAGAACGTCGCTTCGAAGCTGAACAGAACGACGAACCGTTCGACTGGAACCAGGAAAAGCAGTTGTTGGCCATGTCCAATGACCAGCCCAAGCACTAACACGGACCCACTGTAGGAGCGAGCTTGCTCGCGAAGAACTCAAAGGCGCCGCGTGCATTCAGGATGCACGCGTTATCGTTAACGTCCATCGCGAGCAAGCTCGCTCCTACAGTTTCTTCAGCGTTGGCTCTTTAGCCATGCACTCCACCAAATAATCAATAAACACCCGCAACTTCGGCGGCAGATACCGCGTCGGCGAATGCAGCAACCAGGCATCCCCGTGGTACGACGCGATAAAATCCCAACCCGGCAACACCTGCACCACCTCCCCCGCTTCCAGCGCATGCCGCGCCGTGAAATACGGCAAGCTGCCAATCCCCACGTGCTGCAACACCGCATCCAGCCGCACCCCGGTGTGATTGGCCGCATACCGCCCGCGCACCCCGACTGTCACCGCCTTGCTGCCCTGGCGAAACTTCCAGCGCGCATCCCCCGACGTCTCGCCCAGGTAGATGCAACTGTGCTCCAGCAAATCATGGGGATGCTGCGGCGTACCATGCTCGGCCAGATACTGCGGCGTGGCGCAGATCAAATGCTCGATTGGCAGCAATTGCCGCCCCACCAGGCCCGGCGGCGGGCTGTCGGTGATGCGGATGCTCAGGTCGACATTGTCATCAATCAGGTCAACATGCCGGTCCTCAAGGATCAATTGCACATCGACCTTGGGATAACGCCGCAGAAACTCCGGCATATGCGGATGCACCACAAACCGCCCCACCGCCTTGGGCACGCTGACCCGCACCAGCCCTTCGGCTTCATGGGTGTACTGCCCGCTGATCTCCATCACCGAACGCGCGGCGCTGACCATTTCCTGGCAGCGCTTGAATACCTCTTCGCCCCCTTCGCTGAGGCGCAACTTGCGTGTGGTGCGTTGCAGCAGGCGAGTCGCCAGGGCTTTTTCCAGGCGCGAGATGCTGCGGCTCACGGACGACGGCGATGCACCCAACTGCCGCGCGGCTTCTGAGAAGCTGCCGGTTTCCACCACCTTGACGAAAATCGCCATTTCACCGAGCAGTGGCAAGGGAAGATTGATGCTCATGACGCACAAGTCCATTGAGATTTGAACGGATTATCACCCATTGGCGCACTTCTTATACTGCCGGATCGAAACCCTGATGCGGATGTAGATGATGACCCAGCGCTTGTTTTTTACCCATGACCACCTGAATGCCGAACTTGAAGTGCTGGGATGCACGCCTTTTGATAACCAATTTGCAGTGACCCTGCAGTCAACGATCTTCCACCCCCAAGGTGGCGGCCAGCCTTGCGACACCGGCTGGCTGGGGGACAGCCAAGTGCTGAAGGTGGTGCAGGAAGGTGATCGTGTCGTGCATTACGTCGACCGCCCCGTAGCACCCGGCGTGATCCAGGCGCGCGTCGATGAAGACCGCCGCACCTTGCACACCCGCCTGCACTCAGCCGGGCACCTGATCGGCAATGCCGGCGAAACCCTGGGCTGGATGCCGATCAAGGCCCATCACTGGCCGGGCGAAGGCAAGATCACCTTTATTCGCGGCACGTCAGCCCAGGCCATGGACGCAGAGGTGATTCAGCGGCAAGTCGACCAATGGATCGCCGCCAACCTGCCGCGCCACATGGCGTTGGATGAAGGCACGCGGGAAGTGGGTTTTGGCGAGCTGCCGGCCTATGCCTGCGGCGGTACGCATGTGCAGGCATTGGGGGACGTGGGCCAGATAAAGATCCTGGCCCTTTCGGAAAAAAAAGGGGCACTGTCGGTGCGATACAGCCTGGATTGAGAAACCTCTTCTGGCTGGCAAACAACCTGTGGCGAGGGGGCTTGTCCCCCGTTGGGCTGCGCAGCGGCCCCAGAAGGCAATCAGCTTCCCTTCAGGCAGAGCCCGGCATGAGATTTTTGGGGCCGCTTCGCAGCCCAACGGGGGACAAGCCCCCTCGCCACAAAAGTCCTCCTCAGCTAGTCAAACCGCAATCGCCCCCGCCCTGCCCGGCTCCACCACGAACGACTTGAGGGTCGAGACGCTGGCATTCGGATCCTTCGGATCGGAAATCACCCGAAAGTGCGTCAGCATGCTCTTCTCCCCAAGCGCCACCGACACATAGCCGCGCTGGCGGCTGTCGAAAAACTTCACATGGGGATTGAGGGGCAGGATCGCATTGAACGCCTCAAACGGCGGCCCGTCAGAGGTCACCGACGTGCCGACAAACTCGGTAGCGACCACCGGCGAATCCAGATTCCCTCCATCAGCGTGCAGGTCCGTCGCCCAGAACGAGTGAATATCGCCGCCCCAGAACACCGGGTTATTCACCTTCCTGCGCACTATCGAAGCGAGTATCCGTTCACGGTTGGCCATGTAACCATCCCATCCATCGGTCCAGCGGCCAGGCTTGTGGTTGGTCAGGTCTCGTTGTGTGAGCGGCGCGACCAACAGGTCCTGGGCGATCACGTTCCATTGTGCCCGGGACTCGGCAAAGCCCTGATCCAGCCATGCTTCCTGCTCCCAGCCGAGCATGGTGCGGCGGGGATCGCGCAGGTCGGCACAGGTATTCGCGGCGACATGCCCCTTGTGGCTGCCATTGGCCAGAATGCACGGCTGCTCGGAGCGGTACTGGCGACCATCCAGCACATGGAAACGCGCCAGTCGGCCGTAATCCAAACGCCGATAAATGCGCATGTCCGGCCCTCGCGGCAAGCTGCTCAAGCGCAGCGGCATATGTTCATAGAACGCCTGATAGGCCGCCGCCCGCTGCTTGAGAAAACTCGCCACCGGAATGTTCGGGTCCTGGGACCACTGACTCGCGTAGTCGTTTTGCACTTCGTGATCGTCCCAAGTGACCACACTCGGCGCCGCGGCATGCAGTGCCTGCAAATCCGGATCGGTCTTGTACAGGGCGTAACGGTTGCGGTAATCCACCAGGTTCAGCGCATTGCCGCTGCCGTGGGGGCGAACGATCTTGCCGGAGTCGGCCGCGTAGGAACTGTCGTAGATGTAATCACCGAGGAAAAACACCAGGTCCGGCTGCTCGGCCGCCAAGTGACGATAGGCGCTGAAGTAGCCTCGCTCCCAATGGGAACAGGAGACAAAGCCCAATTGCGCCGACGCCATGGCATGCACCGTCGGGGCCGTGCGCGACTGCCCCACCGGGCTTTGCGCGCCGAGGCCTTCGAACTGGTACCAGTACGGTCGACCCGCTTCCAGCCCGGCGACTTCCACATGCACCGAATGGGCGAAACGCTCGCTGGCCATCACCTCGCCCTGGCGCACAATCCGCGTCATCGCCGCATCGCTGGCCACCTTCCAGCGCACCGGCACTGCTCGGTTCAATCCGCCGCGACCGTCTGCGGCATTGAACAACGGCGCGAGGCGCGTCCAGATCACGAAACCATCGGGCAACGGATCGCCTGAAGCCACGCCGAGGGTGAAGGGATAGTCAATGCCTGCACTGCGGGCAAAAGGACTGAGGATCGAAAACGCGGTGGCAACTGCAAGCCCGCCCAGTACGCGACGGCGGTCGTGATCGACGCTCATCAACCGCGCTCCGTCCAGTCGGCACGCACCAGGCCGTACAACAACATGTCCTCGTGGACCCCGTTCTTGAGGAAGGCGCCCTTCATGCACCCTTCGTAACCCAAGCCGATTTTTTCCATGACCCGAGCGGACCCTTTGTTACGGGCAAAGCACTGGCTGCCCACACGCTGCAGCGCCAATTCGCTAAACCCAAACGCCATGATCTGCGCCGCTGCTTCGGCGGCATAACCCTGGCTTCGACAATGGGCGGCCACCCAATACCCGAGGTGCCCACTCCTATGAGCCGCAGACAACCTGAGGCTGATCACGCCGATCAATTCGCCCGTTTCCCGCAAATGAATACCCAGCCCCAGTGAATGCCCCGAGCGGTAATTCTCTGCCTGGCCATCAATAAAGACGTGTGCGGTTTCCAAGGTGTAAGGCGATGGAATCGCAGCCGTGTTGTTCGCAATATCGGGACCGTTGGCCAGCACCGACAACGTCTCGGCCTGCTCCTTTTGCAGAGGCTTCAACAGCAGGCGCGGGGTGGATAAATGCGGCAGTGCAATGCTCATGCAGAGGGACTCGCGAAATAAATTCTCCAAGAATGTACTCGCGTCGTGTCAGTTTCATTACGTAGTTAAACAGACCCACGAGTCGTCTGTAAGACGCGTCCTAGAGCCTTAAAAGCTTAAATTAAAGTTAACCATTCGGTCATTTTTGGTTGCTAGCGTGTCGCCCCTAATCAACGGCGGGGTAGCGGAATGAGAACTTGGGATGAACCCAAAAAGCGCAAGGCACACATCGAACTGATCCCGATGATCGACGTGATGATGTTCCTGTTGGTGTTTTTTGTACTGGTGAGTTTGAACGTGATTCCGGCCCTGGGCATGAAGACTCAGTTGCCGAGCGCCAGCAGTTCACAACAGCTCAAGCCGCAAAATAAATTCATCCTGACCCTGGGTCTGGAAGGGCAGTTGCAGCTCGACGGCAAGGACATGAGCGTCGAGGCGTTGGTGCCGGCACTCAAGGCTGCCGAGAAGCCTGACACCAAGTCGACGATCATCGTCAACAGTGACAAAGGCGTCGAAGTTTCTCGCCTGGTCGAGGTGATGGACACCCTGCGCGTGGGTGGCTTTACCTCTGTCTCCATCGCCACGAAAAAGTCCTGATCATGTACGCCTTGTTTCGTGCGCGTCGGCTGCTGGGCAGTGTCCCGGCCCTGATCGCCCTGGTGCTGATTGCACTGGGTATCCAGTCCCAACCCCTGAAGATTCAGCCACAGTACGACGAGTCAGCGGTTGAACTTGCCCTGGTGGAGCCCGAGCCGGAAGTGGTCCCCGAGCCCGTGGTGGAGCAAGAGCCACCGCCACCGGTGATCGAAGACGAAGAGGCCGAACCCGCCCCGCCGCCTCCGCCCCCCAAACCGGTGCCAAAGCCCCTGCCAAAACCTGAGCCCAAGCCGAAACCCGTGCCCAAGCCGGTGGTCGCCAAACCGACGCCTGTGCCTGCACCCGCGCCGGTCGCAGCCAAGCCCGTGCAAGCCGCTCCCGCGCCCACGCCGGCACCCGCAGCACCGCCCGCACCGCCGAAAGTCGACGGCCAGGCACTGGAAGGCGGCTACCTCAAGGGTTTGCGCAACGAGCTGGACACATACAAGCAATACCCCACCGGGCGCCAGGCGTCCCTCGAACGCCCGAGTGGCGAGGTGGTTGTCTGGTTAAGGGTGGACCGCCAAGGCCGCGTTCTCGACTCCGGGATCCAGACCCCGGGGCCGAGCATGCTGCTCAACCGGGCCGCCACCAACAGCCTGCGCCGTATCAAGCAGGTGAAACCGTTCCCCGAACAAGCCTTCGGTGGACGTAACGAGCAGCGCTTCACCGCCACCTTCAACTACAGCGTGCAATAAGCACACACCACCAGGACGACAGTGATGAAGTTCACCCGGATTCATCTGGCACTCGTTGCCGCGACGAGCATGACCCATGGAATGGTCATGGCAGACACCAGCGACAGTGACGTCGGGACCATTGGGGTACAGGGCAAGGCAACCGCGGGGGGCGGTTACATGGTTCAGGAAGAGAGCGCCAAGGGCCGCTCGACCATCACCAAGGAAGCCTTGGACAAACAGACGGCCACCGGCAACGCCATCGACAAGCTCAAGTACACCCCGGGCCTGAACATCTCCAGTGAAGACAACACCGGCCTCTCGGGTTTCCGCTTCACCATGCGCGGCATGAACTCCGACCAGGTGGGCATGTCGGTGGACGGTATGCCAATCAACGACTCCGGCAACTATGCGTTGTACTCCAACCTGTTGGGCGACCCGGAAAACATCGACCAGATCTTCGTGACCCAAGGCTCGTCGGAAGCCGACGGCCCGCACATCGGTTCCAGCGGCGGCAACATCGGTATCGTGACCACTCGCCCCACCAAGGAAACCGGTGCCTTCGTCAAGCAAGTGGTCGGCAGCAATGCCACCCGCAAGACCTTCGCCCGCCTCAATACCGGTGAAGTCAACGGCCTGAGCAACTGGCTGTCGGCCTCCCACACCGAAGGCCAGATGTGGCGCGGCTCGGGTGCCGTGCGCGCGGACAAGGTGGAGTGGAACAGCTTCTTCGACGCCGGCAACGGCAACACCGCCAACCTGATCCTCAAGTACCACGAGCAGGACAACAACAGTTACAGCCAGTTGACCAAATCGCAATTCCAGCAGTACGGCCGCAAGTACGACCCGTACCCGGCGACACCGGCGGTGGGTTCCAACGGCAAAATCAGCAGCTACTACGACCTGGCGCAGAACCCGTTCCAGACCTTCACCGCCGTGCTTAATACCCAGTACAAACTGAGCGACAACCTGTCCCTCTCGGTGATCCCGTATTACTACTACGGCAACGGCAGCGGCGTGGGCTCCTCCGCCTATGCGCTGAACAGCGGCTCGAACAAGGGCGGTGTTTTCGACCTCGGTAACCTGCCGACGCAGGCCCAATACAACGCCGACGGTTCCGCAACCACCGGCGTCTACTACCGCCCTTCGCGCACCCAGACCTGGCGCCCGGGCATCACCACCAAGCTGAACTGGGACCTGGGCGACCACAGCCTGCAATTCGGCTACTGGTACGAACGCGCTCGCCAAAGCCAGACACAACCGTTCATTGCCCTCAAGAACAACGGCAAGCCAAGCGATACCTGGCCGGACGGCAACTCCGTGGTCGACGCCAATGGCAACACCGTCCAGGGTCGCGACCGCTACACCGTCACCCCGGCGCAGAAAGTCTGGGCCCAGGACACCTGGTACATCAACTCGGACTGGACGCTGATCGCAGGCCTGGCCTACATGAATGTCGAGCGTGAAGGCACCAACCACGGCAGCCTCACCGAGCAACCGGGCAAGGCCAGCCAGACCTACAACAAACTGCTGCCCAACGCCGGCCTGAAGTACCAGATCGACGAGCGTGACCAACTGTTCTACAGCCTGTCGCGCAACATGCGGATTCCACAGAACTACGTGCTGTACGACAAAGGCGTCGGCTCCCTCGACTCCAAGCCGGAGCTCAGCTGGAACCAGGAACTGGGCTGGCGCTACACCGGCGAAGACAGCACCCTCGCCGCCACCCTGTTCTACATGCAGTTCAAGAATCGCCAGCTCACCTCCCTGGACAGCAATGGTGATTCCGCCGACATCAACGCCGGCACCGTCATCAACAAAGGCCTGGAGCTGGAGTGGAGCGGCAAGCTGCCGCACAACTTCAACTACTACACCTCCTACACCTACACCAGCTCCAAGCAGCAGGATGACCTGACCGTCTACAGCGGCGGCAAACCGATCGTGCTGCCCACCAGCGGCAAGCAATTCGCCAACGTGCCGACGAACATGCTGGCAGCCAACGTCGGCTATGACGACGGGCGCTTCTACGGCACCTTCGGCGGCAAGTTCACCAGCAAGCTCTATGGCGACCTGACCAACGACGAAGCCATCTCCGCCCGCACCATTTTCAACCTCGGCGCCGGTATCTACCTGCCGGTGGACAAGAAAGTCGTCAAGGACGCAACCCTGCGCCTGAACGTCGACAACCTGTTCGACAAGAAGTACCTGGACGGCGTGTACACCACCAAGACCAACTCGGCGAGCTACAGCGGTTTCCGCGACGGCGACCCGGCTTACATCGTTGGGCTTGACCGCACCGTCACCGTTTCCCTGGAAGCCAATTTCTAACTGCGAGGCTCAGCATCATGGACATGAACCTGCTTCACCAAATCACCTTTTATGTGATGTACGCCGCACTGGCGATTGCAATCTTCATCACCATCGAACGTGGCCTCTACTTCGCCTACGTGCGCCGCCAGGCCCGTGCGCTGACTGAAGTGCTGGGCGCCAATGTGCACAGCGAGCGCGACCTGCCGGAAACCCTGACCCGCCGTGACAGCCTGCCGCTGAGCATGGTGCTGCCGATCCTGGCGCAGAAGGCTTCCCATGGTTCGCGCAAGGACCTGGACGACGAGATCGAAACCCAGTACCTCAAGACCCGCGCGCCACTGTCGCGCAGCCTGTGGATCATCGAAACCATCACCACCGCCGCGCCGCTGCTCGGCCTGCTGGGCACCATTCTCGGCATCATCGACACCTTCAAGGCGCTGGCCACTGCCGGCGTGTCCGACCCGGGGCAGATTTCCGGTGGTATCGGTACGGCCCTGTTCGCCACGGGTTTGGGTATCGCCATCGCGCTGTTCTGCGTGGTGTTCCACAACTTCTTCCAGGACAGCCTGGAGCGCATCAACGACCAGCTGAAAATCCTGCTGATTCGCGCTGCAACCGGCGCCCGCGTGCAGGGTGAAGTGCCGCACCTGGTGCCGGCGCCGCTGCATACCCGTACAGCATGACCTTCAAGGCGGGCGCGTGATGCGCCCGCCTTTCTTTTTGCCCGATGAGACGCTTATGTCCATATCGTTGAAGTTGCGTATCGCAGGCCTGACCGGCTTGCTCCTTAGTCCGCTTGCCCAGGCGGACTTTTCAATTGCGGGTTTTGAACTGGTGCACACCGTGCCGGTGGATACCACGTTGGGTACGGCCGATTTGCGTCAGCCAGGCCCGGTGTGGATCGAGTTGTTTGACGGTGCAAAAAACAGCATTGATATCGGCCAGTTCTACGCGGCCGACCATCCCGGCTCGGTGATGGACACGGTCATCGAACACTTGGAAGCCGCCGGCAAGCGCGGCGTGAAAATTCGCTTTCTGTTGGAAGAAAAAGGTATTCGGTTGTCGGAAGCGTCGACCCTGGACCGCTTGCGCGCGATTCCCAACCTGACCTTCCGCGTACTTTCGTACGGGCAACTGAGTGGCGGGATCATCCACGCGAAATACCTGGTGGTGGATGGCAAACAGGCGTTTATCGGCAGCCAGAACTTCGACTGGCGTTCGCTGGAGCATATCCACGAAACCGGGCTGCTCATCAGTGATGCAAGTATCGTGGCGCAGACCCAGGCGATTTTTGAACAGGACTGGCAGGCCCAGGGAGCGTTGGCCGGCAACAAGCCTGTCGCGCTGCCCGCCGCGGGCGCTACACCGGCGCGCACTGGCAACTACCTGGTGGCCAGCCCCCAACGCTACAACCCGCCGGGCGTGGGTGATTCACAGCTGGAGCTGCCACGCCTGCTGGGCGAGGCAAAAAAGGAAGTGCGTGTACAGCTGCTGGACTACGCGCCGCTGTCTTATGGACCTGACAAAACCCGGCCTTACTATGCGGTGATCGACAACGCGGTGCGTGCGGCGGCGGCGCGCGGGGTGTCGATCAAGTTGATGGTCTCCAACTGGAACACCGAAGCGCTGGAATTGCCGTACCTGAAAAGCCTGGCCGTGCTGCCGAATGTAGAGGTCAAGATCGTCACGCTGCCTGAGGCCAAGCAGGGATTTATTCCTTATGCGCGGGTGATTCACAGCAAAACCATGGAGATCGATGGGCAAGTGGCCTGGGTGGGGACCAGTAACTGGCTGGGTGGCTATTTCGATAACTCGCGCAACCTGGAAGTGGTGATGCGCAGTGAAGCGATGGCCAAGCGTGTAGAAGATTTACACGAACAACTGTGGGACGGGCCGTATGCCAAGGCACTGGAAGTGACGAGCGAGTACCCGGAACCACATCCGGGCAAGCCGTGAACCGTTGCCCGCAAAGAGCATGACTTTGCGGGCAATGTCACATTGCCAGATATGAATGTTGCACTTTTTCGCCTTTGCGCTGACCAACCCTGCATAACTCATGGATGGAGAGCAGGGATGAACAACATACGCAATGGACTGTACGGAGCCGCGCTGGTTTTGGCGGCCATCGGGCTGACAGGTTGTGCCAACTCCATGACCTCCACCGGTGTGCCGGGCGTGAAGATGGGCGACAGCTATGAGCAGGTACTCGCTGTCGTCAGCCGCGATAATACGGTGACTAAGAAGATCGACGGGGAGGGATTCCGGGCTGAGGGTTACTCGCAGGCGTTCAGGGATTGTCGCAGCACCTATTTTATCTTCCAGGGCGCCGACGGCTTGCAGATGGTCAGCCATGAGCCCGCGCCGCATCTGTCGGTCAGCCAGAACTGCCGCCAGCCATGAGCACTTTACGTGTAATTCCCGCCCTCTTCCTGGTACTCCTCAGCGGCTGCGGCCAGGTGTATAACATCCGCTCCCTCAACACCGCCTACACGGCGCCGCCATCCACCGAGACGGCGCGCTTGCGCATTATCAGCGACGGCATGGTGCGTGCGGTGCCCGGTCGCGATTGCCTGGACTGGAATGTCCCCGGCGCCGGCGTGATGGTGTCAGCCAAATCCGGCTTCTCCGACCGCAATGGCGCAAGCCTCGGTATGCCGGGGCCGACTTACACCTGGGACGGTGCGGTGTCGTCCGAACTGGTGATTCCGGCGAACACGCCCATCGCCTTTCACTACCTGGGGCTGCCGCAAGCTGGCCGGCAATGTTTCAACACCATGACCTTTATCCCCAAGCCCGGCATGGATTACATGGTGCGCGCGTCCCTGTCCAGCAGTTGTGCGTTCGAGTTGGCCGAACTGCCGAAGGGTGCTGAACGGTGGAATCCGATTGAACCGACGCCGTCGGGAAGGCTGTCGATGTGCCACGCGATGGATAACTTCTAGCGGCCCAGGCGCAACGTGGGTTGGGGCGTTGCGCGCCAGCCCATAAAAAACCCACAAACAAAAACGCCGATCATTGCTGATCGGCGTTTTCGTTAAATATGGAGCGGGAAACGAGACTCGAACTCGCGACCCCGACCTTGGCAAGGTCGTGCTCTACCAACTGAGCTATTCCCGCAAATGGCGTCCCCTAGGGGACTCGAACCCCTGTTACCGCCGTGAAAGGGCGGTGTCCTAGGCCACTAGACGAAGGGGACACGCTACTGAAACACATGGTGTGTATTTCAGTGCCCAGAGATTAAATCCGAAGATTATGCCCTGGTTTCACTCAGTGCCGCCCGAGAGCAACACTGCTTAAATTTGGAGCGGGAAACGAGACTCGAACTCGCGACCCCGACCTTGGCAAGGTCGTGCTCTACCAACTGAGCTATTCCCGCATATGGCGTCCCCTAGGGGACTCGAACCCCTGTTACCGCCGTGAAAGGGCGGTGTCCTAGGCCACTAGACGAAGGGGACACACGTACAACATTCACTCCCTACCGCGTTTCGCTGTGTGCTTTACGCTGTAAGTGGCGCGCATTCTATGGATGGATTGGGAGGTCGTCAACCCCCAAGGATAAATTTATTTAAATCAATGACTTCGCCGTGGTTTACGGGGGTTGCAAGGGTTTCTCGCCGTCCAGGCTTTGGCGCCTATATTCTGGCGTTCCACAAGGCGCTATAGTTGGCCACAGCAAATGATGGCAATGTGCATCCATGCAGGGATTGCCCAGCTATATAGAAGCAACTACTGACGCAACTGGTCGCTCAGTCCTATCCGGCCACTGCACCAGTCACTACACTTCAACGCAAACCCCATAAAGAGGTCACACCGGTGACACCACTCATGATCACCCTGCTGGTAATAGCCGGGATCGTAATACTGATCGCCATTGGCTACATGAACCACGTGGTGGAAAACAATAAGCTGGAAAAGAACCGGACCCGGATCGAACTCAATGACCGGCTGCGTCGCTGCGGTGAAATCACCGAGACCTTTCCAGGCCAATTGATGACGCCGCGACTCAAGTTGCTGCTGACCCGCCTGGAGCTCAACGTCAACCAGCGCCTGTTGAACCTGGACAAGTCGAATGCGTCGCTCAAGGCACGCATCACCGAACTCAACGCGCTGGTGGCCCAGGGCGAATCGATTCCGGTGAATAACCCGCCCGGCCCGATCCAGACCGAAGCCAAGGCCAAGGATGTACGGTTCCTGCTGGAAGCCCTGCATGGCCAGGTAACTCGCGCGGCCCAGGACGGTTTCCTGCCGACCAATGAAGCCAAGCACTGGATCAAGGAAATCCGCCACATCCTGGTGCTGCTGCACATCGAGTTCTTCAACAACCTGGGCCAGCACGCGCTGCAACAGGGCCAGCCGGGCCAGGCACGCCTGGCGTTCGAGCGCGGCGTGCAGTACCTGCGCAAACAGCCAGAGCCCGTGGTGTACAGCCAGCAACTGCAATTGCTGGAGAAGCAACTGGCGCGCGCCAATTCCATGGTGCTGACCAACCTCGAGCCGGCTGAAGACGAGGTCAACGAATTGACCGAAGGCTTGAAAGTGGCGGACGCGGATGCAGACTGGAAGAAGAAAGCCATCTACGACTGATCCCCTGCCATTGTGGTGGGCGGTAAACCCGCTCGCCACATGCCATCACTCTGCACCTATCCCCTTCCCGCCGAATAGCGTAAAAAAGGCCCCCTCTCTCCGTTAACGAAAAGGGCCTCGCCATGCCTGTCGTGATCATCGATGGACAACCGCTGCACTACCTCGACCAGGGCACCGGCCCGGCCGTTCTCCTCGGTTCCAGCTACCTGTGGGACAGCCAGATGTGGGCGCCGCAGATAGAAGCCCTTTCGCAACAATACCGAGTGATCGTCCCCGAGTTATGGGGCCACGGCGAGTCCGGCCCACTGCCTGCAAACACCGCATCCCTGGACGACCTCGCACGCCAGCACCTGGCCCTGCTGGATCATCTGGACATCGCCCAAGTCAACCTCGTAGGTTTGTCGGTCGGCGGCATGTGGGGCGCACGCCTGGCGCTGCTGGCACCCGAGCGTGTCAACAGCCTGGTGCTGATGGACACGCACCTGGGTGCCGAGCCGGAAGCCACTCGCCAGTACTACTTCTCGCTGTTCAAGATGATCGAAGATGCCGGTGCCATTCCGGAGCCGCTGCTGGATGTGGTGGCGCCGATCTTCTTCCGCCCCGGCATCGACCGGGAATCGGCCTTGTACCAGGACTTTCGCAACGCACTGAAGGCCTTCCCCAAAGAGCGCCTGCTGCAAAGCATCGTGCCCCTGGGCCGGATTATCTTCAGCCGCGCCGATGTGCTGGAGCAGCTGTCGCGCCTAAACGCTGACACCACCCTGGTGATGTGTGGGGAGCAAGACAAGCCACGCCCACCGGCCGAATCAGAAGAAATGGCCACCTTGATCGGCTGCACGCTGACGTTGATTCCGGACGCCGGGCATATCTCCAGCCGGGAAAACCCCGACTACGTCAACGAGGCGCTGCTGACTTTCCTGGTCAACAACGCCTGACGGCCCTGCCCTTTGATCGCCGCAGGCGTGCGGTGATCAAAGGCGGAAGTGCCCGACCATCCCTTTTAGCTCCATGCCCAACTGCGCCAGCTCAATGCTCGACGCCGCGTTGCCCTGCATGCTCAACGCCGATTGATCGGCACTGGCACGGATGCTGGTGACGCTGCGGTTGATTTCCTCGGCCACCGAGCTTTGCTCTTCGGCCGCCGCGGCAATCTGCTGGTTCATCTGCTGGATCAGTGACACCGCCGCCGCAATGCTGCCCAGGGCACTTTCAGTTTCCAGGGCATCACTGACCGCCAGCTTCACCAGTTCGCCACTCTGTTTGATCTGCTGCACCGAAGACTGTGCCGCGCTGCGCAAGGTGCTGACCAGTCGCTCGATCTCCTCGGTCGATTGCTGGGTACGCTTGGCCAGTGCCCGAACCTCATCGGCCACCACCGCAAAACCACGGCCCTGCTCGCCCGCCCGGGCCGCCTCGATGGCCGCATTCAGGGCGAGCAAGTTGGTTTGTTCGGCCACGCTTTTGATCACCTCGAGTACCGTGCCGATATGCTGGATTTCCGCACTCAGGCTTTCGATGCTGGTACTGGCAGAGGTCGCAGAACTGGCCAGCAATTCGATGCGCTGCAAGCTCTGGCGCACCACCTGCTGGCCGCTGTCGACCTTGTCATCTGCGGTCTGCGCAGCCTGGGCCGCTTCTTCGGCGTTGCGCGCCACGTCGTGCACGGTGGCGGTCATCTGGTTCATGGCCGTAGCCACCTGCTCGGTCTCTTCCTTCTGGCTGCTGACCTCAATGTTGGTCTGCTCAGTCACGCTGGACAGCGAATGAGCCGAGCTGGCCAGTTGCTCGATACCCGCCTGCAACCCGCTGACCATGTTGCTCAAGCCGCTGCTCATCTGCTGCATCGCCAGCATCAACTGACCCATTTCGTCCCGACGGCTGACGTCCATGCGCCCACTGAGATCACCGGAGGCAATCTGCTGGGCGGCTGCAATCACACGGCGCAGCGGGGCGACGATCAACCGGGTGATGATCCACGCCGCAATCAGCCCGACCAGTAAGGCCAACGCTGAGGAGCCAATGATCAGCAATGCGCTTTTCTTCAACTGCGCCTGCATCGACAGGTCTTCTGCGTCATAGGCCTGATTGACCCGGGTGACCACCTCCGCAGCACGCTCGTGCAGTTGCTTATAGACGACCTTTTCCTGCGCCAGCAGGCCCGTGTACTCGCCGAGTTTTTCGCTGAAGGCCGCGATATGCCCGGACACTTCGTTAAGTACGGTTTGATAACCGGAATCCTTGACCGTGGTTTTCAACTGCTCGACCTGGGCCAAGGCCTGATCGGCCTGCTCGATCTTGCCTTGCTCGGCGTTCTCGTCATCGCCCTTGCGGCTCTGATCCAGACGCACGTGCGCTTCGTTCATGGCTTGCAGCATCAGGCGCGAGACCTGGCTGACCTGCCCCGCCTGCTCGATAAACTCGGCGCCTTCCTTGCCCTGGCTTTCCTTGAGGCCATAGGCGCCGTCGTCCGCCAGCCCGGCCTGCAATACATCGAGGTTGTTGGCGACACTGGAGACCGACCAACTGGCCATTTCCAGGGCCAGATCCTTGGTCTGGGTCAACTCGACAAACTCATCGAACACCTTGCGATAGGCCGCCAACGCCTGCTCGACGTCGGTCATCACCGGGACGTTGGCGGGCGACAGGCCCTTCAGGATCGTAGCCTGGGCGGCCAATGCGTCGACGCTTTCGTGCAAGGCGTCCACCGACTTGGGATCGGCATGCAGCGCGTAGTCCTGCTCGATCAAGCGCACCTTGAGCAGGCCGCTGTTGAGCGCCGACATGGCTTTCAGGCCCTCGAAGCGCTGACCGACGGTTTGCAGCGACCACACGCCAATCGCCGCCACCAGCGCCGTCAACAGCAACACCAAGGCGAAGCCCAAGCCCAGTTTCTTTGCCATACCGAGGTTGGCAAAACGTCGTTGCACGGCAGAAATCATTGCACTTGAGTCCTCTTGCAATGGCGGGTGCCATCAAGCCCGGTTTCGATGCAGCGAGATTCGCAACCCCGGGGCACTGAACACAAGCGTTTGGCGCCACAATAATGGCAAAAAGCTACATCCTCGTCGTTTTCAGAATGGTAGAGGTCGATCCTGCCGGGCCCATGGCCTTGAACAGCGCGAGTGCGCGCTGATCAGAAGCATAGGCCACGTTGATGCGCAGCCAGTCACTGTGTTCGCCCGTCGGGCTGAAAAGCGCCCCTGGCGACAGCAACACCCCAAGCCGACGAGCCTGCGCGTGCAGCGTCGAACAGTCACCCACGCCAGGCCGCGCCCACACAAACATGCCACCCGCCGGCACCGCAAACACCTCCCACTCCTCGTCTTCCAGCACCTGCAAGGTGACGGCCATTTCGGTGCTCAAGCGCCGACGCAGGCGCTGCACCCACTTGCGGTAGGTACCATTGGCCAGCAACGTGGCCACCACCGCCTCGGCGAACCGCGAGGTGCCGATACCGGTCATGGTCTTGACCTTGGATAACTGCGCGATGATCGCCCCGCTGGCCGTGAGGTAGCCCACGCGCAAAGCGCTGCTGAGGGTCTTGGAAAAACTCGAGATATAGATCACCCGGTCCTCGTGGGGCAACGCCGACAGCCGGGTACAGCTGGCATGTTGTAGATCGCCATAGACGTCTTCTTCGACAATGAAGAAGTCCCGGGAATGAGCCAATTGCAACAAGCGCTCGGCCACCGCCAGGGACAGGCTGGTGCCAGTGGGGTTGTGATACAGGCTGTTGATGAACAGGCACTTGGGCCGATGCCCGTGCAACAGCGCCTCCAGTGCAGGCATGTCCGGACCACCGCGTGTGCGCGGCACTTCCAGCAGCTTGATACCGTGAAAGGCCAACTGGCGGTACAGGTTGCCGTAGCCCGGGCTTTCCACCACCACGGTGTCACCGGCCTTGAGCAGGGTGCGGATCAGCAGGTCCTGGGCATGGCTCGCACCTTGGGTGATAAGGATATGGTCGACCCGGGCCGCCACATGAATGTGGGCCAGGCGCTTGAGCAACTGTTCCCGCAGCGCCGGCAGGCCCAGCGGCGTGCTGTAGTTGAAGACGGCGGCGGTATCGGTGCGGGTGACCTCACGAATCGCGTAGCTGATGTCGTCGCTTTCGCGCCAGGTGTCCGGCAGCCAGCCGCACCCCAGTTTCAGTTCACCCAGTTGATTGTCGACGAAGGCGCCCCACCCGGACTCGGCGCCCTCATACCATTGGTTTTCGCAACGAAGGCCGCGCTCGGCGGGAGGCTGGGCCACACAGAAACCCGAGCCTTGCCTTGAGGCCAGCACGCCCTGGGCAACCATCCGCTCAAACGCCTCGATCACGCTGGACTGGCTGAGCAGGTTCTCGTGGGCCAACTGCCGAACCGAAGGCAACCGCGTCCCGGGGCTGGCTCCGCTCTCGCGAATCCAGGCGGCCAACGCGCTGACGATTTGCTGCACTACCGGTACAAGGGCTTGTCGATCGATCCCTAAATCCATGAGCCACTCACTTAAACTGTTGTCATTTAACCCAAACCAGTTAAGCACAGAAGCCCAATGACAGCCGTGGTGAAGATTTATTAAATCATTGATTTAATTGGATTATTTACCTACTGATACACATTCAGCCAAGGCATCTGGCCATCTGCGGAAAAGCCTCACAGCGCGGCCAACGCTTTTCTGAATGGCATCAGCGTCAGTTCCTAAATGGCAGTCGCGCCACCGTCCACCGCCAATGCCTGGCCTGTGGTAAACGCAGCACCGTCGCTGCACAGGTAAAGCACCGCGCTGGCGATTTCCTCGACCTTGCCGATACGCCCGACCGGGTGCATGGCGGCAGCAAATTCAGCCTTGCGTGGATCAGCCTCATAGGCACGTCGGAACATATCGGTGTCGATCACCGCCGGGCACACCGCGTTGACGCGGATTTTCTTTTTCGCGTACTCGATCGCCGCCGACTTGGTCAGGCCGATTACCGCGTGCTTGGACGCGGCATAGATACTCATCTTCGGCGCCGCCCCCAGCCCCGCCACCGAGGCCGTATTGACGATGGCACCACCACCCTGGGCCAGCAGCAACGGCAGTTGATACTTCATGCACAGCCACACGCCCTTGACGTTGACGCCCATGATGGCGTCGAACTCATCCAGACTGCCGTCGGCCAACTTACCCTTCTCGATCTCGATCCCCGCGTTGTTGAACGCATAGTCCAGCCGGCCATAGGTGTCCACGGTCTGCTGCATCAACTGCTGTACGTCCGCTTCGAGGGTGACATTGCAGCGTACAAACACCGCTTCGCCACCGGCCTGATGAATCAGCGCCACAGTGCCCTCGCCGCCCGCCGCGTCCAGGTCGGCGACTACGACCTTCAAACCTTCAGCGGCGAACGCCAGCGCAGTGGCGCGGCCAATGCCCGCGGCCGCGCCGGTCACCAGGGCGACCTGGCCGGAAAATGTCATGCTCATGGTGATGTCCTTCGATGGGGATGCTCGATGACCCCAGTCTAGCCAGAGCGGCCATGGGCACGTCAGCACTATCAAACGCCCGGTTGGGGAACCATGAGCCGCAGTGATAACGGGACCGGCGTCACTATCATTGCAGTGGATCGAGGGGCATTCGCAGGTGCCGCGCACCTTGCCGGTGCGGCTCGAAGGGTCTATCACTCAAGGTCCACTTCTCAAGAGTCCCTGCCATGACTGCCCAGACCAACCGCCAATTCCTGCTCGCCAAACGCCCGGTCGGCGCTGCCACGCGGGACACCTTCACCTACCAGGAAGTGCCGGTGGGCACGCCGCAGGACGGGCAGGTGTTGGTGCACAACGAATACCTGTCTCTGGACCCGGCCATGCGTGGCTGGATGAACGAGGGCAAATCCTACATTCCGCCGGTAGGTATCGGCGAAGTCATGCGCGCTTTGGGCGTAGGCAAGGTCATCGCCTCGAACAATCCGAAATTTGCCGTGGGGGACTACGTCAACGGTGCCTTGGGCGTGCAGGATTACTTCCTCGGCGAGCCACGGGGTTTCTACAAGGTCGATCCGAAACTCGCACCGCTGCCGCGCTATTTGTCGGCACTGGGGATGACTGGCATGACTGCCTACTTTGCCCTGCTGGACACCGGCGCACCCAAGGCCGGAGACACCGTGGTGATTTCCGGCGCGGCCGGCGCAGTGGGCAGCATTGCCGGGCAGATTGCCAAGATCAAAGGCTGCCGCGTGGTGGGCATTGCCGGCGGCGCCGACAAATGCAAGTTCCTGGTGGATGAGTTGGGGTTTGATGCGGCCATCGACTACAAAAACGAAGACGTGCACGCCGGCCTCAAGCGCGAGTGCCCGAAAGGTGTGGACGTGTATTTCGATAACGTCGGCGGTGACATTCTCGACGCCGTGCTCAGCCGCCTGGCATTGAAAGCCCGCGTGGTGATCTGCGGCGCCATCAGCCAGTACAACAACAAGGAGGCCGTCAAAGGGCCGGCCAATTACCTGTCATTGCTGGTCAATCGTGCGCGTATGGAAGGGTTTGTGGTGATGGATCACGCGGCGAATTTTGCCGCTGCCGGGCAGGAAATGGCCGGCTGGATGGCTCAGGGCAAGCTCAAGAGCAAGGAAGATATCGTCGAAGGACTGGAGACGTTCCCGGAAACGTTGATGAAACTGTTCAACGGCGAGAATTTTGGGAAGTTGGTACTGAAAGTCAGCTGACACACCGCAGAACCAAATGTGGGAGCGGCTGTGCGACGTTTCGACTTGCTCGCGAAGGCGGAGTGTCAGTCACTGAATTTCTTGACTGATCTACCGCATTCGCGAGCAAGCCCGCTCCCACATTTTTTTACCGTGCCCGCTTCAGATCGGGTAGGTCAGGCGATCTCGGCAACCACCGCCGCCAGCGCCTTGGCCGGATCGGCCGCCTGGCTGATCGGGCGACCGATCACCAGGTAATCGGAACCGGCGTCCAACGCCTGGCGCGGCGTCAGGATGCGACGCTGGTCGTCCTGGGCGCTGCCCGCAGGACGAATCCCCGGGGTCACCAGTTGCAGCGACGGGTGGGCGGTCTTCAACGCCTGGGCTTCCAGCGCCGAGCACACCAGGCCGTCCATACCCGCCTTTTGCGCCAGGGCGGCGAGGCGCAGCACTTGTTCCTGTGGCTCGATATCCAGGCCGATGCCGGCCAGGTCTTCACGTTCCATGCTGGTCAGCACGGTGACGCCAATCAACAATGGCTTGGGGCCGCTGCGTTGATCGAGCACTTCACGGCACGCGGCCATCATGCGCAAACCGCCGGAGCAGTGCACATTGACCATCCACACGCCCATTTCGGCGGCGGCCTTGACCGCCATCGCGGTGGTGTTGGGGATGTCGTGGAATTTCAGGTCGAGGAACACCTCGAAGCCTTTGTCACGCAAGGTGCCGACAATTTCTGCCGCACAACTGGTGAACAATTCCTTGCCGACCTTGACCCGGCAAAGCTTGGGGTCCAACTGGTCAGCCAGCTTCAGTGCGGCGTCACGGGTGGGGTAATCCAGGGCGACGATGATAGGAGTCTGGCAGACGGACATTGGAATGGGCTCTCAGGCAAGTCGAAATCGGCGCGGATTGTAGCGCAAGCAGCGCGTTTGCGGGATCCGATGATCGGTAATTCGCGATTTACCCGCCAGATTGCGGGCCCCCGGGCAATTGTGTCGAAACCGATACATTCCCGACATGCCTGCAATACCCCCGAAGATTAGCCTCGCACACGTGAACCACCGTACAGAACTTCCAGCCCCGGGGCTGGGCGCCTATGCTGAACGCAACAACCTCGCCGCCGATCTTCGGCCCGGCGGCCCACCAGGTAGATGATCGCACCATGCAAACCCTGACTCCTGCGCTGAATGACGATCAAAAAGGCTCGCTTGTGGGTGAAGACAAGCGCTGGAACACCCGCGCGCTGATCGTCGACGACGACGTGCCGATCCGCGAACTACTGATCGATTACCTGGCGCGCTTCAATATCCTCGCCAGCGGCGTGACCGATGGCGCCGCCATGCGCCAGGCCATGCAAGCCGAAACCTTCGACGTGGTGGTGCTCGACCTGATGTTGCCCGGTGAAGACGGCTTGTCACTGTGCCGCTGGCTGCGAGCTGAGTCGGACATCCCGATCCTGATGCTCACTGCCCGCTGCGAACCCACCGACCGCATCATCGGTCTGGAACTGGGAGCCGACGATTACATGTCCAAGCCCTTCGAGCCTCGCGAGCTGGTGGCGCGTATCCAGACCATCCTGCGTCGCGTGCGGGATGATCGCACCGAGCAACGGGCGAATATCCGCTTCGACAACTGGCGCCTCAACAGCGTGCTGCGCCAACTGGTGGCCGACGATGGCCTGGTGGTGCCGCTGTCCAACGCCGAATTCCGCTTGCTGTGGGTGTTTATCGAGCGCCCGCGCCGGGTGCTGAGCCGCGAGCAATTGCTGGATGCGGCCCGTGGCCGTTCCATCGAAGCGTTTGATCGCAGCATTGACCTGCTGGTCTCGCGCTTGCGCCAAAAACTCGGGGATGATCCCAAGGCTCCGCAGTTGATCAAGACCGTACGCGGTGAAGGCTACCTGTTCGACGCCCGGGATATCGGCTGATGCGCAACGCCTTCAACACCCTGTTCGGGCGGCTGTTCGGTGTGTTGCTGGTGGCGATTGTGTTGGCCCACGCGCTGGCATTTTTCTGGTTTCACCACTATGGCCCGCCGCCGCCACCGCCACACGAAACCTTCATCGAGGAACCGGACGGGACCCTGACGCCAATGCCCAAGGCGCATCGCCGTCCCTGGTTCGGCGGGCCTGTGGTGCCGCTGACGTTTCAGTTTTTCTCGCTGATAATCGCGGCCTGGTATGGCGCCAAGTTACTCAGCCGGCCGATCCAGCGCCTGAGCGCCGCAGCCGAACGCCTGAGCCTGGACCTCGACAGCCCACCGCTGAACGAGTCCGGCCCACGGGAAGCACGGCAGGCAGCGTCGACCTTTAACCTGATGCAAAAGCGAATCCGCGAACAGGTCACCCAGCGTGCCCGCATGCTCGGCGCTGTATCCCACGACCTGCGCACGCCGCTGTCACGGCTCAAACTGCGCCTGGAACAGATCGAAGACACCAAGCTGCAGGGCCAGATGCGCCAGGACCTGGACGACATGATCGGCATGCTCGACGCCACCCTGAGCTACCTGCACGAACAACGCACCAGTGAAACCCGGCATTGGCTGGATGTGCAGGCGCTGGTGGAATCCCTGAGTGAAAACGCCCAGGACCGCGGCTCCGACGTGCAATGCAGTGGTGAATGTGTGCCGCTGCAGGTGCAACCGATGGCCCTGCGTTCGTGCCTGAATAACCTGATCGACAACGCCTTGCGCTATGCCGGCACCGCGCGCATCGAACTGGCGGACAGCCCGCAGGCGCTGGTGATCAAGGTGATCGACCATGGCCCGGGAATTGCGGCGGATAAACGCGAGGCGGTGTTTGAACCGTTTTATCGGTTGGAAGGCTCGCGCAATCGTAATTCCGGCGGCGTGGGGTTGGGGATGACGATTTCCAAGGAAGCGGTTGAACGCCTCGGTGGACGGTTGAGCCTGGAGGAAACGCCGGGCGGTGGACTGACGGCAGTGATGTGGCTGCCGAGGGCGTAGGAATGGTTCCTACGCCCTGCATGAACCTTTACTGCCCGGCTTTATCGTCCCGCCGTACCTGAGCCTGGCTGGCGCTCCAGTCCGTCAGCAAGCTATAGGCCACAGCCAGCAACGTCGGGCCGATGAACAGGCCGATGAAACCGAACGCAATCAACCCGCCAAACACCCCCAGCAGCACGATCACCAGCGGCAGGTTGCCGCCACGGCTGATCAGGTAGGGCTTGAGCACGTTGTCCACGCCACTGATGATGAATGTGCCCCACACACCCAGGAATACCGCATAGGTGTAGTCACCCTTCCACGCCAGCCAAGCGGTGGCCGGTATCCAGATCAGCGGCGGCCCCATGGGAATCAGGCTCAGCAGGAACGTGACGATGCCCAGCACCAATGCTCCCGGCACCCCGGCAATCCAGAAGCCGATCAGCGCCAGCAGGGCTTGGGCGGCAGCGGTGCCGATCACACCGTTGACCACCCGCTGCACCGTACCCGCGACCAGTTCGATGTAGTAGCCCGCACGGTCGCCGATCAACCGCTCCAGCAGACGATGGACAAACATCGCCAGGCGCGGCCCGTCCCGGTAGAAAAAGAACACAAACACCAGGCTCAGGGTCAGCTCCAGAATCCCGCCGCCAATCTGCGCGCTTCGGGCCAGCAACCAGTTGCCCACCTGCCCCAGGTACGGCTTGAGGGTGACCATCAACGCCGCGCCTTGCTGGTCGATGCTGTCCCACATCGCCACCAACCGCTCGCCGACAAAAGGAATGGAGCCGAGCCAGGTCGGTGCCTCGGGCAAACCATCCACCTGGATATCCTTGATCAAGCCAACGGCGTCGCGCACATGATCAGCCAGGTTGAACCCCAGCCAAACCAGCGGCAACGCCACCAAGAGCATCCAGACCAGGGTCAGGATTCCGGCCGCCAGGGATTCGCGCCCACCCAGCCAGCGGGTGAGCAGGCGCATCACCGGCCAACTGGCAAACGCCAGCACCGCGCCCCAGAACAGCGCCGACCAGAACGGCGCCATCACCCAGAAGCTGGCACCAAACAACACCAGCAGCAGGATCTGCACCAGCAGGCGATCGTTATTGAGCATGTGGTTTCTCGAAAAGAAGTCTGTAAGAGGAAGAGCTTAGGCGAACGGCGCGGGTCCGTTCGCCCTGGAACGGTCAGCGTATCAGATGCAGGTGCAAACCCTTCGCTTCGGCGGTGCCGGTTTCCAGCCGGGCCGCACGTACGCCCTGATCAATCAAGCCCTGGCGCCATGCTTCCGCGGTGGGCCCGGTCAAACTGACCCGCAAGGTGGCATCCAGGTTCAGTCCACGGGAAATAAGGGTGAGCCAGGTGGCGTCAGGTTCGGTACCCAGCTTGGGGAAGTCCAGCTCGCCAGTGCTTTTCAGCTCCCGCAGCAGCGTGGCGGAAGTCGGTAGCAAGTCACCCAGCGGCGCGCTGGCGTCCAGCTGCTCTACATGCAGATACGCCCGGCGATTGCCCCGGGTGATGCCGTACAGCGCGACCAGGGAATTGTCTTGGGGCGCCGCCAGGCGCAGCAACAGGTATTCCTGCTGGCCGTCGGCGCCTACCAGCTTGGCGTTGCCGAAGACTTCATTGGCCCACAGGCTGCTTTCGCCGCAATCGCGGGCCTGGCACCAGAACAGCAACTGCGCGCCCTGAGCCTGCAAGGCTTCGCGGGTGGCGGTGAATGCAGCGCTGGAAGTGTGTTCGGCAGGCAGTTCATAGGTGATGGCGGTGGTTTGGCCGCGGGCGGTGGCCTGGCCTTCGTAGCGAAGCTGGCCGCTGATCTTGCGGATCGAGCCCAGCGGGTAGATGCGTTCTTTATCTTCGGCGGGGCGGTAGTCGACGATCTGCGCGTCGGCCTGACGGGCCACGGCGGGCAAGTCCTGGCTACCCGGTACGTCGGCGGCGAACACCAGCGGGCTGAAACAGCACAGCCCCAGAATACGGATAAATCCCTTCGGCATACTCATCGGATGAGCGCGCCCAGGCCATTGGGGTGCGCTGCGGTGTTGAGATCGTTCATGGTTGACTCCCTTTCGATCCGCCCAGCCTCGGCAGTTGACTCCGCCAAGTCAAGGCGTGGAGAAGAACCGATTGAAACAGTCTGCAACAAGGGTAGCGCCTGACTCGTCGTTCAGGTGCAAATGATGGCCACCGGGCAAGGTGGTCACCTGGAATGGAAGCCCGGAAAGCAATTCGGAATGTTTCGCCAACATGCCGTCTTCGGCGACCACCAGCTGTGTCGGACAGCCGACTCGACGCACGAAGGCCATCGCCTGTTCTTCTGTCAGACGCATAGGGGAAGCCAGGGTCAGACGGCTGTCGCTGCGCCAGGTGTAACCTCCGGGAACTGGCATAAGGCCGCGTTGGGCCAGCAGTTCGGCGGCTTCGCGACTGACCGCCACCACGCCTTTCATCCGCGCTTCCACCGCCCGATCGAGGGTGCTGTACACCGGTTTGCGTTTGTCCTGCAGGTTCAATTGCGCCTGCAACGCCATGCCGAGGCGTTCGGCGGCGTTGTCTGCGGTGCCGGTCGGCGGGATCACGCCATCGATCAATCCCAGGTGTGTCACTCGCTCCGGCAAGGCGCCGGCCAACACCAGGGAAACGATGGCGCCGAGGGAGTGGCCAAGTAATGCAAAACGTTTCCAGCCCAGTTGCTCGGCGACTTGCAGCACATCGTGGACGTAATCCCACAGGGAGTAACCGGCACCGACGGGGCGATGAGCCGAATGACCATGGCCGGCCATGTCCAGCGCAACGATGCGCAGGCCATCGAGTTTCGGCGCCAGGCGCGCGAAGCTGTTGGCGTTGTCCAGCCAGCCATGCAGGGCAATCACCGGCAGGCCGTCCTCTGGACCGAACAGATGCGCCGCCAACTCGATGTGCGGCAACGCCAGGCGGACTTCTTCGACGGGCGCGGTCATGCGCAACTGCGCTCGCGCTGGCGAGCTTCCCAACGGGCAAACAGATTCTTGATCAAGGTGGCAGTGTCCTGTGGGCGCTCAAGAGGAAACATGTGGCCGCCGGGCATGGTCAGCATTTCACCCATCGGCATGCGCCCCACGCCGCTGGCATGATGACGCATCACTACCCGGCTCTGGCGGCCACGCACTACCGCCAGCGGCACTTTCAATTGCCGGGCCTGGCCGGGACTGGTGTGGGGCACACCACGGTAGATGCTGATCTCGGTGGCCGGATCAAAGCGCAGACGCAGGCGGTCGCCCACCTGCTCCAGGCCATGTTGCAGGTAAGCGTCGAAACACTCGGGATCAAAGCCGCGAAATAGGGTCTTGCCGGCGAAGTACTGGCGCGCTGCCGCCAGGTCGGCGAACTCTTCACGCCGCCCCAGGGTTCGGCCCGCCGGGGTCAGCCGGTCGATAAAACCGAAGCGCTTGGCCGCACGGATCACCCAGCGATCCGCCAGGGTCAGCACCGGGGAATCGAGCATCACCACGCCGCGATATAACTGCGGGCAACGCATGGCCGCGTGCAGGTGCAGCACGCCCCCCAACGAATGGCCCACACCCCACACCGGTTCCGGTTGTTGCTCAAGGTGGTGGATCAGTTCGTCCACCAGGTTCTGCCAGTTGTCATCCACCGGAAACCTCGGGTCGTGACCGTGCTGCGGCAAATGCGCGACGGCGTACTCCGGGGCCAGGGCGGCAAACAACTTGCCGTAGGTCGCCGAAGGAAAGCCATTGGCGTGAGCGAAAAACACGTGCTGCGACATACCTGATCCATCACCATAAACAGAGCGTTGATTCTCCCCAGACCGGGCAGTCACGGCAATGACTGTAACTGCCAGGAATGATGACACTCACGCCACACCTATCGAGCCGGCGGGTTCTCGCCCAACGGCACCACGGCCATGGTCAGGCGCGATACGCAGCTGGCCTTGCCTTCATCGCTGGTCAGGCGGATGTCCCACACGTGGGTGGTGCGCCCGATATGAATCGGCTTGGCCACCGCCGTCACCCGCCCGCTGCGCAAACCGCGCAGGTGGTTGGCGTTGATTTCCAGGCCCACGCAATAGAACTTGCTGGCGTCGATGCACAGGTAGCTCGCCATGGAGCCCACGGTTTCCGCCAGCACCACCGACGCGCCGCCGTGCAGCAGGCCGTAGGGTTGATGGGTGCGGTGGTCGATCACCATGCTGGCGGTCAGAGACTCGTCGTCAAAGCTTTCGAAGCGAATATCCAGCACTTCACCGATGGTGTTTTTCTGGATCGCATTGAGTTGTTCGATATTCGGTTGGGTGCGCCACAGGCTCATTGATCGATCCTTATTGGTTTTATGTCAGTGCTCAATCCTGCCACAGCACGGCTTCGGAGCGCGCGCTCCAGTCCAGGAACTGTGGCCCGTAGACGGCTTCAATCACGTTACGCTTGATCTTCAAAGTGGGCGTGAGGAAACCGTTTTCCACCGCCCAACTGTCTTTCACCACCACCAGTTGGCGCAAGCGTTCATGTTTATCCAGCAGCTGGTTGACCTCTTCCAGCAGGCGCTCGAGGCTGACCTGCAACGCCTGGCGCCCCTGGCCATCGGCATCTTGCAGGCCCACCACCGATAACACGCACAGGCCCATGGGCGCGCTCAAGCCATCGCCTACCACGCACACCTGCTCGATACGCGCATGCTCGGCCAGGCGGTTTTCAATCGGCGCCGGGGCCACGTATTTGCCTTTGCTGGTCTTGAAGATTTCCTTGAGCCGTCCGGTCAACCGCAGTCGGCCATCGGCGTCCTGCTCGCCCTTGTCGCCGGTGCGCAGGAAGCCGTCGGCGGTGATGGTTTCGGCGGTTTTCACCGGGTCCTTGAAATAACCGAGCATGGTCGCGCCGCTACGCACCTGGACTTCGCCGTCGTCACCGATGCGCACTTCAACGTCCGGGCATGGCGGGCCGATCCAGCCAAGTTTCTGCTCGCCGGGGCGGCACACGTGGGAGTAGCCGCAGCTTTCGGTCATGCCGTAGACCTCCAGCACATCCAGGCCGAGCCTGCGGTACCAGACCAACAGGGCTTCGGGCACGGGGGCTGCGCCGGAGATTGCCACGCGCACGGCGTCCAGGCCCAACCCGGCGAGCACTTTGTGGCCAACGCGTTTGCCGATGAAGGGCAGGCGCAGCAAGGTATCGAGGCGGCTTGCGGGGATTTTGCTGTAGACGCCCATCTGGAACTTGGTCCAGATGCGCGGCACGCCGAACAGTGCTGTCGGCCTGGCCCGCTTGAGGTCTGTCAGAAAAGTGTCGAGGCTCTCGGCGAAAAATACGGTTTGCCCGGTGTAGATCGAGGCCATTTCCACAAACATGCGCTCGGCCACGTGGCACAGCGGCAGGTAGGACAGCAGGCGGTCGCCCTCCCCCAGGCCGAACAATTCAGTGCCGCGAGTGGCCGCGAAAGCCAGGGCGCCGAAGTTGTGCATCACGCCCTTGGGCAGGCCGGTGGTGCCGGAGGTGTAGATGATGGTGGCCAGGTCCGAAGCGGCTGGCGCGGGGTTGTCCTGGATGGGTGAGCAGGTTTGCAGGTCGGCCCAGGTGAAGTCGAATTCGCCTTCGGGGCACAGCGGCAGACTGATGGTGGGCAGGTCGGCCTTTACTCCGGCGGACATGGCGGGCCAGTCGTCCAGTTTGCCAATGAACGCCAGCGCGGCTTCGGAGTGCTCGAGTACGTGGGCGACGGAGTCGGCGGTGAGGTTGGGGTAGAGCGGCACGGAGACATGGCCGGCCATCCAGATGGCGAGGTCGGCGATGATCCAGTGGGCGCAGTTTTTCGAGATCAGGGCGATGTGGGAGCCCTGGGGGAAGTCGCGGGCGCGCAGCCAGTGAGCGGCGCAGCGGGCTTGGTGGCCGGCTTCGGCCCAGGTAAGGGTTTGGACCTCGCCGCCTTTGATGGGCTGAACCAGGAATCGTTGCCGTGGGTGGCGGGCTTCGCGGTCGAAGAAGACTTGCAGCGGCAAACGAATAGCGACAGACATGGACGCGCTCCTTTGTGTTCCGATGGTAGCCAACCAAGCACTTGCTTGGCTGACTATTTCATGGGAGCGCGGGGGGTGCAAGTTCTGCTGGTTTGGGGTGTATATCCGTTATTTGGGTGATGGCTTGTATGGGTTCCGCTCTTACAGCGGGTCACTTTTGAAAAGAGCCCAAAAGTAACCAAAAGGCTCTTGCCCCACCACTCGGCACCTCGCCTAGGCTCGGTGTGCCCTCACTCCGGCTTTGGACCGTGGGCCGCCGCGATGGGCCATCCTTGGCCCAGCGCGGCTAACCCGGCGTCCTGCCGGGTTACCCACGCTCCAAAGCCTGCGTTCGGCCAGCGTGGTTTAACGGGGCGCCTAAGATCAAGATCAACAGCAGATCAAGAGCACAGCGGCCTACAGGCCGGCTTGAGTGTGGTGAAGCAACAGCAAAAGCTAAAGCGGACACGGTCCAAATGTGGGAGCGGGCTTGCTCGCGAAGGTCGTTAACGATGACGCGGGCATCCTGAATGAACGCGGCGTTCTCAGGTTTTTCGCGAGCAAGCTCGCTCCTACAGAAAAGCAGCTTTGCTTTCGCTCTTAACACTCAAGCCGGCCGGGAGGCCGCTGTGCTTTTGCTTTTGATCTGCTTTTGATCTGACTGCCCCATTCAGCCCGAGGCCGAACGCAGGTATTGCGGAGCGGGTAAACCGGCAGGACGCCGGTTTAGCCGCGCCGGGCCATGGATGGCCCGTCGCGGCGGCCCGCGTAGCAATGCCGGAGTGAGGGAACACCGAGCCTAGGCGAGGTGCCGACAGGCGGGGCAGAGCGTTTTGGTTACTTTTGCGCTTTTCAAAAGTGACCCGCTGTAAGAGCGGAACCCTAAGCGGCCGTTACCGAAGAAACGGATATGTACCCAAACCCAAACCCAACCTTAAGGATTCCGAACACTCAAAAGACTCATCAACCCCGCCAACGGAAAATCCCCCTCCAACTCCGCCAAACTCGCCGTACTCATAGCCTGCGGCTGCCGCAAATGCCCATGCTGCAAATAACTGATCAGCCCCCCCACAAACGGCTGATGGCTAACCAACAACACATCATCGTCATTATCGAGATGCTTGAGCACCTCCAGCGGATTACTCTCGGGCGTCAACCAAGGCACAGTGCGGATTTCAGGCTCAAACCCCAACGCCTCCCGCACCAACTGCGCCGTCTGCTGCGCCCGCACATAAGGACTGGCAATAATCGCCCGCACAGGCTGCCCAATCAGATGCCCCGCACTGCGCAAAACCTCCTCACGCCCATGGGCCGTCAAATTACGCTCAGCATCCGTACGCGCATGCCCCTCGGCCTCACCGTGACGCAACACCCACACCTTCATAGCTTCGGTTCCTCATCACGCACAGGATGCGGCGCCGGCGGCACGCTGTGAGCAGCCTCACCTTCCGGTGCACGGGGCGTCGGCCAATCAGCAAACGGCCAAGGCTTCTGATCACTGTGAAAACTGCCAAACCGCCCAATCTGCGCCAAAAACTGACTCAAACTGTCACCAAAATTCATCAGCCCAAGGTTCGGCGCGCCGTACACCAACCGGTAAACCAGCTGCACTACCACCAGCGCCCCCAGCAGAAACTGCGCCACTTGCCACACCAGGGCAAACACCAGCATCCACAGCACACGCAGGCCAATGGATTCGTACTTGGGAGCTGCTTTCGGATCGTTCATGACGCGTTCCTCAGTTGAAACCACTGGTGGAAATAAAGTCGACATCGGTCTTCGGCTCGGCCCGCATCAGCAACTCGATGACCTGGTTCAAGGTGCGCCCTTCAAACAGGATCGCGTGCAAACCGGCGACCAGCGGCATATACACCCCGACTTCCTGGGCCTTGGCCTTCAGCACCTTCAGGGTGTTGACGCCTTCGGCCACTTCGCCCAAACGCGTGACCGCGTCTTCCAGGCTCAGGCCCTGGCCGAGGGCGAAACCTACCTGATAGTTGCGGCTTTTCGGTGACGAGCAGGTGACGATCAGGTCGCCCACGCCAGCAAGGCCGAGGAAGGTCATCGGGTTGGCGCCCTGGTTGACCGCAAAGCGCGTCATCTCGGCCAAGGCACGGGTGATCAGCATGCTCTTGGTGTTTTCACCCATGCCCAGCGCAACCGCCATGCCGGCGATGATCGCGTAAACGTTTTTCAACGCCCCGCCCAGCTCGACGCCGAAGCGATCGGCACTGGCGTAAACACGGAAGGTGCGACCGTGCAGCACTGCCTGCACCCGTTCGCAAAGTTCTTCGTCTTCACTGGCGATCACGGTGGCGGTCAGCGCGTGCTCAGCCACTTCCCGCGCCAGGTTCGGGCCGGACAACACGCCAATGCGTGCCTCGGGGGCGATTTCTTCAAGAATTTCGCTCATCAACTTGAAGGTGTGCGCCTCGATGCCCTTGGTCAGGCTGACCAGCAGCTTGCCCGCCAACCGCTCGGCGTGGGGCGCGAGCACCGAACGCAGGGCGCTGGAGGGCAGCGCGACAAAGCACAGGTCGCACTCGTCCAGCGTCGCCTGCAAATCAGTCACCGGCTCCACGGCCGGCAGAATCTTGATGCCTTTAAGGTAACGGGGGTTTTCCCGGTTGACCCGGATGGCCTCGGCTTGCTCGGGGTCACGCATCCATTGACGCACCTGGTGACCATTTTCAGCCAGCAGATTAGCCACGGCGGTACCAAAACTTCCGCCTCCCAGGACCGCAATAGGGCGCTGTTCAGTCATATGCAATCCGTTAATCCATAGCAGTGGCGATGGCCGCATTATACGGAGCGACCCGCTTGCGGCCAGCCCCCGCGTCAATTCAAACACTCGTCGGAAAATGCGACATTTGTGCGAAGTAATTACAGGGCCGACGACTGGCAAAAGGCCCCGCCTCAGTTAACATGGGCGGCTATCCGTAATTATCAAGGCCGTGCCGTGTATTTGGGCCCTCCTCCTCGTTCATCTCTCCTGCTGACGCTGTTGTGCATGCCGTGGTGCAGTGCGCCGTTGCTGGCCGACGATCTGTTCCTCGACAGCCAACCGCTGCCGCAGGTACTGACCGCTACGCGGCTCAAGCAATCGGCCGCCGCCGTGCCCGGCAGCATGACGGTGATCGACAGCGAGTTGATCAAGGCCAGCGGTGCGCGGGATATCCCGGAACTGCTGCGGTTGGTGCCCGGGATGATGGTCGGCTACACCACCGGCAACCAGGCCGCCGTGAATTACCACGGCACCCAGGCCGGCGACGCCCGGCGCATGCAGGTGCTGATCGATGGTCGCTCGGTGTACCGCGCCGGCCTGGCGACGGTGGACTGGAGCGATATTCCGGTGGCCCTGGAAGACATCGACCGCATCGAAGTCTTCCGCGGCCCCAACACTGTCAGTTACGGCGCCAACGCGCTGATGGCGGTGGTCAACATCCTCACCCGCTCCCCAGCCAACAGCCACGGCACCCGGATGAAACTCACCCAGGGCGGACGCGGGATCAACGACTGGTACGCCAGCCAGGGCATGGGCTGGGAAACCGGCGACTTGCGCCTGTCACTCTCCGGCCAACAGGACGATGGTTTTGACAGCGACCGCGTGGGCGCCGACCGCCGTGACAGTCGCCGCCTGAGCCGCTTCAGCCTCGCCGTGAGCCAGAACCTGAACGCGCAACAAAGCATCGACTGGCAACTGGACGCCAAGGAAGGCACCAACCAGCGGCCGTACACCTATCAACCAGTGTTCGATGGTATTACCGAAGGCGGTACAAATTCTGACGTCAGCGCCAAGGATTACGCCGGCTCCCTGCGCTGGAACTTCGACTTCAATCCTGATCACAGCCTGTATATCCAGGGCTCGGCCCAGCAGTGGGATCGCCGGCAGATCTGGCGCGCCTGCGACGCCAAGGTCTCGTTCAGCCCGGAGTTGACCCAGCTGTGGCAGCTCAATCCCAACTATGCCGAGCGACTGGCCCGGCACATGAACAACTTCAACCCCGGCAACCTTCCACCCGGCAGCCCCGCCGAACAGGCGCTGGCCCGGCAGGTGCTCCAGCAATGGGGTGACGGCGGCAAGGACCCGGTTTGCGGCAACATCGACCAAAGCACCAAGGAAAGCCGCTACGACCTGGAGATTCAGGACACCCTCAGCCTGTCCGATAGCCTGCGCCTGGTCAGCGGCATGAACTACCGGTACGACCGCGCCGACTCCGACACCTACTTCAACGGCACCCTGGACGACACCACCTGGCGCATGTTTGGCCACCTGGAATGGCGTGCCAGCGAACACTGGCTGCTCCAGGGCGGCGCAATGTATGAGGACACCCACCTGAGCGGCAACTCGCTGACGCCCCGGGTGGCCGTCAACTACCTGATCAACCCGCGTCACGGCCTGCGTGCGGTGTACTCCGAAGCCATCCGTTCGCCGGACATGTTCGAGAACAACGTCAACTGGAGTTACCGCGTCACCAACCTCAGTTCGCCGGCCTACGGCCAGAACTCCGGTCAATATTTCGTGGTAACCCGCGGCCCGGGCAACCTCGACAAAGAGCTGATGCGCTCCCGGGAGCTGGGCTACAACGGCTTTTTTGCCGACATCGGGCTGAACGTCGACGTGAAGCTGTTCTATGACGAAATCAGCGACATGGTCAGCGAGCCGCTGCGCAACAACCAGTACATCGCCAGCAACTCCAACAGCTCGCGCTTTACCGGCACTGAAACCCAACTCGACTGGCACATGAGCACCGCCGACCGGCTGCGGCTGACCTATGCTTACGTAGACGCCAGCGCCACCAACCCGCTGGACAGACAGCAAACCGCCCGCAACAGCGGCTCGGCCGGCTGGATGCGGGAATGGGGCCATGGCTGGTCCAGTGCGGTGTTCTACTATGGCGACGACGCGCTCAACCAGTATCGCTTCGAACGGGTCGACCTGCGGGTGGCCAAGCGCATTGCCTTGGGCAAAGCCAACGTGGAGCTGGCCGGCATGTTGCAACAACGTCTCGACAATCAGCCCACCACCTGGCCCGACAACAACTATGACCAACGCCACGTGCTCTACTTCAGTGCGGAGTTAGAGTTCTAGTGGATAGCGACTTGTCACGGATGACCCTCTCCTTTACCGCCCGACTCTGGCGGCGCTGTGTGTTGTTTGGGGTTTTACTGTTTGCCGCACCGACATGGGCGGCGCAAATCCTGCTGACCGCCGACGAAGACGGCCCGGGCGTACAAGCATTCGTCCAGGCCCTGAGCGAACAGCGCCCCGAAGACCATGTGCAGTTCACCCCGCTCAAAGACCTTCCCGCCCCCGCGCACTTGCCGGCCAGTACCCGTCTGATCCTGCTGGACCTGCCCAGCCTCGACTGGCGCCTGCAGGACACCCAGGGCCCGCCGACCCTGGTGCTGCGCATCAGCCGCCTGCAAGCCCGCCAGCGCCTGGGTGACAGCGTGCCCCCCAAGATCAGCCTGTTGTGGAGCGACCCGCCACTGGACCGCCAACTGCGCCTGATCACCGGCATCCTGCCCCAGGCCCGGCGCATCGGTGTGCTCTATGGGATCGACAGCGAATTCCTGCTCCGCGAGTTGCGCCAGCATGCGGCGCCGATGGGGCTGGAGATCGTGCCCCAGCTTTGGGACAACACTAACGACAGTCGTCCGCTGCAAAGCCTGTTCAAGAGCAGCGACGTCTTGCTGGGGCTGGATGATCCCCAGCTGTACAACCCGAAAACCGCGAAAAACCTGCTGCTCAGCAGCTACGCCAGGCAATTGCCACTGGTCGGGCCCAACGCCGGGTTCGTCAAGGCCGGCAGCCTGGCCAGCACCTACAGCGATCAGGCCGACTGGCTGAATGTACTCGACCGGCTGCTGGACCATGCGCCCGCCAACTGGCCGCGCTCGTTGTACCCGGAACGCTTCAAAGTCGTGGGCAACCCGCAGGTTGCGCGCTCACTGGGGATCGAACAGGTGGACGAAACCAACGTCGCCGCCCGCCTGGCCGAAGGAGAAAAACGCCCATGACATTTCGTCGCCGTTGGGACATCAACACCCGAACCCAGCTCATCACCCTGGGCCCGGCACTCCTGTTGACGCTGCTGTTGATCAGCTTCTTTACCTTCGTACGGATCCAGGACTTGCGCCAGGAGCTGGACCACACCGGCCAATTGATCGCCAACCAGCTGGCACCGGCCACCGAATACGGGGTTATTTCCGGCAACAACGACGTGCTCGAAAGCCTGTTGCGGGCCACCCTGGCCACGCCGCATGTGCGCTTTCTGGAGATACAGGACAGCACGGAAAACATTCTGGTGTATGTCGAGCAACCGTCGGAGAAGCACGACCGTTCGCTGTCGGTGAAAGTGTTCCAGGCGCCGATTCGCCTGCAACATATCCAACTGGGCAATGACTTCTTCCAGGACAACATCGCCGAGCCCAAGGCGCCCCGTGCGGATTACCTGGGCCGGGTGATTGTGGGCATGTCCAACGATGCGTTCAGCCAGCGCCAGCAGGAAATCCTGTTCAAGGCCGGGATTCTCGCGCTGTTCGCCCTGTTGTTTACCTTCTTATTGGCCCGGCGCCTGGCGGCCAGCCTGTCGCAGCCGATCAGCGCCATGGGCAATGCGGTCAAGGCGATCCAGCAGGGCGATTACCAGACGCCACTGCCCATTGTCGATGACTCGGAACTGGGCGACCTGTCGCGTCACATCAATAATCTAGCCGATGGCTTGAACCAGGCCAGTCGTGAACAGCACCAGGCCATGGCCCAGTTGATCCAGACTCGCGAAGAAGCCGAGCGGGCAAACAATGCCAAGTCAGACTTCCTGGCGATGATGAGCCATGAACTGCGCACGCCGATGAACGGGGTGCTGGGTATGCTGCAACTGCTGGAAACTACCGACATGACCGAGGAGCAGACCGAATACGCGGCGCTGGCTTCAGAGTCCACCGAACATCTGCTCAAAGTGATCAACGATATCCTCGACTTCTCGCGCATCGAGCGCGCAGCCCTGGAGCTGGAGCACATTCCGTTCGACCTGATGGAGCTGATCAGCAGCTGCGCCCAGGCCTTCCAGCATGCCGCCCAGCAACGCGGGCTGGCGCTTGAAGTGCCGATTCCGCAGGGCCTGGACTCGCTGCAGGTGCAGGGCGACCCGACGCGTATCCGGCAGATTCTGGTGAACCTGATCGGCAATGCCCTCAAGTTCACCGAGCACGGCACCGTCACCGTCGAACCGCACTGGCAAACCCTGGACCATGAACTGTTGTGGTTCACCTGCACCGTGCGCGACAGCGGGATTGGCATCTCGGCCGAGCGCCTGGAATTGATGTTCGATGCGTTCCAGCAAGCTGACAGTTCCATTTCAAGACGTTACGGCGGCACCGGACTGGGCCTGCCTATCGCACGCACCCTGGCCGAACGTATGGGCGGCACCCTTCGCGCCCAGAGCGAAGAAGGCCAGGGCTCGGTGTTCACCCTGGAAATTCCGCTGGCGATTTACCAGCAGAGCTTGCCGGTGATCGTGCCGAACGCCGAAGGCAGTGCCAGTGCAGGCGAAGGCCGTAACGTGTTGCTGGTGGAGGACAACCCGGTCAATCGCACCGTGGTTGAAGCCATGCTGCGCAGCCTTGGATTTGAAGTCAGCATTGCCACCGACGGCGCCGAAGCGATTCGCAGTGCCGAGAGCCTGATTTTTACCGCGATCCTGATGGACTGCCGACTGCCGGGCATCGACGGTTACGAGGCCACCCGGCAGATTCGCCAGTTGCCCGGTTGCGCCGACCTGCCGATCATTGCCCTCACGGCCAACGCCTTGCAGGGCGACCGCGAAGCCTGTTTGGCGGCTGGAATGAACGATTACCTGGCAAAGCCGTTCAAACGCACGGATTTACAGCAAATCCTGCAGCGGTGGGTGCAGTAACACGGTGCCATCAGCCAACTGCGACTGGCGTGAAAGACGAAAGTGCGGCAGTCTTAGGCACCCGAACGGGCCCGTAAACCGGCCCGGTTTATAATTTCAGTGCACAAGTGTACATTCATGACCTTGACGCTGTGACTTTCACTACAACGCAATAGTCTATGTGTAGGCTGCCGATATGAGGCATGAACGCTTCAGTCGGCCGGGAAGATTTGCCCTGCCCTGCCGCATGGGATTATTGAGGAGCTCGCATGACCAAACAAAACGCCTTTACTCGGGAAGACCTGCTGCGCTGCAGTCGCGGTGAGCTGTTCGGCCCAGGTAACGCGCAACTGCCCGCCCCGAACATGCTGATGGTGGATCGCATCACCCATATCAGTGAAGAGGGTGGCAAGTACGGCAAAGGTGAATTGGTCGCCGAGCTGGATATCACCCCTGACCTGTGGTTTTTCGCCTGCCATTTCGAAGGCGATCCGGTGATGCCGGGCTGCCTGGGCCTCGACGCCATGTGGCAGCTGGTTGGCTTCTACCTGGGCTGGCAAGGCCTGCCGGGCCGCGGTCGCGCCCTGGGTTCGGGCGAAGTGAAGTTCTTTGGCCAGGTCTTGCCGACCGCCAAGAAAGTCACCTACAACATTCAAATCAAGCGCGTCCTCAAGGGCAAGCTGAACCTGGCCATTGCCGATGGTTCGGTGACTGTCGACGGTCGCGAGATTTATACTGCCGAAGGCCTTCGGGTCGGCGTATTTACTTCCACTGACAACTTTTAAGGGTTATCCGCATGCGCCGCGTCGTTATCACTGGTCTGGGCATCGTTTCGTGCCTGGGCAATGACAAAGAGACCGTCTCCGCTAACCTGCGTGCAAGTCGCCCTGGCATCCGCTTTAACCCGGAATATGCCGAAATGGGTCTGCGTAGCCAGGTTTCCGGCTCCATCGACCTGCCCCTCGAAGAGCTGATTGATCGCAAGATCTATCGCTTCGTCGGCCACGCAGCCGCTTACGCCTACCTGGCCATGAAGGACGCGATCACCGATTCCGGCCTGAGCGAAGACCAGGTGTCCAACGTACGTACCGGCCTGATCGCCGGTTCCGGTGGCGCGTCGACCTTGAACCAGATGGAAGCGCTGGACATCCTGCGCGAGAAAGGCGTCAAGCGTGTTGGCCCGTACCGCGTCACGCGGACCATGGGCAGCACCGTTTCCGCCTGCCTGGCCACGCCGTTCAAGATCAAGGGCGTGAACTACTCGATCTCCTCCGCTTGCGCCACCAGTGCTCACTGCATCGGTACCGCGGTTGAGCAGATCCAGCTGGGCAAGCAAGACATCGTGTTTGCTGGTGGCGGTGAAGAAGAACATTGGAGCCAGTCGTTCCTGTTCGACGCCATGGGCGCATTGTCGACCCAGTACAACGAAACCCCGGAAAAAGCCTCCCGCGCCTATGACAAGAACCGTGATGGTTTCGTCATTGCTGGCGGTGGCGGCATGGTGGTGGTCGAGGAGCTGGAACACGCCCTGGCCCGTGGTGCGAAGATCTACGCGGAAATCGTTGGCTACGGCGCGACGTCCGACGGCTACGACATGGTTGCGCCAAGCGGCGAAGGCGCCATCCGCTGCATGCAGATGGCCATGTCCACCGTTGATACTCCGATCGACTACCTGAACACCCACGGTACTTCGACTCCGGTCGGCGACTCCAAGGAAATGGAAGGCGTGCGTGCGGTATTCGGCGACAAGGCTCCGGCGATCAGCTCTACCAAGAGCCTGTCGGGTCACTCCCTGGGCGCCGCTGGCGTTCACGAAGCGATCTACTGCCTGCTGATGATGGAAGGCAACTTCATGGCAGGTTCTGCCAACATCGAGGAACTGGACCCGGATGTGGCTGACATGCCGATCCTGACCAAGACTCGTGAAGATGCGACCATCAACACCGTGATGAGCAACAGCTTTGGCTTTGGTGGCACTAACGCTACCTTGGTGCTGAAACGCTGGCAGGGTAAGTAAGCTTCCCGCGGCTTGATCGTCTGAAAACGCCCCGACTGGTTCGGGGCGTTTTTTTTTGCCTCGGTTGTTGGGTGTATATCCGTTATTTGGAGGATGGCTTCGATTGGTTCCGCTCTTACAGCGGGTCACTTTTGAAAGGAGCCCAAAAGTAACCAAAAGGCTCTTGCCCCACCACTCGGCACCTCGCTTGGGCTCGGTGTGCCCTCACTCCGGCTTTGGAGCGTGGGCCGCCGCGATGGGCCATCCTTGGCCCAGCGCGGCTAACCCGGCGTCCTGCCGGGTTACCCACGCTCCAAAGCCTGCGTTCGGCCAGCGTGGTTTAACGGGGCGCCTAAGATCAAGATCAAAAGCAGATCAAGGGCACAGCGGCCTACAGGCCGGCTTGAGTGTTTTAGAGCAACAGCAAAAGCTAAAGCGGGCACGGTCCAAATGTGGGAGCGGGCTTGCTCGCGAAGGCCGTTAACGATGACGCTGGCATCCTGAATGAACGCGGCGCCCTCAGGTTTTTCGCGAGCAAGCTCGCTCCTACAGAGAAGCAAGCCGGCCGGTAGGCCGCTGTGCTCTGCTTTTGATCTGCTGTTGATCTTGATCTGACTGCCCCATTCAGCCCGAGGCCGAACGCAGGTATTGCGGAGCGGGTAAACCGGCAGGACGCCGGTTTAGCCGCGCCGGGCCATGGATGGCCCGTCGCGGCGGCCCGCTTCGCTGTGCCGGAGTGAGGGAACGCCGAGCCACAGCGAGGCGCCGACAGGCGGGGCAGAGCGTTTTGGTTTCTTTTGCGCTTTTTTCAAAAGTGACCCGCTGTAAGAGCGGAACCCTAAGCAGCCGTGACCGCAGCAACGGATATGTACACCGTCCACCACCCTAAACCGAAAACCTAGCCACCATGGTGTTGAGATCCACCGCCAACCGCGACAACTCCTGACTCGCCGCACTCGTCTGGTTCGCCCCGGCCGACGTCTGCTGCGCCAAATCGCGAATATTCATCAAATTGCGATCCACCTCCCGCGCCACCGCCGCCTGCTCTTCCGAGGCACTGGCAATCACCAGGTTGCGCTCGTTGATCAGCGTAAACGCCGAAGCAATCTCCTCCAACGCCGTCCCAGCCGACTTGGCAATATCCAGCGTCGACCGCGCCCGGGTGTTGCTCTGCTGCATGGAGCTCACCGCCTGATCAGTCCCCTGCTGAATCCCGCTGATCATCTGCTCGATTTCCTGCGTCGACTGCTGGGTCCGATGGGCCAGCGCCCGCACCTCATCCGCCACCACTGCAAACCCACGCCCGGCATCCCCGGCCCGCGCGGCTTCAATGGCAGCATTCAACGCAAGCAAATTGGTCTGCTCGGCAATCGAGCGAATCACATCCAGCACCTTGCTGATGCCATACACCTTCTGCGCCAGGTCCTCCACCTGCGTCGCATTGGCCGTCACATCATCCGCCAGGGACTCAATCGACAACACCGTCTGATGCACCTGCTCGCGACCATGCTGGGCAATACGGTCCGACTCACGGGACGCCTGTGAAGTGGCCACCGCATTGCTCGCCACCTCCTCCACCGCCGCCGTCATCTGGTTCACCGCAGTAGCTGCCTGTTCAATTTCCTGACTTTGCTGATGCAGCCCACGGGTGGCATCCTCCGTCACACAGCTGAGCTCCTCGGAAGCCGACGCCAATTGGCTGGACGAATCAGAAATACGCCGAATGGTTTCCCGCAGGCTCTCCTGCATGCTTTTCAGCGCCCGCTGCAAACGCGCCGGTTCATCGTTGCCGCTGACGGTAATCACACCCGTAAGGTCGCCACTGGCCACGCCCTGGGCGACTTTCAGCGACTGGGATAACGGCAGCACGATACTGCGGGTCAGCAGCAGTGCCAGGCCAATGGTGATCAGCGCCGTCACGGCAATCATGCCAACCACCCAACTGCGCGATTGGGTGAACACGCTTTGGGCCAGGCTCGCCGCCTGATTGGCACTGACCTTGTTCAGCGTCACCAGCTCACGCAGGGTGCCGGCCAACTCATCGGCCAACTGGTTCATCTCGCCGTTGACGACCTTGATCGCGTCTTCCAGCTGATTGGCCCGAGAAAATGCCATCACTTGCTCTTGGCGTTGCAGGTAGCGCGCTTCCTCGGTCTTGAAGCGATCGAACAGCACCCGCTCTTCCGGCAGCACAATCAAGCCTTCATAGAGCGACTGAGCCTTGTGCAGGCCGTTTTTCAGTTCGGTGATTTTCTGTTCATTCTGCGTGATCGCCTGCGGGTCGCGGTTAAGCAGCAGGCGCAGCGTCAGGGCCCGTACCCGCAGCAGGTCCTGATTCATCTCGCCGACCGCCATCACGCTGGGCAGCCAGTTGTTTTCCACCTGGTCCGACTGCTGGCGCATATTGCCCATCTGCGACAAGGCAAACCCGCCCAGGGCAAACACCATCAGCGCCAGCAAACCAAACCCCAGGCCGGCGCGAGGGGCGATATTCAGACTTCTGATATTCATGTTCGGAATCCTTCCAAAAGCGCTGCATCCACCTGCAGCGGGCTCTTGAAAGGTATCGGCGAAGAACGAAGTTTGCGTAAGACGAAAACGCGATATCAAAACGCCTTATGATCGCCCGGCCCCGGCTGTAGCGATTCAGCGAACGGTAAAGCTCTTTTGCGTGAGCAGACGATCCCCCTGGAACACCATGAAACGCCACTCGCCCGGCACCACTTCGTGGTTTTCGGTGAACTCATAGGCCATCACGTCCTGTGGGGCACCGGGCACCAGCTTCTGGGTTACTTCGAATTTGTCGTGACGCACACCATCCGGCGTGCGGACGCCCGGGGTGAAGTAGAGCAAGGTCAGCGGCGTGCCTTCGGCGACTTTGCCGAGCAGTTGATAACGCAGGCCGAATTTGGTGCCCAGCTTCACCGGCACCACGGTGGTGGACTGAATCTGTTCGTTGCTGCGGCGCAGCACGCGCTCTCCGGCCTGCAACTCGGCTTTCGGGCCATCAAACACGCCGTACTCCACCGGCCCTTCGATACGCACTTCGGCACTGGCGAGGCTGCTGGTCATCATCAGCGCCACCAAGGCGCCTGAACGGGTGAATTGCATGCTGCACTCCTTGTTTGAGAAGGCCGCAGCTTATGACGCAGGGATGACGACAGGATGACAAAAACCATCACTTGGGCTTGGGCAGAATCGCCAGGAAATTGTCCCGTGCAACCTTTCTGGCCACGTCTTCAGGCAGCGCATCAAGAAACGGGTCGAAGCTGCGCATTTCCTTACCCAGCTTGTTGAAGCGTCCTACGACGTCCGAGCCAAGCATGAAGCGGTCCGGGAAGCGCTCTACCAGCTTTACCCACTCAGGGCGTGGCTTTCCCGCCTCACCCAGCAAGTAAGGCGTGAGCACGCTCCAAGACAGGTCGACGTACAGGTTCGGGTAAGCCTCCAGCAGGCGTGCCAGGGTCGGTAGCAGGAAATCCATCTGCGTCTGGTGCCGATGGATTTCCATGCTGCTGCCCGCGTGAGCCCAGATAAACCGGGTGTGCGGATGGTTGCGCAGGGGCTCTTCCATTTCCGCCAGGTACAACGGATTTTTCTCACGCTTGGAGGTGATGTTGGAATGCACCATCACCGGCAGATCGTTCTCCGCCGCCAAATGATAGATGCGGGTCATCGCCTCGTTGTTGGCTCTTGGGGTGTCGCCGGAGGTCAGTGCAGTCAGGTCGTCGTGACGGGTGAAGACTTCGCCGATGCCTTGCCACAGCCCTGGGTTGAGGTCGAGCATGCGCTGGATGTGGGACGCGGCGTTTTTATCGTTGGGGTTGAAGCCGCTGAGGAACGGGTGAAAGCGCTGGCGTTGCTCCGGGGTCAGTTTATTCACCGCATCGGCGACAAACACGTCAGTGGCGCTGTACCAATACGCGTCGGCATCGTCGCCTGCGTAATAACGCGGGCGCTTGGGCTCGTCTTCGTGCCATTTCTTGGCCACGGGGATGCCGGAAATCATCACGTGTTCAATCCGATTATCGGCCATGGCCTTGAGCAACTTGTCCATGCCCGCCGACTCCTGGAAGAAGTCGACGTAATGCAGGTGTGCATCGCTGTAGGCATAGTCGCGGGCCTGCGCGGCAAGGCTCGCGGCGGCCAGTAACAGGGCAATACTCAGGCGGGTCCGGCGCACGGTGGCATCTCAAACAAGGGCTAATGAAGGTAGACCTCAGGCCGCGCCTGCGGGTTCAGCGCTAAACAATGGGGAACACCCAGGTGCCAGCATGCTCTATAACTGCATGAGCTTCTTCCTGCCACCCTGTGAGGTTTGCCATGCCTGTTACCGTGAATACGCTGAACGCCGAAAACTTTCGCCACAGCGTCAACATCAATAACCATGAGCTGTTTACCGACCTGCCCAAGAGCCTGGGCGGCGACGATTCGGCGCCCTCTCCCCACGATTACTTCGATGCCGCGCTGGCGTCGTGCAAGGCGCTGACGGTCAAGCTCTATGCACAGAAAAAAGACATTCCGCTCACCGGCGTCACCGTGGAAGTCACCCACGACAGCACCGAAGAGCAAAAGGGCAAATACAAGCTCAGCGTCAAGCTCACCCTCAAGGGCGTACTCACCGACGAGCAGCGGGATGAATTGCATCGCGTGGCGGATCGCTGCCCGGTGCATAAGCTGATGACCACCGCCGAAGTCACCATCGAGACCAAACTCTCGGAAGGCGCCTTCAGCCAGTAGCGGCAACCTCCCGTCGAGCGGGTTATGCTCATTGCCATCTAACCCGCTCAGACTGGGATGCACCATGACCACAGTGACCGTGATTCGCCCGCGTGCCGAAGATGTGGAAGGCCAACCGATCCTGCGCCCGCTGCCGTCCAGGCAATGCCGCAGCGTCGGGCCGTTCGTGTTTTTCGACCACATGCTGCAAACCCGCTATGCCCCGGGCACCGGCATGAATATTCGCCAGCACCCGCATATCGGCCTGTCCACCCTGACCTACCTGTTTGAAGGCGAACTCCTGCACAAGGACAGCCTCGGCTCCGACCAGGTGGTCAAGGCCGGGGATGTCAGCTGGATGACAGCCGGCAGCGCCATTGCCCACGTTGAACGCAGCCCTGAGGCGTTGAAGGCCAGTGGTTTCAACCTGCACGGCTTGCAAGTATGGCTGGCCTCGCCCAGGGATCATGAGCAAGGACCTGGGCATTACAGCCATCACCCCGCCGCCAGCTTGCCGGTCAGTGACAACCTGGGCGTGCAGATTCGGCTGATTGCCGGCAGCGGCTTTTGCCTGGAGTCTCCGGTGCCGGTGTTGTCACCCACGCTGTATGCCGAAGTGCGGATGCAGACGGCTACGACGCTGCTGATCCCGGATGAGCATGTGGAACGGGCGGTGTATGTGCTGGAGGGTGACGCGCAGTTGGATGGCGAGGTGCTGGAGGTGCATAGCCTGGTGGTGTTGCCGGCAGGCGAAAGCATGGCGCTGTTTGCCGAGACCGATTGCCATCTGGTGGTGTTCGGTGGCGCGGCGCTGGATGGACCACGGCGGATTAACTGGAATTTTGTGGCGAGTGATCCGGCGTTGATCGAGCAGGCTCGGCAGCGTTGGGCGGCTGGGGATTGGCCGACAGTGCCGGGGGAAACCGAGCGAATTGAGTTGCCTGAAGGTAAGGCTTAAGCGCTTTATTGCCTATGAAATAGCCTTCGCGAGCAAGCCCGCTCCCACATTTCGACCGCGTTCCTTCAGGAAGTACGCGGTCAAAATGTGGGAGCGGGCTTGCTCGCGAAGGGGCCACCTCAGGCAACCGAACTATCAGCCCTTGAACACTTCATCCAGCAAGTTATGCATCGACTGGAAGGCTCGTGCAGCGGTCTTCGCGTCATACATCATCTTGCCCGGCACGTTCGCGTGCGGGTCGGTAAACGAGTGCACCGCACCGCCGTAGCTCAGCAATTGCCAATCCACACCGGCCGCGTTCATTTCATCTTCAAACGCCGGCAGTTGCTCTTTCGGCACCAACGGGTCGGAAGCGCCGTGCAACACCAGCACTGAACCCTTGATGTTTTTCGCGTCGGCCGGGTTCGGTGTGTCCAGGCTGCCATGGAACGAAACGGCCGCTTTCAACGGAGCACCGGTACGCGCCAGCTCCAGGGAGCAGCAACCACCGAAGCAGAAACCGAAGGTTGCCAGCTTCGAGGTATCCACCGTGGCTTCGGTCTGGGTTTTCAGGTGATCAAGCGCGACCTGCATGCGCTTGTTCAGCAACACCCGGTCGTTCTTCAACGGCATCATCGCCGCGCCTGCTTCGTCGCCGTTCGACGGGCGAACCGTTTGCCCGTACAGGTCGGCGAGCAGCACCACGTAGCCCTTGCTGGCCACGCTCCTGGCGATCTCTTCAGCGCCGGCGCTGACACCCATCCAGTTCGGCGCCATTAACAACCCTGGCAGCGGGCCCTTATGACTGGCATCAAATGCCAGGCGACTTTCATAAGACTGGCCATCAATCTGATAGACCACGGAACGCACGGTGATTTGGCTCATCATTTACTCCAGGTGAAAGGCTCTAAAACGAAAAAACCCGCCGAAGCGGGTTTTTCTACAACGGTGTTAAACCGACAGTTCAACCAACAGCTTGTTCAGTCGGCGCACATAAGCGGCCGGGTCTTTCAGGCTGTCGCCGGCAGCCAGGGCTGCCTGGTCGAAGAGGATGTGCGACAGGTCGCCAAACCGCTCTTCGCTCTGCTCGCCGTCGAGTTTCTCGATCAACGGGTGAGCCGGGTTGAATTCGAAGATCGGCTTGGAGTCCGGAACCTTCTGGCCGCTGGCTTCCAGGATCTGACGCATCTGCATGCCCAGGTCCTGCTCGCCGATGGCCAGGATCGCCGGGGAATCGGTCAGACGGTGGGAAACCCGAACTTCGCTGACAGCATCGCCCAAGGCGGTCTTGATTCGCTCAACCAGGCCCTCTTTGGACTTGGCCACTTCTTCGGCAGCTTTCTTGTCTTCTTCGGAATCCAGGTTGCCCAGGTCCAGGTCGCCGCGGGCGACGTCAACAAAGCTCTTGCCGTCGAAGTCGCTGAGGTAGCTCATCAGCCACTCGTCGATCCGGTCGGTCAGCAGCAGCACTTCGATGCCTTTCTTGCGGAAGACTTCCAGGTGCGGGCTGTTCTTGACCTGAGCGTAGGTTTCGCCGGTCAGGTAGTAGATCTTGTCCTGACCTTCCTTGGCGCGAGCCAGGTATTCGGCCAGGGAAACGTTCTGCTCGCCATCGTCACCGTGGGTCGATGCGAAACGCAGCAGGCCGGCGATTTTTTCCTTGTTGGCGAAATCTTCTGCCGGGCCTTCTTTCATGACCTGGCCAAAGTTTTTCCAGAAGCCCTTGTATTGCTCAGGCTCGTTCTTCGCCAGCTTTTCCAACATGTCGAGGACACGCTTGGTCAGCGCCGACTTCATCGAGTCGATGATCGGGTCTTTCTGCAGGATTTCCCGCGACACGTTCAGCGACAGGTCGTTGGAGTCGACCACGCCTTTGATAAAGCGCAGGTACAGCGGCAGGAAGGATTCCGCCTGGTCCATCACGAACACCCGCTGCACGTACAGCTTCAGGCCTTTCGGCGCTTCACGCTGGTACAGGTCGAACGGAGCACGGGCCGGGACGTAGAGCAGCGAGCTGTATTCCAGCTTGCCTTCGACCTTGTTGTGGCTCCAGCTCAGCGGGTTTTCGTAGTCGTGGGCGATGTGCTTGTAGAACTCCTGGTATTCCTCGTCTTTGACTTCGGTACGAGGACGGGTCCACAGGGCGCTGGCACGGTTGACCACTTCCCATTCCTGGGCAGGCGCCTCTTCGCCTTCGGCCGCCGCTTGTTCTTTCGGCAGTTCGATCGGCAAAGCGATGTGGTCGGAATATTTCTTGATGATATTGCGCAGGCGCCAGCCATCGGCGAACTCGTCTTCACCGGACTTCAGGTGCAGCACGATGCGGGTACCACGGTCAGCCTTGTCGACGGTGGCGATTTCAAATTCGCCCTCGCCCTTGGAAGACCAGTGCACGCCTTCGCTGGCAGCAAGACCGGCGCGGCGGCTGAATACTTCAACCTTGTCAGCAACGATGAAGGCCGAGTAGAAGCCCACGCCGAACTGGCCGATCAGGTGCGAATCTTTCTTCTGATCGCCCGACAGGTTTTTCATGAAATCAGCGGTGCCGGATTTGGCGATGGTCCCCAGATGGGTGATCGCATCGTCGCGGCTCATGCCGATACCGTTGTCTTCGAGGGTGACGGTTTTCGCGTCCTTGTCGAAGCTCACACGGATTTTCAGTTCCGCGCCGCCTTCCAGCAACTCAGGCTTGGACAGGGCTTCGAAACGTAATTTGTCGACAGCGTCAGAGGCGTTCGAGATCAATTCGCGAAGGAAAATTTCCTTGTTGGAATACAGCGAATGGATCATGAGGTGCAGCAGTTGCTTCACCTCGGTCTGGAAGCCCAGGGTTTCCTTTTGAGTTTCCACACTCATGGTCATCAAACTCCAATTGGATGGCAGTGGCCGCGCCCTTGAGGGTTGGCGGCGGGTTGTCATCAAAGTTGGGGGCTAAGACCAGGATTTCAAGGGCGGGCCGTTTCCTCAATCTTGAAATGCGCACGGGCGGTGGCAATCGGTTCGGCCGGGGTGCTTTGCCAGGCAGTAATCGCCACATTGGCCACCCGTCGGCCCTGGCGCCACACCTGGCATTTGGCGTAAGTGTCGCGAAACTGGCCGGCGCGCAGGTAATCCAGGGAGAAATCGATGATTTTGGGAACGCCAGGTGCACCGGTAAAAACCAGCAAATGCAAGGCTGCGGACAGCTCCATAAAGCCTGCGATCACCCCACCATGGATCGCCGGTAATATCGGGTTACCAATGTTGTCCTTGTTGGCCGGCATGCGGAACAGCAATTCGTCCCCCAGCCGCGTGCACTCGACGCCGATCAGCTTGGCGTAGGGAATCAGGTTGAGCAGCGCCTCATAGTTGCCACGCTCATGGGCTTGCTGCAGACGGGTCTTGAACTGATGCTTCATGGCTGTTCTCCCTTGATCGTATTGCCCAGGCCCTGGCTGCCCTTGAGGCGCTTGCCCATGCGCATGAAGGTGCCCACCACATGGGCAATCGGTTGCTGCGGGTTGTCCTGATAGGCGAAGCCGCGGGTGAAGATCACGTCGGTGGTCACCCGGTAGCACTGGGCAAAACCGAATACCGGCTTGTGGGGTTCGGCCGGGTGCATGTAGTCGACGCGCAGGTCCAGGGTCGGGCAAACCTCGAACTCCGGCAGCACACACAAGGTGGCCATGCCGCAGGCGGTGTCCATCAACGACGTGAGCGCGCCGCCATGGATCACCCCGGTCTGCGGATCACCCACGATTTGCGGACCATAAGGCAGCATCAGGGTCATGCCGTCTTCACTGGCGGCATAGACCTGGATACCCAGCACCTGACAGTGGCGCAAGGCTGAAACGAAGCGTGTGGCACGGGACAAAAGAAGATTTTCGGTCATTCGTTAAAGACTCTTATTAGTGTGGATCCGGCGAAATAGACAACCCTGGTGAAAGTTCCCTGGAAAAACGTCTTATATATCTGTGAGATTTAAGGAACTAAGCGTTGGGCATAGGCTCGAAAGGCCAGTAGATATCTTCAATAAGGAGAAACACCCCATGCGCAAGACTTTAGCTATTTCCTTGATGTTGGCCGCTGCCCTCGGCCTCGCTGCCTGCGATAAAAAATCCGAGGACAAAGCTCAGGATGCCAACCAACATGCTGAACAAGCTCAAGAAAAAATGAGTGAAGCTCAGGATAAAGTGAACGACGCTGCAAAAGAAAACGCTGAAGCTGCCAAAGCCCAGCAGGAATCGAACAACGCAGCCGCGAAAGAAGCAGCACCTGCAACCGGTTCTTGAGTCTGACGACTTGAACACCGTGGTTTGAAAAACCATGTTGCAAAAGAAAGCCCGCCAAGTGCGGGCTTTACTTTGTCTGGTGCTTTTATCAGCCCAGTAAAGTGCGAAAAATCGGACTAAGCCTTAATCAGCCCAAGGAACCAGCCCCACACTTTGAATCACTCAATTGACGCCCCGAGGGTACGGAGCTCCGCCATCGCTGGAATAGAAGGGAATGCCATGCTACTTCAGAGATAGAACCACCATGCTCGCCCCCTCCCAGCTCTCCAGTCCGGCATCCACCCCACCCGTTGCCCCGCCGCCCATCAGCAAACCGACGGCGCCCGCTCAGCCGTCATCGCGACCCGTTACGCAGCCTCATCCAGCGGGCTTGAATCACAATGATTTCGTCGCGCCCACTGTGCGCGGCATAGCACCTGTCGTCGCGGATACCAACCGCCCTGCCACAACCACCGTCCAATCCCAATTGATTGACCAGCACACGAAACTGAACAAACAGATCACAGAACTGCTAAGCCACCAAACGACATTCCATCGGTTTATTCAGGCCCAGTTGAAAAAAGCCTTTCCCGAGTTCGAATCAATTGATCCGAATTCAATTCACGTCAAAACCTACCGGCAACAGCCCGAAGGAGACCGCCAAACGCTGTCCCAGGCACTGTTTGACAAGATCATGGAAGTGAACCTGAACGCGCTCACAGGTTCGCCTGACAAAGAAACCGAGGCCGCTTTTTATATCGATGCGCCACACGGTGGTGCTCAGCGCAAGCTCGAACCCCGATGTTCATTGCTCACGATCGCCCGGAACATTGCGACCCGGCTGCCCATCGCACTCAGCAGCTATTGGAAAAAACCACCCTCAGGCCACGGCCTCCAAGCGCCGCGACAAGAGCAGTTGCTGGCCTTGCACCGGCAGATGCTCTCCACCGAGGCGGCGCTCCGCGTTGAGGATGGAACACTTAGCCATCCTGCCAAACAACTGGTCGACGCCGCGTTTCAGTTTCCCACCCTTGCAGCACGCGAAGGTGCATTTGCATCAGGCAGTCGGCCGGGGGTGTACCCCATCAGGATCGATGACAACACCCCCAATGGTGCGCTTTTAGCCGGTTGCTTCCTTATCACCAGTAAAGACGGGTCGTCGGCTGACGCGCCGTACACAGCAACGGACATCCGGACTATCGCGCTCGACGCACCTAACGGACCGGTTGTGCTTTACACCCCCTGCGACGGTTTCGAAGAGTTCGCGACCCCGGCTGATGCCCGTGAAGCTTTGTTACACCGGATCAATGACGATGACGAGAAAGCCAGCGTGCTGCTGAAAAGTTTGCCGCTGTCGGTGCAGCACAGTCGCAATCCACAATGGGGGAATGACTTGATGTTGGGATTCGCTCCCGTATCGGGGGACGTGGTGGCCCAGGCATTGCCGCTGTTGATGAAACGCCAGGCAGACGAGGTCAAGGAAACGCTGCAGTACGCCTTCACCGCCGCGCCTGACCAAGCAGGCACCGGGAACGTGCTCGATCCCGCAATCGTCACGGATATCAATGACGCCGCCGACCTGTCGCTGCACTTTGATGGCAGCAATGCCATGCTCGCACGCAACGAAAAATTAATGGAAAAGCTCCAGCCGCCATGGCTCAAAGAACTGACCCCAGGGCAGGAAGCACACTACCGGGACCTGGAGCAGGCAGAGCAGTCGAGTTTTGCCCGCCTGAAACCGCTGCTGGAGAAGCTTCCCTCCCTGGGACATTTTGCAAAAGAATTGCTGGTTCAGGCACTGAAAGACAAATTACAAAAGCGATACCCGAAGGAGGACATCGACCCCGACAAGCTCATGGTCTGGGTAACGAGAGAAAAAACCGTCCACCTTGGGCTGACTGCGCTTCCTAGTGTCGCTTTGCCTCCTGCCACCGAAATGATATCGCTGACCGATCTGGCCCTCAGGAACACCTCGGCCTGGGACGCTGGCTCTCCACTACTGTCGACCCAGACAACCTGGAAAGCGCACGTGGCCGGTGCAGACGGAAAACGCATAACGCTGGATACGCAGTGGCTTGAGGAACTGATCAAGCCCACCGATGTGGGTGGCAAATACCTGACCTTGCTCGGTGAAAAGCTGGACCCGAGTGCCACATCGGGAGAGGCCGCCGCATTGCGCAGTGCCCGGCAGCAAAACCAACGGGCGAGCCTGGCCAAGGACGCTTTATTGACCTCCCTGGACCCGGAAGCCTATCTGAACAGGCAAAAAAACGCAGAACAGTGGATCAACGCAACGATAGAGCATACAGATCCCACAAAATGGCCCGTTGTGAATGGATCCTCAATCATCTCCCATAGTGTCATCAGGGATGGAAAGCCGATTCAAGGCATGCTGGTCATCAAGCCGATCGACCATCCATCGTTGGTGCTATACAGCCCGGACGCTCCCGACGGACGTGTCTTCAGGGAAATAGTCAGCCAAGGCCAGCTTCACGCTTTGCTGGCCAAGCCCGAGTGGCAAACCTATATGGACCGCCGGGTCTCGCCGGCTGACAAGTACTCGACTCACGACAAACTATTCATACACCCGGTCAGCATGATTCTGAAGCAGCTGGCAGTCGACCATGAAGCCGGTATTGCACTCAAACCGATCAAAGGCTCCCTCGGCGACCATCTCTACGCGCAAAACGTGGCCCTGGTCGCAGCCAAAGCCGGTGCCCAGTTCACCACGAGCACTGAAGTAGCGGCCCAAAGCGCTACCAACCAGTTGGTATTTGCCGGTGAAGTGGCAACGTTAATACTGGACCTGATCCCTGTCACCAAAGGAGTTTCCGCCGTCAACAGGCTCTCCAAAGCCGCCTTAAAAGCCCTGCGCGTTCCCGGCCGAAGCTTGCCTAAACTACTTACCCAGCCGGGCCGATGGGGCGCTGTCTATTCGGACTTTGCCATGGCGGCGTCAGGTTTCCCGCTGCTTCGAAAAACACCGTTGCGCCCGGTGTTCAGGGCGCCAACTGCTTTGCAGAGAGACGTCAAACTGCCTGAAAACTTACTGTCTCCAAGCAGCTCTTCCAATGCCGGCAGTTGGCAATCAACGTCGTCGTCTCAAAAAACACTTCCAGTGTTGGCCAATACCAAAGCTCGTGACCTGAATGCCGAGAAACATCTGGCCGGCGGGGCATTGAACACCAGAGCTCCCCGAGCGGAACTGGTGTCGATCACAAAGCCGGAGGACCTGAACGTTGTATCTAAGCCCAATACCGTCAGCAAGTTCGTCTTCACGCAAGACAAGCAACTGATCGTCGGCAATATCGACAAAGGTGTGCCGCCAAAATGGTTATCCCACCCTGCCATTGCGGAAATCGGCGCTGGCACTGGTCAATCAGAACAGGTGATCAGCGCAGGCTACATAAGGAAAGACCGCATGGGAAAAACCCACCTTTCCAATGTATCTGGACACTATCTACCTAAACAAAGCGATTTGAAGCCTGCCCAGGAATATTTGAAAAACATGGGAGTGGGTTCGACAAAGAGCAAACTCCCGATCCCCTGAAACAGGCAGCTTGTCCTGACACCGCGCATAAAAAAGCCCCGGAGCATTTGTTCCGGGGCTTTTCGATTACGGCAGGACCAGAGGCGTTAAGCGATCGCTTCGCTACGCTTGCCCAGAAGACGGTCAACCACTACCGCAACGACCAGGGTCATCACCGAAGGCACCAGCCACGCCAGGCCCTGCTCGCTCAGCGGCAGGTGAGCCAGTTGCGATGGCATCCAGTCTGCCAGGCCAGCGCCCTTCAGCGCATCAATGCAGCCGAAGATGAACGACACCAGCATCACCGGGCCGACGATCCGGCCCTGCTCCTGCCAGAAGTCCTTACAGAAGCTCAGGGCCACCAGCACGATGCACGGCGGGTAGATCGCGGTCAGTACCGGGATCGAGAAGGCGATCAGCTTGGTCAGGCCCAGATTGGACACAAACAGCGAGAACACCGCCAGGATCACTACGAGGGTCTTGTAGGACAGCGGCAACACACGGCTGAAGTACTCGGCGCAGGCGCAGGTCAGGCCTACAGCGGTCACCAGGCACGCCAGGGAAATCAGCACGGCGAGGAAGCCGCTGCCCAGGGAGCCGAAGGTGTGCTGGACGTAAGCGTGCAGCACGGCGGCGCCATTGGCGGCACCGGCGGCCACTTCATGGCTGCCCGAACCGAGGCGGAACAGGCTGATGTACACCAGGGCCAGGCCCACGCCGGCAATCAGCCCGGCAATGATCGCGTAGCGGGTAATCAGCTTCGGCGACTCAACGCCACGGGAGCGAATCGCGTTGACGATCACGATGCCGAACACCAGGGCGCCGAGGGTATCCATGGTCAGGTAACCATTGATAAAGCCCTGGGAGAACGGTGCCGCGACATATTCAGGGGTAGCGACACCCACGTCACCAGCCGGCAAGGCAAAGGCAGCGATGCCCAATACGGCCAGGGCGATGATCTTCAACGGCGCCAGGAAGCGACCGACGGTATCCAGCAGACGGCCTGGGTACAGGGAGATGAAGAACACCAACAGGAAGTACACCGAGCTGTAGAGGAACAGCGCCAGCGGGCTTTCACCAGTCAGCGGCGCCAGGCCCACTTCAAACGACACGGTCGCGGTTCGCGGGGTGGCGAACAACGGGCCGACGGCCAGGTAGGCAGCCGCTGCCAGCAAGCCACCGGCGATCTTGCCGATTGGGCTGCTCAACGCGTCCATGCCGCCACCGACCTTGGCCAGGGCGACCACGGTGATCACCGGCAAACCGACCGCGGTGATCAGGAAGCCCAGCGCCGCCATCCAGACATGTGGCCCGGACTGCAAACCGACGATAGGCGGGAAGATGATGTTGCCGGCGCCCACGAACAGGGCAAAGGTCATAAAGCCCAACGCCAGGATGTCCTGGCTTTTCAACACTTTCATTTGAGGAAATACCACACTACTGAATCGGAATTTAGAGAGGGCTTCCCTATGGATGAGGGAAATACTGCCGGTCCTGATGGGGACCGACCGGTCTAGCGCGAGGCTTCCTTTTGGGATGCGTACGCATAAAGAGGCGGCTAGCCTAACGAATTTGCCGGTCAAACGCACTGTTGCGGGGCGAACTGTCCGATAAGCGACATTTTTATGTCGCGTTTTTATATTTAAATTTTGAAATGCTCCCACATATTGATCTCCACCAACCTGCAGAATGCACAAAGGCCACCCGAAGGTGGCCTTTGTGTGGTGAAGCGTCAGTTAAGCGCGAGGCTTACTTGACAGCCCAACCAGTCAGCTCGGCCAAAGCCTTGCCGATGTCTGCCAGCGAACGCACGGTTTTAACGCCTGCGTCTTCCAGGGCAGCAAACTTCTCGTCTGCAGTACCCTTGCCGCCAGAGATGATTGCGCCAGCATGGCCCATGCGCTTGCCAGCAGGGGCAGTCACACCAGCGATGTAGGAAACAACCGGCTTGGTCACGTGTGCCTTGATGTAGGCAGCCGCTTCTTCTTCAGCCGAACCGCCGATCTCACCGATCATCACGATCGCTTCGGTCTTTGGGTCTTCCTGGAACAGTTTCAGGATGTCGATGAAGTTCGAACCTGGGATCGGGTCACCGCCGATGCCGACGCAAGTCGACTGACCGAAACCGGCGTCAGTAGTCTGCTTGACAGCTTCGTAGGTCAGGGTGCCGGAACGGGAAACGATACCGACTTTACCTGGCAAGTGAATGTGACCTGGCATGATGCCGATCTTGCATTCGCCTGGAGTGATCACGCCTGGGCAGTTAGGGCCGATCAGGACTACGCCCAGCTCGTCGCACTTAACTTTAGCGTCCAGCATGTCCAGGGTAGGAATGCCTTCGGTGATGCAAACGATCAGCTTGATGCCGCCGAATGCTGCTTCCAGGATGGAGTCCTTGCAGAAAGGAGCTGGAACGTAGATCACGCTGGCGGTGGCGCCAGTGGTAGCTACAGCTTCTTTCACGGTGTTGAACACTGGCAGACCCAGGTGCTCGGTGCCGCCTTTACCAGGAGTAACGCCACCGACCATCTTGGTGCCGTATTCGATGGCTTGCTGGGTGTGGAAACTACCTTGCGAACCGGTAATACCCTGGCAGATAACCTTGGTGTCTTTATTGATCAGGACGCTCATTATTTGCCCTCCGCAGCTTTGACAACTTGTTGAGCAGCGTCGGTCAGGCTGGTAGCAGCGATGATGTTCAAACCGCTTTCTGCCAGTACTTTAGCGCCCAGTTCAGCGTTGTTACCTTCAAGGCGAACAACAACCGGGATTTTAACGCCAACTTCTTTCACTGCACCGATGATGCCTTCGGCAATCATGTCGCAACGAACGATGCCGCCGAAGATGTTGACCAGTACTGCAGCGACGTTGGAGTCGGACAGGATGATCTTGAACGCTTCGGTAACGCGTTCTTTGGTGGCACCACCGCCTACGTCGAGGAAGTTGGCTGGTTTGCCGCCATGCAGGTTGACGATGTCCATGGTACCCATGGCCAGGCCAGCACCGTTGACCATGCAACCGATGTTACCTTCCAGGGCTACGTAGTTCAGTTCGAACTTGGCAGCGTGCGCTTCGCGCGGATCGTCTTGCGACGGATCGTGGAAAGTCTTCAGCTTAGGCTGACGGTACATGGCGTTGGCGTCGATGTTGATCTTGGCGTCGAGGCAATGCAGATCGCCGTCAGCCTTGATCACCAGCGGGTTCACTTCCAGCAGGGCCAGATCGTGATCCTGGAACAGTTTGGCCAGACCTACGAAGATCTTGGCGAACTGGGCAACTTGCTTGCCTTCCAGACCCAACTGGAATGCCAGCTCGCGACCCTGGAATGGCTGAGCGCCAACCAGTGGATCGATAGTGGCTTTCAGAATTTTTTCTGGGGTTTCTTCGGCGATCTTCTCAATGTCCACGCCACCTTCGGTGGAGGCCATGAACACGATGCGACGGCTCGAACGGTCAACGACAGCGCCCAGGTACAGCTCTTTAGCGATATCAGTGCACGATTCAACCAGGATCTTGGTGACTGGCTGGCCATTGGCATCAGTCTGGTAAGTCACCAGACGCTTGCCCAGCCACTGCTGAGCGAAGGCTTTGGCGTCTTCTTTGCTGCGAACCAGCTTAACGCCGCCCGCTTTACCGCGACCACCAGCGTGAACCTGGGCTTTGACAACCCACTCGGTGCCGCCGATTTTGTCGCAAGCTTCTGCTGCTGCTTCCGGGGTGTCTACTGCGTAACCCTTGGATACTGGCAGGCCGTACTCAGCGAACAGCTGCTTACCCTGATACTCGTGAAGATTCATGCTTATTACCGTCTTCGTTAGGTACTGCGCATTCGGCGCTGCGCTCTTTATTGAGTGCCGCGCCACCTGTGACTGCTGCTTGCACAGTCAAACCACCAAAGGCCTGAACCCTGGGTGGTGAAACTGCGCAAGACTGCGTCCAGCGGATATTCCGCGGTGAGTCTTGCGCACAAGGCTCACGACGGGCAACCGCCGTGGTTTCTTATTATCTCGCTTAGCGCTTCTTCTTGTTGGCGATGTGGATGGCGCCGCCATTCACTGCCAACGCGGCTTCGTGCAGCGCTTCAGACAGGGTCGGATGGGAGAAAACCATCATGCCGATGTCTTCGGCGCTGGTGCCGAATTCCATACCGATTGCGCCTTGCTGAACCAGTTCTGCAGCGCTCGGGCCAATCACGTGGACGCCCAATACGCGGTCAGTCTTGGCATCAGCGATGACTTTGACAAAACCACCGGTGTCGTTGGCTGCCATGGCACGTCCAGAAGCGGCAAACGGGAAGGTGCCGACGTTAACTTCAACGCCTTCAGCTTTCAACTGCTGTTCGTTCTTGCCGACCCATGCAATTTCCGGGTGGGTGTAGATAACAGATGGGATCAGGTCGTAGTTCATCTGGGTCTTGTGACCCTTGATGCGCTCGACAACCATGATGCCTTCTTCGGAAGCCTTGTGCGCCAGCATCATGCCGCGAACCACGTCACCAATGGCGTAGACGCCCGGCACGGTGGTAGCGCAGTGATCGTCAACGTGGATGAAACCACGCTCGTCGATGTTCACGCCGCTGTCGGAAGCCAGCAGATCAGTGGTCACTGGACGGCGACCAACGGCTACGATCAGCTTGTCGAAAGTGATGGTTTTTTCGCCATCCTTGTCGGTGTAGGTCACGACGACTTCTTCGCCGTTAACCTTGGAACCGGTAACGCGAGCGCCCAGCTTGATGTCCAGACCTTGTTTGGTCAGGGTTTTCAACGCTTCTTTGGACACTGCGGTGTCGGCAGCCAGCAGGAACGTGTCCAGGGCTTCCAGCACGGTCACTTCGGAACCCAGACGGGACCAGACCGAACCCAGCTCCAGGCCGATCACGCCAGCGCCGATCACGCCCAGACGTTTTGGAACCGATTGGAATTCCAGGGCGCCGGTCGAATCGACGATCACGTTCTGGTCAACTGGAGCCGGTGGAATGTCGATTGGACGCGAACCTGGAGCCAGGATCACGTTCTCGGCTTCGATGACTTCTACCGAACCGTCAGGCTTGGTGATTTCAACTTTCTTGCCGGCCAGCAGTTTGCCGTGGCCTTGCAGGGAAGTAACGCCGTTGGCCTTGAACAGGGTAGCAACGCCGGAAGTCAGGCCTTTAACGATGTTGGCCTTGCGGCCGACCATTGCTGGCACGTCCATGGTCACGCCAGCATGGTTGATGCCGTGGATGGCAAAACCGTCTTGCGCTTCGTGGAATTTCCAGGAGCTGTCCAGCAGCGCCTTGGAAGGAATGCAACCAACGTTCAGGCAAGTACCGCCCAGAGCCAGTTTGCCTTCCTTGTCGGTGTATTTTTCGATGCAAGCAGTCGAGAGGCCCAGTTGTGCGGCCTTGATGGCGGCAACGTAGCCGCCAGGGCCTGCGCCAATCACTACAACGTCAAATTTCTGCGACATGAAAAAAAATCCTCTTTAGCTAAAAGCTTCAAGCCGTGAGCCGCACTCCGGCCTGCCTTGCGGCAGACCGGGTGGTGCGGCGCACCGCCGCTTTATCAGATATCCAGCAGCAGACGAGCCGGGTCTTCCAGCAGGTTCTTGATGGTCACCAGGAAAGTCACGGCTTCTTTACCATCGATCAGGCGGTGATCGTACGACAGCGCCAGGTACATCATCGGGCGGATAACCACTTGGCCGTTGATCGCCATAGGACGCTGCAGAATGTTGTGCATGCCCAGGATCGCAGCTTGTGGCGGGTTGACGATCGGAGTCGACATCATCGAACCGAAAGTACCACCGTTAGTGATAGTGAAGGTACCACCGGTCATCTCGTCGATGGTCAGTTTGCCGTCACGGGCTTTCTTGCCGAAGTTGGCAATGCCGCCTTCGATTTCAGCCAGGCTCATCAGTTCGGCGTTACGCAGAACCGGTACCACCAGGCCACGGTCGCTGGACACGGCAACGCCGACGTCAGCATAACCGTGGTAAACGATGTCGCTGCCGTCGATGGAAGCGTTGACTGCCGGGAAGCGTTTCAGCGCTTCGGTGGCCGCTTTCACGAAGAACGACATGAAGCCCAGGCGCACGCCGTTGTGGGACTTCTCGAACAGGTCTTTGTACTTCGAACGCAGGGCCATGACTTCGGTCATGTCGACTTCGTTGAACGTGGTCAGCATCGCCATGTTCGACTGTGCTTCAACCAGGCGCTTGGCCACGGTGGCACGCACGCGGGTCATCGGTACGCGCTTCTCGGTGCGGTCGCCAGCGGCGAACACAGGAGCAGCGGCAGCCGGGGCAGCCGCCTTGGCAGGCGCGGCAGCTGGAGCGTTTTTCTTGGCTTCAACCGCGGCAACCACGTCTTCCTTGGTCACACGGCCATCTTTGCCGGTGCCTTTGATGGAAGCCAGGTTGATGCCGTTTTCATCAGCCAACTGACGTGCAGCCGGTGCAGCGATTGGATCTTCGCCGCCCGCAGCCGGTGCAGCAGCTGGAGCTGCGGCAGCAGCAGCGGCCGGTGCAGGAGCCGCGGCAGCAGGAGCAGCGCTGCCCTCTTCGATCGAGCCCAGAACCTGGTTCGACAGAACGGTAGCGCCTTCTTCGGCAACGATTGCGCCCAGCACGCCGTCAGCTTCAGCCAACACTTCGAGCACGACCTTGTCGGTTTCGATGTCGACGATCAGGTCGTCACGCTTGACGGCCTCGCCTGGTTTCTTGTGCCAGGTGGCAACGGTGCCATCGGCAACCGATTCCGGGAATGACGGGGCTTTGATTTCGATAGCCATTATCTGTGGGTCCTTAAAATTCGGTTTCAGTCAGCGCGAAGGCGTTAAACAGTGAAAGCATCTTTCAGCAGTTTTTCCTGCTGTTCGGCGTGCATCGACGCATAACCACACGCAGGTGCAGCAGAAGCATCACGACCGGCGTACTCCAGGCCCAGGGCCTGTTTGTGGTTGCCGATGCTGCGACGCAGATGATGCTGACTGCTGTACCAAGCGCCCTGGTTCATCGGTTCTTCCTGACACCACACCGCGTTGGTGAGGTTGGTGTAAGGCGCGATGGCCTCCATCAGGTCGTCTTCCGGGAACGGGTAAAGCTGCTCGATCCGCACGATGGCGATGTCTTCGCGGCCCTCGCTACGGCGTTTTTCCAGCAAGTCGTAGTAAACCTTGCCGCTGCACAGGATCAGGCGAGTGACCTTAGCCGCGTCCAGGGTGTCGATTTCTGAAATAACGGTCTGGAACGAACCATCCGCCAGATCTTCCAGGGTCGAGATGGCCAATTTATGACGCAACAGCGATTTCGGGGTCAGCACTACCAGCGGCTTGCGCAGCGGGCGGATCACCTGGCGACGCAGCAAGTGGTAGATCTGGGCCGGGGTAGTCGGCACGCACACCTGAATGTTGTGCTCGGCACACAATTGCAGGTAACGCTCCAGACGGGCCGAGGAGTGCTCCGGACCCTGACCTTCATAACCGTGTGGCAGCAGCATGGTCAGACCGCACAGACGGCCCCACTTGTGCTCGCCGCTGGTGATGAACTGGTCGATAACCACCTGGGCACCGTTGGCGAAGTCGCCGAACTGGGCTTCCCAGATCACCAGCGCCTGAGGCGTGGTGGTCGAGTAACCGTATTCGAACGCCAGTACGGCTTCTTCGGACAGGAACGAATCGTACAGGTCGAAACGTGGCTGGCCTTCGTACAGGTTCTGCAACGGGATGTAGGTACCCGCGTCTTTCTGGTTGTGCAACACAGCGTGACGGTGCGAGAACGTACCGCGGCCGATGTCCTGGCCGGTCATGCGAATCGGGTGACCTTCGAACGCCAGGGTCGCGTACGCCATGGTTTCAGCGTAGCCCCAGTTGATCGGCAGGCCGCCGGCTTGCATCTTCTGACGGTCTTCGTAGATCTTCGCAACCTGGCGCTGTACGACGAAACCGTCTGGAATTTCCAGCAGCTTGGCCGACAGTTCCTGCAGGGTTTTCAGATCGAACGAGGTGTCGTGACGCGCAGTCCAGGCGTGGCCCAGGTACGGACGCCAGTCGACGAACAGCTCTTTGTTCGGCTCTTTAACCAGGCTTTTTACTACATGCAGACCGTTATCCAGCGCGTTGCGGTATTCATCGATCTTCGCCTGAACACGTGCATCGTCCACCACGCCGGCCTTGATCAGGCTATCGGCATACAGTTCACGGGTGGTGCGCTGCTTGGTGATTTGCTGGTACATCAACGGTTGGGTGCCGCTAGGCTCATCCGCTTCGTTGTGACCGCGACGACGGTAGCAGACCAGGTCGATGACCACGTCACGCTTGAACTGCATGCGGTAATCGATGGCCAACTGGGTCACGAACAACACGGCTTCCGGATCATCACCATTCACATGGAGGATCGGCGCCTGGATCATCTTGGCAACGTCGGTCGCGTACTCGGTAGAGCGTGCGTCCAGTGGGTTGCTGATGGTGAAGCCCACCTGGTTGTTGATGACGATGTGAACCGTACCGCCGGTCTTGAAGCCGCGAGTCTGCGACATCTGGAAGGTTTCCAGGACCACGCCCTGACCGGCGAATGCCGCGTCGCCGTGGATGGAAATCGGCAGGACCTTCTCACCGGTGGAGTCATTACGACGGTCCTGGCGAGCACGTACCGACCCCTCGACCACTGGAGAAACGATTTCCAGGTGGGATGGGTTGAACGCCATGGCCAGGTGAACTTCACCGCCGGTGGTCATTACGTTGGACGAGAAGCCCTGGTGGTATTTAACGTCACCGGAACCCAGCTCGACCTTCTTCTTGCCTTCGAACTCGTCGAACAGCTCGCGCGGGTTCTTGCCGAAGGTGTTGACCAGCACGTTCAAGCGGCCACGGTGGGCCATGCCGATCACGATTTCCTTGGTGCCGTAGGAACCGGAACGCTGGATCAGCTCGTCGAGCATCGGGATCAGGCTTTCGCCGCCTTCCAGGCCGAAACGCTTGGTGCCCGGGTATTTGGTGCCCAGGTATTTTTCCAGGCCTTCCGCTGCTGTGACGCGCTCGAGCAAGTGGCTCTTGACGTCCGCAGACAGCACCGGGCGACCACGCACGCCTTCAAGACGGTGCTGGAACCAGTGGCGCTGCTCGGAATCAGTGATGTGCGTAAATTCGGCACCGATGGTGCGGCAATATGTCTGCTGCAACGCTTCGTGAATTTCGCGTAGGCTCGCTTCCTCTTTGCCGATGAACAGGTCGCCGGCACGGAAGGTCGTATCAAGATCGGCATTGGTCAAGCCGTAATGATTGATCGACAGGTCTGCAGGTGCAGGACGCTGCCACAGCCCCAGCGGGTCAAGCTGGGCTGCCTGGTGGCCACGCATACGGTAGGCCTGGATCAGTCGCAGTACTTCAACTTGCTTCTTCTCGTGCTCACTGCTCACGCTACCGGCAGAAACCGGCTGGGCGCGGCGCTGGTTCTTTGCCAGCAGCACGAACTGATCGCGAATTGTTGCGTGCGATACATCGGTGGCAGCGTTGCCGTCTGAAGACAACGTCTGAAATTTGGTGCGCCATTCTTCTGGCACAGCGTTAGGGTCGTGCAGGTAGAGCTCATAAAGCTCTTCCACATAGGCAGCGTTACCACCTGAAAGATAGCCGCTGTTCCACATGCGCTGCATCACGCTTTCTTGCATGCTTGGTCACCCTCGATTTGGGGACACCACCGGCGAAAACACCGAGTTTGCTTGCAAAAGGCCAAGTGCAGCGACCAAAACAAGCCACTTAGGATCACGCTGATAGTTCGGGTACCAACCCGAATGCCCCTGCTTGTCTCATTTCTTCAAAATAAGAGCCGCGTCTTTGTAAGTCGCTGCTCAAGTTAAAACTACGGCGCCGGTTGAAGCCTGCGCCGTAGCATCTACGGGCACAACGGTCCTGCTTTTACTACAACGTCGGTTACACGCCGCTTTGCAGCAACATGCTACGTACGTGACCAATGGCCTTAGTCGGGTTCAGGCCTTTAGGACATACGTTGACGCAGTTCATGATCCCGCGGCAGCGGAATACGCTGAACGGGTCATCCAGTGAAGCCAGACGCTCGGCAGTCTTGGTATCACGGCTGTCTGCCAGGAAGCGGTACGCTTGCAGCAGGGCAGCTGGGCCCAGGAACTTGTCGGGGTTCCACCAGAAGGACGGGCAGGAAGTCGAGCAGCAAGCGCACAGGATGCACTCGTACAGACCGTCCAGCTTCTCGCGCTCTTCCGGAGTCTGAAGACGCTCGATGGCCGGAGCCGGAGTGTCGTTCAGCAGGAATGGCTTAACCTTTTCGTATTGCTTGTAGAAGATGCTCATATCGACGACCAGGTCACGGATAACCGGCAAACCTGGCAGTGGACGAACGATCAGCTTGTTGCCTTTAACCACGGCAGACAGCGGCGTGATGCACGCCAGGCCGTTTTTGCCGTTGATGTTCATGCCGTCGGAACCGCAGACACCTTCACGGCAAGAGCGACGATAGGAGAAACCTTCGTCCTGCTCTTTAACCAAGGCCAGTACGTCCAGCACCATCAGGTCTTTACCACCGGTATTGACCTGGAATTCCTGCATGAACGGCGCGGCGTCCTGATCAGGGTTGTAGCGATAAACACTGACTTTCAACATATCGGCCACCCTTAATAAGTCCGAATCATTGGTTCAAACGTAGGGACTGTTTTTGGCGAGAAGTTCACGGCACGCTTAGCTACGCGCTTGTCACCCGGGAAGTACAGGGTGTGGCACAGCCAGTTAACGTCGTCGCGCTCTTCGAAGTCTTCACGGGCGTGAGCGCCGCGGGACTCTTTGCGAACTTCTGCAGCGATGGCAGTTGCTTCAGCCACTTCCAGCAGGTTTTGCAGCTCAAGGGCTTCGATACGAGCGGTGTTGAACGCCTGGCTCTTATCGTTGATCTTGACGTTGGCGATGCGCTTACGCAGGTCAGCCAACTGGGCAATACCTTTCTGCATGTATTCGCCGGTACGGAACACACCGAAGTAGTTCTGCATGCAGCTTTGCAGCTCTTTGCGCAGGGAAGCAACGTCTTCGCCGTCGGTACGCGAGTTCAGGCCATCCAGACGCGCCAGGGCAGCGTCGATGTCGGACTGGCGTGGACGAGCGTAATCAACGCCTTCCTTCAGGGTCTGCTCCAGGAACAGGCCGGCGGCGCGACCGAATACCACCAGGTCGAGCAACGAGTTGCCGCCCAGACGGTTGGCACCGTGAACCGATACGCAAGCCACTTCACCTACCGCGAACAGACCAGGGATGATCTGGTCAACGCCGTCGGCGTCCTGGGTGATCGCCTGGCCATGAATGTTGGTGGCAACGCCGCCCATCATATAGTGGCAAGTTGGAACAACCGGGATCGGCGCAACAGCCGGGTCAACGTGGGCAAAGGTCTTGGACAGCTCCATGATGCCTGGCAGACGACTGTGCAGAACTTCTTCACCGAGGTGATCGAGTTTCAGCATTACGTGGTCGCCATCAGGACCACAGCCGTTACCGGCGATGATCTCTTTAACCATGGAACGGGCTACAACGTCACGACCGGCAAGGTCTTTGGCGTTCGGAGCATAACGCTCCATGAAACGCTCGCCGTTCTTGTTGATCAGGTAACCACCTTCACCACGGCAACCTTCTGTAACCAGTACACCGGCGCCGGCGATGCCGGTCGGGTGGAACTGCCACATTTCGATGTCTTGTACCGGGACGCCTGCACGCAGGGCCATGCCGATACCGTCACCGGTGTTGATCAGGGCGTTGGTAGTGGACGAGTAGATACGACCTGCACCGCCGGTGGCCAATACGGTGGCGTTAGCCCGCACGTAAGAGGTTTCGCCGGTTTCGATGCAGATAACGATCATGCCTACAAAGGCACCGTCTTCGTTCTTCACCAGGTCGACGCCGTAGTATTCGTTGAGGAATACGGTGCCGGCCTTCAGGTTGGCCTGGTACAGGGTGTGCAACAGCGCGTGACCGGTACGGTCGGCTGCGGCGCAGGTACGAGCGGCCTGGCCACCCTTACCGAAGTCTTTGGACTGACCGCCGAACGGACGCTGGTAGATGCGGCCCTGTTCGGTACGGGAGAACGGCAGACCCATGTGTTCCAGCTCGAAGACCGCTTCCGGGCCGACGGAGCACATGTATTCGATAGCGTCTTGGTCACCGATATAGTCGGAACCCTTGACGGTATCGTACATGTGCCAGCGCCAGTCATCGTTTGGATCGGCGGAGGCGATGGCGCAAGTGATGCCACCCTGGGCCGAAACGGTGTGGGAACGGGTCGGGAACACCTTGGTGATCACGGCAGTCTTGTGACCGCCCTGGGCCAGTTGCAGCGCAGCGCGCATGCCGGCACCGCCGCCGCCAATGATGATGGCGTCGAATGAAAGCGTATTAACTGTGTTAGCCATGAATCAGATACCCCAAAGAATCTGCACACCCCAGACGAAGTAAGCGAACATCGCAACGCCGCATACTGCCTGGAAGAGAAACCGTACTGCTGTCGCGGACTTGCCCAGCGCCATTGGCGTCAGGTAGTCGGTCGCGATGGTCCACATGCCAACCCAGGCGTGAGCGCCCAGGGCTACAAGGGCCAGCAGACTGAAGATGCGCATCCCGTTGTGAGCGAACAGGCCGTGCCATTGGGCGTAGCCAATGCCAGGGTTCGCCGCGAGGTACCCGATCAGGAAGATGAAATAAGCCGCGAGAACAACCGCAGACACACGTTGCGCCATCCAGTCATAGAGGCCCGAACGCGACAGGTTCGTAACGCTGGTTACCATATCCAAACTCCCGCCAGAACGATCAGCACCACGGAAATGGCGATGACGATTTTCGAGCCCAGCTTGCCGCCTTCCAGCGTCTCACCGATACCCATGTCCATGATCAAGTGGCGAATACCGGCCACAAGGTGATAAAGCAGAGCGGACAGGAGGCCCCAGGCGACGAATTTGGCCAGCGGACTGGTCAAGCATGCCTTCACCTCGGCGTACCCTTCTTCCGAACCCAGGGATTTGCTCAATGCATAAAGCATGATGCCCAGGCCAAGAAACAGGATGATGCCGGATACACGGTGCAGGAATGACGTTACGCCGGTGATGGGGAGTTTGATGGTCCTTAGGTCTAGGTTTACAGGTCGTTGGCTATTCACGGCTTTTTTTCACACTGAAGAGCCCCTAACAATCAGGGCAAAGTTGTTGGGGAGTGCACTGGTCAGGTAACCACCACCCAGGGAGTGCGACCCCCATCAAAACGGGCCCAAAAGCCCCTGGCGGTCGGAGGCCGAGTATAGACAGTTAGGCAACTAATGACAACGCGCACTCCTCACCCTAATAGCGCATTGCGCTGGCGGCATAAAAGGCGTAAACGGCAGGTAATTTCGAGGAAAAAGTACGGTTAAAGCCTTCTGGAGCAAGACTTTAGGCAAATTGACATCTGAATTTATCTCACTATAGTGGTGCGGGCCCTGCGTGGGGGGTCTGTCTGATGATTTGAAGCATAAATAGGAGGCCACATGGCTGACAAAAAAGCGCAGTTGATCATCGAGGGCGCAGCCCCCGTCGAGCTGCCCATTTTAACCGGCACCGTTGGTCCCGATGTTATCGACGTACGGGGCCTGACGGCCACGGGCCGTTTTACATTCGACCCAGGCTTCATGTCGACCGCCTCTTGCGAGTCGAAGATCACCTATATCGACGGTGATAACGGTATCTTGCTGCACCGCGGTTACCCGATCGAACAGCTTGCTGAACAGTCGGACTACCTGGAAACCTGCTACCTGCTGCTTAATGGCGAATTGCCAACAGCTGAGCAAAAGGCCCAGTTTGTCAGCACCGTGAAGAACCACACCATGGTTCACGAGCAGTTGAAGACCTTCTTCAACGGCTTCCGTCGCGATGCCCACCCGATGGCCGTCATGTGCGGCGTAGTCGGCGCCCTGTCGGCCTTCTATCACGACTCCCTGGACATCAATAACCCGCAGCATCGCGAAATCTCCGCGATCCGCCTGGTTGCCAAGATGCCTACCCTGGCCGCAATGGTTTACAAGTACTCCATGGGCCAACCCATGATGTACCCGCGCAACGACCTGACGTACGCGGAAAACTTCCTGCACATGATGTTCAACACCCCGTGCGAGATCAAACCGATCAGCCCGGTGCTGGCCGCCGCGATGGACAAGATCTTTATCCTGCACGCCGACCACGAACAGAACGCCTCGACGTCTACCGTGCGCCTGGCGGGCTCTTCGGGTGCCAACCCGTTCGCCTGTATCGCCGCCGGCATCGCCGCACTGTGGGGCCCTGCCCACGGCGGTGCGAACGAAGCCGTATTGACCATGCTCGATGAAATCGGCGATGTCTCGAACATCGACAAGTTCATCGCCAAGGCCAAGGACAAGAACGATCCGTTCAAGTTGATGGGCTTCGGTCACCGGGTCTACAAGAACCGCGACCCGCGCGCCACCGTAATGAAGAAGACCTGCGACGAAGTGCTGAAGGAACTGGGCATCAAGAACGATCCGCAACTCGAACTGGCCATGCGCCTGGAAGAGATCGCCCTGACCGACCCGTACTTCATCGAGCGCTCGCTGTACCCGAACGTCGACTTCTACTCGGGGATCATCCTCAAGGCGATCGGCATTCCAACCAGCATGTTCACCGTGATCTTCGCCCTGGCGCGGACCGTGGGCTGGATCTCCCACTGGAAAGAAATGCTCTCCAGCCCGTACAAGATTGGCCGCCCGCGCCAGCTGTACACCGGCTACGAGTCGCGTGACATCACCAAGCTGGAAGACCGCAAATAAGCATTGTCTTGCGATAACCGCTTAGCTGCACCGAATACGGCCTCCTTATGGAGGCCGTATTTGTTTGTGCCCCATGCACCGCTCTCCCCCATAAAAAATGCCCCGGTCTCTCGACCGGGGCATTTTTGTCAGTGCAACTTATATAGCTATCTCGATACAACCCTTAGTGAGAAACCGCCCCACTCGCCCCAAGACCCGTCTGCGAACGCACAAACTGCGGGAAGTACAGCGCACGTTCCTTCTCTGCCGCCGCCGATTTGTCGGTGATGGAGAAGAACCAGATACCGACGAACGCAATGATCATCGAGAACAGCGCCGGGTACTCGTAAGGGAAAATCGCCTTCTCATGGTGCAGGATCGAGACCCAGATGGTCGGGCCGAGGATCATCAGGCCAACGGCACTGACCAAGCCCAACCAGCCACCAATCATTGCGCCGCGGGTGGTGAGGTTTTTCCAGTACATGGAAAGCAGCAGCACCGGGAAGTTACAGCTCGCCGCAATGGAGAACGCCAGGCCCACCATGAACGCGATGTTCTGGCTCTCAAACAGGATACCCAAGCCAATCGCCAGCACTGCCAGGGCGATGGTGGTGATCTTCGATACGCGAATCTCATCCTTCTCGTTGGCCTTACCTTTCTTGATCACGCTGGCGTACAGGTCATGGGACACCGCCGAAGCACCCGCCAGGGTCAAACCGGCAACCACTGCCAGGATGGTGGCAAACGCCACGGCCGAGATGAAGCCCAGGAAAATACTGCCGCCCACCGCGTTGGCCAGATGCACCGCCGCCATGTTGTTACCGCCGAGCAAGGCACCTGCAGCATCCTTGAACGCCGGGTTGGTGCTGACCAGCAGGATCGCGCCAAAGCCGATGATAAAGGTCAGGATATAGAAGTAGCCGATGAAGCCAGTGGCATACAGCACGCTCTTGCGAGCTTCCTTCGCGTCACTCACGGTGAAGAAGCGCATCAGGATGTGCGGCAGGCCAGCGGTACCAAACATCAGTGCCAGGCCGAGGGAGAACGCCGAAATCGGGTCTTTCACCAGGCCGCCCGGGCTCATGATCGCTTCACCTTTAGGGTGAACCTTGATCGCCTCGGCAAACAGCATGTTGAAGTCGAAGTTGACGTGTTTCATCACCATCAGTGCCATGAACGAGGCACCGGACAGCAGCAGCACTGCCTTGATGATCTGTACCCAGGTGGTCGCCAGCATGCCGCCGAACAACACATAGAGGCACATCAGGATGCCCACCAGGATCACCGCAACGTGGTAATCAAGGCCGAACAACAGCTGGATCAGCTTGCCCGCGCCGACCATCTGCGCGATCAGGTAGAACGCCACCACCACCAGCGAACCGCACGCCGACAGGCTGCGGATCTGGGTTTGCCCGAGGCGGTAGGACGCCACGTCGGCAAAGGTGTATTTGCCCAGGTTACGCAGGCGCTCGGCGATCAGGAACAGAATGATCGGCCAGCCCACCAGGAAGCCGATCGAGTAGATCAGGCCGTCGTAGCCGGAGGTGAACACCAGCGCGGAAATCCCCAGGAAGGACGCCGCCGACATGTAGTCACCGGCAATCGCCAAACCGTTCTGGAACCCGGTGATCTTGCCGCCGGCCGCATAGTAGTCAGCCGCCGACTTGTTGCGCTTGGACGCCCAGTAGGTGATGCACAAGGTCGCGCCAACAAAGGCCACGAACATCAGGATCGCTGCGATATTCAGCGGTTGTTTATGCACTTCGCCGGTCAATGCATCTGCCGCCCAAACGGCAGGTGCAAAGGCCGAGGCGCCGAGTACAGCCAATAGACGACGGATCATTGCGCAGCCTCCTTGAGAATCGCATTGTTCAGGTCGTCGAATTCGCCGTTGGCGCGTCGTACATAGATGCCAGTGAGGATGAAGGCCGACACAATCAGCCCGACCCCGATAGGGATCCCCCACGTGATGGACGAACCGGGGCTGATCTTGGCCCCCAGTATTTGTGGCCCATAGGCAATCAGAAGAATGAAAGCGGAGTACAGCCCAAGCATGATTGCCGAGAGAATCCAGGCGAATCTTTCCCTTTTACTAACCAGCTCCTTGAAACGCGGGCTGTTTTGAATCGAGAGGTAAATGCTGTCGTTCATTGTTTTTATCCTCGCAGCACAGCTTTTTATTATTGGAACATATCCACTGTATGCGGCTGAGGAACAGGTTCCAGACGACCTTAGTAGTAGAAGGAGTGTAGCGAGGGTTTACGGGTGTGCAGAAACAATTGCAGGAGCGAGCTTGCTCGCGAAAAACGTCAACGATAACGCGTTCATTCTGGATGATCGCGGTGCCCTTGCCTTCTTCGCGAGCAAGCTCGCTCCTACCGTTTTGGGTATTACTTAGCAGTCCACTCGGCGACACGCTCAGGGTGCTTGGCCACCCAATCCTTGGCCGCCGCTTCAGGCTTGGCGCCCTCTTGGATCGCCAACATCACTTCGCCGATTTCATCCTTGGAGGCCCACTGGAATTTCTTCAGGAACGCCACGACTTCCGGGGCTTTCTTTTCCAGGCCTTTGCTGCCGATGCTGTTGACGGTTTCAGCAGCACCATAAATTCCTTTTGGGTCGTCCAGGAAACGCAGTTTCCACTTGGCGAACATCCAGTGTGGCACCCAACCGGTGACCGCAATGGATTCCTGTTTGTCTTCGGCACGGGTCAGCTCGGCGATCATCGCCGCGCCCGAACTGGCTTGCAGCTTGTAGTCCAGGCCATAGGCCTTGATCGCTTCGTCGGTCTTGAGCATCACGCCTGAACCGGCGTCGATACCGACGATCTTGTTCTTGAAGGTGGTGTCGGTCTTGAGGTCTTCGATGGATTTGGCTTTCACGTACTCAGGCACGATCAGGCCGATCTTGGCGTCCTTGAAGTTGGGGCCGTAGTCGACCACCTTGTCCTTGTTCTTGGTCCAGTATTCACCGTGGGTCACAGGCAGCCAGGCGGAGAGCATGGCGTCGAGTTTGCCGGTGGCCACGCCTTGCCACATGATCCCGGTGGCGACCGCTTGCAGTTTCACGTCATAACCGAGCTTCTGCTTGATCACTTCTGCCGCCACATGGGTGGTGGCGACACTGTCCGACCAGCCATCCACATAGCCGATGCTCAGGGTTTTGCTGTCGGCGCTGGCCAGTGTGGAGCTCATCGCAACTACCAGCGTGGCAGCTGCGCCCAAGAGTCGTCGCATCTTCATAGTGCTTCCCCGAAAGTGCTGCGCCCGACGGATGCCGAGCGACGTCAACCTGTTGTTATGTGGTGCACCGCGCCCCCTTCACGCGCATCGATCACGTGGGTGCCTCATCAGTGGAGGGCTGACACTTCGATAATCAACCTGCTGCCACAAGCGACCTGCTCTGACTACGACCTCAGGTGAGCAAGAAACGACATCACATCGCCAGCAGGACGATTTGTAGGATATTCACCGACGATCCCGCCCGAACTTTGCATGTCAAAATTATGCTGCCCCACTGGGAGGGCACAAATCCGGGTAAGATGCGCGCCTTTGCCCCCAGACGGCCTGATCATGCCCGCGACTGCACGTTTCCCGCTCCTGCCTTATTTATTTGCCCTGATCCTCGGTGTGCTGGCCCTCGGCGGCTATTGGTACGGCCTTGGCCAACCGGTGGTGCTGCCGGACGTGGCGAGCGCCAGCCACAAGCTGCAATGCGCGTCCTACACGCCCTTCGACAAAGACCAATCGCCGTTCGACCAGCCGTTCAAACTGCGCCCCGAGCGCATGGACGCCGACCTCGCGTTGCTGTCCACCCGTTTTGAATGCATCCGCACCTACTCCCAGACCGGCCTTGAAGCCTTGCCCGAACTGGCGCGCAAACACGGCCTGAAGCTGATGAGCGGCGCGTGGGTCAGCAGTGATCCGGTGGCGACGGCGAAAGAAGTCGATGCGCTGATCGCTTCGGCCAACGCCAACCCCGACGTCATCACGTCGGTGATCGTGGGTAACGAAACCCTGCTGCGCAAGGAAGTTACCGCCGCGCAGTTGGTCAAGTTGATCCACCAGGTCAAAAGCCAGATCAAGCAGCCGGTCACCTATGCCGACGTGTGGGAATTCTGGTTGCAACACCCGGAAATCGCCCCGGCGGTGGATTTCCTGACCATTCACTTGCTGCCTTACTGGGAAGATGACCCGTCGGGCATCGACCAGGCGCTCAAGCATGTGGGCGATGTTCGCCAGACCTTCGGCAACAAGTTCGCGCCCAAGGATGTAATGATCGGCGAGACCGGCTGGCCGAGCGAAGGCCGCCAGCGGGAAACCGCAGTGCCGAGCCGGGTCAACGAAGCCAAGTTCATGCGTGGGTTCGTGGCCATGGCTGAAGCCAATGGCTGGCACTACAACTTGATCGAAGCGTTTGACCAGCCGTGGAAACGCGCCAGCGAAGGTGCTGTGGGTGGTTACTGGGGTCTGTTCGATGCGGATCGCCAGGACAAAGGCGTGCTGGCAGGGCCGGTGACCAATGTGCCGTACTGGCCGGTTTGGCTGGGGGTTGGCGGGATTATCCTGCTGGGTACGCTGCTGCTTGGCGGCCGCGTGCGCACCACTCGTGCTGCGTTGTTGTTGCCGTTGCTCGGTGCCGTCGCTGCCTGCTCGATCGGCACCTGGGCCGAATTGAACCGGGTCACAGCGCGCTTCGCCGATGAGTGGGTGTGGGCTGGATTGCTGGTGGCCTTGAACCTTGCGGTACTGGCTCACGCCGCCCTGGCGTTGAGTGCACGTGAAGGTTGGCGTGAACGCACCTTCAACTGGATCGAGCAACGCGCTGGCTGGCTGGTGGCAATCGCCGGGTTCGCCGGTGCGGTCATGATGCTGGCGCTGGTGTTTGACCCGCGTTATCGCAGCTTCCCGAGTGCCGCGCTGGTGCTGCCGGCGCTGGTGTACCTGGTGCGTCCGGTGAGCGGGCTGCGTCGGGAGATTGCATTGCTGGCGTTCATCATCGGTGCCGGCATTGCGCCGCAGCTGTACCGTGAAGGGGTGATGAACCAGCAGGCGTGGGGTTGGGCGGTGGTTAGCCTGCTCATGGTCGTAGCATTGTGGCGTTGCTTGCGGGTGCGCAAGGCTTAAGACCGCTTTCGCGAGCAAGCCCGCTCCCACACTCGACCGCATTCCAAGGGATGTACTCGGTCAAATGTGGGAGCGGGCTTGCTCGCGAAGAGGCCCTGTCAGGCGATGCGAGGCTCACGGACCAACCGCAACCCCGCAATCACCACCGCAAACACCGCAAACGTCGTGTTGTACAACGCCAATGCCGGAAAGCCGAACACCAGCGCCAACACCGCCAACCCCCACCCGGCCCGGCCCGGCACAAAAAACGCCAGCACCGACGTGACCAACGCCGCCCAGCCCAGCACCTTGAAGTGAATCATCAACCCCAGGTTGGAACGCACCTGGCATTCCCAGCGGCTGGCTTCGTCAGCACAAATGCCAACCCAGCGGCCATCCTCCATGAATCCATAACGCGCGCCATAACTGGCGGCCAGCCAAAGCGGCAGGGCAATAAGCAACAGGATCAGCGGAAAACGGCGGGACATGGGGCACTCCGATAGACGAAAACGGCGCCCAGCTTAATCCCCCGGCAGCCGTTGGCAAGGCTTGGAAACAGATAAGTATTCAATAGTGCCTGCCAAAGTGTATCGTCTCGCTACTATTACCCCGATTCCGACGTTTTTTCCGACTTTTAGTGCCGAGGGCTGGCACTTCGGCAGCAACGCGGTGGTCATAGCCTGCGAACTCCAATTCAGCACATTTTCCTCTTAGGGATTTAGTCATGCTCCGTTCCTTGCGCTGTGCGGCCCTCTTGGGCAGCCTTTTTCTGAGTGCGTCAGCACTGGCGGTCGATATCGACCAAGCCAGCTATGGCTACCCTTTGACCAACCCGTTTGAAGCAACCATCGCGACCACCCCGCCGAACCTGCGGCCGGAACTGCCGTCCGACGATGAAATCAATCAGTCCGACTACACCCTGACGATGCGCCCCGAGCGCGAGTTCAGCCTGCCCGACAACTTCTGGGCGGTGAAGAAACTCACCTACCGCATCGCCAAGCAAGACCGTGCCGCACCGCTGATCTTCCTGATCGCCGGCACCGGCGCACGCTTTGACAGCACCATCAACGAATACCTGAAAAAGCTGTACTACAAGGCCGGTTACCACGTCGTCCAACTGTCGTCCCCCACCAGCTTCGACTTCATCGCCGCCGCCTCGCGCTTCGCCACCCCCGGCATCAGCCAGGAAGACGCCGAAGACATGTACCGCGTGATGCAGGCGGTACGCGCGCAAAACCCGACGTTGCCCGTGACCGACTTCTACCTCACCGGCTATAGCCTCGGCGCCCTCGACGCAGCCTTTGTCAGCAAACTGGACGAAACCCGTCGCAGCTTCAACTTCAAGAAAGTCCTGCTGCTGAACCCGCCGGTCAACCTCTATACCTCGATCACCAACCTCGACAAGCTGGTGCAGACCGAGGTCAAAGGCATCAACAACAGCACCACTTTCTATGAACTGGTGTTGAACAAACTGACTCGCTACTTCCAGCAAAAGGGCTACATCGACCTGAACGATGCCCTGCTCTACGACTTCCAGAACTCCAAGGAACACCTGACCAACGAACAGATGGCGATGCTGATCGGCACCTCGTTCCGCTTCTCGGCGGCCGACATTGCCTTCACCTCGGACCTGATCAACCGCCGCGGCCTGATCATCCCGCCCAAGTACCCGATCAGCGAAGGCACCAGCCTCACGCCGTTCCTCAAGCGTGCGCTGCAGTGCGACTTCGACTGCTACCTCACCGAACAGGTGATCCCGATGTGGCGCGCCCGTTCCGACGGCGGCAGCCTGTTGCAACTGGTTGACCAGGTCAGCCTGTATGCCCTCAAGGACTACCTGCACGACAGCCCGAAAATCGCCGTCATGCACAACGCCGACGACGTTATCCTGGGCCCGGGCGACCTTGGCTTCCTGCGTAAAACCTTCGGCGATCGCTTGACCGTCTACCCCCTGGGCGGCCATTGCGGCAACCTCAATTACCGCGTCAACGCCGACGCCATGCTGGAGTTCTTCCGTGGCTAAATATCTTCTGCTGCTCGCCGCCCTGATGTGCGCGGGCGTGGCCAATGCCGACAACAGCAAGGCTCACACGCCGACCGTAATCGACTCCGATGGCTTCAAGGAGCCACTGAGCCATCTCAAATTCAACCCTGGCCTGGACCAGCGTGAGTTCGAGCGCTCGTCGGTCAACGCCCTGAATGTCTACGACCCGCTCGAGTCGTGGAACCGCCGGGTGTACCACTTCAACTACCGTTTCGACCAGTGGGTGTTCCTGCCGGTGGTGGACGGTTACCGCTACGTCACCCCGAGTTTCCTGCGCACCGGCGTCAGCAACTTCTTCAACAACCTGGGGGATGTACCCAACCTGTTGAACAGCCTGCTGCAACTCAAGGGCCATCGTTCCCTGGAAACCACCGGCCGCCTGCTGCTCAACACCACCATCGGCATCGCCGGCCTGTGGGACCCGGCCACCGCCATGGGCCTGCCGCGCCAGAGCGAAGACTTCGGCCAGACGTTGGGCTTCTACGGGGTACCGGGCGGCGCCTACCTGGTGCTGCCGCTGTTTGGTCCGTCGAACCTGCGCGATACCACCGGCCTGCTGGTGGACTACGGCGCCGAGACCGAGATCAACTTCCTGAACGTGTCCAAGGTCAGCGAAAATCACCCGGAAATCTGGGCCCTGCGCGCGGTCGACAAGCGCTACCAGACCAGCTTCCGCTACGGCCAGATGAACTCGCCGTTCGAGTATGAAAAGGTGCGCTACGTGTACACCGAGGCGCGCAAGTTGCAGATCGCCGAGTAATGCCCCCCGTAGGCGCTGGCTTGCCAGCGCCTACATTCCCCGCCGACACCACTTACGCCACGTAAACCTCAACTGCAGCACGGCCGCCCTGGCCATTTCCCGATCCTGTTCCGTCAATACCGAGGGCTGCTCAAGCGCCTCCAGCATCGCAACGCTGGCCGCATCCATCAGCGACTCACTCGCCACGCTCGGCCCGCCCGCCTCCAGCGCCGCCTGCAACGCCCGCAAGTAGCGATCACGCTCAATCGCCAACCCGCCACGACTGCCCGCCAGGCACGCGCGCAACTCCAGCAACTCATCCCCCAGGTCCAACCCCAGCAATCCATTGTCCCAATGCGCGCGGCGATCAGCAGGCAAGGTTTCGCTGTAGCGCGACAAGCGAATCAGCCGGTCCGCCATGCGCCCGCCAAACCAGCTTTCAGCCTGTTCCAGCGGGCGCGAGGTCAATTGCGCCAGGTCGAACAACGACGCCTTGAACATCCGCCGATAGTGATGCTCACCCGGATTGAGCTGGATCAGCCGAAACACCACCACGGCAATCCCGACACCCACCAGCGTCGCGATGGCCTTGTTGAGGAAGGCGGCGAAGTCGTAGGTCATCACATTGCTGGGCCCGACATTGTTGACGAAAAAGATGCAGAACGCCGAGGCCGTGGCCGCCAGTTTGAGGCGGCTCATGCACAGCGAGGCGAAAAACAGCGGTACCCCCAACGCCAGGCACAACAAGGGAAAGCCATCGAAGCCGGGCAACAGCACGAAGCACACAAACCCCGCCACCGGGATCGAAAGCGCAATGCCCTTGAGGAAATTCAGGCTTGAGGCCGACGGGTTTTCCCGTGCCGCAAACAGGCTCAGCACCACACCACAAATCGACACCGCGCCCAAACCCGAAGGCCATGCTGTAAAGATCCAGAACGCCGCCACCGCCAGGAACGCCAACGCACTGCGCAACCCACCGAGCACGCCCTGCTCAATATCCCGGTGCCAGGACATCGCCCCCGGCGCGCCGGGCGGTACCCTGCCCTGTTCGACCGCGACCAGGGTCAATCCCCCCAGCTCAATCAAACGCAGTACTCGAGCCAGTTGCATCAGGCAAAAGTGCACCTCCTGGCCAAGCAGCGGATCCTGCAACGCGAGGCCGAGCCGTTGCGCCAGCAACGGCAAGTCATCGAGACGCTCTTGCTGCAATGCGCCCGCCACCGCTTCAATCAATGGCAGCACCGCAGCCGTCTCATCGAGCATCATCCGCTGGCGCGCCACACCTCGCGCTGCCCGCAGCAGGCTAAGCAGATCACGGCTGAGCACCCGCAAGGCCTGGGAGCGCCGCCGGCCCTTGGGCCCTTCAAACCAGGCGTGGTCGCGCTGGCTGTCCACCGCCACCAGGCGGCTCAACGCGTCGAGCAACCCTTTACGCTGATCGTTACCCAACAGCTCCGAAGCGGCGGCACGCACCCCGGCCTGCCAGGCGGCGCGCGCTTGAACCGCCAGCACCTGCTCGACCCGGCGCGGCCACAAAATCGTGCTGGCGATGGAGGCGCAGAGGATCCCCAGGCTGATCTCCTGACAGCGCGCCACCGCCTCATCGAACACCCCCAGCGGTGCCGCCGTAGCCGGCAGCGCAATAATCGCCGTGGTGTAACCCGCCAGCACAAAGCCATAGGACGCGTGATTGCGCAGCAACGAAGCCCCGGTGGTACAGAACGCCAGCCACAGCGCCATGCACAGCAGGAACAACAACGGCGCCTGGCCAAACACACCGATCATCGCAATGGAGACCATGGCCCCGACAAAAGTGCCCACCAGCCGATACGCGCCTTTGGCCAAGACCATGCCGCTGGTGGACTGGCCAACGATGAATACAGTGGTCAGGGCCCATTGCGGCTGCTGCAAGTCGAAACAGAAGGCCAGGTACAACGCGACCCCGCCGGCGATCATGTTGCGCAAGGCAAACAGCAGATCGTTGCGGGACGGGGCCAGCGTCGCTTGCCAGAAATCAGGGAGCTGAAAGGTGGAGGATTTCATGAAACCCGCATATAGATAGCAAGCTAATGATTAGCATCGTATCTATATTTGCCGAGAATGCCAATTCTCGGTTATTTGACCAACCGCTTTTCCTTGGACGGCCTGTAGCCAAAGTACGCGCTGTAGCACTTGCTGAAATGGCTCGGCGAGACAAACCCGCAGGCCACCAGCACGTCGACCTGGGACAGCTCGGTATGTTGCAGCAGCCGGCGGGCCTCGGTGATGCGCAGTTCCAGGTAATAACGCTGGGGCGTAGTGCCAAGCTGCTCCTTGAACAAACGCTCCAACTGGCGCCGGGAACGGCCGGCGTACACCGCCAGTTGTTCAAGCTCCAGGGGCTCTTCGAGATTGGCATCCATCAGGTTGACCACCTCGCGCAACGGCGCGCTCAAGCAGACGTTCTCGGTCGGTTTCACCCGCCGGTAGCGCGACTCCTCAAACGCCAGGATGTCCTCGATCCCCTCGACCAGCGCTTTGCCGTACAGCCCCTTGATCCAGTCCAGCGCCATATGAAACGCACCGGAAGGGCTTGAAGCCGTCAGCCGGTCGCGATCAATCACATACGGCTCGCTGCTGACCTGCGTCGCCTTGCAGAAATCGGCCAGGGCCGGGCGATGTTCCGGGTGCACGGCGCATCGATAGCCGCTCAGCAAACCCGCACGCCCGAGGAACCACGCGCCATTCCACAAGCCGGCGAGGCTCACACCCTGCTCCGCAGCGCTTTTCAGCAGATGGATGAATTCGTCGGAAGCCTTCAGTTCGGTGCGGTAACCACCGCAAATCACCAGCAGGTCCAACTCTTTAAGCACCGAAGACTCAAGCCGCGCATCGGGCCGGATCACCAGCCCCAGGTCGCTGGTCACCTCGCCTTCCTGCAAGCCGAAGGTCGCGGTAGAAAACGACGCAGGCCGCAGCAGGTTCGCGGTGATCAGCGTATCCAGCGCCTGGGTGAACGCCGGCAGCGAGAAATGTTCGAGCAACACAAATCCCGCACGCACCGTTTGACGGGTCTCGCCGGGATTTTCATTCAGATAACGGAGGTTCTTGCCTTTCATGCCCCCGCTGAATTGCCGCCGCTCGATCAAGTGCCTACGCCCTCACCCGCTTCCAAAGGTTACCCACCACGCTGACCACCGCCAATACCCCGGCCCCGGCAATGATCCCCGCCACCGCATTGAGCAACGTCGGCATCAACCACGCCAGGCCGCCGGTACTCTGGCTCACCGTCTCGATCCAGTGATGCACCACCGGCACACCGTGGGTCAGGATGCCGCCGCCGACCATGAACATCGCCGCCGTGCCGATCACCGACAGGCTTTTCATCATGTACGGTGCGGCCCGCAAGATCGCTCCGCCAATACTGCGCGCAGCCTGGCCGGGCTTCTGAGTGAGCCACAGGCCCAGGTCATCGAGTTTGACGATACCGGCCACCAGCCCATAGACGCCGATGGTCATGACGATGGCAATACCCGACAACACGATCACTTGCTGCATCAGCGGCGCATCGGCCACGGTGCCGAGGGTGATGGCGATGATTTCGGCGGAGAGGATGAAATCGGTACGGATCGCGCCCTTGATCTTGTCCTTCTCGAAGGCCACCAGGTCCGTGGCCGGATCCGCCACCGCTTCCACCAAGTGCGCCTGTTCTTCGGTGCGTTTGTGAAAGAAGGTATGCGCGAGTTTCTCGAAGCCTTCAAAACACAAATAAGCGCCGCCCAGCATTAACAGCGGCGTCACCGCCCACGGCGCAAATGCGCTGATCAGCAACGCAGCCGGCACCAAAATCAGCTTGTTGACGAACGAACCCTTGGCCACCGCCCACACTACCGGGATTTCCCGCTCGGCGCGCACCCCGGAGACTTGCTGGGCGTTCAGCGCCAGGTCATCCCCCAACACGCCGGCGGTTTTCTTCGCGGCCATCTTGGTCATCAACGCTACATCGTCGAGCACCGCGGCGATGTCGTCGATCAATACCAGCAAACTGCTTCCTGCCATGGCTCAGGCTTCCCGTGATTCAAAGTGTGCCGAGAATAACGCGGCGCACACCGGGTTAGCGAGCCGTTCAGTGCTGAGGGGTTTGCCAACCGCCACCCAGGCTCTGGATCAGCGCCACACTGCCCTGGCTGAGTTGGCCCTGGGTGTCGCGAAGATTCTGCTCGGCTTGCAGCAGCACCAGTTGCTGGGTCAGCACATTCTCCTGGCTCACAGTGCCGGCGCGCAGTTGCGCTTCCTGGCTGCCGAACAGTTGCTGATTGCGCTGGTAGACCTGCTGGAACGCATCGGCCTGGGTTTGCAGATGGTTGATCGCCGATAGGTTGTCTTCGACGTTCTGCAAAGCGCTGAGCACGGTGCCCCGGTAGTTGGCGGCGATCTGGTCGTAGCTGGCCTCGGCCTGCCTGACCGCCGCTTCACGGGCGCCGCCGTCAAATAGCGTTTGCGCCAGCGCCGGCCCCAACGTCCAGATGCGATTGGGCAAGGAGAACAATCCGCCCAGGGCGCTGCCGCGATAGCCGGCCTCGGCGGTGAGGTCCAGCGTCGGGAAAAACGCGGCTTCGGCCACGCCGATTTTCGCGTTGGCCGCCGCGGCCGAACGCTCCGCCGCGACCACATCGGGACGCCGTTGCAGCAAGGTCGAAGGCAGGGTCAAAGGGGGACGCGGCAGCACGAAGCGGTAGTCATCCCGCGCAGCTACGGCAAACTCGCTCGGCGCCACGCCCACCAGCACCGCCAGCGCGTGTTCGTATTGCTCGCGGTCGCGCAGCGAGGTCTGCAGGTCGGCAATCGAAGTGGTCAGTTGATCCTGGGCCACCAGCAACTGGTCGTTGGTGGCGACGCCCTGGGTGAACTGCACCTGGATCATGTCGAGCAACTTCTGGTTGATAGTCTGTTGCTGCTGCAACAGGCGCACGTCGATATCCATCTGCCGCAGGGCGAGGTAGTTGCTGGCCACGCTGGAGCTGATGGACAACCGTACTCCGGCCAGCAACGCATCGGATTGCTGGGCCGTGGCCTGGCTGGACTCAATCCCGCGCCGCACCAGGCCCCACAGGTCCGGCTCCCAACTGGCGGTCAAGGTTGCGCTGACACTGTTTTCCACGCCGCCAGCGTTGGTGACGGTGCTCGACGTGCCGCTGCCCGCCGTTCCCCGCGTACCCGACAACCCTACGCCAACGGTGGGCCACAACCCCGCCCGGCTGGACGCCACCTGTGCCTGGGCCAGACGATAAGCCGCCTCCGCCGCGATGATCGACTGGTTGGCCTTGGCCGAGCGCGCCACCAGGTCGTTCAGCACCGGATCCTGATAAGCCAGCCACCACTGACTGTCCATCGCCCCTTGGGGGTTGGCCGCCGCGCGCTGCCACTGCGCGCCTTCCTTGAAGGTCTGCGGCAGTTCCATGGCGGGCTTCTGGTAATCGGGCCCGACCATGCAGCCGCCGAGCAGCAGGCTGATGCAAAGCACGCTGTATTTCACGTTCATAACCTTGCTTCCTTACGCCGACCCAGGCGCTGTGACGCCCGGTCAAGCCACAGGTAAATCACCGGGGTGGTGTACAGCGTCAGCACCTGGCTGAACAGCAGGCCACCAATAATCGAAATCCCCAACGGCCGACGCAACTCCGAACCGTAGCCGGTACCGAGCACCAGCGGCAGCGCGCCAAGGATCGCCGCCAGGGTGGTCATCATGATCGGCCGAAAGCGGATCAGGCAGGCCCGGCGAATCGCTTCCTTGGCCGTGAGGCCGAACTCCCGCCGCTCGGTGATCGCGAAGTCGATCATCATGATCGCGTTCTTCTTCACGATGCCAATCAACAGAATCACCCCCACCAGCGCGATGATCGACAGCTCGGTGCCGGTCAGCAGCAAAGCAATCAGCGCACCGACACCGGCCGAGGGCAAGGTCGAGAGGATGGTCAGCGGGTGCATCAGGTTTTCGTAGAGGATGCCCAGCACGATATACACCGAGAGCAGCGCGGCGACGATCAGCAACGGCTCGCTGGCCACCGACGACTGGAACACCTGGGCCGTACCGGCAAACTGGCCGACCACACTGGCGGGCATGCGCAGTTGCTTCACTGCATCGTCCACCATCGCCGTCGCCTGGCCGATGGACGTGCCGGGGGCCAGATTGAACGAGATGGTCACCGCCGGGAACGTGCCCTGGTGACTGATGGAAATCGCGGTGCGCGCCACCGTGTTGTCCGCCAGCGCCGACAGCGGCACCAGCGTCTGTCCGGTGGTCAGGTTGGGCGCTGCCGTAGTGCCTTTGGTGGTCGTGACCTGGGTGCCCGTCGGCACATAAATGCCCTTGAGCGCGGAAGGGTCGGTCCAGTATTCCGGGGCGATTTCCATCACCACGTGGTACTGGTTGGCCGCGCGATACAGGGTGGCGACCTGGCGCTGGCCAAAGGCGTCGTACAGCGCCTGGTCGACCGCCGAGATACTCACCCCGAGGCGCGCCGCCGTGTCGCGATTGATCTGCACATTGGCCAGCAGGCTGTTGTCCTGCTGGTCGGTATTGAGGTCGGTCAGTTGTGGAAACTTACGCAGCACCGCCACCACCTTGGGCACCCATTCATCCAGCGATTCCTGGTCATCGGCGGTCAGGGTGTATTGGTACTGCGCGCCACTTTGCCGGCCACCCACGGTGATGTCCTGGGCCGACTGCAAATACAGCTTGGTGCCGGGCAGGTCGCCGAGGCTGCGACGGATTTGCCCGATGACTTCGGTAGCGCTGTCCTTGCGCTCCCCCAGCGGCTTGAGCAAGACAAACATCTGCGCACTGTTGACCGCCCCACCGCCGCCTCCGCCGCCGCCGACAAACCCGGCGGCGGTTTCGATATTCGGGTTTTTCATCACCTTGCGGTTGATCTCGGTGAAGTCCTTCTGCATCGCCCCGTAGGAAATGCTCTGGTTCGCCAGGATGCTGCCCTGCAAGCGCCCGGTGTCTTCCTGGGGGAAAAAGCCCTTGGGCACCAGCACATACAACACGCCGGCGAGGACGATCACCAACACCGTGCCGAACCCCATCAGCACCGTATGGTCGATCACCCAACCCAGGGTGCGATCGTAGAAGCGGTGAAAACGTGAATCCGGATGTTCGTTGCCTTGGTGAATCTCCTTCGGCGCGCGCAACAGCACACTGGCGAGCATCGGCGTGACCGTCAGGGAGATCAGCATCGAAATCACGATGGCCACCGACAACGACACCGAAAACTCACGGAACAGCCGCCCGACAATCCCGCCCATCAGCAGCAGCGGAATAAACACCGCCACCAGGGACACGCTGATGGTCAGTACCGTAAAGCCGACTTCCTGGGCCCCTTCCAGCGCGGCCTCCACCCGGGTCTTGCCGCGCTCCAGGTGGCGCATGATGTTTTCCACCACCACGATCGCATCGTCCACCACAAAGCCGGTGGAAATGGTCAGCGCCATGAGGGACAGGTTGTTCAGGCTGTAGCCGAGGAAGTACATCGCGCCGAAGGTGCCAAGCAACGACAGCGGCACCACAATCGCCGGCACCAGGGTGCTGCGCCAGTCGCGGAAGAAGCCGAACGTGACCAGTGTCACCAGCAGGATCGACACCAGCAACGTGATCTCGACGTCATGCAACGAGGCGCGAATGGTGGTGGTGCGGTCCATCAGCAAGTCGAGCTTGATCGTCGCTGGAATCGAGCTTTGCAAAAACGGCAGCGAGGCTTTCACCGCGTCCACCGTCTCGATCACGTTGGCCCCCGGCTGCTTGAACACCACCAGCAGCACCGCCGGCTTGCCGTTGGACAGACCGAAGTTGCGCAGGTCCTGCACGTCTTCGCGCACGTAGCCCAGGTCGGAGATATGGATCAGGTCGCCGTTGTGGGCCTTGACCACCAGCGGCCCGTAGTCCTCTTCGTTGAGCAACTGGTCGTTGGCGGCAATGCCGTAGTTACGGTCGCCGATGGCCACGTTGCCCTTGGGCAGGTTGACGTTGGAGGCGTTGATCACCTGGCGCACCTGCTCCAGGCTCACGCCGTACTGGTTGAGCCGGTCGGGGTTCAACTCCACCCGCACCGCCGGCAGCGCGCCGCCGCCCACCGTCACATCACCGACGCCGGTGGTCTGCAACAACTTCTGCTCCAGCAGGGTCGAGGCCACGTCATACATCTGCCCCGGCGTGGCGCTGTCGGAGGTCAGGCTGATGATCAAAATCGGCGAGTCGGCCGGGTTGACCTTGCGGTACGTCGGGTTGCCCGACAGGTCGCTGGGCAGGTTGCTGCGGGCGGCGTTGATCGCGGCCTGCACGTCCCGGGCGGCGCCGTCAATGTCGCGGTTCAGGTCGAACTGCAGGATGATCCGCGCCGAGCCGAGGCTGCTGGACGAGGTCATCTGCGTGACCCCGGCGATCTGCCCGAACTGGCGCTCCAGGGGCGTGGCCACTGAGCTGGCAACCGTGGTGGGATCGGCACCGGGCAACGAGGCGCTGACGCTGATGGTGGGGAAATCCACCTCCGGCAGCGGCGCCACCGGCAGCAGCATGAAGGCCAGCGCGCCAAACAGCGCGAGGCCTGCCGCCATCAAGGTGGTTGCAATCGGGCGGCGAACAAACGGCGCGCTGAGGTTCATCACCATCAGACCGCTTCAGCCGGACGGCGGCTGAAGCGCTGCCCCAGGCTGTGCATGGCAAGAAAGATCACCGGCGTGGAAAACAGCGTCAGCAGTTGGCTGAGCAACAACCCGCCGATAATCGCGATGCCCAGTGGATGACGCAGCTCCGAGCCAATCCCCGTCCCCAGCGCCAGCGGCACCGCGCCGAACAGCGACGCCATGCTGGTCATCAGGATCGGCCGGAACCGCAACTCCGCGGCCTGACGGATCGCCGCCGTGGGGCTCAGGCCACCCTCACGTAATAACTCCAGGGCAAAGTCGACCATCATGATGCCGTTTTTCATCACGATGCCGATCAGCAACACAATGCCGATCAAACCGATAATGTCGAACTGCGTGCCGGTCGCCAGCAGCGCCAGCAAGGCTCCGAGTGCCGCCGAGAGCAGCGTCGAAAGGATCGTCACCGGGTGCACAAAGCTCTCGTACAGAATCCCCAGCATCAGGTACACCACCACAATCGCCGCCACCACCAGGAACACCTGATTCGACAGCGACTGCTCGAACGTCGCCGCCGCACCTTCGAGGTTGGCCTGCACCGACAGCGGTAAACCGACCTTGGCCTCGATGTCCTTGAGCCGCGTCACCGCCGCGCCAAGGGTCTGGCCGGGGGCGAGGTTGAACGACACGTCCGCATAGGGAAACTGGCCCAGCCGGTTGATGGTCACGGGCGCCCGCACCACCTGCAGGGTCGCCATGCTCGACAGCGGCGCGACACCGCCGCCCGGGATGTCCACGTACAACCCCGTGAGCAGGTCAGGCAAGTTGCGCGGCGGATGGTCGGTGGCGATTACCACGTGGTACTGGTTGAGTTGGGTGTAGATCGTCGACACCTGGCGCTGGCCGAAGGCGTCGTACAGCACGTCATCGATCGCCTGGGGCGTGATGCCCAGCCGCGAGGCGGTGGCGCGGTCGAACGTCAGCTGGATCTGGTTGCCAAACTGCATCGCCTGGCTTTGCACGTCGGTGAACATCGGGTCTTGCTTGATCGCGGCCAGCAGCTTGTTGGTCCACGTTTCCAGTTCGTCCGGGTCGGTGGCTTGCAGACCCAGGCGGTAGCTGGTGGTGGACACCGTGGCGTCGAGGGTCAGGTCCTGCACCGAGTGCAGGTACAGGCGGATCCCAGCGTCGTCGGCGTTGGCATCGGAGAGCCGGCGGATCACTTTGGTGGCGCTGTCACGTTCACCCCGCGGCTTGAGGTTGATCAGCAGGTTGCCCTGATTGATGGTCGGGTTGGTCTGGTCGATCCCGACAAAGGACGACAGACTTTGTACGGCAGGGTCCTTGAGGATTCGGGCGGCGAGACGTTGTTGTTCGGTCTGCATCTGCTGGAACGAAACCGTCGGCGCCGCCTGGGAAATACCCTGGATCAGGCCGGTGTCCTGGTCGGGGAAAAAGCCCTTGGGCATGATCACCAGAATCATCAGGGTCAGCGCGGCGGTGAGCGCTATCGAGATCAGCGTTAACGTGCGATGCGCCAGTACCCAGTCGAGGCCACGCACGTAGTGGGTGTTGATGCGGTCGAAGAAATCCGCGCGGCGCTCCTGGTGCTTATTCTTCAACATTCGCGCGCACATCATCGGCGTCAGGGTCAGCGAGATGAAGGCTGAGATAACAATGGTCACGGCCACGGTCATGGCGAATTCACGGAACAACCGGCCGACAACATCGCCCATGAACAGCAGCGGGATCATCACTGCGATCAGGGCGATGGACAGCGAAATAATCGTGAAGCCAATTTGCTCCGAGCCCTTGAGCGCCGCCTCCAGCGGTGAGTCTCCCGCCTCGATATAGCGCGTGATGTTTTCGATCATCACGATGGCGTCGTCCACCACGAATCCGATGGCGATGGTCAGCGCCATCAGCGTCAGGTTGTTCAGGGAGAAGCCCAACGCATAGGCCACTGCCAGGGTACCCACCAGCGTCAACGGAATGGTGACGGCGGGAATGATCGTGGCCGGCACGTTGCGCAGGAACGCGAAAATCACGATCACCACCAGCGCGATGGCCATGGCCAGTTCGTACTGCACATCGGTGACCGAGGCGCGGATGGTTTGCGTGCGGTCGGTCAGCACCTCGACCTTCAAGGTGCCCGGCAAACTGGCCCGCAGCTTGGGCAGCAATTGCTGCACGCGGTCGACCACTTGAATCACGTTGGCGCCGGGTTGGCGCTGGATGTTCAGCACAATCGACGGCGTGCTGTTGGTCCACGCGGCCTGGCGCGGGTTCTCCGGGCCCTGGGTGGAAGTGGCGATCTGCGACAGGCGAATCGGCGCGCCGTTTTTATAGGCGATCACCAGGTCGCGGTATTCCTCGGCCGATTGCAGCTGGTCGTTGGCACCGATGGAATACGCCTGGAACTTGCCGTCGATATTGCCCTTGGCCTGATTGACGTTGGCCGTGCCGAGCGAGCTGCGCAGGTCGTCGATGGACAGGCCAAGACTGTTGAGCGCCGAGGTATTCGCCTCGACCCGCACCGCCGGACGCTGGCCGCCGCTGATGGTCACCAGACCGACGCCGGTGATCTGCGAGATCTTCTGCGCCAGGCGCGTGTCGGCGAGGTCTTCGACCTTGGTCAGCGGCAATACGTCGGAGGTCAGGGACAGGGTCAACACCGGTGCATCCGCCGGGTTGACCTTGCTGTACACCGGCGGGTACGGCAGGTTGGCAGGCAGGAAAGTGCCGGCGGCGTTGATCGCGGCCTGCACCTCCTGTTCGGCGACGTCCAGGGACAGCGACAGGTCGAATTGCAGGGTCACCACCGAAGCGCCGTCGGAGCTGGTGGAATTCATGGATTTGAGGCCCGGCATCTCACCGAGTTGACGTTCCAGCGGCGCGGTAATCGACGAGCTGACCACGTCCGGGCTGGCGCCGGGGTATTGGGTGAAAACCTGGATGGTCGGGTAATCGACTTCGGGCAAGGCCGACACCGACAGCAAGTGATACCCCAACAGGCCGAGCAACAGCACCGCCACCATCATCAAGGTGGTGGCGACGGGACGTTCGATAAAGGGCCGCGAAATGTTCATGCTCGGCAGCTCCTCACTGGGCGACGACCTTCACGGTCGAACCGTCATCCAGCTTGTCGGCGCCTTCGGTGATCACCTGCTCCCCCGGCTTGACCCCGCTCTCGAGCACCGCCGACACATCACCCATCGACGGGCCGGTCTTGATGTTGCGCAGACTGGCCTTGTCGCCATTCACCACGAACACGAAATCGCCCTTGCTGCCATGCTGGATCGCCCGGGTGGGCACCACGGCGACCTGGGTCAAGGTGTCGGCCTTCAGGCGCGCATTGACGAACTGGTTGGGGAACAGCGCATTGCCCGAATCATCGAACTGCGCCTTGACCTTGATGGTGCCGGTGGTGGTGTCTACCTGGTTATCCAGGGCCAACAGGCTGCCGGTGGCCAGCAGGGCTTTTTTATTGCGGTCGTAGGCCAGCACCGTCACAGCGCCACGGCCCAGGGCCTGGTTGATAGCGCCCAAGTCGTCCTCGGGCACCGCGAACACCACGGTGGCCGGGTTCATCTGGGTAATTACCACAATGCCGGTGGTGCTGGTGGTGGTGACGTAGTTGCCCGGGTCTACCAGGCGCAGGCCCACCACACCGTCGACCGGCGAGGTGATGGTGCAGTAACCGACCTGCACTTCAAGGTTCTGCACATTGCCTTGGTCGGCGGCCACGGTGCCCAGTTGTTGCTGAACCAGGGACGCCTGGGTATCGACGGTTTGCTGGCTGGTGGAGCCGGCCTTGACCAGTTCGCGGTAGCGTGCCAAATCGCGCTGGGCATTGCTTAACACGGCCTGGTCGTGGGCCAGGGTACCCTTGGCCACGGCCAGTTGGGCCTTGAGGGCACGGTCATCGATCCGCGCAATCACCTGGCCCTTGCTGACGTGCTGGCCTTCCTTGAATTCCACGCTGCTGAGGATGCCATCGACCTGGGTGACCACGGTCACACTGCGGGTCGGCGTGACGGTGCCTAGGGCATCGATGTAGACCGGCACGTCCTGCAAGGCGACAGGCACCACGGCGACCGGTTCACCGGGTGCGGGTGGCTTGCCTTTGTGCCCACCTGCAAAGAAGTGCAAACCCAAGGCAATCAACAACGCTAGCAGTAACAACGTGCCAACTGCCCAGGCGAACGTACGTCGTCTGCTGTTCTCCACGGTTTCTCTCTCGAACGCCGAAATCAGGATGGGGCGAGCCACCTGATCGGCCGCTCGCTGCCCTGAACTCTAGCAGCGCGCCCGGCCTGTGCCTGTACGACCGTGAATGCGTTCAGCATCAAGACAGACAAAGTCAGCTGCAAGCCCCGAGGCACAGGGGCTGCGTAACGATCATCAACGATAGCTGTAGGCTGTCAGCGCCGTGCGATCGATGTGCTGGTCAAGGCGTTTGAGTGCCACTTCCATCGGGCACAGCAAACCGGCCTGGGTGCTGACACAGCCTTCTCCACTGGCGAGGTCCGCATGCAAGGGCGGCTGCGCCGCGGTCAGCGGCGCCAACTGGCGGATTTGCCCCAGGGATTGCGCCTCGAATGCCACCCGCAGGAAATAGCGACCGGTCTTGAGCTGCTTGTAGCGCTCGAACTGCAGGCTGCCTACCGGTGGAATGTTGCCTTCCAGGTAGTCCCCCAGGGTCCAGCGAAAACCCAGCAAGGTGCGCAGATAGGAAATGTTGGTGTCGTGGGCCACCAGCAGGGTGAAACGTACGTCCGGCGGGTTGCCCAGGGCATCCGTTGCGGCCCGGGGCGTGCCTTGCCTGAGGGCCAGGGAAATCTGGTTCATCAGCTGCGAGCCACCGCGGCTGGCAATGTAGAGGCTGTCGTTGATGAAGTCGTACTTGGCCTTGGTCAACGTGGTCAGTTGCGCGACCTGTTGCACCGTTGCGCCATGACCGAACGCCACCTGGTACAGCGGCAGGCCTTCGCTGTATTCCAGGAGGAAGGTTTCCCCCAGGTTGGCTTCCAGGCTCAGGCCTTTGATGGCGACGCGACCATCTTCATCTTCGACCAGTTGCCAGGGTTGATCGCGGTATTGGCACGCGCTGGCCTCACCGCAGATGACACTGCGCAATTGCTGTTCGGCAACCTGGTAACGCGCTTGAGCGCCGGCAACGCTGCCGCCCATGCGCTCCAGCACACTGTCTTCGGCACGCTGGGGATCAAGTCGCGCGAACGGCATTTTATCGGCCTGGAACAACGCATCCTTGTCGCCCTGCACCACGCTCGGCTGTAAGCCACAACCCGGGAAAAGGCCATCAAGCAGGGCCGTGGCCGTGGCCTGGGTACGTTGCAGGGGACTGGCGCGAACGAATACTTCGCCTGGGCCCGGGCAGCCGCTGGGCAACAAGCCCGCAGCGCGCAGCACCTGGCCACGGTAGCGGCCCATTTCCACCGCCGCGGCGTAGCCATGGCCGGTCAGGTGCCCGTCCGGCACCGTCCAGTTGGGCAACTCGCGGCCGATGGCCTTGGCCAGTTTGGCGCTGTCGGTGGGCGGTCGTACGCCATGACGGCTGACCTGCACCACCTTGTCCAGCACAAAACCGTCGGCCGGCGCCGCCTGCACCGAATACGCCGAGATCAGGCCCAGCAGTAAAAAGGGGGTAAAGCGTGTGAGAGAAGGCATGCGAGCATCCTGTTTCGGGTGAACGTACGAGCCAATCCCGCTCATGGCAAACGGGAATGGCCGCGCAGGGTCAAGGGTAGCGGTAAGCCGTCAGCGCCGAACGGTCAATTGTGTGGCCGGTGCGTTCGACGAATTGCGCGATCGGGCACAGGGTCCCGACAGCGGTATGTTGGCAGCCGGGCTGATCGAAGTCCGTTTGCAACGGCGGGTGCGCAACGTCCAACGGCTGCAACGCGCGGATCTGGTCCATGCCTTGGGTAATGAACCGTGTGCGAACAAAACGCTCACCGGTCTGGCTGTCGCGGTAACGCTCGAACGCCAGTGTGCCGGTCGGCGGGATATTGCCCGGCTGGTACTCGCCCAGCGCCCAGGTAAAGCCCAGCATCGTGCGCAGGTGCGAGATGTTGGTGTCGTGGGCCACCAGCATTAACAGGCGCGCAGGTGGCGGGTTGCCTAGAGGATCATTTTTTTCCAGCGCCGTGCCCTGCTCCAGGGCCAGCACAATCTGGTTCATCAACTGCGAACCCCCACGGCTGGCAATGTAGGCCGTGTCATTGATGAAGTCGTATTTGGCCCTGTGCAAGCGCCCCAGCGCCGAGACTTGTGCTGCATCCCTGGCGTGACCAAAGGCCACGTCGGCCAGGGGCATGCCTTCGCTGTATTGCAGGCGAATGGTCTCGGCCATGGACGAGGCCTTGTCCAGGCCTTTGATCTTGAAGCGCCCGCCATCGCCTTCCTTCAGTGCCCAAGGGGTATCGAAGAACGGGCAGGCTTTGCCGGTTTCGCACACAGCGTCTTTCAGGCGTTCCAGGTCCGGTCGCAAGCGCTCCTGGGCCGCTTGAAGAGTGCCGCCGAGGGCTTGCAGTATCTGCGCCTTGGCGATGGCCGGGTCAAGTTTGGCGAAGGGCATTTCATCGGTCTGGAACAGCGGGTCAGGCTTGCTCCGCGCCCGGGCCTTTTCGCCACAGCCGGGGAACATGCCGTCCAGCAGCGCGGCAGCGGTGGATCGGGTGCGTTGCTTGGGGCTGGCGACGGCGACCACACTTCCCGGCTGCGGGCAGCCGTCAGCCAGCAGGCCCGCGTTGCGATAATAGGCGGCCTGCCAGGTGCCCATCTGGCTGGCAGCCAGGTAGCCATGGCCGGTCAACTCGCCGTCCTGCACCAACCACGGCGTCCAGTCGCGGCCCGTGGCTTTGACCAGTTTGTCGGTGTCGGTGGGCGAACGCACACCATGGCGGCTGACCTGTACGGCTTTTTCCAATACATAATGGCTGCTTTCGGCGGCTTGAAGGCCCGCACACAGCGTGAGCGCGGCGACAGCCAGGCCCGTTCGTTTGAATACGGTCATGCGCAGTCTCCTTGATCAGAATTCGTACTTGAAACCCAGGCGATAGCGGGCCTGGCGCTGGTCGGTGTTCTTGTCGACGTACACGTCGGCCACCTCCAGATAAGGCGTAAATTGTTTGTTCACCTTGTACTCAAACAACACCTTATTGCTGTAGTTATTCTTCGTGCCGTCGAACACCACTTGGTCGCTGTAAATCTGCTTACGGCCTACGCCCACCGACAATTGCCCAAACTTGTATTTGGCACCCAGCTCAATAACGTTATCTTTTTTATCTTCTTTGCCCGACGCGTCGTAGTGGGTGAGCTTGTAGTAATAACCCGGCGTGATGGAGAACTTTTCAGTGACGGCGTAAGAAACTTTCAATGACGGTTTATAGGACTTCTTGTCCTTGGCCACGGCATAAGTGAACTTGGGCTTGACCTTCCATTTAGGCCCCAGCTTGTGGCTGTACTTGACCTTGGCCTTGAGTTCATCCTTGGTCAGGCGCGAAAACGCTTTGCCGGGTTGGCCGTCCTTGTCGGGCGCAGTGTTCATCACTGACTCGAACGAGAACGCCAGCCCATTGTCCAGTGCCTGGGTGAGCATGACCTTATCTTTGTGCTCGCGATCAACTTCCGAATACTGGTGTTGGTAATCCAGTTCAAGGGCATGGGCGGTGGTAGAGGCCACTACCAAACCGATCAGCGAGATACGCCGGATTGCTTTCTTATTAGGGTTAACGCTCATTTTCTTCATCTTTGCACCTGTTATTTTTATTTTTAATGTCAAGACAACTTCCCACGACGGCTTTTTATACGCGCAGACGTACTCCTTTTCCGGATCACTCGGATTGTTTGAAACCTGGGTTTATTAGTTGGTTAAAGGCTTGGCCACTGCATGCCGTTGCCGGCGGTAAACCTGCCCGGAAAACAGTGCGGTCATCACTACCGAGACCAGCGAGGCACCGATCCAGAACAGCGACAAGGTATGGAAGTCGTACAGCTTGCTCCCGTCCGCGGCCAGCGTGGTGCCATGCTCGATCAACACACCCGTGAGAATTTCACCAGCTGCCGCCCCTGCATAACTGGCAATCCCGATCATGCCCAGCGCCGCACCGGCCGCGCTTTTGGCGGCGATATCCACGGCCATCAAGCCGCCGAGGAAACACAGCAATGCGCCCATGGACAGGCCGAACAGCATCATCGCCGCGGCGTCCAGCCAGTAATGGCCACCCGGCAGGAACAGCATCATCCCCAGGGAAGCACTGTTCATCAGGCCAAACAGAATCGCCAGGCCGTGGCGCCGACCACTGAAGAAACGGTCGGAAATCAGCCCGCTCAGACCGGTGCCAACAATCCCGAACACGCCGGTAATGGAGATCAGCGCCGAGGCCGACAGCGTGGTGTAGCCCTTGGCGTTCTCAAGGAAAAACACGCCCCAGGAAATCACTGCATAACGGCCGATGTACATCAGGCACGACGCCAGCGCCAGCAACCACAGCGCCGGGTTCTTCAGGAGTGCCAGTTGCGCGCCCCATTTGCCGATGGTCTTCGACACCACCTCCGCTCGGTCGCTGTCGACTTCGGCAAAGCCTGCACTTTGCGGCGAGTCGGCCATGAACAGGTAGATCAGCAGCATGCCCAACAAGCCCATCGCGGTAGCCAGCCAGTAACCGTATTGCCAGCCCCAGGTCACGATCATCGCCGCGACCGCAATGTAGGTCAGCGCTTCACCGAGGCTGTGGGCAATCGACCAGAAGCCATAGAACGTGCCCCGCTCCTTGTCCGAATACCAGCGCGCCAGCGACACCACGCACGGCCCCACGCCCATGGATTGGGCCCACCCGTTGATGCCCCAGGCGATGGTCAGGACCACTGCGTTGGTGGTCAGGCCCATGCACGCATTTACCACTGCACTGATCAACAAGCCGAGCATCATGAAGCGTCGCACGTTGGCGTGGTCCGCGAGGAAGCCATTGACCAGCTTGCCCACGGCATAGGTGAAAAACAGCGCCGAGCCGATCATGCCCAGTTGCGTCGGGCTGAGGATGTTCTGGGCCACCAATGCGGGCTTGGCGACGTTGAAGGAAAGCCTGCACACGTAGAACAGCGCATAGCTCAAGGACATGGATAAAAAGGTCAGCCAGCGTGCGCGGCGAAACCTGCGGCCATCGGGGTCGTCGACGCCGGGCCGGGCCGGTGCGGCATGGAACAGTTGCAGGATGGATCTCATGGCGGACAGTCTCCTATTGTTATTATTGGCTGTACGTTGAAGCGGGACTCAGGCCTCCAGTGACGGACCGATCAGCTCGGCCAGTTGCGGGTAAACCTGAGGGCTGGCCACCAACAGCGGGTTACCGCCGAGCAAGCCATCGCCCCGAAGGAAATCGCTGCAGCGCCCACCCGCTTCACTGACCAGCACTAGCCCTGCGGCACAGTCCCAACTGTTGATATGGGTTTCGTAGTACCCCACCAGCCGGCCGGCTGCGACATAGGCAATCATCAAGGCACCGGAGCCGTTGCGGATGAACATGCCGCCGCCCTCCAGCAACCCGGAAAGAAACGGAATGAAGTGCTCTTTGCCACGTCGATGGGAAGTGCCAACGCCGGTCACGCCGTAGCGAATATCCGCTGCCTGGCTGACACGAATCGGTGTGTCGTTGACATAGGCGCCCAGGCCACGGCAGGCGTGGAAAAGTTCGTTATGGTTGGCATCCGCCACTGCACCCAGCCAGGGCTGGCCGTCCACCAGCAAGCCGATGGACACACACCAGGTGTGCAGGCCGTTGACGAAGCAACTAGTGCCGTCGATCGGGTCCACCACCCACACGCAGCGGGCCTGCAATCCGTCGGCGCCGCCCTCCTCGCCGACAAACCCATCCTCGGGGAACCGCTCGGCCAGGCGCGCCTTGATAAACACTTCAAGTTCCCGGTCGGCGATGCTGACGACGTCCTGGGGAACCGAATCCTTGTGCTCAACGTTCAACTGCTCGCGCTGACGGTAATACGCCATACCGCGTTGGGCCGCTTCACTTGCGACCTCACGTGCCAAGGCGTAGCGCGCAGCCAGCTCATCCGGGTCCGATAACGTCTGTGCCTGAATCATAAAACCTACCCTTGAGCGATGATTGCACACGTGTGCAAACGTCTTGGAAAAAAAAGTGAGGGCAAGCCTTTTGCGAAGACCAACCCATCACCGATTACTGCTCATACAACACGAAATAAATTTTCTCTTCAAGTGCATTATGAAATTTTATTTCTGGAACCGAGTGCTTCCGCGCTCAATCAGCGTCACCGGCACTGGCTCGAACTCGGCGATTCGCATGAAATTCTCGCCCCGCGCCACAATCGCATTCACCGCCCGTTGCGCCAGTTGCACGCTGTCCTGGCGCACGGTGGTCAGGTCGTAGGCCAGTTGCGAGGCTTGGGCGATGTCGTCAAACCCGATCACCTGCACCTGTTGCGGCACTTGTATGTTCAGGGTGAAGCGCAGCGCATCGAGTGCGCCCAGGGCCAGCATATCGGTCGCACAAAAGATTCCGTCGGGACCTTCGCCCTGGCTGAACAACGCCAGCAATGCCTGGATTCCGCCCTGGTAGCCCGGGGTTTCATTGAACACCGTCTGCGCTTCGATACCGGCTTCAGCCAAGCGCTCGGCAAATCCCAACCAACGCTCCCGGCTGCTGAAATTGTGCTCGCCCTGGCCAATGAACGCCAGGCGCCTGGCCCTACCCTTGAGCAGCGCCTCGGCCGCCATCCGCCCACCAGCACGGTTATCGCTGCCGACGACTTCAGCGCCAGCCAGCTCATGGCCTCGGTTGATCATGGCCACCGGAATCTGCCGGTCCAGATAATGCTGGACCACCGACAGGGGCGGCGAGGCCGAGGTCAGAATCACCCCGGCAATCTGGTAACTCAGCAAGGCGTGCAACGATTGCTCAAGCTGCTGCGGATCATCGGCATTCATCAGCAACGGCATCAAGCCGCGACGGCTCAGGCTGTGGGCGATGGGGCTCAAGAGGCTGGCACGAAAGGCGCTGTCAAAACCCGCCGTGACCACGCCGACAAAGTTGCTGCTCCCCTTGTTCATGGTGCGGGCGATCATGTTGACCTGATAACCCAGGGCCTTGGCCGCAGCCAGGACTTTTTCGCGGGTCGCCGGGGCTACGCTGGCGCCAGCGGTGAACGTACGCGAGACCGCCGAACGGGACACACCGGCATGCCGGGCCACATCAAGGGCCGTAATCACGTTTTTGTCAGAAGCGTCCATGGTCAACCGCCCACTGCGAAAGAGGCGTTACGTTAATGGCAAACGCACCTCAAGGAAAGCGTGCGACAGGTGCATTCTTGAGGCTCGCGCAAAGCCGGTGCTACCATGCCCGACCGCCTGTCTTGGCAAGGAATGACCTGGTCTATGAGCACCATTCGCGAGCGCAACAAAGAACTGATCCTGCGGGCTGCCAGTGAGGAGTTTGCCGACAAGGGCTTCGCCGCGACCAAAACCAGCGACATCGCCGCCAAGGCCGGGCTGCCCAAGCCCAACGTCTACTACTACTTCAAGTCCAAGGACAACCTCTACCGCGAGGTGCTCGAAAGCATTATCGAGCCGATCCTGGCGGCCTCCACACCGTTCAATCCCGATGGCGACCCCAAGGAAGTGCTGAGCGGGTACATTCGCTCGAAGATCTGCATCTCCCGGGATTTGCCGTTTGCCTCGAAAGTGTTTGCCAGCGAAATCATGCACGGCGCCCCGCATTTGAGCCCCGAGCAGGTGGAACAGCTGAATGCCCAGGCCAAGCACAACATCGACTGCATTCAGAGCTGGGTGGACCGAGGGCTGATTGCAGAGATTGATCCGCATCATTTGATGTTCAGTATCTGGGCGGCGACGCAGACGTATGCGGATTTTGACTGGCAGATTTCAGCGGTGACCGGGAAGGTCAAGCTGGATGACGCGGATTATGAGGCGGCGGCGCAGACGATTATTCGGTTGGTGCTTAAAGGGTGTGAGCCGGACTGATAGACCGCAGCGCCTTCAAGATTCGCGAGCAAGCCCGCTCCCACATTTGGATTTGTGCCAGACATAAATTGTTTAAACGACGCAGATCCAATGTGGGAGCGGGCTTGCTCGCGAAAGCGCCCTCCCAGACACATCCTGCACAAAGCCAGACCATCATCCCCAGATTCCCCAACCTAGCCTCTCAGGACACTTTCTGAAGAGAGGCAAAGGAATGCCTGATCCAGCTGCTTCACATCGCCTGCGTATCGGGCGATTCAGCGAATCCAACCGCATTTACCTGATCACCACCAACACCCACGAACGCGTGCCAATATTCAGTGACTTTTATCTGGGCCGGCTGGTGGTCTGGCAATTCAGGGTCGCCCAATACCAAGGGTTGGCGAACTCACTGGCCTGGGTGATCATGCCCGACCACTTTCACTGGTTGATCGAGCTGCAAAAAGGCTCATTGGGAGACCTGATGTGCCAAGTGAAGTCCAAAAGCACTCGAACCGTTAATGGCGCTACCGGCCGCAAAGGTCGGCTTTGGCAAACCAGCTTTCATGATCGGGCGCTGCGCAAGGACGATGACTTGGTGAAGATGGCTCGGTATGTAGTGGCTAACCCATTGAGAGCCGGGTTGGTGGAGCGGATTGGCGACTATCCGTTGTGGGATGCGGTTTGGGTTTAGAGCCGGGACCGAGTTGCCGCTTTCGCGAGCAAGCCCGCTCCCACATTTGACCGCATTCCAAAGCTGGAACTCGGTAAAATGTGGGAGCGGGCTTGCTCGCGAAGAGGCCCTCCCAGTCACCTCAAATCAAGCACTAACCCCCGCATCCGCCCACAACCCCTGCCCCTCAATCGCACTGATCGCACACTGCTCATCAATATCCGACGTATCCCCGCTGATCCCGATCGCCCCCAGCACCACGCCCTCCTGATCCCGAATCAATACCCCGCCCGGTGCCGGCACCACGCTGCCCTGCCCCAAACTATTCAACGCCGCAATAAACGCCGGCCGCTGCTGCGCATCCAGCGCCAGCAGCCGCGAGCCCTTGCCCAGGGCAATCGCACCCCAGGCCTTGCCGATCGCGATCTGCGGGCGCAACAGGCTCGCGCCATCTTCGCGTTGCAACGTAATCAAATGCCCGCCGCTGTCGAGTACCGCAATGGTCAGCGGCGCTGACGAAATGGTGCGGCCTGCCGCGATGGCGTGGCTGGCCAGGTTGACTGCGACTTTCAAGGTTAAAGCGCTCATGGGTGCCGTCCTTATCTTGTTATGGGAAAGCCGTGGGGCTCTGTTTGATCAAAAGCAGGATCAAACAAATAGAACACAATAGATTTATTTTTTGTATACAATATTTCGAAACATACGCACCACACGTCGAAATATTCCTGTCCAGAAGCCTTCCGACGAACGTAAAGGCCACCCAAGAAAATGGATTGACCTGCCACGCTCGCCGTGAATACACTTCAGACCAACACCACTTGTATACAATTACAAAACGCAAGAGGCACCAAAACCATGAGCAAAATGAGAGCAATCGAAGCCGCTGTCCTGGTGATGCGCCGTGAAGGGGTCGACACCGCCTTCGGTATCCCGGGCGCCGCGATCAACCCGCTGTATTCGGCCTTGCAGAAGGTCGGTGGCATCGATCACGTCCTTGCTCGCCACGTTGAAGGCGCCTCGCACATGGCCGAGGGCTACACCCGCACCAAGGCCGGCAATATCGGCGTGTGCATCGGCACGTCGGGCCCGGCGGGCACTGACATGGTCACCGGTCTGTACAGCGCCTGGGCCGACTCGATCCCGATCCTGTGCATCACCGGCCAGGCGCCCCGTGCTCGGATGCACAAGGAAGATTTCCAGGCTGTCGACATCACCAGCATCGTCAAGCCGGTGACCAAGTGGGCAACCATGGTGATGGAGCCCGGCCAGGTGCCGTATGCCTTCCAGAAAGCCTTCTATGAAATGCGCTCCGGTCGCCCAGGCCCAGTGCTGATCGACCTGCCATTCGACGTACAAATGGCCGAGATCGAATTCGACATCGACGCCTACCAGCCGCTGCCCCTGGCCAAGCCGTTGGCGACCCGCATCCAGGTGGAAAAAGCCCTGGCCCTGCTGGACCAGGCCGAACGCCCATTGCTGGTGAGCGGTGGCGGCGTGATCAACGCCGACGCCAGCGAACTGCTGGTGGAATTCGCCGAATTGACCGGCATTCCGGTGATCCCGACCCTGATGGGCTGGGGCACGATTCCGGACGATCACCCACAGATGGTGGGCATGGTCGGCCTGCAAACCTCCCACCGTTATGGCAACGCGACGATGCTCAAATCGGACGTGGTGCTGGGCATCGGCAACCGCTGGGCCAACCGTCACACCGGTTCGGTGGAGGTGTACACCGAGGGCCGCAAATTCATTCACGTGGACATCGAGCCGACGCAAATCGGCCGCGTATTCACCCCGGACCTGGGCATCGTTTCCGACGCCGGCTCTGCCCTGACCATGTTCATTGAAGTGGCCCGCGAGTGGAAAGCCGCCGGCAAGCTCAAGGACCGCAGCGCCTGGCTGCACGACTGCCAGCAGCGCAAGGCCACCCTGCACCGCAAGACCCACTTCGACAACGTGCCGGTCAAGCCGCAGCGGGTATACGAAGAGATGAACCAGGTGTTCGGCAAAGACACCTGCTACGTCAGCACCATCGGCCTGTCGCAGATTGCCGGCGCGCAGTTCCTGCACGTGTACAAACCCCGTCACTGGATCAACTGCGGCCAGGCCGGCCCGCTCGGCTGGACGATTCCGGCGGCGCTGGGTGTGGTCAAGGCTGATCCGACCCGCAAAGTCGTGGCGCTGTCCGGCGACTATGACTTCCAGTTCATGATCGAAGAACTGGCGGTGGGCGCGCAGTTCAAGCTGCCGTACATCCACGTGGTGGTGAACAACTCCTACCTGGGCCTGATCCGCCAGGCCCAGCGCGGGTTTGAAATGGACTACTGCGTGCAGCTGTCCTTCGACAACCTCAACGCGCCGGAACTCAACGGTTATGGGGTCGACCATGTGGCCGTCGCCGAAGGCCTGGGTTGCAAGGCCCTGCGCGTATTCGAGCCAGGTCAGATCCAGCCTGCACTGCGCAAGGCCCAGGAAATGATCGAAGAGTTCAAGGTGCCGGTGATCGTTGAAATCATTCTGGAGCGGGTGACCAATATTTCCATGGGCACCGAGATCAACGCCGTCAACGAATTCGAAGATCTGGCACTGGTGGGCAACGACGCACCGACTGCCATTTCACTGCTCGATTAAGGAGAACCCCATGCCGCGTTTTGCCGCCAACCTGTCCATGCTGTTTACCGAACAGGACTTTCTTGCCCGTTTCAAAGCCGCCGCCGACGCGGGGTTCAGTGGTGTGGAATACCTGTTTCCCTATGAGTTCAGCTCGGCTGAAATCAAGGCGCAACTCGATGCCCACGGACTGACCCAAGTGCTGTTCAACCTGCCGGCCGGTGACTGGGCCAAGGGCGAACGCGGCCTGGCGTGCCACCCGCATCGGGTCGAGGAATTCCGTGCCGGGGTCAACCTGGCTATCGCCTATGCCCAGGTGCTGGGCAATACCCAGATCAACTGCCTGGCGGGGATTCGTCCTGCCGGTGTGGATGACGCCACCCTGGAAAAAACCTTCGTCGCCAACCTCAAGTACGCCGCCGACAAGCTGCAAGCGGTGGGCATCCGGCTTGTGATGGAGATGATCAACACCCGCGACATTCCGGGCTTCTACCTGAACAACACGGCGCAGGCCCTGTCGATTCGCGAGCAGGTGGGCAGTGCCAATCTGTTCCTGCAATACGACATCTATCACATGCAAATCATGGAAGGCGACCTGGCCCGCACCATGGCCGCGCACCTGGGTGAGATCAACCACATCCAGCTGGCGGACAACCCGGGGCGCAACGAGCCGGGCACCGGTGAGATCAACTACCGCTTCCTGTTCGAACATTTGGACCGCATTGGTTATCAGGGTTGGGTCGGCTGTGAGTACAAGCCGTTGACCACCACTGAAGCCGGGCTGGGATGGCTCAAAAGCCACAACGCGATCTAACTGAACAAACACAGCACCCAATGTGGGAGCGGGCTTGCTCGCGAAAGCGGTGGATCAGTCGACATCAATGCTGAATGTCGGCCCCCATTCGCGAGCAAGCCCGCTCCCACAGTGGATCTCCTGTGTTTAGCAGGCCGCGCCAGGCCCGCATACCTAACAATAAGAGGATTTTCATCATGGCTAAAATCGGATTTATCGGCACCGGCATCATGGGCCAACCCATGGCCGCCAACCTGCAAAAGGCCGGTCACCAACTGTTCCTTTCCGAGCACCATGGCAAGGCCCCGGCTGAATTGATCGACGCTGGCGCGGTGGCCCTGGCCAACCCGCAGCAAGTGGCTCAGGAAGCCGAATTCATCATCGTCATGGTGCCCGACACCCCGCAGGTCGATGATGTGCTGTTCCGCGCCGACGGCGTTGCTGCAGGCCTTGGGCCGAACAAAGTAGTGATCGACATGAGCTCGATCTCGCCCACCGCCACCAAAGCCTTCGCCGCGAAGATCAACGAGACCGGCGCACGCTACCTCGACGCACCGGTCTCAGGTGGTGAAGTCGGCGCCAAGGCCGGCACCCTGAGCATCATGATCGGCGGCGACCCGCACACCTTCGAACGCGCCCTGCCGCTGTTCCAGGCCATGGGCAAGAACATCACCCTGGTGGGCGGCAATGGCGATGGCCAGACCGCCAAAGTGGCCAACCAGATCATCGTTGCCCTGAACATCCAGGCGGTGGCCGAAGCGCTGCTGTTCGCCTCGAAGAACGGCGCCGACCCGGCCAAGGTGCGTGAAGCGCTGATGGGCGGTTTTGCTTCGTCGAAAATCCTCGAAGTGCATGGCGAGCGGATGATCAAGGGCACCTTCGACCCGGGCTTCCGCATCAGCCTGCACCAGAAGGATTTGAACCTGGCGCTGGCGGGTGCCAAGGAGCTGGGAATCAACCTGCCGAACACCGCCGGCACCCAACAGGTATTCAGCACCTGCGCCGCAATCGGTGGCGGCAACTGGGACCACTCGGCGCTGATCAAGGGACTGGAACATATGGCGAATTTTTCGATTCGCGATAAATAACGCCCGTTGAAATGCGATCGAATGTGGGAGCGGGCTTGCTCGCGAAAGCGGTGTATCAGTCAGCATGGATGTCGAATGGTAGACCGCTTTCGCGAGCAAGCCCGCTCCCACATTTTTGACCGCATTTCACATCGAATTTGAGTCACCCCTAATAACAAGAATCCCCGGGAGCCCGCTTATGTCGGTCGATCCGCAACACCTGCTTCGCGAGCTGTTTGCCACAGCCATCGACGCCGCCCACCCCCGGCAAGTCCTCGAACCCTATCTGCCCGCCGACCGCAGCGGCCGCGTCATCGTAATCGGCGCCGGCAAAGCCGCCGCCGCCATGGCGCTGGTGGTGGAAAACGGCTGGCAAGGCGAAGTCACAGGCCTGGTGGTCACCCGCTACGGCCACGGCGCGCCCTGCAAGAAAATCGAAGTGGTCGAAGCCGCGCACCCGGTGCCGGATGCCGCAGGCCAGGCCGTAGCAAAACGTGTGCTGGAACTGATCAGCAACCTCAGCGAAGACGACCGCGTGATCTTCCTGCTCTCCGGCGGTGGCTCTGCGCTGCTCGCCCTTCCGGCCGCCGGTATCACCCTGGCGGACAAGCAAGCGATCAACAAAGCCCTGCTCAAATCCGGCGCCGCCATTGACGAGATGAACTGCGTACGCAAGCACCTCTCTGCGATCAAGGGCGGTCGCTTGGCCAAGGCCAGCTGGCCGGCCACGGTCTACACCTATGCGATTTCCGATGTGCCGGGTGACCAGGCCACCGTCATCGCTTCGGGCCCCACCGTCGCCGACCCGAGCACCTCGCAACAGGCGTTGGCGATCCTCAAGCGCTACCAGATTGAAATCCCGGCGTCCGTACGCACCTGGCTGCAAAGCCCGGAGTCGGAAACCGTCAAGCCCGGCGACCCGGTGCTCGCCCGCAGCCATTTCCAGCTGATCGCGCGCCCGCAGCAATCCCTGGAAGCCGTGGCGGTGAAAGTCCGCCAGGCCGGTTTCAGCCCGCTGATCCTCGGCGACCTGGAAGGCGAAGCCCGAGACGTGGCCAAGGTGCACGCCGGTATCGCCCGGCAAATCATCCAGCACGGCCAGCCGTTGGCGGCGCCTTGCGTGATCCTTTCTGGCGGTGAAACCACCGTGACCGTGCGCGGCAACGGCCGTGGCGGACGCAATGCCGAATTCCTGCTGAGCCTCACCGACAGCCTCAAGGGCCTGCCCGGCGTCTACGCCCTGGCGGGTGACACCGACGGCATCGACGGTTCCGAAGACAACGCCGGCGCAATCATGACACCCACCAGCTACGCCCGCGCCGAAGCCCTGGGCTTGAGCGCCCGCGATGAGCTGGACAACAACAATGGCTACGGCTACTTCGCGGCCCTCGACGGCTTGATCATCACTGAGCCGACCCGCACCAACGTCAACGATTTTCGCGCCATTCTGATTCTAGAGAGCCCTGAAAGAGAGTCCCCTGAACATGACGCCTGACAAGAAGGTCAAGATCCTCGCCACGCTGGGCCCCGCCACCGACAGCATCGACGACATCCGCGAGCTGGTGGAAGCCGGGGTGAACATCTTCCGGCTGAACTTCAGTCATGGCGACCATGCCGATCACGCTCAGCGCTACCAGTGGATTCGCCAGGTGGAGCGCCAGCTCAACTATCCCCTCGGCATCCTCATGGACCTGCAAGGCCCGAAGCTGCGGGTCGGGCGTTTTGCCGAAGGCAAGGTGCAACTGATTCGCGGCCAGGCCCTGCGCCTGGACTTGGACCCGACACCCGGTGACCAGCGTCGGGTCAACCTGCCGCACCCGGAAATCATCGCGGCCCTGAAGCCCGGCATGGACCTGCTGCTGGACGACGGCAAGCTGCGCCTGCGGGTGATCACCAAGCACGCCGACGCCATCGACACCACCGTGCTCAATGGCGGCGAACTGTCAGACCGCAAAGGCGTGAACGTGCCCCAGGCGTTGCTGGAACTCAGCCCGCTGACCCCCAAGGACCGCCGCGACCTCAGCTTCGGCCTGGAACTGGGTGTGGACTGGGTGGCGCTGTCGTTTGTGCAACGCCCGGAAGATATTCGCGAAGCCCGCGAGTTGATCGGTGACAAGGCGTTCCTGATGGCAAAGATCGAGAAACCATCGGCGGTGCAGCGCCTGCGGGAAATCGCCGAGTTGAGCGACGCGATCATGGTCGCCAGAGGGGACCTGGGGGTGGAAGTGCCGGCGGAGAGCGTGCCGCAAATCCAGAAGGACATCATTGGCGTCTGCCGTCAGCTGGGTAAACCGGTGGTGGTGGCCACGCAGATGCTCGAGTCCATGCGCTTCTCCCCGGCGCCGACCCGCGCCGAGGTCACTGACGTGGCCAACGCCGTGGCCGAAGGCGCGGATGCGGTGATGCTCTCGGCAGAAACCGCTTCCGGCGAATACCCGCTGGAAGCGGTGCTGATGATGAGCAAGATCATTCGCCAAGTGGAAAACGGCCCGGACTACCAGACGCAACTGGATGTCAGCCGGCCCAAGGCGGATGCCACGGTGTCGGACGCCATCAGCTGCGCGATTCGCCGTATCAGCAGCATCCTGCCGGTGGCGGTGCTGGTGAACTACAGCGAGTCGGGCAGCTCCAGCCTGCGGGCGGCGCGGGAACGGCCGGCGGTGCCGATTCTCAACCTGACGCCGAACCTGTCGACGGCGCGGCGCTTGAGCGTGGCGTGGGGCGTGCATTCGGTGGTGAATGATCGGCTGCGGCAGGTGGATGAGGTGTGTTCCACGGCGCTGGAAATTGCCCAGGCACAAGGAATGGCGCAGCGTGGGGATACGTTGGTGATAACCGCGGGGGTGCCGTTTGGGCAGCCGGGGTCGACCAATTCGTTGCGGATCGAGACGTTGATCTAATCCCCTGTGGCGAGGGAGCTTGCTCCCGCTGGACTGCGCAGCAGGCCCATCTTTTGGGGCCGCTGCGCGCCCCAGCGGGAGCAAGCTCCCTCGCCACAAGATTCGGCGCTTTCCTGCAGATTATTGATCATGCCCAACCAATCCTGCCCCGACTGGGCCGAAGCCCTGCTCAACGGCTTCAGCCAAATATTCCTCCAGCGCCACCCGCTGTGTGGCCTGCTCTGCCTGCTGGCAATCCTGATCGGCGCCCCGCCCCTGCTCGGCGGTGCACTGCTGGGCGGTGTGGCCGGTTTGCTGACCGCCCAACGCCGCGGCTATCCCAAGGCCGAGCGCCAAGCCGGCCTCTATAGCTATAACGGCGTGCTACTCGGCTTGCTGATCAGCCAGCATTTCACCTGGTCGGCACTGATACCGCCGCTGATCCTCGCCTGCGGTGGCCTCAGCGCAATCCTCACCCGCCAATGGCTCAAACGCGCCGCCAACCCTGACGATCTGCCCGCCTACACCACACCGTTTGTGGTGCTCGGCTGGCTATTGCTCGGCACCGCCCCGCCCACCGCATTCGCCGCCAGCGAACCGGGCACCTGGGCACTGCTCTGCGCACCGTTTAACGGCCTCGCCCAAGTCATTCTGCTTAACCAACCCTTGGCCGGCCTGTTGATCGCCCTCGGCCTGCTGCTCGCCAGCCGCCGCGCTGCGTTATGGGCGCTGGCCGGCGCGAGCTTCGGCGTGCTGGTCGCCCTGCTGATGGACGAACCCGCCAGCGCCCTGCTTGGCCTGCACAGCTATAACCCGGCACTGGCGGCATTGGCCCTCAGCCAGCATCGCCGCCAACCCTGGCTGCCGCTGATCGGTATCCTGCTGGCGATCATCCTCACGCCTGGCTTCACCGGCCTGAACCTGCCCGCGCTGACCGCGCCGTTTATCCTCGCCACCTGGCTGGTGCGCGCCAGCCATCGGGTGATGCACAAAGCCCGCATGGACAGCCCCTTCGAATCCCCCTAGGCTTGCTCGACATTCGATTCAGGCGGGTTTTATGGACAGCAACAACGACTGGCGTCAGCGGCTCTACGTCATGGTATTCCAAAGCGACACCGTCGCCGGGCGGCGCTTTGATGGCATCCTGCTGCTGATCATTCTCGCCAGCCTGGTGATCGTGATGCTCGACAGCATCGACCAGGTGCACCAGAACTACGCTGATGTGCTGGCCTATATCGAGTGGGGCTTCACGCTGATCTTTCTGATCGAGTACGGGTTGCGTCTGTACTGCTCGCCCAAACCCTTGCGTTATGCCTTCAGCTTTTACGGGCTGGTGGACTTGCTGGCCATTGTCCCCGGCATCCTGGCGCTGTATTACAGCGACGCGCAGTACCTGCTGATCATCCGGATCATTCGGATGCTGCGGATTTTCCGTGTGCTCAAGCTCAGCCCGTACCTCAAGCAAGCCAACTACCTGATGGCGGCGCTGCGGGGCAGCAAGCAGAAGATCGTGGTGTTCCTGGTCAGCGTCTGCACCCTGGTCACGGTGTTCGGCACCTTGATGTACGTGATCGAAGGCCCGGAACACGGCTTTACCAGCATTCCCAAAGGCATCTATTGGGCGATCGTGACCCTGACCACCGTGGGGTTTGGCGATATCGTGCCGAAGACCCCGCTGGGCCAGGTGATTTCGTCATTGGTGATGATCACCGGTTACTCGATCATCGCCGTGCCCACCGGGATCTTCACTGCCGAACTGGCCAATGCCATGCGGGGTGACGCGCTGCAAACCGATTGCCCGGTGTGCAAGAAAAACAGCCATGAGCCGAACGCCGCGTTTTGCTCACGCTGTGGTAACGGGCTTTTCAAGAAAGTGGAATAAGCAAAGTTCTTTTTAATATTTAAGCGACTATGCGCCCCCCGTTATAGTCGCTGGCATATTGCCCCTACATCGTCGACAACCTTCTCGAACAACAAGGAATGAGCAGTGAAAAAACTCGTTAGCGCCTCTCTCCTGGCCGCCGGCCTCGCACTGGCTGGCGTCGTCCAGGCCGCCCCGGTCACTCTGCTCAACGTCTCCTACGACGTGATGCGCGACTTCTACAAAGACTACAACGCCGCCTTCCAGAAGCACTGGGCCGCCGAGCATCCAGACGACAAGCTGACGCTGCAGATGTCTTTCGGTGGCTCGAGCAAACAGGCGCGCTCGGTGATCGACGGCCTGCCGGCAGACGTGATCACCATGAACATGGCCACCGACATCAACGCCCTGGCCGACAACGGCAAGCTGGTGCCGGACAACTGGGTCACCCGCCTGCCGAACAACAGCGCGCCGTTCACCTCGGCCACGGTGTTCATCGTGCGTAAAGGCAACCCGAAAGCCCTGAAAGACTGGCCGGATCTGGTCAAGGACGGCGTACAAGTCATCGTGCCGAACCCGAAAACTTCCGGTAACGGCCGCTACACCTACCTGTCGGCCTGGGGTTATGTGCTGAAGAACGGTGGTGACGAGGAGAAGGCCAAGAAGTTCGTGGGCGACCTGTTCAAACACGCCCCCGTGCTGGACACCGGTGGCCGTGCCGCTACCACCACGTTCATGACCAACCAGATCGGCGACGTACTGGTGACGTTTGAGAACGAAGCAGAAATGATCGCCCGTGAATTTGGCCGTGATCAGTTCGAAGTGATCTACCCAAGCGTCTCCGCCGAGGCTGAGCCGCCGGTGTCGATCGTCGACAAAGTAGTCGAGAAAAAAGGCACCAAAGTGGCTGCCGAGGAATACCTGAAATACCTGTGGTCGCCAGAAGGCCAGGAAATTGCCGCCAACAACTACCTGCGTCCACGTGACCCGAAAGTACTGGCCAAGTACACCGACCGTTTCCCGAAAGTCGACTTCCTGTCGGTCGAGAAGACCTTTGGTGACTGGCGCACCGTGCAGAAGACCCACTTCAATGATGGTGGGGTTTTTGACCAGATCTACTCCGGCCAATAAGCAGTTCTGACTGGAGAAACCTGGTCAAAAATGTGGGAGCGGGCTTGCTCGCGAATGCGGTGGATCAGTCGGTACATCCGGTGACTGTCACACCGCATTCGCGAGCAAGTCGAATCGTCGCACCGCCGCTCCCACATTTGTTTCAGTGTTCAGCGGTTACATCGGCGGTGTCACGCCATCCTTGCCCGCAGAAATCGCCTGGGCCGTCACGCTCCCATCCGCGCCCTTCGCCGCAAACATCACCACTTTCACCCCCGGCTTCAGCAAGCTGCGATCACCCGGCTCCAGGTTGACGATCGGCACATCGTCCGGCACCACGATCTTCTGCTCGCCGCCCTTGTACTTGACGGTCAACGTCCGGCCATTGCTCACCACCAGGTCACCCACGGTGCCGTTGGTCATGCTGCTGCCTTCCTTCAGGTCGAACGCCCGATGCCCGTCGCCCGTACCCGCCATGGCCGGTGGAAACACATGCACTTCCAGCGCCGTCAGGGTGCCATCCGCGTTCGGCATGGCCGCCGAACCGATGTAACTGCCCGGCTTGATGTCTTCGATCTTGGCCAGGGTAACGGCGCGCACCAGGGTGTCTTTGGTCAAGTGAACAGTGACGTCTTCTCCGCTGTTGACCTTGACCTGCATCGCGTCGCCGTCCATCGCGGTAATCGCACCCCGCACGCCGATACGCGGGGCATCCGCGGCCTGGGCAACGCCCACGGTCATCAGCGCGGCCAGACTTGAGGCCAAGAGCATCTTGTTGAATATCGTCTTCATGGCAGTCGATTTCCTGTTTATGCAGTTGTGACTGAATGTATCATCGACCTTCAGCCCGAAAGTTAACGTTTCAGTCATTAATTCCCGGCATGAGTGTTATCACCACAGACAGGCTACTCGCCCCCAGGCTCAATCATTATTCTCGCTCGCCTCTTTCCTTCGCTTTTATGAGAACGCCATGAACGCCACGCCCCACGCTACAAACACCATGACCCGAGGCATGGTGATGCTGTTTGCGTTCTGTTGCGGCGCAATCGTCGCCAACATCTACTACGCCCAACCGATCATCGAGCTGATCGCCCCGGATATCGGCCTCACGCCGGCCATGGCCAGCCTGATCGTGTCCCTGACCCAGATCGGCTATGCCCTGGGCCTGTTCTTCCTGGTGCCGTTGGGCGACCTGCTGGAAAACCGCCGGCTGATGATCACCACCACCGTGGTGGCCATCGCCAGCCTGCTGGGTGCGGCGTTCACCGAACAGCCGAATCTGTTCCTGCTGGTGTCGCTGCTGATCGGCTTCAGTTCGGTGTCGGTACAAATCCTGATTCCGCTGGCGGCACACCTGGCGCCGGCTGAATCCCGTGGCCGGGTGGTCGGCAGCATCATGGGCGGTTTGCTGCTGGGTATCCTGCTGGCGCGGCCGGTGTCCAGCGTGGTGGCCGACCACTTCGGCTGGCGCGCCATGTTCATGGCCGCCGCGGCCCTGATGGCGTTTATCAGCGTGGTGCTGATGCTGACCATCCCCAAGCGTCAGCCGGATCACGCCGCCAGCTATGGCCAGTTGCTCGGTTCACTGGGCACCCTGTTGCGCCGCCAACCGGTGCTGCGCCAGCGGGCGTTTTACCAAGGCTGCATGTTCGCTACTTTCAGCCTGTTCTGGACCGCCGCCCCGCTGGAACTGTCCCGCAACCACGGCCTGAGCCAGAGCCAGATCGCACTGTTTGCCCTGGTCGGTGCCCTGGGCGCCATCGCCGCCCCCATCGCCGGGCGCCTGGCGGATGCCGGCCACACCCACCGCGCCTCATTGCTGGCGATGCTGTTTGCCGCGCTGAGCTTTCTGCCGGCCTTCGTGCACCCGCTGTACAGCGTGATTGGCCTGGCGGTGACCGGCGTGGTCCTGGACTTCTGCGTGCAGATGAACATGGTCCTCGGCCAACGCGCCATCTACGCCCTCGACGCCAACAGCCGCAGCCGCCTGAACGCGCTGTACATGACCAGCATCTTCATCGGCGGCGCCTTCGGTTCGGCGATTGCCAGCAGCGTGTACGAACACGGCGGCTGGCTGGGGGTGATGCTGGTGGGCAGCGCCTTCCCCCTGGTGGCGTTGTTGCGGTTCTTGAGTGCATCGCGGCAAGGGGCGGTAGCGACTGCCTAGTTACAACCGCACCAACTTCTCCAAAGCCGCATCGGCCAGAAATGACGAGCGGCTTTTCACTTTGTGCTCGCGCACATAACGGTCGATACGCTGGATCACATAGCCGGGCAAGGTCACATTGACCTTCTCGGTCTTGCCCAGATACGGCGAGATGTCGAGCTCCAACATCCCCCAGCCCATGCCGGCGTAGTCCTCATTATCGTGATGGGCGGCCACCGACGTTGGCATCGGAATCACCCGGCCTTCTGCGGCGATCTCTTGCAGCATGATGTGCGCCACTTCAACCGCCGCGTTGTAAGCCTCTTCAAAACTGTCCCCGGCGGTCACCGCACCTGGAATGTCGGGGATCTGAATACCGGTGGCGACAAAGTCATCGCCCCATTCGATACAGATTGGGTATTGCATGGAAAATCTCCTTAAACCGTCCTAAAACGAAAACAGCCCGGCACGTTTCCTGATACTTCGCACGGTGCCCATGGGCAGATCCTTCTTGGGATGGGGCACCGGTATCGTGTACGGGTTATAGCGATGGGTGAAAAGATGATGGCTGCCCGTCACCCGATCCAGCACCCAACCTGCCTCTTGCAGCTCTTTGATCAATAGCCTGCTTTGCACCACAGCCTCCTTGCTCCGGCTCGAATAAAGGTAACTCCAGAGTTATCTTTACTCAAGCACAGAATTCATCAGGCTGACTGGCGGCTGTTTTACCGGATGTTGGAAAAACACCGGATCTATTCCTTTAAGGAATAAATTCTATGCCTCCGAATTGACTTCCACGCTTTTCCTAAAGGCCCCATGATTCCCGAAACGCCACGCCACAAGGACACCCGATGGACCGCCTCACTGCCATGGAAACCTTCGTCCACGTCGTCGAGACCGGCTCGTTTTCCGCTGCCGCAAAACGCATGGGAATCGGCCAGCCCGCCGTTTCCAAAGGCATTGCGCAACTGGAAGCCCGGTTGGCGGTCAGCTTGCTGATGCGCTCCACCCGGGGCCTGACGCCGACCGAGGCCGGGCTGGTATTTTTTGAAAAGGCCAAACGCGCGGTCGACGAAGCCAACGGTGCCGAAGACGCCGCCCGGGGCGTCGGCAACGGCCTGTCGGGCACCCTGCGCGTCAGCGCGGGCGTGACCTTTTCCCGCTTGCAAATCATCCCCAACCTGGGCCCGTTCTTGGATAAACACCCTGGCCTGAACGTCGACGTCGTACTCGACGACCGCCTGCTAAATCTGGTGGAAGAAGGCATTGACGTCGCCCTGCGCATCGGCAACCTGAGTGACTCCGGCCTGACCGCCCGCAAGATCGGCCAAAGCCCCAGCCGGATTTTCGGCACGCCGGCCTATTTCGAACGCCATGGCGAACCCCGTTCCCCGACAGACCTCCTGCACCACCAGGCGGTGATCTATAGCTTGAGCGAAAGCACCTGCTGGACCTTCAATCAAGGTGCGCATCAACACCCGGTGGTCGCTCACGGGCGCCTGCGCGTCACGTCCTCCGAAGGCATCCGCGCAGGGGTGCTGTCCCACCAGGGCGTGGCCATGACCGCCGAATGGATGTTCATGCCGGAGATCGCCAGTGGCGAGGTCAAGGCGGTGCTGACCGACTGGGAACTGCCGCCCCGGGACTTGTGGGCCGTATTACCCACAGGCCGTATGGTCAGTGCCAAGGCCCGGGCGTTTATCGAGTTTGTGGAGGGCGTGTTGTGCTGATGACCCAGGACCTTGATAGCCGTGCCCTTGGACTCACACCCAAGGGTCGAAAGGAACTGGCTTGCCGATTCGGCCTTACTGCTCAAGACGGTTTGGCAAGGCGTTGAAACAACTGCAGCAAGGCTGACAACGTCTTCGTGACCATCTCGCTTAGCTGTGAAAGCAGATCCGGTTTCACATCAATCGACGGCGTCGGCTCCGGAGCCGGTTGCGGCACTACGGTCGGCACTGGCTGCACATTTGGCTTTTGCCCTTGCCACTGCACATCCGCAGGCTTGATCTCGCCAATGCCCTTGACCAGAAAACCGGGAGTGCCACTGCCCTTCAGGTCGATCTCCAGGCTTGAACGCCCCGTCGCAGCGTCATGCTTGAGTATCGCCTCACCCGCCCGGCCACTGAACCGTTCAGTAAACACAAGGCCAGGGACGCCCGCCTCTTTCAAAACGCCCGAGACCTCTATTTTGTCGGTGCCACTGGTAAAGTTCTCGATCAGGTCAGGATTCCGCGGCGTGGAATCACTGGCCTTGTCGTAGGTACAAACGTCCGCCCCGCCGCCGCCGCGCAACGTGTCGCCACCCGCGCCACCCTTGAGCCGGCAGCCACCCTGATTAGCGATCAGCAGATCGTTTCCCGAACCGCCTATGGCGTTCTCGACCAAACAGCCCTTGGCGATGGAAACATTGCCCTTCAAACCACCCACATCCGAAAACGACTCGGCGTTCAAATTGATTGTCTGGTTTTGGGAAAACCCGGAAAAATCCAGCGTATCGTCGCCGCCGCCGTCCCATACACAGAAGAGGGGTTTGTCGCTGGCACTCTTGAGGGTCATGGCCTCACGCTCGGTATTGGAATTAAAACCGTAGGTCGTGTCGGTATTACGGGTTTGGCGATTGGCCCCGTAAAGCCGTTGGGCCGCCGCGATATCATCCATCATCGGCGCGGACGGGTTCAGCGCCTGGAAGTTGTGACCGGATTGGTTTTTCTCCGACCAGTAACTCATCACGCTGCGCGCCTTGGTATCTCCGGCATACACTGCGCCACTGTTGTAACTGGAGCCACCACCGTTGTAGTTACCCGGATGTTGAAGGCCGATGGCGTGGCCGATTTCATGCACGGTGGTCACCGAAAAGTGGCTGCCCAGCGCTGGTGAACCACCAGCCCTCTGCGTGCCGATGGTCGCCGATGTACTGGTGGTGGAACGCGTGGGTAATGTGGCGACGCCACCGTCACCGCGGCGGTTGTTTTTGATGTTTACCGTACCGTCCACACCGTTGGCCCGTTCCCTGAAGGTGATGTTTGCAACATCCTGCCAGGACTGCACCGCGTCGCGTACGCGTCGCTGCTGCTGTGGGGTGAAACTCGGATCGACGGTGTAGGACAGGTCAACTTTCTTGTCGCCGTTGCGGTCGTGAAACCGCTGGTTGTTCCGCGTGATCTGCTTTGCGGCCTGATCCGTGGTGTACGTAGGCTTTGTGTTGGCGCCAAAGCCAAGCGAATCAGGCTCAAACGCCGGAAAACTTTGAAGTAAAGGCCTGAGGGAAACCGCGTCAAAAGTATTCATGAGACAGAGCACTCTTCTAATTAATAAACGAGCCGGAACAATCGGCATCAGCTATTAAATTCTCATGCGTAAAAAGCTCGGGACAGCGCTTATTTGGTTCTCACTGAAACACTTTAACGCGGTGAAACACCCATTAATACATTCAATAAATTACTTGCAATTTAAACAATTCAACACACACGTGCACTGCAAGAACCACATTGGTTTATCAGTAAAAAATTAAATACCTACAAAGTGGCGCCCATTTGAATACGCCAAATCGGTATTAACAAAGACACATCCCTTCAAACTTTTTATCCAAATGCCCCTGTGACCAGGACTTCACCGCTTGACATAACTTCCCACGCTAAAGCACACGCCCGTCCCACCCTACCGTCACATGGCGCGGCAACTCCCGCCGATGCTGCAACAACCACGCATCCAGCGTATGCCCCACATGAGTGAGCACACCCAACTGCGCGCCGACCTCATCAATACACTGCAACGCCAGCGTCAGGTCATTGTGATTACGCGGTGCCTGCGGTTGCGGCGGCATGGAGCAGTCGAGCACCAGCACGTCCAACGGTTCGCGTTGCAGCCAGTCGCGAGTAGCGGGTGGCAGGCCGACGGTGTCGGTGAGGTAGGCGATGCGCCGCCCTTCTCCTTCCAGCAGATAACCCAAGGTGGGTTTGGAATGCACCAACGGCAATGCAGTGACGCTCAGCTCACCCAGCCGGCGGGTTTCAAACTCGGCAAATGGTTGGCTGAAATCGAGGATGCCGGGGTGCTTGTACAGGTCGGACAACCCTTCCGGATCCACCGGCCCATGCACTGGAATCACCAGCCCTTGCCCCCACCGCAAGTGCAGCAGGCCTTGGGCGTGATCGGCGTGGTAGTGGGTCTGGATAATCCCGTTGAAACTGCGCGGCGGGAAGCGTTCGGTGAGGTCGGGCAACCCGCTGTCGATCAACCAGCGCTGGTCGCCGCACTCGATCAGCGCGCTGCATGGGCGACGCCGCAGGCTCTCGTCGCGGCGGGCCAAATCACAGGCCGCGCACTCACAGCCATACACCGGGACTTGCCGCGCGTCGCCGGTGCCCAGCAGGGTCAGGCGCATGCTGGTTGCCCGTCGAGGCAGCCCAGCAGACGCTCGACCGTGTGTTCCAGTTGGCCGGAATTATCGAGCAGGAACACATCTGGAGCAGCGCTCAAACCTTCGGCGAATCGCGCATTGCGTGCGAGCCGCAGATCAATCTCCGCCAGGGATTCGCGGCCCCGTGCCAGCAAACGCTGGCGCAAAACGCCTTGATCCACCGTCAGCAACACCACCAGCAGGTTCGGATAACGCAACCGGGTTTGCGCCAGGTGACCGCGAGAACCGTTGACCAGCACATCATCTCCCGCCGCCAGCCACCCATCGATTTCCCGGGGGATGCCGTAGGACAGGCCGTTGGCGTGCCAACTGAGGGCAAAGGCGCCCTCGGCCTCCATGGCGGCAAACTGCGCCGGGCTCACACCCTGCGCCGCTTCGCCCACCGCTTCCGCCGAGCGGGTGATGACCCGTCGCACAATGCGGCAGCCACGCTCGGCCAAACGCGGGCGTGCGGCATCCAGCAGGCTGTCCTTGCCCGAACCCGATGGTCCGATGAGATAGATCAACCTGCCTGCCATCAAAACACCCTCTTCGCTTGTCGCCAGACTTGTTGGACCACTGGCAGTCCGTCGCGGCTTTTTTTGGCTTGCACCAGGTCGGCCCTCAGGCCCACGGCGATTTCGCCGCGATCCCTCAGGCCCGCCGCTTGTGCGGGCGCCAGGCTGATCATCTTGACCGCCCGGGAAAGGTCGCCGCCGTCCTGTTGATCGGCCAGCACGAACGCCGCCTGCAACAGGCTGGCCGGGTAGTAGTCACTGGAAAGTATATCCAGCAATCCTTCAGCAGCCAGGCCGGCGGCGGCCACATTACCCGAGTGGGACCCGCCACGCACCACGTTCGGCGCACCCATCAGAACTTTCATGTTCAGTTGCTGGCAGCCACGCGCCGCTTCCAGGGTGGTGGGGAATTCAGCGATGGTCATGCCATAGCGCGCCGACTCCTCGACATGCGCCAACGTCGCGTCGTCATGGCTCGCCACCGACAGCCCGCGTTCCAGGCAATGCTCGACGATAGCGGCGCGGTAGCGGTCGCTGTATTCCTTCGAGTTGGCCATCTGCAGCTTGATGAACGCGTCCATGGTCTCGTCGTTCAGGTGGTACTTGCCCATGTAGTACTCACGGTACTTGGATTCGAGCACGAACTGGCGCTGGCCCGGCGAGTGGTCCATCACCGACACCAGGCGCACCAGCGGGTTTTCCACCAGGTCGCGGAATACGCTCAAAGTGTCGGGATGGCACAGTTCGCAGCGCAGGTGCAGGCGGTGTTCGGCGCGGGTCAGGCCGGCGCTTTCTGCCGAGGCGATGGCGTTGAGCATCGCTGGTAGCTTCTGCATGCGGTTGCCCTTGGGGTTCACATCGCCGATGGACACCGCGTCGAACACCGTGGTGATGCCGGCCGCGATGATCTGCGCGTCGTGGCTGAGCACCGCCGAAGTCGACGGCCAGTCCACGCCGGGGCGCGGGGTCATGTGTTTTTCCAGGTTGTCGGTGTGCAATTCCACCAGGCCCGGCAGCAGGAAGTCACCGTCCAGGTCCTGGGCTTGGGGCAGTTGGCTGCGGCCTTCGGCGATGTCGACGATCAGCCCGTCGCGCAGCATCACGCTGCCAAGGAACACACGGTCAGTCGTCACCAGTTGGGCATTGCTGAGGATCTGTTCAGCGGGCATGGGCGTATTCCTCTTGGGCAACAGGCGCGGGGGTCATGTCGAAATGGCGGTCGGCAACCGCTTCACGGGCGGCGCGGTCGTGGAAGATGCCGATCAGTGCGGCACCGGCAGCCTTGGCTTCGTTCATCAGCTCCAGCACGACCTGACGGTTGCTGTCGTCGAGGGACGCGGTGGGTTCGTCCAGCAGCATCACTGGCCAATCCACCATGAAGCCGCGGGCGATGTTGACCCGCTGCTGCTCGCCACCGGAGAACGTGCCGGGTGCCAATTGCCAAAGGCGCTGGGGAATGTTCAGGCGGGTCAGCAGATGTTCGGCACGCGACTGTGCATTGGCCTTCGACCAGCCACGGGCCAGGGCCGGCTCCATCACCACATCCAGGCACGCCACGCGCGGAATCACCCGCAGAAACTGGCTGACGTAGCCCAGGGTCTGCTGGCGTACTTGCAGAATGTCCCGAGGCTCGGCGCCTACCAGTTCCAGCCACTCACCGGCATGCCGCACACGAATGCTGCCGCCCGCCGGTAGATAGTTACCGTACAAGGTGCGCAGCAGCGTGCTTTTACCGGCGCCGGACTGGCCGTGCAGCACCAGGCACTCACCGCCTTTCACACTGAATTCCACCCCGCGCAGCACGTTCAGCACCACGCCGTTCTGCTGGTGCAAGGTGAAGGTTTTCGAGAGGTCACGGACCTCGATCAAGGCATTCATCATGGCTGCAATACCGAAGACACCAGCAGTTGAGAGTAAGGGTGCTGTGGATCGTCGAGGATCTGGTCCGTCAGCCCGGTTTCCACCACACGGGAACGGCGCATCACCATCAGGCGGTCCGCCAGCAGGCGCGCCACGGCGAGGTCATGGGTCACGATCACCACCGCCAGATCCAGCTCGCGAACGAGGCCGCGCAGCAGGTCGAGCAAGCGGGCTTGTACCGATACATCCAGGCCGCCAGTGGGTTCGTCCATAAACACAAGGCGCGGGCTGGAGACCAGGTTGCGGGCGATTTGCAGGCGCTGTTGCATGCCGCCGGAGAAGGTCCGGGGCAAGTCATCAATACGCTGCGGGTCGATTTCCACCTGACCGAGCCAGTCGAGGCCGGCGCCGCGCAGTTGCTCATAGTTGCGCACGCCTTGAGCCATCAAGCGCTCGCCAATGTTGGCGCCGGCCGACACACCCATGCGCAAACCGTCCCGTGGGTTTTGCTCGACAAAGCCCCACTCGGTGCGCAGCAAGGTGCGGCGCTCGGCTTCGCTGGCGCTGTACAAATCCAGCCACTCGCCGTCCTTGCCGCGATAGCCGATGTTGCCGGCCTGCGGTGGCAAACGACCGCTGAGCAACGAGAGCAAGGTGGATTTACCCGAGCCCGACTCGCCGACAATCCCCAGCACTTCGCCGGGGTACAAATCGAAGCTGACGTCCTGGCAGCCCTTCTCTTCGCCGTATAACAACGACAGGTCACGCACTTGCAAAAGAGGCTGGCTCACTGGTTGTTCTCCTTCACCCGTTGGGCGCAGTACCAGGTGTCGGAACACACAAAACTCTGGGTACCGGCGTCGTCGAGAATCAGCTCATCGAGGAACGATTCATGGCTGCCGCAGATCGCGCAGTTGTGTTCCCACTTCTGCACTTCGAACGGATGGTCTTCAAAGTCCAGGCTGGTGACCTGGGTGTACGGCGGCACCGCGTACAAGCGCTTTTCGCGACCGGCACCGAACAGCATCAGCGCCGGGCTCATGTCGAGTTTCGGATTGTCGAATTTAGGGATCGGCGACGGGTCCATCACGTAGCGTTTATCCACCATCACCGGGTAGGCATAGCTGGTGGCGATATGGCCGAAGGTCGCGATATCCTCGTAGAGTTTGACGTGCATCACCCCGTAATCATTGAGGGCGTGCATGGTGCGGGTCTCGGTTTCCGACGGCTCGATAAAGCGCAGCGGCTCGGGAATCGGCACTTGGTAAACCATGATCTGGTCGGCGTGCAACGGGGTTTCCGGGATGCGGTGACGGGTCTGGATCACCGTGGCGTCCGGGGTGCTTTCGGTGGTGGCGACGCCAGCGGTGCGCGCGAAAAAGCGGCGGATCGAGACGGCGTTGGTGGTGTCGTCGGCGCCCTGGTCAATGACCTTGAGCACATCGTCAGCTCCCAGAATCGCGGCGGTCAGTTGCATGCCGCCGGTGCCCCAACCGTAAGGCAGCGGCATCTCGCGGCCACCGAACGGCACCTGGTAACCGGGGATCGCCACGGCCTTGAGCAAGGCGCGGCGGATCATGCGTTTGGTCTGCTCGTCGAGGTAGGCGAAGTTGTACGCCGGGTCACGCGCAGGTGTTTGGGTCAGGTCATTCATGGCGCGTGCCCTCGGCCGGTTGGCGCAGTTTGCGGATCAGTTCCAGCTCGGACTGGAAGTCCACGTAGTGAGGCAATTTGAGGTGGGAAACGAAGCCCGCCGCCTCGACGTTGTCGCAGTGCGACAGCACGAATTCTTCCTGCTGCGCGGGCGAGACGATCTCTTCGTTGAACTCGTTGGCGCGCAACGAGCGGTCCACCAACGCCATGCCCATGGCCTTGCGCTCGGCATGCCCAAAGGCCAAACCGTAGCCCCGGGTGAACTGCGCCAGCTCGGTGGCCGAGCCGACGAACTGGTTGACCATCTCGCACTCGGTGACTTCGATGCTGCCCAGGCAGATCGGGAAACCCAGCTCTTCCGGATCGATCCACACCTCGACGTCACCGATGCGAATCTCACCGGCAAACGGGTGGTTGCGGCCGTAACCACGTTGGGTCGAGTAACCCAGCGCCAGCAGGAAACCTTCATCGCCACGGGCCAGGGCTTGCAGGCGCTGAGCGCGGTTGGCCGGGTATTCCAGCGGGTCGCGGGTGATGTCGGCGACGCTGCCGGTGTCGTCGGATTCGTTCTTGATCAGGCCTTCTTTAGCCAACAAACCCAGGACTCTCGGGCATGCTTCCAGGGTCGCCTCCGCTGTGGTTTGCGGGCCTGGGTATTCACCTTCTGCCAGCAGCGCGAAGTCCAACAGACGGTGGGTGTAATCGAAAGTCGGGCCCAGCAGTTGCCCGCCCGGCACGTCCTTGAAGGTGGCCGACAACCGCCGGCTCAGTGACATCTGCGCGGTATCGATCGGCAGGCTCGGGCTGAAGCGCGGCAACGTGGTGCGGTAAGCCCGCAACAGGAAGATCGCTTCCACCAGATCCCCCGCCGCTTGCTTGATCGCCAGCGCGGCCAGCTCTGTGTCGTACAGCGAGCCTTCGCTCATCACCCGGGCGACCGCCAGCGGCAGTTGCTCGCGGATCTGCTCGACGCTCAGCTCTGGGATGGAGGTATCACCCCGGCGTTTTTTCGCCAGCAGGCGGTGGGCATTGTCGATGGCCTGTTCGCCACCCTTGACGGCTACGTACATCAGGCATGCTCCTGTGCAATTCGGGTGCTGCGTGGCAGGCCGATCAGGTGATGGCCAGCGGCGAACAACACATCCAGGCCACGGGGAAACGTCTCGCGGCGTTGACGTTCGAGCCAGAATGCTTGGGGCACCGGCAGGTTGACCTGACGCTGGGTCTTGATCCCCGGGCCGCGCCAGTTCAAGGCGCGACCGGCTTCCAGGTCGGTCAACTGGACCAGCAAGGTGCAGGACTGATCGGGGTAGCGGTCATTGCCGTGGTCGAAGCCGCTGAGGTCGAGCAAGTCCTGTTCACCGAGCAAGGCGAACGCGGCCTCTTCCCGGTTGGCGGTCAGCGGGCAGCCGCAGTGGAACGCCAGGTTGGCGCGAATCAGCGGCGTGTCGAAGCACGGTGCCAGCCACAGCGGCGTGTCCATGTCCAACAACGCCAGGCACAGCGCGTAGGTGGCCGGCGCCAGGCCTTCAAGGCTTGGGGCGGCGGGCAAGGACTGGATCAAACCGGGCTCGGCGAGAGCCTTGAGGGCGCCGCGAAAACCGCGCTGGGCATCCAGCACCGGGTCTACAAAGGCCGGTTGCAAGCGTTGGGCATTCATCAGTTTTCTCCTCGAACCAGGGTGAAGAACTCGACCTTGGTGGCGGCGGTGTCGGCCTCTTTGTGCGCCCGGCGCTCGGCCTGGGCATTGGCCAGTGAGCCAATCAGATCGCTGAGCCAGGGGCTCGGGTGTGCCCCCTGCAAATGCGCATCCGCCAGGGCCGCCAGTTCGGCATGGACCTTGTCGCGCCCGGCCAGGTAGCTGTAGCCGGTGCGCCCGTCAGCCAGGCGCACCACGCAGCGGGTCACGCTCATTTCACCAACGTTGAACGGCGCGCCGTTGCCGCCCATGCGGCCGCGTACCAGGGTCATGCCGATTTCCGGGGCGCGGATCAGTTGGTAATCCACGTCGCGCAGGGCGTCTTCATGGGGCAGCAATTCACTGCGAAAGGCGCGGGCGAGCACGCCGATCCAGTGTTGACGCGGGGACAGGTTCATCGGGGTCTCCATCAGGTCACCACTTGGTACTGGAAGCGATCCGAGCGGCTGGTGGACTGCGCCAGCTCCACCGGGCGGCCGTCGCGATCGCGGGAAAGGGTGAATACGGTCAGCGCCGGCAAGTGCCGGGGCATCATCAGCAGCGCGGCTTCGTCACGGTTGGGCAAACGTGCGCCGATCAGGCTTTGGGTGCGGGTCAACGGCATGTCGCGCTCACGCAGGTAGTGGCGCAAGGAGCCGCCGTTGTAGTCCGCCAGCAGCGGCGCATGGCTGGCGCAGTAGCGGTGGCGGATCAGGCTGACCGGCTGGTGGTCGAGCTTGCGCAGGGTTTGCAGCTCGATCATCGGCGCCATCTCGGCGATGCCCAGTTGCTGCGCCTCTTCGCGGCTCGCGAAGCAGTAGCGGCGCTTGAGCAGCATCGCTTCCACGCCCACGCCTTGGGCCGACAACGACTGGCTGTAGGAGGTCTCGGCGCCCATCGGGTAAATCAGCGGGCGGTCCAGCACTTGGGTACCCTTGCCCTGGCGGCGCAACAGGCTGCCTTCGAACACCAGCTCATCGATGGCGCGTCGCAGGGTGTGGCGATTAACACCAAAGCGTTCAGCCAACTGCACCTCGCCCGGCAGAAATTCACCGGCCTGGTAGCTGCTCAGTTCGCGGCGCAGGATGTCGGCGAGTTCGCGGTACACCGGTTCATCTTGTCTAGACAACTGCATGCTTAAAAAAAAGCGCCCTGGGGCACCCCTCCGACGTCAGATGAACTGCTTGCGCAGGCGTTGGGACAACACGTCGATACAGCTCACCACCACGATGATCACCAGCAGCACCGCGCAGGTCTGCACGAACTGGAAGGCGCGGATGTTCTCCCAGAGGATCACGCCGATCCCGCCGGCGCCGACCATCCCCACCACCGTCGCCGAGCGCACGTTGGCTTCGAAGCGGTAGAGCGCGTAGGACACCCACAGCGGCATCACTTGCGGGATCACGCCGTAGATCACCTCTTGCAAGGCACTGGCGCCGGTGGCTCTTACACCTTCAACCGGGCCCGGGTCGATGGCTTCGACGGCTTCGGCAAACAGCTTGGCGAGGACGCCGGTGGTGCTGATCCACAAGGCCAGGACACCCGCGAAAGGACCGAGGCCCACCGCGACCACGAACAACATGGCGAACACCATTTCGTTGATCGAACGGAACGCATCCATCACCCGGCGCAGTGGCTGGTGGATCCACCAAGGCGTGATGTTGTCGGCGCACAGGATGCCCAGCGGCACCGAGCAGACAATCGCCAGTACCGTGCCCCAGAGGGCGATTTGCACGGTGACGATCATCTCCTTGAGGTAGGAGCGCCATTCGTGGAAGTCCGGCGGGAAGAAGTCGGCGGCGAAGGTCGCCATGTTTCCGGAATCGCGGTACAGCGCCAGCGGGTTCATTTCGGCGCCGTGCCAGGCCCAGGCCAGCAGGATCAGGAACAGACCCCAACCGAGGTACTGCGGCCAGGTGCGTTTGCCTACGGCTTCAGCGTGCAGTGTGGTCATGAATCCCTCTCAATGACTTACTGTAGGAGCGAGCTTGCTCGCGAAGGTCGTTAACGATGACGCGGGCACCCTGAATGAGCGCGGTGCCCTGACGTTTTTCGCGAGCAAGCTCGCTCCTGCAGTGGGGTGGGTTAGCCGTTGGCGGCAGTCTTCTTGTCCAGTTCGGTGATGCGTTGTTGCAACTTGGCGAGGTCGGCGTCGATATCCGCGAGCTTCTTGGTCTTGTCGGCGGCTTCCAGCTTGTCGTCGGCGCTGATGGTGGTGCGCTGCTTGAACAGCTCCAGCTGGCGGATCGGCAATAGTTGGTCGTCACTGGACTTGAGGAACTTGCCCAGTTGCATGTTCTTCAACACGGCCTTCTCTTCGTCGGTGTCACCGTAGTTGGCGAAGAAGTCGCGGATCTTGGTCTTCTCGCTGTCGCTCAGGGCCTTGCTCCACACCATCGGGTCGGCGGGGATCAGCGGTGATTTCCAGATCACCTTGAGCATGGCGGCCTTGTCTGGCTGGGTGACTTCCAGGCGGTCCCAGCTTTCGGTGTTGAAGGTGGCGACGTCCAGTTGCCCCTTGGCTACGCTCAGTGCGTTGACTTCATGGCTGGAGTTGAGGGTGCGCTTGAAGGCGGTAGCGGCGTCGACGTGGTTCTTGGCGAACACGTAGTAGCCGGGCACCAGGTAGCCCGAGGTGGAGTTCGGGTCACCGTTGCCGAAGGTCAGGTTCTTGGCGTTCTTGAGCATGTCTTCAACGTTGTTGATCGGGCTGTCCTTGCGCACGATCAGCACGCTCCAGTAACCGGCAGCCCCGTTGGCGGCGGCGGTCTGGGCGAAGATTTCGCCGTTGGAACGGTCCACCGCTTCCATCGCGGCCTTGTTGCCCAGCCAGGCCACGTCGACCTTGTTGAAGCGCATGCCCTGGATCAGGCCGGCGTAGTCGGAGGCGAAGGTGGCGTTGATGGTGAGGCCGGTCTTCTTGTGCATGTCATCCAAAAATGGCTGCCAGATGCTCTTGAGGTTCTGCGAAGACTCGGTGGACATAATGCCGAAATTGATCGCCTTGTCGGCGGCCTGGGCATTGCCCATGGCCACGCTGGCTAACAGCACGGCGGACAGAAACACATGACCGATACGGTTCAACATGGAGAGGATTCCTGTGGGTCGTTGGAGGGTTTCAAGCGCGAGCCAGGGCCAACCGTGCGGGGACGACGGGTGTGCGGGTCTGGTCGGAAAACATCAGGCTGGTGTCGACATCGGCACCGTACAAATCATTGAGGAACTGGCTGCTCAGCTCGCTGGCGTGGCCATCGAAGTGAATCCGCCCGCCCTTGAGCGCGACGGCTCGGGGGCAATAACGCATGGCGTAATCAACCTGGTGCAGGGTGACCACCACGGTCTTGCCGTCGCGGCCGTTGATGTCGGCGAGGATCTCCATGACCTTGCGCGCCGACTCCGGGTCCAGCGAAGCGATAGGTTCATCCGCCAGGATCACTTCGGCGCGTTGCGTCAAAGCGCGGGCAATGGCTACGCGTTGCTGCTGGCCGCCGGACAAGGTAGAGGCGCGTTGCGCGGCCAGGTCAGCCAGGCCGACGCGGGCCAGGGATTCCATGGCGAACTGTTTTTCCTCGGTGTTGAACAAACCGAGGTTGCCACGCCAGCGCGGCATGCGGCCCAGACAACCGAGCAGCACGTTGTCGAGCACGCTCAGGCGGTTGACCAGGTTGAACTGCTGGAAGATGTAGCCGATGTCGGCGCGCAGGCGCCGCACCTTGCCATTCAACCGCCCGCCGGCCTGCACTTCCCGGCCCAGCACCTTGACGCTGCCGCCGTTGCTCTTGTCGCAACAGGCCAGGCCCGCGAGGTGGCGCAGCAAGGTCGACTTGCCGGAGCCCGAAGCGCCAATCAGCGCGACCATCTCACCGGTGGCGACGGTGAGTTCGAGGTCGACCAGCGCGGATTTCTTCGCAAAGGTCTTGTTCAGATGATCGACATGGATAGCTGGAGTCATGGGCTTCTCTGTCTGGTTGAACAGCCGTCCGTGGCTGCGTTTGAGTTCAAACGACAGTAGGCGCGGGCTGTGTCAGCCCTATGACTTGCACATGACTGGAGTAAAACCGTTTGATGAAGGTTTGATGAAAGGTTGGAACTGACGCTGAATACCTAACCTGTGGCGAGGGAGCTTGCTCCCGCTGGGCTGCGCAGCGGCCCCAAGCCTGGGTGACACGGTCTGTCAGATGTACTGAGGTGGCTGACTTGGGCCTGCTTCGCAGTCCAGCGGGAGCAAGCCCCCTCGCCACAAGGTCTTCGCCCGGCATTGGAAATGTGCCGGACTGTGGTGCAATAGCTGGCCGCCAATATGTGCAAGAGGGCAACGTGATGGGAAAAGACAAGGCATGTCCGGTCGTTCTGCGAACCCGCCAATCGCTGGAAATCCTCGCATTCAAACACCCCCTGGCAGGCCTTCAACTGGTCAAGGGCAGCGTGGAGCCTGGCGAAAGCACCGACGCAGCTGCGATTCGGGAATTACAGGAAGAAGCCGGGATAACCGGCAAGGTGATACGTGACCTGGGCACTTGGCACTCAGCGTCCACGGGGCATACATGGGCCTTTCATCAATGCCAGGTCGCAGAAGAGACACCAGATACCTGGACCTATTTTGCAGAGGATGATGGCGGCCATGAGTTCCGGTTCTTCTGGCACTCGCTTGCGAGCGAACCGTCAGAAGAGTGGCATCAGGTGTTTAAAGATGCCTTGGAGTTTCTAAAGCCGCGCCTTTCCGAAGTATCGCTTCAAGAATAATCAAGATCCCGGTAGATCCGTGATTTTTCCTACGATCTCTATGGCTTGCAGCAGCCTTAACTCGCCGCTAGCCTCTCCAAGTCGCTGCTCATCAGCGATCGGGTTTGGTCGCCCGGGTTAGAATGGCGCACAGTGCCGCGCAAGCGGCATTATCGTGTTCGCTTTATGGCGAGCTGTGCGTGGGAGGGCTCTGGCCCTGCCGGGTTTTCCATTCCCTGGTCGACCAACCTGCGTACAGCTCGCCACCCACCTGCTTGGTCGCAGATGTGGTGAGCTCCAACTGAATGGAGAGTCATTGCATGTACAAGGTCACGCCCAATCCGCCAGAAACGTCTGGCTCCAAGTCTGAAAAAACCAAGCTCCAGGACGCCGCCCAGCGGGCCATCGATCACTACCTGAAACCCGCCGAAACCAAAGCGTCCACCAATGAAAAAAACCACTTTAGTCTGTTCACCGTATCAGCCAACGTTGAAACGGAAGCACTGCTGAGCAACGCCTACGAAACACTCCAGTCTGCCAATGCAATGGCGTTGGACCTTTCCGAAAACATTGATGGCAAAGACCGCAGCCTGGTATTGGCGATGCAACAACTGCTGGAGTTGGGATTGTTGTTGGTGGATAGAGCGCTGGATCGAGAGTGCCCGGTGGCCTGATCAAAACGACAGTAGGCGCGGGCCGTGTCAGACCTATGACTTGCACATGACTGGAGTAAAACCGTTTGATGAAGGTTTAATGAAAGGTTGGAAGTAGCTGTAGGACTTTGATCGTTCCCACGCTCTGCGTGGGAATGCCGCCTTTGACGCTCTGCGTCCAGCTGGGGATGCAAGGTTGAAGTCTTGTGCAGTGGTGACGCGGAGCGTCACGGGAGGCATTCCCACGCAGAGCGTGGGAACGATCCAATGGCGCAGTTATTGGTGGATGAGGCGCTTAACCGAGAGTGCCCGGTGGCTTGATCAAAACCGAAATCCAACTGGCAACATAAATTCAATGTGGGAGCGGGCTTGCTCGCGAATGCAGAGGGTCAGTCAATACATCGGGTGACTGATCCACCGCTTTCGCGAGCAAGCCCGCTCCCACATTTTGATCTGCATCAGGTTCAAATTCGTCGGTGTCATTTAGCCGTGCGGGCGCGCAATCGCGGCATTACAAAATCCAGAAACGCCCGCAGCTTCAGCGGCAACGGCGACTGCCCTTTGTGCACCAGGCTAATGGGCAGCGGCGCCGACTCAAACGCCTCAAGCACCACCGCCAAAGACTCCTCCCGCACCGCATCCGCCACTTGATACGACAGCACTCGAATCACCCCAACCCCCAACGTCGCCGCCGCAATCGCCGCTTCTGCGGTGTTCACCGACAACCGCGAATGCACCGGTACCGAGAGCCCGGTTTTACCCGCGCCAAATCCCCACGCCCCTTGGGATGCCAGCACTTCGAAAGTGATGCAGTCATGTCCCGCCAAGTCCTGGGGTTCGCCTGGTACACCGCGAGCGGCCAGGTACGCCGGGCTGGCACACACCACCCGCCGCACCGTGCCGACCTGCATGGCCTTCAGCGAGCTGTCGGGCAACTCACCAATCCGTACCGCCACGTCGCAGTGTTCTTCCATCAGGTGCACGACGCGGTCGGTGAGGATCAGGTTGATGTCGATCTCCGGGTACTGCGCCAGAAATTCCGCCACCACCGGCACGATGTGCAGCCGCCCGAAGACCACGGGCGCGGTGACCACCAGTTCGCCCCGGGGCTGAGAGTATTCGCCAGTGGCCGCGCGCTCGGCCTCGCTGATGTCTTCAAGAATGCGCCGGCATGCGTCGAGGTAAGAGGCGCCGGCATCGGTCAACGACAGCTGGCGCGTGGTGCGGTGCAGCAGGCGGGTTTTCAGGTGCGTCTCAAGTTCAGCCACCTTGCGGCTGACGCTGGCCAGCGGCATGTCGAGGCGCCGCGCCGCAGCCGTCAGGCTGCCTGCATCAACCACGGCAACGAAGATGGACATGGATTCAAGACGGTTCATGGAAACCTATCAAATTCTGGAAGGATGATTCCAAATCCTAGGGGATTATCCTGCCAAGCGCGAGTGCGTAACGTTGGCCACTCATCTCCGCCCCCGGAGACCTGCATTGAAGGAGAGCGCCGTGAGTGGCCAACCGATTACTTACCAAAGTCCTGCAGCGCCTGCGGTCGCGCCGCGCGGCAAGATCCTTATGATGGCGGTGATCGCCGGCGCGGTGATCACCAATATTTACTGCACCCAGCCGATCCTGCCGCTGATCGCCTCGGACATGGGCGTGGACGTAACCACCGTGGACCTGGTGGCCGGTTCCGCCCTGCTGGGGTTTGCCACCGGCCTGGCATTGCTGTTGCCGATGGGCGACCGCTTTGACCGGCGCAAACTGGTGCTGGGGCAGATCGCGCTGGCGTTCTGTTTCGCCCTGGCGGCGGCGTTTTCACCGGGCATCTGGGCGTTGGTCGCGGCGTCATTTGGCTTGGGGATTGTGAGCTGTGTACCGCAGCAACTGGTGCCGTTCGCAGCCGTGATGTCACAGCCACACGAACGTGGGCGCAATGTGGGAACGGTGGTCAGCGGGATCATGGTCGGGATTCTGCTCGGGCGTACTATCGCCGGCGTGGTCGGTGAGGCTTATGGCTGGCGGGCGGTGTACGCGATGGAAGCGGCCTTCATGGTTCCGGTGTGGATCGCCGCCGCCAAGCTGCTGCCACGGGGCGTGCCCAGCACTGACCTGTCCTACCCTCGCCTGCTGGCGTCGCTGTGGCCGCTGATGCGCGACAACAGCCCGATTCGCCAATCGATGATGGTGCAGGCGTTGTTGTGGGCTTGCTTCAATGCGTTCTGGGTGAATCTGGCGGCGTTGTTGGCCCACGGGCCATGGCAGTTGGGCAGTGCCTGGGCCGGCGGTTTCGGGATTATCGGTGCGGCGGGTGCGCTGGCGGCGTCGCTCGGTGGACGGGCTTCTGACCGATTGGGTTCACGCAAGGTGATTGGGGCGAGTATCGGGATTGTGACTCTGGCATTCCTGCTGCTGGCGGGTGCGGAGAGCTCGATTATCTTGCTGGTGCTGGGGGTGATCGTGCTGGATATCGGGGTGCAGTCGGGGTTAGTTTCCAATCAGACTCGGGCGTTTGCGGTGGACCCGAAAGCTCAGGGCCGCATCAACAGTTTGTACATGACGGCGACGTTTTTTGGCGGCGCGGTGGGTGCCACGGTCAGCGGCTGGTTGATGGCCCGTTTGGGCTGGATGGGGATTGTGGAGTTTGGCGTGGCGCTGGGGGTGATTGCCGGGGTGATCCATTGGCTCAGTGCACCGCACCGCGCCAGGGAACGGGCCTGACTCTATAGTGGGAATACTCCGATAACGACGTATGAAAAACCGCAAACAACAGTAAACACCCGACTTATCCGGCGCCAGTCCTAGGAAACTTCGGAAATTTTCGGTTTATTTTGCCTGGCTAGAACAACCGGGCTATATCTCATCACGAAGTACTATTCCGACCCATGAGAGAGACATACAGAATGAGCTGTATTTTTTGCGACATCGTTCAAGGAGTATCCCCTTCGCACGTCATATGGGAAGACGACAGGCACATGTCGTTCCTATCAATCTTCCCAAACACGCCGGGCTTTACGGTAGTTATCCCAAAAATTCATCATGACAGTTACGCATTCAAGCAGTCGGACTCGACGCTGTGCGAACTCATTGTTGCAGCCAAGAAAACCGCGCTACTGATAGATAAATCCCTGCCAGATGTCGCCCGCACCGGGTTGATCCTGGAGGGATACGGGGTTGACCATCTACACGCGAAGTTGTTTCCAATGCATGGCACTGGCCAAGACAGCACATTCAAAAAGATCAGCTCACGGGTGGACAAGTTCTATGAGGTGTATGAGGGTTATATTTCCTCACACGACTCAAACAGGGCAGATGACGGGGAGCTCGCTGAACTCGCCGCACATATAAGGTCGTTTAAATAAACGACCTTATAGGGTCAGTATCAGTCCCGATAAACAGCCAAATTCATTGCGCGTACTGCTTGCTCAACCCCGGCGGTACGCCATGGACATCGGTCTCTTCCCAAGGCCCGTTCGGGCTGATGGAGCGGCTCCAACCGTTGCTCCAGCGGTAGTAGGTGCGCTGGCGGTAGAACGTATCGGCCTGCTCGTCCAGCACGTACACCTGCATCTTGCCGTCCCAGTGGCTGGCCGCACCCGGTGGCGGTGCGAAGGTCGGCGAGGAGCTCGGCACCGGCTTCGACGGTTTAATCACCGGGCCCGAAGGCTGGGTGCCTGGCTGGGTGCTCGGCTGGGTCGACGGCCCTGTCGGTGGAATGGTCGGCCCGGTAGGCGACGGAGGCCGATGGACCGCACAAGCACTCAACCCCAATACCAGGCTGAGCAGGGTGATACGAGCGATGGCGGTCATGGGCATTTCCTCGAATTATTTATCCGGACTGTCGATGGTCAGCTGCTGCAGCGCAGTGGTGCTGCTGGCCAGGGGTTGGCTGCGGCCGATCCACTCGCCAGTGGTCGGTTGACCGGCCCTGGATATGCGCGCAACCAGTTGGACTTCGGGAAAGTTGGACAGTTTCAACTGCGGCATCATCGCATCGCTGTCGCCCAACTCGACGGTGATCGGCAGGTCGGCCACGGTCACGCGCTTGGCCGCCAATGGCGCCGGTGGGCCTTTGACGGCACGGGCGAAGATGAACACGCTGTCGGTCGGCAAGGCCTTGGCCTTCACATCCGCCGCCAGGTCCACACGCACTTGCATCTGCTTTTGTGCCTTCACTGGTGCCACGCTACCGCCGCTCTCTTTGAGCTTCTCGGCCGCCCGGTCAATGCCGCCTTGCAGCGCGGCCCGGGAGTTGTCTTCCGGCGGCAGTTGCGCCAACAGGCGGTTCCAGTAGTCGATCGCTTCCTGGTAACGCTGGCCTTCAAAGGCGGCGATGCCCAGCAGGCCGAGGCTGGTGACTTCTTTCGGGTCGAGTTTCAGTGCTTCGTCGGTCAAGGCCTGGACCTTGGGCGACCACTGTTTGTTGTCGGCAAAGTATTGGGCCTGGGCCCACTGCCCGAGCAATTCCGGCTGGCGGCCGGCCAAGGCCACGGTGCGCTCGAAGACTTTGGCTGCATCAGCCGATCGGTCCTGGGCCATGTAGGCACGACCGAGGAAGTACAGGCCTTCCGGCGAATCCGGTTGGGCAGCAGCGGCGCGCTCCAGGCGGCGGGTCATGTCTTCCATGGACACCGGCGGCTGGGAGAATTCGCGGGTCAGTTCGACCTTGTCGCTGGCCCCGTAATGCAGGTACAGCGCCACGCCCAGCACCGGCACCAGAAAGGCCGCGAGCAACGGCAAGGGTTTGCCGAGGCGCGACTCCCGAGGCTTTTCCACACCTTCGGTATCGGCCAGCAACTCGCGAGCGGCTTCAGCGCGACCGCTGTCCAGTTGGGCCGCATCCAGCACGCCTTCGGACTGCTGGGTTTGCAGTTCCGCCACGCGTTCTTGATACAGCGCCACGTTCAGCGCGGTGCGATCTTCTTCACGCTGGGCACGGCGGCCGCGTAACACCGGGATCAGCAGGAAACTCAGGGCAATCAGAAGCAGCAGACCGGCTGCGAGCCAGAAATCAATCATCAGTTTTTTTGTCCAGCAGTTGGTCGAGGCGTTGACGCTCATCGACGGAAAGCGAGTCCGAGCCATCGGCCGGGGCCACACGACGGCGGCGCACAATCACCGCCATCACCACGACACCGGCGAGCAACAAACCGGCCGGGCCGAACCACAGCAACGCGGTCTTGCCGGTGAGCGCCGGCTTGTAGCGCACGAAGTCACCGTAGCGGTCGACCATAAAGTCGATGATCTGCTGATTGTCCTTGCCCTCGCCGAGCATGCGGAAAATCTCTTTGCGCAGGTCGGCGGCGATCGGTGCGTTGGAGTCGGCGATGTCCTGGTTCTGGCACTTGGGGCAGCGCAATTCCTTGGTCAGTTCGCGAAAACGCTCGCGGTCACCGTCCTTGGCAAATTCGTAGGTGTCGATGGCGGCGTGGGCCACGCCGACCATGCTCAAGCCCAATACAGCGGCGGCTAACCAACGCTTCATGGCTTGGCCTCATCCACCAGCGCCTGGTACTTGGCGGCCAGTTGCTCGCGCCACACCACTTCGTCGATCACGCCTACGTATTTGTCGCGGATCACGCCCTTGGCATCGATGAAGAAGGTTTCCGGGGCGCCGTATACGCCGAGGTTCAGGCCGAGGTTGCCGTCTTCGTCGCGGATATCCAACTGGTACGGGTTGTGGAATTCCGCCAGCCACTTCAGGGCAGCAGCGTTGTCGTCCTTGTAGTTGATGCCGTAGATCACCACGCCCTTCTCCGCCAGTTTGTTCAGCACCGGATGCTCGACGCGGCAGGAAATGCACCAGGTGCCCCACACATTGACCAGCGCCGGTTTGCCCAGCAAGTCAGCCTGGGTCAGGGTTTTGTCGCCCTGCACGGTCGGCAGCGAGAACGCCGGGAATGGCTTGCCGATCATGGCCGACGGCAACTCGGCCGGGTCCAGGTACAGCCCGCGATACAGGAACACCGCCACCACCAAAAACGCCGCCAGCGGTAACACCATCAACCAACGCTTCATACCGCCGCTCCTTGCAGGCCGAGGGCTTCACGCACCCGGCTCTTGACCTTGACCCGGTAGCGCCGGTCCATTGCTGCCAGCAAACCACCGAACCCGGTGAGCAGGCCGCCGAACCAGATCCAGCGCACAAACGGTTTGACGTGGACCCGCACGGCCCAGGCGCCATCGCCCAGTGGTTCACCCAGGGCGACGTAGAGGTCGCGGGTGAAACCGGCGTCGATCCCGGCTTCGGTCATCATCGAGCTTTGCACGGTGTACAGGCGTTTTTCCGGGTGCAGTACCGCGATTTCCTTACCGTTGCGCACGACGCGTACGGTGCCTTTGTCTGAGGTAAAGTTCGGGCCTTCGAAGTGCTTGGCGCCTTCGAAAATGAAGTGGTAACCGGCCAGGTCCATGGACTCGCCGGGTGCCAGGCGCAGGTCGCGCTCGGCACTGTTCTGGCTGGACAACACCACGCCCAACGCACACACGGCGATGCCGATATGCGCAACCTGCATGCCCCAGTAGCTGCGGGTCATGGTCGGCAGGCCTTTGATCAAACCTTTGTGGCGGGTCTTGTCGATCAGGTCACGTACGCCGGCCAGCAACACCCAGGCGGCGAGCATGAAGGTGGCGAGCACGGCCCAGTTGAAGTCGCCGTAGGCAATACCGGCGATCACGGCCAGCGCGGCGCTGCCGAGCAGTACCGGCGCGAGCATGCCCACCAGCCATTTCACCGGGGTGTCTTTCCAGCGCACCAGCATGCCGACCGCCATCACCACCATCAACAGCGCCATCAACGGGATGAACAGTGCGTTGAAATACGGCGGGCCGACGGACAGTTTGGCGCCGCTCAGGGCATCCAGAGCCAGCGGGTACAGGGTGCCGAGCAGGATCATCGAAGCCGCCACCACCAGCACCAGGTTATTGCCCAGCAGCAGGGTTTCCCGGGACCAGAGGTTGAAGCCGACATGGCTCTTGACCACTGGCGCGCGCAACGCAAACAACGTCAACGAGCCGCCCACCACGAACAGCAGGAAGATCAGGATGAACACGCCGCGCTCCGGGTCGGAGGCAAACGCGTGAACCGATGTCAGCACGCCAGAACGCACCAGGAACGTACCCAGCAGGCTCAGGGAAAACGCGGCGATGGCCAGCAATACGGTCCAGCTTTTGAACACGCCGCGTTTTTCGGTGACTGCCAGCGAGTGAATCAGCGCCGTGCCCACCAGCCATGGCATGAAGGAGGCGTTTTCCACCGGATCCCAGAACCACCAGCCCCCCCAGCCGAGCTCGTAGTAGGCCCACCATGAGCCCAGAGTGATGCCGATGCCGAGGAACGCCCAGGCGACGATGGTCCATGGCCGCGACCAGCGCGCCCAGGCCGCGTCGAGACGCCCGCCGAGCAAGGCGGCGATGGCGAAGGCGAAGGCGACCGAGAAACCGACGTAACCCATGTAGAGCATCGGCGGGTGCACGATCAGGCCGATGTCTTGCAGCAACGGGTTGAGGTCGTGGCCGTCTACCGGGATCTGCGGCAGGATGCGGGTGAACGGGTTGGAGGTCATGATCAGGAACAGCAGGAAGCCGATGCTGATCATGCCCATCACCGCCAGCACCCGGGCCAGCATGACTTGCGGCAACTGGCGGGAGAACACCGATACGGCAAAGGTCCAGCCGCCGAGGATCAACGCCCACAGCAACAATGAACCTTCGTGGGCACCCCACACGGCGCTGAACTTGTAGTACCAGGGCAAGGCGCTGTTGGAGTTGTTGGCGACGTAGGCGACGGAAAAGTCGTCGGTCATGAAGGCGTAGGTCAGGCAACCGAAGGCGAACAGCAAAAAGGCGAACTGGCCCCAGGCAGCCGGCTGGGCCAGGCTCATCCACAAACGGTCACCACGCCAGGCACCCAGCAACGGGACCACGGCCTGGACGATGGCGAAGCACAGGGCGAGGATCATCGCCAACTGGCCCAGCTCTGGAATAAACAATGCGGACGTCATGACTTAGCCCTCCTTGGCGGGGGTCGGGGCGGATTGGCCGCTGTCTTTCAGGGCCTTGGTGACTTCCGGCGGCATGTATTTTTCATCGTGCTTGGCCAGCACTTCGTCGGCCACTACCACGCCGTCGGCGTTGAGCTTGCCGAGGGCGACGATGCCCTGCCCTTCGCGGAACAGGTCCGGGAGGATGCCGCGGTAGGTGATGGTCACGGATTTGTTGAAGTCGGTGACGATGAATTTCACGTCCAGGGAGTCGCCGGAGCGTTGCAGCGAGCCCTTCTCGACCATGCCACCGGCACGAATTCGCGTGTCCAGCGGCGCTTCGCCGTTGGCAATCTGGGTCGGGGTGTAGAACAGGTTGATGTTCTCCCGCAGGGCACTCAGGGCCAGGGTCACGGCAATGCCGACACCGGCCATGATGGCCAGGATGATCAACAGACGCTTTCTACGCAGCGGATTCACTTTTCGGTCTCCCGGCGCAAACGACGCGCCTCTTGTTGCAGGTAACGCTTGCGAGCCAGGATCGGCGCGGCGACGTTGAGGGCCAGCACCGCCAGGCAGATGCCATAGGCCGTCCAGACATACAGGGCGTGATGGCCCATGGCGAGAAAATCACTGAAAGAGTTGAAGCTCATCCACGGGCTCCCAGGCTGTTTTGCACTTCGGCCTTGACCCAACTGGTGCGGGCTTCACGCTTGAGCACTTCGAGGCGCATGCGCATCAGCAGCACGGCGCCGAAAAAACAGTAGAACCCCAACACCATCAGCAGCAGCGGCGCCCACATTTCCACGGGCATTGACGGCTTTTCGGTGAGGGTGAAGGTGGCGCCCTGGTGCAGGGTGTTCCACCACTCCACCGAGTATTTGATGATCGGGATGTTGATCACGCCGACAATCGCCAGCACCGCGCAGGCCTTGGCGGCGCTGTCACGGTTGCTGATGGCGTTGCCCAGGGCAATCAGGCCGAAATACAGGAACAGCAGAATCAGCATCGAGGTGAGTCGCGCGTCCCAGACCCACCACGAACCCCAGGTCGGCTTGCCCCAGATCGCGCCGGTGACCAGCGCCACGGCGGTCATCCAGGCACCGATGGGCGCGGCGCATTGCAGGGCAACGTCCGCCAGCTTCATCTTCCACACCAGGCCGACAATGCCGCACACCGCCAGCATCACGTAGCAGGACTGGGCCAGCATCGCGGCGGGAACGTGAATGTAGATGATGCGAAAGCTGTTGCCTTGCTGGTAGTCCGGCGGCGCGAAGGCCAGGCCCCAGACCAGGCCGATGCCGATCAGCAATACAGCGGCGATGCTCAACCACGGCAGCAGTTTGCCACTGATGCCGTAAAACCATTTGGGCGAGCCGAGCTTGTGAAACCAGGTCCAGTTCATGCTGTTTCCATCACGGTTGCTTCTTGTCGTGGCAAGAAGCTTAGGGTCTTTACTGACCAAGACAATGCTCGGTCAGACCTCATTATTCGCCGACGCTGATCTTCAGGCCAGCCGCTATAGCAAAGGGTGTCAGGGTTACCGCCAGGGCGGCCAGGCTGCCAAGCCACAGGAGGTAACCGGTCGCCGGCATACCCTGGAGCGCGGCTTGCAAAGCGCCGCTGCCCAGGATCAACACCGGGATATACAAAGGCAAAATCAGCAGGGCCAACAACAGGCCGCCGCGTTTCAAACCGACCGTCAGCGCCGCTCCCACGGCGCCCAGTAGACTGAGTACCGGCGTGCCAAGCAACAAGGAAAGGAGCAACACCGGCAGGCACTCGGTGGGCAATCCCAGCATCATCGCCAGCAACGGCGCGAGCAATACCAGCGCCAGGCCGGAAAACACCCAGTGTGCCAGTACCTTGGCCAATACCAGAAGTGGCAGGGGGTGCGACGAAAGGACCCACTGTTCAAGGGAACCATCTTCAAAATCACTGCGAAACAGCCCGTCCAGCGAGAGCAGGACCGACAAAAGTGCCGCCACCCAGACCAGTCCCGGAGACAAGGTTTGCAACAGTTTAGTCTCGGGGCCCACCGCCAACGGGAACAGCGCGATCACGATCGCGAAGAACACCAGCGGGTTGGCCAGTTCGGCCGGGCGGCGACAGAGTAACCGCGCTTCGCGGGCGACCAACAGGGCAAAAACACTCATACCGACCACCGGCCCAGGTCGAGGTCGCGGTAACCGGCGGGAATGCGCGTCAACGTGTGGTGAGTCGTAAGGACAATCATGCCGCCCTGCTCGCAATGGGCGGCGAGGTGTTCTTCCAGCTGAGCGACGCCTTGTTTATCGAGGGCGGTGAAGGGTTCGTCGAGAATCCATAGCGGCGGGCCGCCCAGATACAAACGGGCCAGGGCCACGCGGCGCTGTTGCCCGGCGGACAGGGTGTGACAGGGAACGTCTTCAAAACCCTTCAGGCCAACGGCGGCGAGGGCTTGCCAGATCGCCTCGCGACTTGCGGGATGATGCAGGGCGCTGAGCCAGCTGAGGTTTTCTTCGGCGGTGAGCACATCCTTGATCCCGGCGGCGTGGCCGATCCAGATCAGGTTGCGCGCCAGCTCGGTGCGTTGCTCGTGCAACGGTTTGCCATTGAGCCGCACTTCGCCCGCCGTCGGCTGCATCAGGCCGGCCAACAGCCGCAACAGGCTGGTCTTGCCGCTGCCGTTGGGGCCGCTGACTTGCACCATGTCGCCGCCCGCCAGACGCAGTTCGAGGTGTTCGAACAGCATCCGCAGGTCACGTTCACAGGCGAGCGCTACGGCTTCTAGAAGAGGGCTGGTCAAGAGATCGCGGGCCTTTACGGTTCAAGTCGGCGGTGGAACGGCCGTTAAAGAGATGCACATTAACTGCTTTGGCGACCGATTTTAGAGAGCTGGATCAAATAGTTGTGATGTTTATACCGCTCTCTTTGAAGACGGGCGGCATTATACATGTGATGCCCTACTCTAAAGAGGGCAATTTCCCTTGAGACGGCGCGCACGATGACCGGTGAGATCAATCTTCCCACGCTTCCTCCCACGCTGCCGGCCGGGCCTGCGCCCGCGCCTGCGACGGGTGAGCTGCTGAAACTGCTGGAGCCGCAGACCGGCCTGATTGACCCCGGTAAAACCGTGAACGCCGAGGTGCTGGCACTTAAACAAGGCGGCGATGCCTTTCAGTTGCTGCTCAAGCTGACCCTGGAAGGCGGCCGGCAAACCCTGGTGCAGGCCAGCAGCAGCCAGCCGCTGCCGCTGGGCACCCAGGTGGAGGTCAGCCAGACGTCGTCGGGCAACTTGTCCATCAGCCTTCAGCAGGCGTTGAGTTCCAGTGTCGCCGCGCTGACACGCATCGACACCAGCCAACTGCCGGTGGGCACGCTGCTGCAAGGCAAGGTGCTGACCACCCAGGCGCTGCCCCAGGGCGCCAACCAGCCGGTGGTGTATCGCTCGCTGGTGTCGGTGCTCAATAACGTCCTCAGCGGCGCGACCCTGACCGTCGAAAGCCCGCAGCCATTGCGCATCGGCAGCCTGCTCAGTGCCGTGGTGCAAAGTGCCCAGACCTTGAGCTTTGTGCCCCTGAGCGGGCGCCAGGACCAACTGGCCGTGGCCCAACAACTCTCCACCCAACAAAGCCGCCAGGGTTCGCTGGACGTGGTGTTCACCGCGTTGCAAAGCCTGCCGGCGACCCGTAGCGACAGCACCTCAGTCGATTTGCGTGCCGCCGCCGAGCGATTGCTGGCGAGCCTGCCCGACCTGGCCCAAGCCAGCAATCCCAAGGTACTCGCGCAACTGATCCAGAACAGCGGCACATTCCTGGAAGCCAAGCTGCTCGCCGGGCAAAACCCGCAGATACCGCCGCTGGACATGAAAGGCGCCCTGCTGCGCTTCGTCGCCGACCTGCTGCCTAACCTGCCCGCCAGCACCAACCTCAACGCGATCCTGGCCGCCAACACCCTGGCGCAACTGCTGCCCAGCTTCGTGCGCAGCCCGCTGGGCACCCTCGGCCAGGTCGGCGCCCGCCAAGCACCCGCTGGCTTTCCGCTGCCGGATCGGCTGATGCAACGCCTGGAAGGTGAGAGCGACCTGGAAAACCTGCTGCGCCTGGCCGCCGGCGCCATTTCCCGCTTGCAAAGCCATCAGCTGTCGAGCCTGGAACAAACCGGTACCACCGCCGATGGCAAGCTCTTGACCACCTGGCAGCTGGAAATCCCAATGCGTACCTTGCAGGACATCGTGCCGTTGCAGGTCAAGTTCCAGCGTGAAGAACCGGCCCCCGACAAGGATCAGCCGGAACGCAAGGACACCAAGGACCCCAAGCAAATGCTCTGGCGCGTGGAAATGGCCCTCGACATGGAGCCTCTGGGCCCGTTGCAGGTTCAGGCGCAACTGAGCCAGGGCAAGCTGTCGAGTCAACTGTGGGCGAGCCGCCCGTTCACCGCCAGCCTGATCGAAAGCCACTTGGGTAGCCTGCGCGAGCGCCTGGTGTCGTCGGGGCTCAACGTCGGCGACCTGGACTGCCACCTCGGCACCCCGCCGCGCGGCCCGAAAACCGGACTGGAACAACGCTGGGTGGATGAAACCGCATGAAAAACCCCAACCCGCCCCGCCAGGCCATTGCCCTCAAATACGATGGGCAACAAGCACCGACCCTGACGGCCAAGGGCGACGACGCCCTGGCCGAAGCCATCCTCAAGCTGGCCCGGGAAAACGAAGTCCCGATCTACGAAAATGCCGAGCTGGTCAAATTACTGGCGCGCATGGAATTGGGCGACAGCATCCCGGAAGAGTTGTACCGCACCGTCGCCGAGATCATCGCGTTTGCCTGGACGTTGAAGGGCAAGTTCCCGGTGGGTTATGACCCGGATGGAGGGCCGGTAGAGCGGGATGTGACGGAAAGAGGCGACGATTATTAATGTGGCCTGATCGTTCCCACGCTCTGCGTGGGAACGCGGCCTCGGACGCTCCGCGTCCAACTGGCGCTGCAAAGTTCAAGTCATGCGCAGTGGTGACGCGGAGCGTCACGGGATGCATTCCCACGCAGAGCGTGGGAATGATCAGTGTCTGTAACCGTCGGTGTATAGCAATTATATCTTTCAAGGTATAGATTATCCCGAACCCGATAGTTCAGGATAAAACCCATGAGCCCTACCCGCCCGATCCTCAGTCGAAAGCTACTCGCCGAAGCGCTGGCCCGTGATTTGGCGGGCGAGTCATTTGCCGATTACAGCTCCGGGATGTTCCTCGCGGCGCCTCGTCGTACGGGTAAGAGTACGTTCCTGCGCAACGACCTCATCCCCGAATGCAAGGCGCGCGGCTGGCTGCCGGTGTACGTGGACCTCTGGATGAACCGCGAAATCGACCCCGCCGAGCTGATCTCCGGGGCCATCGGCAAAGCCCTGGGCGAGTTCGAAAGCGCAGTGAGCAAAGCGGCCAAGAAGGCCGGTATCGAGAAGATCAGCCTGCTGCGCACCTTGAGTTGGGATTTCACCAAACCTCAATTGCCCTCCGGCACCACGCTCACCCATGCGCTGGACGTGCTGCACCAGGTCTCGGGGCAGATGATCGTGCTGATCGTCGACGAAGCCCAGCACGCCCTCAACAGCGAGGGTGGCGTGAACGCAATGTTCGCCCTCAAGGCTGCACGAGACCATCTCAACGGCAGCAGCACCACAGACGGCCTGCGCCTGGTCTTCACCGGGTCCAGCCGGGACAAACTGGCCAACCTGGTCCTCAAGAGCAAACAACCGTTTTTCGGCGCCCACATCACGCCATTCCCGTTGCTGAGCCGCGACTTTGTGGAGTTCGTGACGGACCTGTGGAACCAGCGCCTGGCCGCAACCAACCAGTTCAACCTTGAGGATATGGACTATGCGTTCCAGCTCGTCGGCCGGCGCCCGGAGATGCTCAACAAACTGTTGACCGAAGTCAGCGTGGGTCTTGGCGAAGCCAGCAACCTTGGCGAGTTGCTGAGGACCGGGGCACTGAATCACCAGGCCGGAATCTGGAGCGACTACGAGAGCGCCTACAACGACCTGTCACCCTTGCAACAAGCAGTGCTGGAAGTGATGGGCGAACGAACCCTGGGCAAGCAAGCGTTCTCGCCTTTTGCGGAAAAAACCTTCCAGGACGTGAACCGCAAATTGGAGTTGGCCCAGGTCGAGCCGAACGCAAGCACGCCAAACGTTCAGAAAGCGCTGGAAGTGCTGCGGGAGAAGGAGTTGGTCTGGAAAGCCAACCGTGGTGAATATGCGCTCGAAGACTCGACCATGGCCGAATGGCTGAGCAACCGGCATCAGCTATAAGCGGCAAGCAAACCTGCTTGCCGCTCGTAACCTTCAGCTGTCCTTGTGCAACCGGCTCATCAACTGCGCTTCAGCCTGGGTCAACCCGCAGGACTGGGTCAGCTCATCCACCGTCGCGCCCATGCCCACCAACTTCGCCGCCTGGGCGAATGACAGGCTCGACGGGTCACGCTGCTCCAGCGCAGACAGCTTGTCCGGCAACGGCGCCAGCACCGAACGCAGTTCGTGCACTTCATCCCCTACACGTACCGCGCTCTGCTGGAAGTGGTCGACCCGCTTGACCAATTCCAGGATGCGCCGGTCGCGCACGGCGTCGTGCTCGGCCTGTTGCATGGCCAATTCCCGTTGCTGGCGCACGTAGCGCAGCAGGAAGCCCAAGGTCCCGGCCCATAAGATGGCCAGGACGATCACCGCTACCTCAAGGAACAATCAGATATTCTCCAGATCCTGCCATTCTTCTTCGCTCATCATCTTGTCCAGCTCAACCAGAATCAGCAGCTCGCCGTTCTTGTTGCAGACACCCTGGATGAACTTGGCCGATTCTTCGTTGCCGACGTTCGGCGCGGTCTCGACTTCAGATTGGCGCAGGTAAACCACTTCCGCCACGCTGTCGACCATGATCCCGACCACTTGCTTGTCGGCTTCGATGATCACGATGCGGGTGTTGTCGTTGACTTCGGTCGGCACCAGGCCAAAACGCTGGCGGGTGTCGATCACAGTTACAACGTTACCGCGCAGGTTGATGATGCCCAGCACGTAGCTTGGGGCACCCGGAACCGGAGCGATTTCGGTGTAGCGCAGCACTTCCTGCACACGCATCACGTTGATGCCGTAGGACTCGTTGTCCAGCTTGAAGGTGACCCATTGCAGGATTGGATCATCCACCAGACCTTGTGCGGACGCTGATTTGTTCATACTCCAGACCCCTTCAAATACCGTTGGTTACGGTGTGTGTTCTTGGGCAGCACCGTAGCGCTGCTGCTTGTTATCAAGTGCGTTTGTTGAGCGACATCGCTTTTACCGCGCCGCTGGCAATCAGCTCCGCCAGTTCGGCGACATCCAGCAACGCGCACATGTGTTCGATCACGGTGCCCGCCAGCCATGGCCGCTGGCCCCGGTGGCTGCGCCATTTGATTTCGTTCGGGTCCAGGCGCAATGAGCGGCTGACCTGATGCACTGCCAGCCCCCACTCGTAGCCCTGGACCGAAATAACGTATTGCAGGCCCTGGCGGAAATCATCCCGATAGCGGTCAGGCATCACCCAACGCGCAGTGTCCAATACCTTCAAGTTGCCCTGCTGGCTCGGCAGGATCCCGAGGAACCATTCCGGCTGGCCAAACAGCGGCGTCAACTCCTGGCCTTCCAGGGAGTAGATCGAGCCCAGGCACACCAGCGGCACCGCCAGGGTCAACCCGGCGACGTCGAACAGCAAACATTCGAACGGCTCGGCGGCCCACGCCGGCCGACCATCGCCCTGTACCGGCGGCGGCGTGATGCTCGGCGGGAGATGAACCTCAACCACCGGCTCGACCACCACGGGCGCGATCACCACAGGCGCAACAGGCACGGGCACGGGCACGGCAACCGGTGCCGGAACCGCTACGGGGACCACCAACGCATCACGGGCCTGCTCTTCCAGGACCGCCAGTTGAAACTCGTCCAGGGCCGCAGGTTCAGGCTCGATGACTTCATCGAGGATCAGAATCGGTTCCGGCATTTCCTCGGTCGCGTCCTGGAGCAAGGCGTCCAGGTAGGACTCCAGCGCCAGTTGCGGCCGGGTCTTGAAATCAACGGGACGGTTCATCTGTATGCCCACGCGCAAGCCCCATCAACCCTGTGTTTAGAGGTTATCGGCCTGTGGGTGTCCGGACTTGAATCGAGAGCCGGTTTTGTCGCGAAAACTGCGGCGTCTGCATCGCTGGCAAGCCAGGCTCCTACAATGATCATCACGCCACCTGCGCCACAAGTTGCTGGGACAACAGGTGCTTGAGCAACGCCCGATACGCCAGCACGCCACGGCTCTTGCCGTCGAATTGCGATGGCGTCAGCCCTGCCCGGCTCGCATCCCGCAGGCGCGTGTCCACCGGGATGTAGCCTTGCCAGATGGTGTCCGGATAGGCGTCGCGCAATACCCGCAAGGTGCCGAGGGACGCCTGGGTACGGCGGTCAAACAGGGTCGGCACGATGCTGAACGGCAACGCCTGTTTGCGCGAGCGGTTGATCATCGCCAGGGTGCTGACCATGCGTTCCAGGCCTTTGACGGCCAGGTGCTCGGTCTGCACCGGGATCACCAGCTGTTGACTGGCGGCCAGGGCGTTGACCATCAGCACGCCCAGTAAAGGCGGGCTGTCGATGATCGCGTAGTCGAAGTCCTGCCACAGCTGCGCCAGGGTCTTGGCGATCACCAGGCCCAGGCCGCTCTGCCCCGGAGACTGGCGCTCAAGGGTAGCCAGGGCGGTGCTCGACGGCAGCAACGAGATCTTTTCATTACTGGTAGGCAGCATCAGTTGGCCCGGCAAATCCGCCGGCACACTGCCCTTGTGCAGGAACAGGTCGTAGCAACTGTGCTCCAGGGCATCCGGGTCGTAGCCGAAATAGCTGGTCATGGAGCCGTGGGGGTCCAGGTCGACCACGACCACACGCTTGCCGGCCTCTGCCAGCAAGCCGGCCAAGGCGATGGAAGTGGTGGTTTTACCGACACCACCCTTTTGATTGGCAACTGCCCAGACTCTCATTCGGATTGTTCCTCCCGGCAGGCACAGGCTCGACCGAGAAATTGCATAGGGTTATAGAGCCGGTGACGGAGAATTGACGGCACTCCCGCGAACCGGCGCCTTTACGGGCGCTGGTGCAGTTTGTGTGCCAGCCCGCTTCAAGGCGGCATCCGGTGTTGCATTGGCGGTGCCGGTACCGGTCAGGCTGCGGCGCACATCGAGGTTGCGCGACACCACCAGCACCACCCGACGGTTACGCGCACGGCCTTCTGCCGTGGCGTTATTGGCCACCGGCTGGAACTCGCCGTACCCCACCGACGCCAGGCGCCCGGGATTCACGCCCTGCATCGCCAGCATCCGCACAATACTCGCCGCGCGGGCCGAAGACAGCTCCCAGTTGGTCGGATACTGCGCCGTGCTGATCGGCAGGTTGTCGGTAAACCCTTCAACGTGGACCGGGTTTTCAAACGGCTTCAGTATCGCCGCCACCTTGTCGATGATGGTGAACGCCTGGTCGCTGGGCATCGCATCGGCGCTGGCGAACAGCAGGCTGGAATTAAGCTCGATTTCCACCCACAACTCATTGCCGCGCACGGTCATCTGGTTGGAGCTGATCAGGTCGCCAAAGGCTGCGCTGATGTCATCGGCGATGCTTTTCAGCGGGTCGCTGGTGCCACCGATGCCGGCGGCGGTTTCATCACTGTCGTTGACCAGCGGTTTGGCCGGGGTCACGGTCTTGGGGCGTTCTTCGCCGATCGGGATCGGCTTGAGGGCGCGGTCAGCGTCGTTGAACACGCCGATAAGCGCCTGGGAAATGACTTTGTACTTGCCTTCGTTGATCGAGGAAATGGAGTACATCACCACAAAAAACGCGAACAACAGCGTAATGAAGTCGGCGTAGGACACCAGCCAGCGTTCATGGTTGACGTGTTCTTCAGGCTCGCGGCGGCGACGGCTCACAGGCGACTACCTCGACAAAACGAATCACCTGTAGGAGCGAGCTTGCTCGCGAAAATCGTCAACGATAACGCGGGCATCCTGGATGAACGCGTTGTTCTCGGGTTTTTCGCGAGCAAGCTCGCTCCTACAGGGTTCATGACCATCAATCCATGAAGCCCTGGAGCTTCAATTCGATGGAGCGCGGGTTTTCACCCTCGGCAATCGAGAGGATGCCTTCCAGCAACATCTCGCGATAACGCGACTGGCGCATGGCGATCGACTTGAGCTTGCTGGCCACCGGCAACAACACCAGGTTGGCACTGGCCACGCCGTAGATGGTGGCGACGAACGCCACGGCAATCCCGCTGCCCAGTTGCGACGGATCGGCCAGGTTGCCCATCACGTGGATCAAGCCCATCACCGCACCGATGATGCCGATGGTCGGCGCGTAGCCGCCCATGCTTTCAAAGACTTTGGCGGCGTTGATGTCGCGGCTTTCCTGGGTGTAGAAATCCACTTCCAGGATGCTGCGAATCGCTTCCGGCTCGGCGCCGTCCACCAGCAATTGCAAGCCTTTGCGTGCGTAGCTGTCGGGCTCGGCATCGGCCACGCCTTCCAGGCCCAGCAGGCCTTCCTTGCGCGCCGTGAGGCTCCAGTTAACCACGCGGTCGATGCCGCCCGGCAAGTCGACACGCGGCGGAAAAATAATCCAGATAAGGATCTGCATCGCGCGCTTGAACGAACTCATGGGCGACTGCAGCAAGGCCGCGCCCACCGTGCCGCCGATCACGATCAACGCTGCCGGGCCGTTGGCCAGGGCACCCAGGTGGCCGCCTTCGAGGTAGTTGCCGCCGATAATCGCGACAAACGCCATGATGATGCCAATCAGGCTCAATACATCCATTACAGGCAGGCCTCCACCAGATGCTTGCCGATGTCGTCCAGGCTGTAGACGGCGTCGGCCAGGTCGGCTTTGACGATGGCCATGGGCATGCCATAGATCACGCAGCTGGCTTCATCCTGGGCCCAGATCGCGCTGCCGCCCTGCTTGAGCAAACGTGCGCCTTCGCGGCCGTCGGCACCCATGCCGGTCAAGACCACCGCCAGAACTTTGTCGCCGTAGGACTTGGCTGCGGAACCGAAGGTGATATCCACACACGGCTTGTAGTTCAGGCGCTCGTCACCCGGCAGGATTTTGATCGCGCCACGGCCATCGACCATCATCTGCTTGCCGCCAGGGGCCAGCAGCGCGAGACCCGGGCGCAGGATGTCGCCATCCTCGGCTTCCTTGACGCTGATGCGGCACAGCTTGTCCAGGCGCTCGGCAAAGGCCTTGGTGAACGCGGCAGGCATGTGCTGGATCAACACGATCGGCGCCGGGAAGTTGGCCGGCAGTTGGGTCAACACCCGCTGCAAGGCAACCGGGCCGCCGGTGGAGGTACCGATGGCCACCAGCTTGTAGGCTTTGCGCTTGGGAGCAGGCGAATGCGCGGAGGGCGCAGCCGTACGCACAGGCGCTGCGGCCGGACGCGCAACCGGCGCAGGCGCCGGGCGACCAAAAGTGCTCGGGGCTGCCGGGGGCGGTGTAACAGGTGCCGGCGCCGGCGCACTGAACAGGCTGCGACGGTTACTGCGGGAGATGCTGTGCACCTTCTCGCAGAGCATCTGCTTGACCTTCTCGGGGTTGCGCGAGATGTCTTCGAAATTCTTCGGCAGGAAGTCCACCGCGCCGGCGTCCAGCGCATCCAGGGTGACCCGGGCGCCTTCGTGGGTCAGCGAGGAGAACATCAACACCGGAGTCGGGCAGCGCTGCATGATGTGCCGCACCGCCGTGATGCCGTCCATCATCGGCATCTCGTAGTCCATGGTGATCACGTCTGGCTTGAGGGCCATGGCCTGATCGATCGCCTCTTTGCCGTTGGTGGCCGTACCGACCACCTGGATATTGGAATCCGATGAAAGAATTTCCGAGACGCGGCGACGGAAGAAACCTGAATCGTCCACCACCAGGACCTTGACTACCATAAACACTCCGTTAGGCCGGGCGAGGGACAACCGCCCTGCCCGGGCCGAATCAAATACGCCGTGCGGCGTAACGCTTGAGCATGCTCGGAACATCCAGAATCAGCGCGATCCGACCGTCACCGGTAATGGTCGCACCCGACATGCCCGGGGTTCCCTGCAGCATTTTGCCCAAAGGCTTGATGACCACTTCTTCCTGGCCCACCAGTTGATCGACGACAAAGCCGATACGCTGGGTGCCCACGGAAAGAATCACCACATGGCCTTCGCGCTGCTCTTCATGCTTGGCCGAAGCCACCAGCCAGCGCTTGAGGTAGAACAGTGGCAGCGCCTTGTCGCGCACGATCACTACTTCCTGGCCGTCCACCACGTTGGTGCGCGACAGGTCGAGGTGGAAAATTTCGTTGACGTTGACCAGCGGGAAGGCGAACGCCTGGTTGCCCAGCATCACCATCAGAGTCGGCATGATCGCCAGGGTCAACGGCACCTTGATGACGATCTTCGAGCCCAGGCCCTTGGTCGAGTAAATGTTGATCGAGCCGTTGAGCTGGCTGATCTTGGTCTTCACCACGTCCATGCCCACGCCACGGCCCGACACGTCGGAAATCTCGGTCTTGGTGGAGAAGCCCGGGGCGAAGATCAGGTTGTAGCACTCGGTGTCGGTGAGACGGTCGGCGGCGTCCTTGTCCATCACGCCACGCTTGACCGCGATGCCCCGCAGGATATTCGGGTCCATGCCTTTGCCGTCATCGGTGATCGACAGCAGGATGTGGTCGCCTTCCTGTTCGGCCGCCAGGATCACTTTGCCCAGGCGGTTCTTGCCCGAAGCTTCACGTTCTTCCGGGGACTCGATGCCGTGGTCGACAGCGTTGCGCACCAAGTGGACCAGCGGGTCGGCCAGGGCCTCGACAAGGTTTTTGTCGAGGTCGGTTTCTTCACCCACCAGTTCCAGGTTGATCTCTTTCTTGAGCTGGCGTGCCAGGTCGCGAACCAGACGCGGGAAGCGGCCGAAGACTTTCTTGATCGGCTGCATCCGGGTCTTCATGACAGCGGTTTGCAGGTCGGCGGTGACCACGTCGAGGTTCGACACGGCCTTTTGCATGGCCTCATCGCCGCTGTTCAGGCCCAGGCGCACCAGGCGGTTACGCACCAGCACCAGTTCGCCGACCATGTTCATGATGTCGTCCAGGCGCGCGGTATCAACCCGCACGGTGGTTTCGGCTTCACTGGCTGGTTGCTTGTCAGGAGCCGGAGCAGCAGAGGCACGCGCGGGTGCTGGGGCCGGTGCAGGTTTTGCAGCCACCGGTGCAGCGGCCTTGGCGGCCACCGGGGCCGGCGTTGCAACCGCAGTGGCCGCTGTAGCAGCCGGTGCAGCAGCGCCGGCCACTTCGGTGAACTTGCCCTTGCCATGCAGTTCATCCAGCAGGGCTTCGAATTCGTGATCGGAGATCAGTCCATCGGCAGCCGGTGCAGCGGCAGCAGCAGCGGGTGCTGCAGGTGCAGCGACTGCTGCAGCAACTTCCGGCAGTGCATCGGCAGCAAACGAGCCTTTGCCATGCAACTGGTCCAGCAACGCTTCAAATTCGTCATCGGTGATTTCGTTGCTGGCAGGCGCCGCGGCTTCCGTAGGCGCTGGCGCTGCGGCCACCGCGTCCGGGGCAAACTGGCCCTTGCCGTGCAACTGGTCGAGCAATGACTCGAACTCGGCGTCGGTAATGTCTTCGGTGGTCGGCACCATGGCCGGCGCACTGGCCGCCGGAGCTTCGGCTTCGGCCTTGACGGCGTTCAGCGAGTCCAGCAGTTGTTCGAATTCGCTGTCGGTCACGTCGCCCGCAGGCTCGGCGACAGGCTCAGCCACCGCTTCAACCACCGGCGCATTGGCCGCAGGTTCTGCCAGGCGCGCCAGGGCGGCCAGCAGTTCCGGGGTGGCGGCCGTGATCGGTGCACGTTCGCGCACTTCACTGAACATGCCGTTGACCGCATCCAGCGCTTCCAGGATCACGTCCATCAGTTCCGAGTCGACGTGCCGCTCACCCTTGCGCAGGATGTCGAACACGTTCTCGGCGATGTGACAGCACTCCACCAGCTCGTGGAGCTGGAGGAAGCCGGCGCCCCCTTTTACAGTGTGAAAACCGCGAAAAATTGCATTGAGCAGGTTCGCATCATCCGGTCGGCTTTCCAGCTCGACCAGTTGCTCGGACAGTTGCTCTAAAATTTCGCCGGCCTCTACAAGGAAATCCTGAAGGATTTCTTCATCGGCGCCGAAGCTCATGGGTGTGCTCCTTAGAAGCCTAAACTGGACAGCAAATCGTCTACGTCGTCTTGCCCGGATACAACGTCTTCACGTTTATCGGCATGAATCTGCGGACCTTCACCCTTGGCGAGGTGTTTTTGTGGATCTTTTTCAGAAAGGATCGCTTCGCGGTCATGTTCGATGCCGGCAAACCGGTCAACTTGACCCGCCATCAACACCAGTTTGAGCAGGTTGCTTTCCACTTCGGTGACCAGTTGGGTCACGCGCTTGATCACCTGACCGGTGAGGTCCTGGTAGTCCTGGGCCAGCAGAATGTCATTCAGGTTGCTGGAAACCGTGCGGTTTTCCTGCTCGCTGCGGGACAAAAAGCCCTCGACCCGACGCGCCAGTTCACGAAACTCTTCAGCGCCCACTTCCCGACGCATGAACCGGCCCCAGTCAGTGCTCAGGGCCTTGGCTTCACTGGCCATACCGTTGACCAGAGGCGTGGCGTTTTCCACCAGGTCCATGGTGCGGTTGGCCGCCGCCTCAGTCAGCCTGACCACATAGGACAGGCGTTCGGTGGCATCCGTGATCTGCGAGATTTCTTCGGCCTGGGGCATGTGCGGGTCAATCTGAAAATTGACAATCGCACTGTGCAACTCACGCGTGAGCTTGCCCACTTCCTGGTACAGGCCGCGGTCACGGGTCTGGTTGAGCTCATGGATTAACTGCACCGCGTCACCGAACTGGCCTTTTTCAAGGCTTTCGACAAGTTGGTGGGCATGTTTTTTCAGGGTCGACTCGAAGTCGGCCTGCGATGATTCTTTATGCTCCATAGCTCCCCCGTGGCAGCATCAATGACCGATGCGTTCGAAGATCTTTTCGATCTTCTCTTTCAAGGCCAGTGCAGTGAATGGCTTGACCACGTAGCCGTTAACCCCGGCTTGGGCGGCTTCGATGATCTGTTCACGCTTGGCTTCAGCGGTCACCATCAGCACAGGCAGGCTGCGCAGTTTTTCATCCGCGCGCACGTGGCGCAGCAGATCGATACCGGTCATGCCCGGCATGTTCCAGTCCGTTACCAGAAAGTCGATGCTCCCGCTGTTGAGGATCGGAATCGCCGTAATGCCGTCATCCGCCTCGACCGTGTTAGTGAACCCAAGGTCACGCAACAGGTTTTTTATGATCCGCCGCATCGTTGAGAAGTCATCAACGATGAGGATTTTCATGTTCTTGTCCAATTCGACCTCCAAGCAGTCTTAAACGCGCCCAGCACCTGGGCGCGCCATATCAATCAACAGGCGTTACACAAAAAGGACTACCGGGGGCGCACCACGGGCCAAGCCCGTCCGGGCGCAGCGCCTGGACGGTATCGTTCGCAGTGTCCCCACACTGCCTGTCAGCGCGCTCGCCACTCTCCCAAACGCCCCCGCAAGCGGGCCGCGCACTGGCTGTGTAACTGGCTGACTCGCGATTCGCTGACTCCCAGGACCTCACCGATTTCCTTGAGGTTCAGCTCTTCGTCGTAGTACAGCGCCAACACCAGTCGCTCACGCTCCGGCAAATTGGCAATCGCGTCCGCCAGCGCAGTCTGGAAGCGTTCATCTTCCAGATCGCGTGACGGTTCGAGATGAGCACTCGCGCCGTCCTCGTGCAGCCCTTCATGTTCGCCGTCCTGCAAAAGGTCGTCGAAACTGAACAGGCGGCTGCCCAAGGTATCGTTCAAAATCCCGTAGTAATCGTCGAGACTCAATTGGAGTTCGGCCGCAACTTCGTGATCTTTAGCGTCGCGACCGGTTTTTGCTTCAATTGAGCGAATTGCGTCACTTACCATGCGCGTATTGCGGTGTACCGAACGCGGCGCCCAATCACCTTTACGCACTTCATCGAGCATGGCCCCACGGATACGAATACCCGCGTATGTCTCGAAACTTGCGCCCTTGCTCGCATCGTATTTGGTCGACACTTCGAGCAAGCCGATCATCCCGGCCTGGATCAAGTCTTCGACCTGGACACTGGCGGGCAGGCGCGCCAGCAAGTGATAGGCAATGCGCTTGACCAGGGGCGCATAGCGCTCGATCAATTCGACTTGACTGTCACGTGCCGACTTCTTGTAAAGGTTGTAGCCGCTGGATGTCATAGCACCGGTCCTGCGCTCGTCTGATGCACCAATCGCTCGACGAAAAACTCCAGATGCCCACGCGGGTTGGCGGGCAACGGCCAGGTATCGACCTTCTGGGCAATAGCCTTGAACGCCAATGCGCACTTCGAACGAGGGAACGCTTCATAGACCGCACGCTGCTTTTGCACGGCCTTGCGTACGCACTCGTCGTAGGGAACTGCGCCAACGTATTGTAAGGCGACATCGAGGAAGCGATCTGTGACCTTGGTCAACTTGGCGAACAGATTCCGCCCTTCCTGCGGGCTTTGGGCCATGTTGGCCAGCACGCGGAAGCGGTTCATGCCGTAGTCGCGGTTGAGCAGTTTGATCAGCGCGTAGGCGTCGGTGATCGAGGTCGGTTCGTCGCACACCACCAGCAACACTTCCTGGGCTGCTCGCACGAAGCTGACCACGGACTCGCCGATCCCGGCGGCGGTGTCGATCACCAGCACGTCGAGGTTGTCGCCAATGTCGCTGAACGCCTGAATCAGGCCGGCATGCTGCGCCGGGCTCAGGTGCACCATGCTCTGGGTGCCGGACGCGGCCGGCACGATGCGAATCCCGCCGGGGCCTTGCAACAGTACGTCGCGCAGCTCACAGCGGCCTTCGATGACATCGGCCAGGGTATGTTTGGGCGTCAGTCCCAGCAGAACGTCAACGTTCGCCAGACCCAGGTCAGCATCCAGCAGCATGACGCGACGGCCAAGCTCTGCCAGGGCCAGGGACAAATTCACTGACACGTTAGTTTTCCCGACGCCACCTTTGCCGCCGGTCACCGCGATCACCTGTACGGGATGCATGCTGCCCATTTTATTTCTTTACCTTGTCTTGCTTAGACGCAGGCTACATGACTTGGCCGCGCGAACTGCTGGCAGACCATCGATGTAGATACTTTGCACTGTGTTCATATTGCCTCAGCCGACACGTTTGTTCGGACTGTGGTAGAGGTCAGCAAACATGTCAGCCATCGCTTCCTCACTGGGTTCTTCCTGCATTTGCACGCTGACAGCCCGGCTGACCAACTGATGACGGCGCGGCAGATGCAAATCATCCGGGATCCGCGGCCCGTCGGTCAGGTAAGCAACCGGTAATTCATGACTGATGGCCAGGCTCAATACTTCGCCCAGGCTTGCCGTTTCATCCAGTTTAGTCAGGATGCAGCCCGCCAGCCCACAGCGCTTGTAGCTGTGATAGGCGGCGGTCAATACCTGCTTCTGGCTGGTGGTAGCAAGTACCAAATAGTTTCTGGATTTGATCCCGCGCCCGGCCAGGCTTTCCAGCTGCATGCGCAGGGCCGGGTCGCTGGCTTGCAGGCCGGCGGTGTCGATCAGCACCACGCGCTTGCGCAGCAGTGGGTCGAGGGCGTTGGCCAGGGACTGGCCCGGGTCGACGTGGGTCACCGGCACATTGAGAATGCGGCCCAGGGTCTTGAGCTGTTCCTGGGCGCCAATGCGGTAGCTGTCCATGCTCACCAGCGCGATGTTCTGTGCGCCGTACTTGAGCACGTAACGTGCGGCCAGCTTGGCCAGGGTGGTGGTCTTGCCCATGCCGGCAGGGCCGACCATGGCAATCACGCCGCCTTCTTCCAGGGGTTCGATTTCCGGGGTGACGATCATCCGCGCCAGGTGGGCCAGGAGCATGCGCCAGGCCTGGCGAGGTTCTTCAATTTGGGTGGTCAGTTGCAGCAGGTCGCGGGACAGCGGGCCGGACAGGCCGATGCGTTGCAGGCGACGCCACAGGTTGGCCTGTTGCGGCTGGCTGCCCTGCAACTGGTTCCAGGCCAGCGAGCCCAGCTGCACTTCCAGCAGTTCACGCAGGCCGTTGAGTTCGAAACGCATCGAGTCGAACACTCGCTGGTCTACCGCTGCCGCCGGGGCGGGCGCAGCAGGACGCGGCGGCTCAACAAAAGTCGGTTCTACCAGCGGCTCGGACGCCGTCAGCGGCAACCCGGCAAACAGCTGGCGATTGGTGGAGGCATCGCTGTCGCCACGCATGCTCAGTTCAGCCTGGGCCGAGACAATGCGCGAAGCGGTCTTGCGCAGCTCGTCTTCCAGTTCCATGTTCGGCACACGCGGCGCCAGGGCCGAGGGCTTGTAATCGAGGGCAGCCGTCAGCTCGACACCGCCGGCAATACGACGGTTACCGATAATCGCAGCGTCGGCGCCCAGCTCATCACGTACCAGTTTCATGGCCTGACGCATATCGGCGGCGAAAAAACGCTTCACTTGCATATCCCACTACCTCAGCCGTTGGGCCCTACTGTCGCGACGATAGTCACTTGCTTATTGTCAGGAATTTCCTGGTAAGCCAATACATGCAAATTCGGTATAGCCAGGCGTCCAAACCGCGACAACATCGCCCGGACGGGGCCAGCCACCAGCAGGATCACCGGATGGCCTTCCATTTCCTGGCGCTGCGCGGCCTCAATCAACGAACGCTGCAGCTTCTCAGCCATGCTTGGCTCCAGCAACACGCCTTCATCAGCGCCCTGCCCAGCCTTCTGAATACTATTGAGCAATATTTGTTCCAACCTTGGTTCCAAGGTGATCACAGGCAGCTCGGAGTCAAGCCCTACAATGCTTTGGACGATTGCACGCGACAATCCGACGCGCACTGCGGCCACCAGGGCGGCAGTATCTTGACTCTTGGCGGCATTGTTGGCGATAGCTTCGGCAATGCTGCGAATGTCCCGCACCGGCACCTGTTCGGCCAACAGCGCCTGCAGCACCTTGAGCAGTTGCGAGGTAGACAGCACGCCCGGCACCAGTTCTTCGGCGAGCTTTGGCGAGGCTTTGGCCAGCAATTGCAAGAGCTGCTGGACTTCTTCGTGGCCAATCAGCTCGTGGGAATGCTTGTACAGAATCTGGTTGAGGTGAGTCGCGACCACGGTGCTGGCGTCGACCACGGTATAGCCGAGCGACTGCGCCTGGCTGCGCTGGCTGATTTCGATCCAGACCGCTTCCAGGCCAAAAGCCGGATCTTTGGCGGTAATGCCGTTGAGCGTACCGAACACCTGGCCCGGGTTGATCGCCAGTTCGCGGTCCGGGTAGATCTCGGCTTCGGCCAGGATCACCCCCATCAAGGTCAGGCGGTAGGCGCTGGGAGCCAGGTCGAGGTTGTCGCGGATGTGCACGGTGGGCATCAGGAAGCCCAGGTCCTGGGACAGCTTCTTGCGCACGCCCTTGATCCGCGCCAGCAATTGGCCGCCCTGGTTGCGATCCACCAGGGGAATCAGGCGGTAGCCGACTTCCAGGCCGATCATGTCGATCGGGGTCACGTCGTCCCAGCCCAACTCCTTGGTTTCCTGGGCCCGGGCCGGGGACGGCAGCAGTTCCTGCTGGCGTGCGACTTCCTGCTGGGCAATCACTTTGATGTTGTTTTGCTTTTTCCAGAACAGATACGCACCGCCTGCCGCCAGCGCCGCCATGCTCAAGAAGGAGAAATGCGGCATACCCGGGACGATGCCCATGATCGCCATGATGCCCGCCGCCACGGCCAATGCCTTGGGCGAAGCAAACATCTGCCGGCTGATCTGCTTGCCCATGTCTTCGGAGCCCGAAGCACGGGTCACCATGATCGCCGCTGCTGTAGATAACAACAGTGATGGCAATTGCGCCACTAAACCGTCACCGATGGTCAGCAGGGCGTAAACCTTGCCGGCGTCGCCGAAGGTCATGCCGTGCTGGAAGATGCCGACTGCCATGCCGCCGATCAGGTTGATAAACAGAATCAGCAGGCCGGCGATGGCGTCACCGCGCACGAATTTGCTGGCACCGTCCATGGAACCGTAGAACTCGGCTTCCTGGGCGACTTCAAGACGGCGGGATTTGGCCTGGTTCTGGTCGATCAGGCCGGCGTTGAGGTCGGCGTCGATGGCCATCTGTTTGCCGGGCATCGCGTCGAGGGTGAAACGCGCGCTCACCTCGGAAATCCGCCCGGCGCCCTTGGTCACTACCACGAAGTTGATGATCATCAAGATCGCAAAAACCACGATACCGACCACGTAGTTACCGCCGATCACCACCTCACCGAAGGCCTGGATCACCTTGCCTGCGGCGGCGTGGCCGTCCTGGCCGTGGAGCATCACCACCCGGGTAGAGGCCACGTTAAGCGCCAGCCGCAGCAGCGTGGCGATCAGCAGAATCGTCGGGAATACCGCGAAATCCAGCGGTCGCAGGGCGTACACACACACCAGCAGCACGACCACAGACAGCGCGATGTTGAAAGTGAAGAACACGTCCAGCAGGAACGGCGGCATTGGCAACATCATCATTGCCAGCATCACCAGCAACAACAACGGCACACCCAGATTGCCTCGCGAGAGGTCAGTCAGGGTGCCACGTGCCGTGTTGAGCATTTGAGAACGATCCACCGGTATTCCTCGTTTCCTTGAAGCAAACTTTTGACGCCGGGAGGCGTCCTGGAGGCGGTATTGCAAGAAGCCTTCCAACTTTTGCCTGAGGGAGCAGATCGGCCTCGCGGGCAGCCAGGCACTACCTCCGTAAACCCATCACCTGTGGCGAGGGAGCTTGCTCCCGCTGGGCTGCACAGCAGCCCCAGAACGGCTTACGCGTTTTGCCTGAATAACCGCGATAACTTTATTTGGGGGCGCTTCGCACCCCAGCGGGAGCAAGCTCCCTCGCCACACAAGCCCGTTCGCGGGAGATGGCGAAACGTCCGACAGGTATTTAGGGTTGCTGGTGGGAAAGTCGATCTCTAGTCTTCGGGCACCGCTGCAAACGCAGCGGGCGGGCGTCGCGGCCCGAGTGAATTCAGGCGCAAAGCGCCATTGTCCGCTTTCAGTTGACGCCTTTTTATCGTCTACTGTGCGGCGCCATGGTGGCTGTGCGCGGGATACCTTCGGGTATGCCGGTTTCCTGATCCCGGTCCGCGAACCTGCGTACAGCTACCACCCAATCGCGTCGCGGCGATAAGTGGCAGCTCCATTTAATTCAGGAGCTTCACAATGATTAAACCCACACCAAATCCTCCACTCGGTTCCGAAACCAACAACTCCCCCGTCGTACTATTCACCGTCATCGACGGCATCAGCGCCGAAGACTTGCTGGTCAACCTCACCGAAACACTGGCTTCGGCCCATGCCCTGACCTGCGACTTTGCCTTTGAGCTGGAAGGATCGCGACGGGAAGGCGCGCTGGGGATTGCGCAGTTGATTGAGGTAGCGCGACTGTTGGCCGATCGGGTGCTGGATGACATAGCGCCCTCGCCTGCGATTTAAACGTTGCCAGATGCAATTGCGGGAACGCTCAGGGGGATTTTTGTTGTTTGGGCGGACGCCTTCGCGAGCAAGCCCGCTCCCACATTTGACCGTGTACACCCGGTAGGAACGCGGTCGAATGTGGGAGCGGGCTTGCTCGCGAAGAGGCCGGCACAGGCGCTACAAAACTCAGGAATCCCGACGCAAATCCGGCGGAATCGGCAGGTCTTTGAGCGGATCCGGACGTTTGCCCTTGCCCGCGCGGTACTGGCGGATCTGATACACGTACGCCAACACCTGAGCCACCGCCAGGTAGAGCCCGGCCGGAATCTCCTGGTCCAGGTCGGTGGAGTAGAAGATCGACCGTGCCAACTCCGGCGACTCCAGCAGCAGGATGTCGTTGGCCACGGCAATCTCACGGATTTTCAACGCCGTGAAATCACTGCCCTTGGCCAGCAACATCGGCGCCCCGCCCTTCTCCGGGTCGTACTTGAGCGCTACGGCGTAGTGAGTCGGGTTGGTGATAACCACGTCGGCGTCGGGAACGGCAGCCATCATCTTGCGCTGGGACATCTCGCGCTGCAGTTGGCGAATCCGCTGCTTGACCTCGGGCCGACCTTCCTGGTCCTTGTGCTCGTCGCGCACTTCCTGCTTGGTCATCAGCAGTTTCTTGTGGCTTTCCCACAGCTGGATCGGCGCGTCCACCGCAGCAATGATGATCAACCCACAGGCCATCCACAGCGAACTCCAGCCCACCACTTGCACGCTGTGGATGATCGCCAGCTCGATCGGCTCATGGGCGATGCGCAGCAGGTCGTCGATGTCGGACGACAACACCGTCAACGCCACAAACAGGATCAGGATGAACTTGGCCAACGCCTTGAGCAGTTCCACCAGGGCCTTGGTGGAAAACATCCGCTTGAGCCCGGGCCCCGGGTTCATCCGGCTGAATTTGGGCGCCATGCTGCCGGCGGCAAACAGCCAGCCACCGAGGGAAATCGGGCCGATCAGTGCGGCCAGCAACAAGGTGATCAGGATCGGTTGCACCGCGAGGATCGCGATCTTGCCGGAGTGCAGCAGGTACAAGCCCATGGCACCCGGGCTGAGCAGCACCTCACGGGGCAGGGAGAAGTTCAGGCGCATCAACTCCATCAGGTCCAGGGCCAAGCCACCGCCGTAGATCAGCAGGCCACCGGAGCCGGCGAGCATGATCGCCAGGGTGTTGAGCTCTTTGGAACGGGCAATCTCGCCCTTTTCCCGGGAGTCCTTTTTACGTTTCTCCGTGGGGTCTTCTGTTTTGTCCTGGCCACTCTCGCTCTCGGCCATGGCTTACCGCGCCCGCGCCAAGTCACGTAAGAACTGCAAGGCGTCAGTCGCCAGCGGTTGATACTGATTGAGAATGTCAGCCATGCCGACCCAGAAAATCCCCATGCCCAGCACCAGGGTCAACGGGAAACCGATAGAGAAGATGTTCAATTGCGGCGCCGCCCGGGTCATCACGCCAAAGGCGATGTTGACCACCAGCAGCGCGGTGATCGCCGGCAATACCAGCAGCAACGAGGCGCCGAGCACCCAGCTCAGGCGCCCCACCAGCTCCCAGAAGTGATTGACCACCAGCCCGCTGCCCACCGGCAAAGTGGTAAAGCTTTCGGTCATGACCTCGAACACCACCAGGTGGCCGTTCATGGCGAGGAACAGCAAGGTCACCAGCATCGTCAGGAACTGCCCGATCACCGCCACCGAGACGCCGTTGGTGGGGTCGACCATGGACGCGAAGCCCATGCCCATCTGGATCGAGATGATTTGCCCGGCAATCACGAAGGCCTGGAAGAACAGCGTCAGCGAGAATCCCAGCAAGGCGCCGATGATGATTTGCTCGGCGATCAGCATCAGCGCACTGAGGTCCAGCGCGTTCACCGGCGGCATCGGCGGTAAACCCGGCACGATGACCACGGTAATTGCCACCGCGAAATACAGGCGAATGCGCCGCGGCACAAGCGTGGTACCGAACACCGGCATGGTCATCAGCACCGCCGTGACCCGGAACAACGGCAGGATGAACGAGGCCACCCAGGCGCTGATCTGGGTGTCGGTCAACGCCAACATCGAATTCACGGGGTCAGCCGATCAACTGCGGAATACTGCCGTACAGCTGCAGGATGTATTCCATGAAGGTTTGCACCAGCCACGGGCCGGCAACGATCAAGGTGATCAGCATCACCAGCAGGCGCGGCAGGAAGCTCAGGGTCTGTTCGTTGATCTGGGTCGCAGCCTGGAACATCGCCACCAGCAGGCCCACCAACAGGCTCGGCACCACCAGCACGGCGACCATCATGGTGGTCAGCCACAGGGCTTCACGAAACAGGTCGACCGCTACTTCTGGCGTCATCGTCTACACCCCACCGAAACTGCCGGCCAGGGTGCCGATAATCAGCGCCCAGCCGTCCACCAACACAAACAGCATGATCTTGAACGGCAACGAAATGATCAGCGGCGACAGCATCATCATACCCATGGCCATCAGCACACTCGCCACGACGAGGTCGATGATCAGGAACGGAATGAAGATCATGAAGCCGATCTGGAACGCAGTCTTCAGCTCCGAGGTCACGAACGCCGGCACCAGAATGGTCAGCGGCGCCATGTCGGGGCTGGCGATGTCGGTACGCTTGGACAGCCGCACGAACAACTCAAGGTCGCTGGAGCGGGTCTGCGACAGCATGAAATCCTTGATCGGGCCCTGGGCTTTGTCGATCGCATCCTGGGCGGTCATTTTCTCCGCCAGGTACGGTTGCAAGGCTTGCTGGTTCACCTTGTCGAACACCGGCGCCATGATGAACAGCGTCAGGAACAACGCCATGCCGGTCAGGATCTGGTTCGACGGCGTCTGTTGCAGGCCGAGGGCCTGACGCAGGATCGAGAACACAATGATGATGCGAGTGAAACTGGTCATCAGCATCACGAACGCCGGGATGAAGCTCAGCGCGGTCATGATCAGCAGGATCTGCAGGCTGACCGAATACTCCTGCGCGCCCGCCGCGTTGGTGCCCAGGGTGATCGCCGGGATCGACAACGGGTCTGCCGCGTACGCCAGCGGCGCGGCCAGCAACAGCATGAGCGTCAATAAAACGCGCATTACTTCTTATCCTTCTGATCCTTGCCCAGCAACTCCATGAGGCGCTGGGCGAATTCCGGCGTGGCCGCTTGGGTCTGGGCCACTTCCACAGGCTGCTTGAGCACGTGCAACGGTGTGATGCGGCCGGGGGTGATGCCCAGCAGGATCTGCTCTTCGCCGACTTGCACCAGCACCAGCCGGTCCCGCGGGCCAAGGGCGCGCGAACCCACCAGCTCAATCACCTGAGCATTGCCCGGGCCGATGCGCTGTACGCGGCGCAACACCCAGGCGAGCACGAAGATCAGCCCCACCACCAACAACAAGCCCAGCACCAGCTGGGTCAGTTGCCCGCCAACGCCACTGCCGAGCGCCGGTGCGGCTGCCTGGGCGACCGGTTCTGCTGCCAGTACGCTCAAGGGCAGCGTCGATAACAGTCCTACCAATGAGCGCTTCATATCAACGCAACTTCTTGATGCGTTCGCTCGGGCTGATCACGTCGGTCAGGCGGATGCCGAACTTCTCGTTGACCACCACCACTTCGCCATGGGCGATCAGCGTGCCGTTGACCAGCACGTCCAGCGGCTCGCCGGCCAGGCGGTCCAGCTCGATCACCGAACCCTGGTTGAGTTGCAGCAGGTTGCGGATGTTGATTTCTGTGCTGCCGACTTCCATGGAGATCGACACCGGGATGTCGAGGATCACATCCAGGTTCGGACCGTCCAGGGTCACCGGCTCGTTGTTCTTCGGCACGCTGCCGAACTCTTCCATGGGAAGGCGGTTGCCCACCGGTGCGGTGGCCGCATCGGCCGCCAGCAGCGCGTCGATATCGTCCTGGCCGACATCGCCGGTTTCTTCCAGCGCAGCCGCCCACTCGTCAGCCAGGGCCTGGTCTTCGGCGGAAGTGTTTTCGTGTTCAGTAGCCATTACATGTCCTCGGCGGAGCAGAAATTAGTGTGGATCAGCGGCGGTTGATCGGTTCAATCACTTGCAACGCGAGGTTGCCTTTGTGAGAACCGAGCTTGACCTTGAACGACGGCACGCCGTTGGCGCGCATGATCAGTTCTTCCGGCAGTTCAACGGGAATCACGTCCCCCGGCTGCATGTGCAAAATATCCCGCAAACGCAACTGGCGACGGGCCACGGTGGCGCTCAGGGGCACGTCGACGTCCAGCAGGTCTTCGCGCAGGGCCTTGACCCAGCGTTCGTCCTGGTCGTCGAGGTCGGACTGGAAGCCGGCGTCGAGCATTTCGCGCACCGGCTCGATCATCGAGTACGGCATGGTTACGTGCAGGTCGCCGCCACCGCCATCGAGTTCGATGTGGAAGGTGGAGACCACAATGGCTTCGCTGGGGCCGACGATGTTGGCCATGGCCGGGTTCACTTCCGAGTTGATGTACTCGAAATTGACTTCCATGATCGCCTGCCAGGCTTCCTTCAAGTCGATGAAGGCCTGTTCCAGCACCATGCGCACCACGCGCAATTCAGTCGGGGTGAATTCACGGCCTTCGATCTTGGCGTGACGGCCGTCACCGCCGAAGAAGTTATCCACCAGCTTGAACACCAGCTTGGCGTCGAGGATGAACAACGCGGTGCCGCGCAGCGGTTTGATCTTGACCAGGTTGAGGCTGGTGGGCACGTACAGCGAGTGCACGTATTCACCGAACTTCATCACCTGCACACCGCCCACCGCCACGTCCGCCGAGCGGCGCAGCATGTTGAACATGCTGATGCGGGTGTAACGGGCGAAACGCTCGTTGATCATCTCCAGGGTCGGCATACGTCCACGGACGATGCGATCCTGGCTGGTCAGGTCGTAGCTTTTGACGCTGCCGGGCTCGGCAGCCATTTCGGTCTGTACCAGACCATCGTCGACGCCGTGGAGCAGCGCATCGATTTCATCCTGGGACAGCAGGTCCTGCACGGCCATGTCGTGATCCTACTGCAATACGAAATTAGTGAAGAGCACCTGCTCGATCACCGGTTTGCCGACTTCCTTCTGGGCCACTTCCTGCACGCTGGCAGTGACCTTCTGGCGCAGCATTTCCTGGCCCACCGGAGTGGCGAGAGTGTCGAAGCCTTGTGCGGAGAACAGCATCACCAGGTTGTTGCGGATCACTGGCATGTGCACCTTGAGGGCATCCAGGTCTGCCTGGTTCCGCGCCAGCAGGGTAATGCTCACCTGCAGGTAGCGTTGACGGCCGTTCTGATTGAAGTTGGCGACAAACGCCGGAAGCATCGGCTCGAAGATTGCCGGTTGCTTGACGTTAGGGTTGACCTCGGCCGTCGCGGCCGGTTTGCTCTGGGCACTGTGCATGAAGTACCAGGTAGCCCCCACGGACAGGCCGATCGCCAGGAACAAGGCCAGGACAATCAGCAGGATAAGCTTGAGCTTGCCCTTGCCTGCGGGTGGTGTTGCTACGTCGTCGCTCTTCGCCATGCCAATAATCCGTCACTATTCAGGGATTCATAGTTCTGGGGAAAGGCAAGAGCAAGTGTTATGCCAGAGTTGTCTGTTTGATCACGGTTTCGCCGACACTGCAAAACCAATGTGGGAGCGGGCTTGCTCGCGAAAGCGGTGGGTCAGCACCTGTAACGGTGACTGACACTCCGTATTCGCGAGCAAGCCCGCTCCCACATTTCGATCATCGCCAGGCCTTGGATCAGGCGTAATAGTCCACGGCGCTGGAGCCAATGATGGACTGCACCACCGGCGCGGCAACTTCAGCCAACTCACCAATACCGCCGCCATCAACCCCATCACCCCGCCCGCCACTGCCACTGACGCCGCGTGCCTGGTTCTGCTGTTGTTGGTCCTGGCCCTGCTGACCCTGCCAGCCACGGGACTGGTCGGACACGTTGACGTCGACCTGGCCCATGCCCTGCTGGGCAAACATCTCCCGCAGGCGGCCTGACTGGCTTTCCAGTGCTTCACGAACCACCGCGTGACCACTCATGAAGGTGACCTGCGCCTGCTGGTCGGCAGACATTTTCACACTGATATCCAGGCGACCCAGCTCAGCCGGTTGCAGCTGGATTTCTGCCGACTTGAGGTTGGCGCTGGACAGGTACATGACCCGGTTTACCACCTCGTCGGTCCAGCCGCTCTGGTGCATGGCCAGTGGTGCGTTGGCCACCGGTGGCAGGGCATTTGCGGTTTTCGGGGTGGCGGCCTGGGTCAGCGCGGCGAGGCGGTTGGCGAAATCGTCGACACGGGTGTCGCTGCGGGCGTCTTTCAGGTCTTTGAGGCCGCCATCGATCAGGCCGGTGAAGGCTTTGTCGCCGCCCTGGTCGGTGCTGTCCTTGGTCGCTTGCTGGTCGACCATGCTGGCCAGGCCAGTGGCGAAGTTTTGCGCGGCCGTTGGCTGGTCCTGGGTCGGGGCCGGCGTGCCTTTGGCTGGGGTTTGGCTGCTGGCGGACACGTGACCGCCCTGCTCCATGGCCAGGCGTACGGCGGGCATTGCGTCCAGCGGGTCGGCTTCTGGGTCGAAGGCCGGCTTGGCGTCGTCGGTGGCGGCCACGGGTGGCGCTACTACTGGCTGGGACTTGTCATCTTTCGCCGCGACCGGTGCCGGTGTTTCGACGGGCGTTGGCGTTGCGGGTACCGGGACAGGCACTACCGCGGCCATCAGCGCCGGGTCGACGGCTGGGTCGACCGGGGGTTGCTGGGCCAGGGTTGGGTCGTCTGCCGGGGTCGTGTCGTCGGTCTTGGCGGTGGTGTCCGGGGTGTCGGACTTGGCCGGCGGGGTGGCAGGCAAAGTCTTGCCGTTATCGGCAACTGATGGAGTGCCGGCGGCAGGCTTGTCGTTGTTGGCGGCGGGCTTGGTGCTGGCGTCCGCAGGTTTGTCGCGGGTCGATTTGGTGGTGGTGTCGGTGGGTTTTGCCGAGGGCGCGGGGGCTTGCTTGGCGAACACCTGAGCGAAGCCCGGGGCCTTGTCCCGCGGGTCCGCAGCCACTGCCGGTGGATTGGCAGCGGGCGCTTGAGGCTTGGCCGCGGGGGCCGCCTGCAGGAGCGAATTCGGGGTGATTGCCATAGATAAGAGTCTCCGCCGCACAGGGGTCGAGGGTGCGGTTACAGGAGGTAGAGCAAGAGTTGGGCCAGGTTTTGGTTTGGGGGTGTATATCCGTTATTTGGGTGATGGCTTGTATGGGTTCCGCTCTTACAGCGGGTCACTTTTGAAAGGAGCCCAAAAGTAACCAAAAGGCTCTTGCCCCACCACTCGGCACCTCGCCTAGGCTCGGTGTGCCCTCACTCCGGCTTTGGAGCGTGGGCCGCCGCGATGGGCCATCCTTGGCCCAGCGCGGCTAACCCGGCGTCCTGCCGGGTTACCCACGCTCCAAAGCCTGCGTTCGGCCAGCGTGGTTTAACGGGGCGCCTAAGATCAAGATCAAAAGCAGATCAAGCACAGCGGCCTCCCGGCCGGCTTGAGTGTGGTGAAGCAACAGCAACAGCAACAGCAAAATCAGAAGCTAAAGCGGGCACGGTCCAAATGTGGGAGCGGGCTTGCTCGCGAAGGCCGTTAACGATGACGCTGGCATTCTGGATGAACGCGGCGGTCTCAGGTTTTTCGCGAGCAAGCTCGCTCCTACACGCTTTTCAAAAGTGACCCGCTGTTAGAGCGGAACCATAAGCCGCCGTTACCTAAATAACGGATATACACACCAAAAGCGTCAAAGCTGAAACCGCCCCCGCTCATGCTCATACAACGGCCGCACCAGCGAAAACTCCTGGTCAATCTCGTCCACCAACCCCCCAAGGTCCGCATGCACAGGCTTGGCCGACGTATCCTCGAGCAACTGACAAAGCTCAGCCAACCGCACCGCCCCAAGGTTACCGCTGCTCCCCTTAAAGCTATGCGCAATCCGCCCCAACGCCTTGGCATCATCACGAGCCCTGCGCAACGCCTCTACCCGCTTCTGCGAGTCATCGAGAAACGTGTCGAGCAACTTCGGATACTCACCCTCCATGACCTCCTGCAAGCCAGTCAGCACATCGGGGTCCAGATGAATCTCTGCCACTTGTTCGCTCCTTGATCAAGAATCGGCGGATTATGCCAGAGCCTTCCATGAAAACTCCACGCACACACACCGCCCGCCGTCAGACCAGCCTACCTGGCTGCTCAACTGCCGCACCAGGCTCAACCCCCGACCAGACAGACGGTCAACATCCAGCGGCCTGGCCAGCACCGCCTCCACATCAAACCCCGGCCCGCTGTCCTCGATCCGCAAGGTCAGACAACCACCCTCCCCGGTCGGCACTACATCCAGGTGCACCCGCACAAACCCACTGTCCAACCGCGCCAGCCGCTCATTACGCTCACGGTAATACGCCGCAAACCCCTGAGCATCACGCTTGAGCCGCGAATCCAGCCCCAGCACCCCATGCTCCAGGGCATTGGAATACAACTCAGCCATCACGCTATACAACGCCCCGCTCTGCTCCCGCAGCACATGGATCTCCAACAGCAGCTGCAACAGATACGGCAACGGGTTGTAGGACTTGAGCGTCTCGGCACGAAACTCAAAGCTCACCGACCAATCCAGCGGCGACGACTGGCCACTGTCGGAATACACCACCGACGGCGAACGCAATGGCTCACCCGCCTGCAGGCTGATCTCCACCATGCTGACGTCATCACGCACTTCGCCACGAAAAGCCGCCAGGGCTTGCTCAATCTCCTCGAACAACCGGTCCGGCTCACGGTTGGCCGCAAACACTTGCTGCAAACGCTCGGCGCCAAACAGTTGCTCATGGACATCAGCGGTATCCAGCACGCCATCCGACAGCAGAAACACCCGGTCGCCCAGCGCCATCGGCCAGACTTCAGTGCGGTCATCAAACGCCTCGGCCGCCAATACGCCCAACGGCAAATGCCGCGACACCAGCGGCGTGCGCTTGCCGGTGGCGATGTCATGCACATAACCCTCGGGCATGCCGCCGTTCCACACCTCCACAACGCGGCGCTGGGCGCTGAGGCACAGCAAGGTGGCGCAGCAGAACATGTCCACCGGCAGGATGCGCTTGAGCTTGGCGTTCATCTCCCGCAGGGTCTGCGCCAGGCCGTAGCCCTTGGCAGTCATGCCGTAGAACACTTCCGCCAGCGGCATCGCGCCGACCGCCGCCGGCAAACCGTGGCCGGTAAAGTCACCCAGCAGCACATGCATATCACCCGATGGCGTGTAGGCAGCCAGCAACAGGTCACCGTTGAACAGCGCGTAGGGCGATTGCACGTAGCGAATATTCGGCGCGGCATTGATGCAGCCGGAATGCGCGACCTTGTCGAACACCGCCTTGGCGACCCGCTGCTCCTGCAGCAGATAGTCGTGGTGCCGGGCGATCAGGTCGCGCTGCTGCAACACCGTGGCCTGCAAGCGACGTAGGCGGTCCATGGCGTTAATCTTCGCCGCGAGGATCACCTGGTTATAGGGTTTGGCCAGGAAGTCGTCGCCGCCGGCATCCAGGCACCGGGCCAGGGCTTCGCTCTCGCGCAGGGAAGTCAGGAAGATGATCGGCACCAGCGCCTCCCCCGCCAGTTGCTTGATCTGCCGGGCCGCTTCGAAGCCGTCCATTACCGGCATCAGTGCGTCCATCAACACCAATTGCGGCCGCTCGCGGATGAACACTTCCACAGCTTCCTCACCGTTGCTGGCGGTCAGTACCTGGTGGCCCTGACGACGCACGATGCTCGACAGCAATAGCAAATCGGCGGCGCTGTCTTCGGCGATCAATACCGTCAGCGCCTCAAGGACCGGGGCCAGGACGCTCAAGTGAGATCGAACAGTTTGTCGAAGTTGGAGATGGCGAGGATCTTGCGCACGTCGGAGTTGCTGTTGACCACCTGCACTTCGGCATTGTCACCGCCGGCATGGTCCCGCAGCAGCAGGAGCATGCCCAGGGCAGAGCTGTCCATGTAGGTGGTTTCCTTCAAGTCCACCACGTAGATCTCGGGCACCTTGTAGAACTTTTCGTAGGCATCACGAAAAGCCTGGTGACTACCGAAATCGAATCGCCCCTTAACGGTGATCGTCGCTTTCTTCCCATCCAGGGACACTTCTGATTCGACTGACATACGACTGCTTCCTTGTCATTGGCAATGTGCAACAAGGTTTAGCAGGTGATGGGGAAGTGGGCAACTCCATGTAGGAGCGAGCTTGCTCGCGAAGAACGCAAGACCAGCGCGTAAATCCTGATCGCCCCGCGTTATCGTTGACGACCTTCGCGAGCAAGCTCGCTCCTACAGGGGGCTGCGGCGCGGTTAATACTGGCTCTGACGCGGCAAGCGCTGGGACAGCTCATCAAGCAGTTTCTGTTCGCGCTTGTCTTCCAGTGCGCGGGCTTCGTCGATGTAGCGTTGCACCAGTTTGCGCAGGCCTTCGACCCGGGCGTAGGCCTGTTGCCAGCTGTCGCGGGCCTTGTCGACGTTCGCCTGGTGCCACGCCAGGCTCTGGCGCTGTTGGCCGACGGCGGTTTCCAGTTGGTTAAGGAAGCCCTGGTAGCCCATCAGCCATTGGCCGGAGACGCCCTTGCTGCCGCGCTCGATCCACTGTTGCTGATACTCGCCGCGAAAGCGTTCCAGGTCGCCCAGTTTGCTTTCCGCCAGGCGAACCTGGCCCTGGAAGTAACCCAGGCGCTGGACGGCGGTTTTTTCAGCTTTTTCGGCCATGTCCACCACCGGGGCAAGGCGTGCGGCGCGGGTATTGGCCATGGTTTATCCGCCGGGTGCCGGAGCGAAGATGCTACCCAGGTGCGCCTCGCTCTCACCCATGCTGATCTTGTCGTTGAGGCCTTGGCGCAGGTAGGTCACCAGTTGCGGTTGCAGGGCGATCGCCAGGTCGGTCTCGCGATCACCACCGGCCACGTAGGCACCCACGCTGATCAGGTCACGGCTCTGTTGATAGCGCGACCACAGCTGTTTGAAGTGCTGCGCCCGCATCATGTGCTCAGGCGTGACCACCGACGGCATCACCCGGCTGATGGAGGCTTCGATGTCGATGGCCGGGTAATGCCCTTCCTCGGCCAAGCGCCGGGACAGCACGATGTGCCCGTCGAGCACGCCCCGCGCCGAGTCGGCAATCGGGTCCTGCTGGTCATCGCCCTCGGAGAGTACGGTGTAGAACGCCGTGATCGAACCGCCACCGGCTTCAGCATTACCGGCACGCTCCACCAGCTTGGGCAGCTTGGCAAACACTGACGGCGGATAGCCCTTGGTGGCCGGCGGCTCGCCGATGGCCAGGGCGATTTCCCGCTGGGCCTGGGCGAAACGGGTCAGGGAGTCCATCAGCAACAGGACGTTTTTGCCCTTGTCGCGAAAATATTCGGCAATACGTGTGCAGTACATCGCGGCACGCAGGCGCATCAGTGGTGCGTCATCCGCCGGTGAGGCGACCACCACTGAACGCTTGAGGCCTTCTTCACCGAGGCTGTGCTCGATGAATTCCTTCACCTCGCGGCCCCGCTCGCCGATCAGCCCCACCACGATGATGTCGGCCTCGGTGAAGCGGGTCATCATGCCCAGCAACACCGACTTACCCACGCCGGTACCGGCGAACAGGCCCAGACGCTGGCCGCGGCCCACCGTCAATAAACCGTTGATGCTGCGAATGCCCACGTCCAGCGGCACGCTGATGGGGTTGCGCTTGAGCGGGTTGATGGTCGGGCCGTCCATCGGCACCCAGTCTTCGGCCTTCATCCCGCCCTTGCCGTCGAGGGCACGACCGGCGCCATCCAGCACCCGGCCGAGCATGCTCATGCCCATAGGTAAGCGGCCGGTGTCGGCCAGCGGCACCACTCGGGCGCCGGGGGCGATACCGGCAACGCTGCCGACGGGCATCAAAAATACTTTGCTGCCGGAAAAGCCCATCACTTCAGCTTCGACCTGCACCGGGTGGTAGCTGTCGTCGTTGATCACCATGCAGCGGCTGCCCATGGCGGCGCGCAGACCTTCGGCTTCCAGGGTCAGGCCGACCATGCGCAGCAGGCGGCCCTCCAGGATCGGCTGGCCCGGCAACTCGGTGACTTCGGCATAGCCACCCAGGCGCTTGGCGAAGCTGGTGCGATCAAGGCGCATCGGGGGTGTCCAGCTCGACGCTCAAGTCCGGCTCTGCCGGGTGCAGCGCCTGCTCGTGCAATTGATCAAACAGCTTGGCCATGATCTGGGTGATGCGCGTCTCCACCGTAGCGTCGATGCGGCTGTGTTCAGTCTCGACCCGGCAACCACCGGGCAGCAGCGCGGCGTCTTCGACGATGCGCCAGGTTTCTTCATGGCGCTCGCGCAGGGCTTTGACCTGCTCGAAATCCTGGGGATTGATGTACAGCCGCACATTACCGACGCCCAGAGGCAGCAGCTTGAGGGCTTCGCGCATCACGCTTTCGATTTGCGTGGAGTCCAGGGCCAATTCGCGCTGAATCACTTGGCGAGTGATGTGCTCCACCAGCCCGACCATGGCTTTTTCGATCTGCGAATCCTGCTCGGCGATCGGCTCGAACAGGCTGCCCATCAAGGTTTCCAGGCTGGCGAGCTTGACGCTCAGCGCCGCCTCGGCTTCCTGGCGAACCTTGAGGGTGGTGCTGCGAAAACCGTCTTTCTCACCAGTGGAAAAACCTTCGTTGTAGGCTTCCTGACGAATGCTTTCGAGCTCTTCCAGGGTCAGTGGCTGGACTTCTTCCAGCGGCACTTCTTCCATCTCGGCCGGGGTTTCTTCCACCGGCTCGGGCTCTGGCTCCGGGCGATGCGGGTCGAAACTGGGCAGCGACCAGACGTCGAACCCTCCGACGTCCCGTGCGCGAATCAGATCGCTGGGCGTCTCATCTTTGTTCGACATGCGCGGCGCCTTAAATCATTTCTTCGCCGCCCTTCCCACCGAGAACGATTTCTCCGGCTTCGGCCATACGGCGGGCAATGGTGAGGATTTCTTTCTGCGCAGTTTCCACGTCGCTGACGCGCACCGGGCCCTTGGCCTCGAGGTCGTCGCGCAACAGTTCGGAAGCCCGCTTGGACATGTTCTTGAAGATCTTTTCCTTGACGCCTTCGTCCGAGCCTTTGAGGGCCAGCACCAGCACGTCGGAGGAGACTTCACGCAGCAACGCCTGGATGCCACGGTCGTCGACATCGGAGAGGTTGTTGAACACGAACATGAGGTCTTCGATCTGCACCGACAGGGTATCGTCGATCTCGCGGATCGAGTCCATCAACTGGCCTTCCACCGAGCTGTCGAGGAAGTTCATGATGTCGGCCGCACGCTTGATGCCACCCAGGGTGGTACGCGAAGCGTTGGAGTTACCCGAGAACTGCTTCTCGAGAATCGTGTTCAATTCTTTCAGGGCCGCCGGCTGTACGGTGTTCAACGACGAGACGCGCAGGATGATGTCCAGGCGTACCTTGTGGTCGAAATGGCCGAGCACTTCACCGGCCTGGTCGGGGTCGAGATACGCCACCACGATCGCCTGGATCTGCGGGTGTTCGTAGCGGATCACGTCGGCCACGGCCCGCGGTTCCATCCACTTCAGGCTGTCGAGGCCGCTGGTGTTGCCACCCAGCAGGATGCGGTCGATCAGGCCGTTGGCCTTGTCTTCGCCCAGGGCCGAGGTGAGCATCTTGCGAATGTAGCTGTCGGAGCCGACGCCCAGGCTGGTCTGGTCGCCGACGATCTCGACGAACTCGCTCATCACCTGCTCGACTTGCTCGCGGTGCACATTGCGCATTTGCGCCATGGCCACGCCGACACGCTGAACCTCTTTGGGCCCCATGTGGCGCAGCACTTGGGCGGCGTCGGTTTCTCCAAGGGACAGCAACAGCACGGCGGCTTTGTCGACCCGGGAGAGTTTGGCTACTGCAGCTCGGCTATCACTCATCTGCGTTAATCCACTCTTTCACGACTTGGGCCACACGACCCGGGTCTTCGGCCACCAGGCTCTTGATTGCGTTCAACTGAGCGTCATAACCCTCGCTCGGGCTCGGCAACAGAATGCTTTGCGGGCCACCGAGGCTCACGCGGTCGTTGGCCAGTTCGCCATCGAGGCCGCCCATGCCACCCAGTTCGACGTCGCCACCTGCCAAAGCAAGCTGCTTTTTGCCGTGACCGGTAATGTTGTTGAGTACCGGGCGCAGCACGCCGAACACCAGCACCAGGATGAACAACACACCCAGCACTTGCTTGACGATGTCCCAGAACCACGGCTGAGTATAGAACGCGGCCTCGGCAATCACCTCGCCCCGCTCGGCGGAAAACGGCATGTTGATCACGCTGACGCTGTCGCCACGGCTGGCATCGAAGCCCACCGCGTCCTGCACCAGGCGGGTGAAGCGCGCCAATTCGTCGGCGCTCCACGGGGCACGGGTGACGGCGCCGTCGGCGGCGTTGATCTTGACCTGATCATCCACGACCACCGACACCGACAGGCGATTGATCCGGCCCTGCTGCTGCTTGGTGTGGCTGATGGAGCGGTCGAGCTCGAAGTTCTTGGTGGACTGGTTGCGCTTGTCGGCCGGGTACGGCGCGAGCATTGGCTGGCCGGTAGCCGGGTCCATGATCTGCTGACCGTTGGCGTCCAGCAGCGGCTGGCCAGGTTGCACCGCGCCTGCGGTAGCAGCAGCGCCACCGGTGGTTTGCGGAGCGGTGGCCGGGGTTGGCGGCTGGTTGCTCAGGGCACCCGGCACGCCTTGCGGGCCATTGCTGGCGGTACGTTGCTCAGTGGTCGATTGCTCGCTGCGCAGGGCCGGCTGGTCCGGGTTGAACTGCTCGGAGGTGGATTCGACGGCGCTGAAGTCCACGTCGGCAGACACTTCCGCCTTGTAGCGATCATTGCCCAACACCGGTTGCAGGATGTTGTGCACGCGCTGGGTCAGCATGCTTTCCATGCGACGGCTGTAGTCGAACTGCTTGCCGGCCATGGTCAGCGAAGAGTTTTCCGCGAGGTCCGACAGCAGGTTGCCCTTCTGGTCGACCACGGTGATTTGCGACTTGCTCAATTCGGGAACGCTGGTAGCCACCAGGTTGATGATCGCCAACACCTGGCCAGGCTCCAGGGAGCGGCCAGCAAACAATTCGACCAGTACCGAAGCGCTGGGCTTGCGTTCATCGCGCACAAACACCGAGCTTTTCGGAATCGCCAGGTGCACACGGGCGCCTTTGACGTTGCTCAACGCAGAAATGGTGCGCGCCAGTTCGCCTTCCAGGCCACGACGGTAGCGGGTGGCTTCCATGAACTGGCTGGTACCCAGGCCTTGGTCCTTGTCGAGGATTTCAAAACCGATGTTGGCGTCGGACGGGGTGACGCCGGCTGCCGCCAGTTTCATCCGTGCACGGGCCACATCATCGGCCTTGACCAACAGGGCGCCGGAATTCGGTTCGACGGTGTAGGCAATGTCTGCCGCCGCCAGGGTTTCCATGATCTGCTTGGAATCCATGCCCGCCAGGCTGCCGTACAGCGGACGGTAATCCGGTTGCTGGGACCACAGCACCACGGCAAAACCAATCGCCACGCTGGCAGCCAGGCCGACCATCAGGCCCACCTGACGCAGCATGGTCATCTCGGAGAGGTTTTCCAGGAACGACAGGCCGAACAGCGGCGGCTTGCCGTCTGCCTTGGCGGGTGCGTTATCCACGACTGCTTCTGCCATGACTCAAATCGTCCTTAAACCGGCATCTGCATGATGTCTTGATAGGCTTGAACCAGCTTGTTGCGCACCTGGGTCAAGGCCTGGAATGAAACGCTGGCTTTCTGCGAAGCGACCATCACGTCGGTGAGGTCCACGCCGCTTTTGCCGATCTCGAAGGCGGTCGCCAACTGACTGGATGCCTGCTGGGTATCGCTGACCTTGTTGATGGCCTGGCCGAGCATGTCGGCAAAGCTGCTCTGGCCCAATTCCGGCACGGCTTGCGCGGCGGATTTCGGTTGGGCCATGGCATCCATTTGCATGGACCGCATATCCAACATCAACCGATTGAACTCAACACCTTGGCTCATGACCTTCTCTCTCCGACGACCCGCAATTTTTTGACACTACACAGCGCTTACAGGGGTGGTAGCAACAAGGGTGCCAGCTCCGTGGCATTCTGTAAGAAAAGGCGACTGGCCCTGTCGGCTTCGAGGATTTTCAGGTGGCGTAGAGGTAGGCTTCCACGTCCATCCCGGCATCGCGCATCTGCGCCAGCTTGTAGCGCAAGGTGCGCGGGCTGATGCCCAGGCGCTCGGCGGCTTCTTTGCGGCGGCCGCGCTCGGAGCGCAAGGTGTCGATGATCATCTGGAATTCGCGGCGGCGCAGGTCGTCGCCCAAGGCACCGGCCGACTCGGCAGGCGCGGCTTCGATCTGTGGCGCGGCCGCCAGGCTCGGCAACGGCGCTGCGCCGGAGCCCATGGCCAGGCAGAAGTCCTGGGGCTGGATCAAGCCGCCCTGCTGCAAAATCAACGCACGCTGGATCGCATTGTCCAGTTCCCGCACGTTGCCGGGCCATGGGTAGCTGATCAGGCAGGCCTGGGCGTCGGCCGACAGGCGCGCCTGGGCATGCTTCATTTTATTGACGTGCTTGCTCAGCAGGCGCTCGGCCAGCGGAATGATGTCTGCCGGGCGCTCGCGCAACGGGCGCCAGGCCAACGGGAACACCGAGAGGCGGTAGAACAAATCCTCACGGAAGCGCCCCGCCGCCACTTCGCCCGCCAGGTCGCGGTTGGTGGTGGCCACCACACGGATGTCCAGCTGGATCGGCTTGCGTGCGCCCACCCGCTCCACTTCGCGCTCCTGCAATACCCGCAGCAATTTGGCTTGCAGGCCAAGGGGCATTTCGGAGATTTCGTCGAGCAGGATGGTGCCGCCGTCGGCCTGTTCGAACTTGCCGGCCTGGGCGGCGATGGCGCCGGTGAACGAGCCTTTTTCATGGCCGAACAAGGTGGCTTCGAGCATGTTGTCGGGGATGGCCGCACAGTTGATCGCAATGAACGGCTGGCTGGCACGATGGGATTGCTGGTGGATGTAGCGCGCCAGTACTTCCTTGCCGGTGCCGGACTCGCCGGAGATCAATACGGTGGAGTCGCTGCGGGCGACCCGGGCCGCCAGTTCCAGCAATTGCGCACTGGCCGGTTCGAAGGCAATCGGGCCTTCGCCGTCGGCGGCGCCCAGGGTGCCGAGGGCATGGCGCGCGACCAGCTCGATCAAGGCTTTGGGCTCGAAAGGTTTGACCAGGTAATCCGCAGCGCCCTGGCGCATGGCGTCGACGGCGCGCTCCACCGCACCGTGGGCGGTCATCAACAGCACCGGCAATTGCGGCTGGCGCGCACGCAACAAGCCGAGCAATTGGTGGCCGTCCATGCCCGGCATGTTCACGTCGCTGACCACCAGGCTGAAGGACTCCTGCTCCACTGCCTCCAAGGCTTCTTCGGCAGAACCTACCGCCCGGTAGTCATGGCCCGCCAGCAACAGCGTGTCAGCCAATGCTTCACGCAGGGCGCGATCGTCTTCAACCAATAAAACCTTGATAGCCATGACCTTTTACTCCGCGCTGACGGCGCATGAAAACAGCGGCAGCGTGATCAACGCGCACGTGCCGCGACCCAACCGGGAATGCAGCTGCAATTCTCCCTGATGGGCACGGGCGACTGCCTTGACCACGGTCAGGCCCAGGCCGGTACCGTTGGTTTTGGTGGTGAAAAAAGGTTCGCCGAGGCGTTGCAGCACCACCGGGTCAATCCCGCTGCCACTGTCGCTGATGCTCAGGCGCAGGGTGTCGCCACGGTTGTACAGGTGAACCTTGAGCCGCGCCCCGGGGCCGCTGGCCTGGGTCGCGTTTTCGATCAGGTTGAGCAGCGCGCCTACCAGCGTGTCGCGGTTGCACAGCAACTCGCCGTGATGGCTGTCGCACTGCCAACGGACTGACGCTTCCTGAATATGGGTGGCGGCTGCGGCTTGCAGGGACTGCATCAATAACGCCGGGGTGACGCGATCGGTCAGCGGCAATTCGCCGCGGGCAAACACCAGCATGTCGCGCACTTGATGCTCCAGCTCGTGCAAACGCTCCTTCAAGCGACCGGCAAAACGCTGGTGAGTGGCTGCCGGCAACTGCTCATCAGTCAAATGACTGGCGTAAATCAGCGCAGCGGACAACGGCGTACGAATCTGATGGGCCAGGGAAGCGACCATCCGCCCCAAGGACGACAGGCGCTCGTGGCGAGCCAACTGGTCTTGCAGGTGGCGGGTTTCAGTCAGGTCGTTGAGCAACACCAACTGGCCGGGCTCTGCGTCCAGGGAACGGGTGGCGATGGACAAGCGGCGCCCGTCCTTGAGAGAGATTTCGTGGCCGTCGTCTTCCCGCGGCGCGAAGCAGCGGGTGATGACCTCGCGCCACAGCTCGCCTTCCAGCGGCAGGCCCAGCATGTCGCAGGCGGCCGGGTTGGCTTCGCGCACGCGGCCCTGGTCGTCGATGACGATCACGCCACCGGGCAACAGGTCGAGGAGGTTTTGCAGGCGGTTGGCCAGGCGCTCTTTCTCGGCCAGCTCTTCCATGCGCTGGGCGCTGACCACCGCCAACTCGCCTTTAAGCTCGGAAACCCGCGCTTCCAACAGGCTGTAGGAGTCAGTCAACTGGCTCGACATCTGGTTGAACAGGGAAAATGCCTGTTCAAGCCCAAGGCGGCTGATCTGCTCTACGGAGGGGGCAGGCACCTGAATGTCAGGGACCGAAGATAGTTGGGCGGCGTGGGGCATCATGCTCTCTCGCTTGGCTGACCGTCAGTTAAACGGAACGTTGCGAGTGCTGTAGCAATACCCGTGCCGAAAAAAAACCGCTGATTAATCAGCGGCTTGAAAAACAGGCGTCAATCATCCGCCTGTTCATCACCTTCTTTGCGGCTCATGCCGTACTTGCGCATCTTCTCCACCAGGGTGGTGCGGCGGATGCGCAGGCGTTCGGCGGCACGGGCGACGATGCCGTTGGCGTCGTCGAGGGCCTGTTGGATCAGGCCTTGTTCAAGACTGCCGAGGTAGTCTTTCAAGTCCAGGCCTTCCGGCGGCAGCATGGCGGTGGAACCGAGGTCCGGCGTATGGCCGTTGATGGCCACGCGCTCTTCCAGGTCGCTGCGCAGGCTGTCTACCAGTTGCTCGTCTTCATCGTCGACGTAGCGGAATTTCTTCGGCAACTCGACCACGCCGATCACCCCGTACGGGTGCATGATCGCCATGCGCTCCACCAGGTTGGCCAGCTCGCGGACGTTGCCCGGCCAGCCGTGGCGGCACAGGGACATGATCGCCGCCGAGTTGAAACGGATCGAACCGCGTTTTTCGTGTTCCATGCGCGAGATCAGTTCGTTCATCAGCAGCGGGATGTCTTCGACGCGCTCGCGCAGGGGCGCCATTTCGATCGGGAATACGTTGAGGCGGTAGTACAGGTCTTCGCGGAAGCTGCCAACCTCGATCATGCTTTCGAGGTTTTTGTGGGTGGCGGCAATGATGCGCACGTCGACGCTTTGGGTCTTGTTGCTGCCCACACGTTCGAAGGTGCGCTCTTGCAGAACCCGCAGCAGCTTGACCTGCATCGGCAGCGGCATGTCGCCGATTTCGTCGAGGAACAGGGTGCCGCCGTTGGCCAGCTCAAAACGCCCGGCACGGCTGGTGATCGCCCCGGTAAAGGCGCCCTTCTCGTGGCCGAACAGTTCGCTTTCCAGCAGCTCTGCGGGAATCGCTCCGCAGTTGACCGGCACAAATGGCCCGTCGCGGCGCTTGGAGTGGTAATGCAGGTTGCGCGCGACCACTTCCTTGCCGGTGCCGGACTCGCCGAGGATCAGCACGCTGGCATCGGTGTCGGCGACTTGCTGCATCATCTGGCGCACGTGCTGGATCGCACGGCTGGTGCCGACGAGGCTGCGGAACAGGTTGGGTTCGCGGTGACGGCCACGCTCGCGGGCCTGGTCGTACATCTCGCGGTAGACCTGGGCACGGTGCAGGGAGTCGAGCAATTTGCTGTAGCTGGGAGGCATTTCGAGGGTGGAAAGGACACGACGGCGCTGGTCTTCCGGCAGGTCGACAGAAGAAATATCGCCCATTAGCAACACCGGAAGGAACTCATCCCAGGTTGACAGTGTCTTTAACAAGCCCAGAACGGCGCCGGGAGCGCTAACCGTACCGATCAGCACGCAAATGACTTCACGACTCGACGACAAAGAGCTGACCGCCTGCTGCCAATCATGGCTGCCGCAGGGTAGATTTTCTTCGCCAAGAAAATTCAGGATCACCGCCAGATCGCGGCGCCGAACGCTATCGTCATCGATCAGCAGAATTTTGGTTTCACGCCACATGCAATAGCAACTTCCCTAGTAAAACTTAATGCCCTCGAGTTGGGGCAATCTAGATAGCTGTAGGCATTTTCTGCGCTACAGCTTTCTGACGTCTGAAAATAGCACTAGTTAAGTCAAAAATATGTGCACAGTCAAATTTATGACGCGCTTTGTTCGGATTAACTGAGCCTTCAGCCGAACAGATGGTAAACCTTTGACGCACTTTCCGCTCGGTTGATCTGCGACATCTCCTCGAATATCGCCTGGCGCTCCCCGGTTGTCACCTCAAGCAGCTGCTGATAAACCGCCAGCAAACTCTCCAGCTTCTCCCGCAGGGCATCCTCGTCCACCGGCGCATTGCTCAGCGCCTCATCAATTACCGCACGGCATCCCAGATCCAGCTCGCCAATGGCGTCCCAGTTGCGGGCAACCAATGCGTCCATCAAGGCTTCGCGGGTTTCGTCAATCCGTTGCAGGGCGTGACTCATGACATCTTCCTCAGGCCAGCAGGCCTACAGTGTTGCAATACCGTCCCAGCCTTCCTTGAGCGTAATCATCAAGCCGGCCACTTCGTCGATCATCTCGACATCGTTCTTGGTATTGGCTTCAAGCAAACGCGTAGTCATGTAGGCGTACAGGTTATCCAATTGCTGCAAGGCGGCCGGATCGTCGGTTTTTTCCGGGTTCAGGCCGTCACGCAAACCAATCAGGATATCGATCGCCTTGCCCAGCAACAGGCCTTTTTGCGCGATGTCACCACGAGCCATGGCGCCCTTGGCCTGGGCCATGCGATCCAGCGCGCCTTCCATCAACATCTGAACCAGGCGATGGGGGCTGGCCTCGGAGACCTGGGCATGGGAATTGACCTTCTGGTATTGGCGAAGGGCTCTCATGGGATTCATGTTTCTACCTCGTGACAGGCAACAGCTAAAAAGAATGGGCTCTGACTATTATGTCGACGGTGTCGCAAAAAACTTTAAGCCGGCGGTCTGCTGAAGGTGCGCCCGGTGAAGGTTTTCACTTCACCGGGCGGCTTCATTGAGGATCAATCGGTCTTGGGATTGTTCAGCGCATTGAGCGTGGTCATTACGCTCGACCGTTGAGCGGTGAGCTGTGCCACCAGGCTGTTCATCGTAGTGTACTTGGCAGTCAGGCTCGTCTTAAGTGCAGCCATGCGCGCGGTCAGGCTGTCCTGCTGCACTTGCAGGTCCTTGATGTTCGCCGTCAGCGTCGAAGAACGCGAGGCCAGAACCCCGGTACCGCTCAATGCATAGCTGTCAGTCGCCGTTTTCATACGCGCGAGCAGGCCATTGTCACCGTTGAAAATGCCGCCGATGTCAGTAGGGTTGGTGGCAATTGCCGCACCGAACACCTTGTCATCAATACTCAACTTACCGGTTGTCTGGTCAGTGTTTACACCAAACTGAGCCAGGGACTTCAACGTACCCGAGCCCGCCAATGAGTTCAGCTCGTTACGCAGGGCCGACTGCAAAGAACGCATCGTGGCATCGCCCGTCAGCGCCGCAGACGTAGTAGAACCATCCGCGTTAGTGGTGACTTTGGTCTCAGTGCCGATCGCTGTCATCAAGGCGTTATAGGTATCGACAAACCCCTTTACCGAACTCTTCAGGGTGTCGTTACTGCGGGTGACCGTAATGGTCGAGGCTATTCGCTTGCTTTCGTCGCTAACACCGGTGGGCAACGCGGACACCGCGGTCAACTTGATAGTCACGCCGCTGATTGCTTCGGTCAGGGTATTGCTCTTGGACTCCTGAGCGGTACCGTCAATGGTGTATTTCGCATTCACCGGCGGGCCGCCGACAACGGTAGTGCCGGTTTCCAACCCGGTGTTACCACCCAGGGTAATGTCTGTACCGGCGCCGGTATTGGTCGACGTCACGACCAGCCGGGAACCGGTTGCATCAGTCAGGATGTTGGCACTCAGGCCAGCGCTGCTGTACTGCGCGTTGATCGAGTCACGCACTTGCTGCAACGTTGCGCCAGGAGGAACGCTGACACCATAGCTCTTACCTGACTGGGAAATCTCCAGGGTCGTAGCCGTAGAGCCACTATTGACGACGCTCTTCGCCCCACCCGCGAAGTTCTGGGTAGCAATCTTCGAGGCGGTCGCCAATTGGTTGACCACCAACAGGTAGCTCCCCGCCGAAGCGCCGGAACCCAAGGTAACAGTGGACACGTTGGCATCCGAGGTCGCCGCCGTCAGGCCGCCGATACTGGCGTCCTTGGTCATAGTGTCCATAGCGCCGCGGAACGCATCGAGTGCCGCTTGAATCTTGCCGATCGAGGACAACTGGGCGGTCTGCGTCTGCGACTGCTTGTTGATCTGCGACTGCTTGGGCGCCTGCTCAGCGTTCACCAAAGCCGTAACGATAGACTGGGTATCAATGCCCGTTACCGGGCCGCTGACGGATATATCACCCATGATGTTTCTCCTGATACGGGGCTGGCGCTTTCTTGACGGACGGCGCCTCAAGCAGCTACAGCAACAAAATTCATGCCAGCTCAGACTTTAGCGTCAAACAACACATTGCTGGCGTCGTGAAGACTTTGTGCGAGTTTCAATGCGGTTTCCGACGGGATCTGACGAATGACCTCGCCACTGTCGGTCGCAATGACCTTGACCACCACCTGATGGGTGGAGTCATCAATGGAAAAATCCAGGTTGCGCTGGGCAGCCTGGACAAATTTGCGAATATCGTTGACGGCCTTTTCCAGGTCGTCCGGTTTCGTTTCCTGCTTGGGCTTTACTGTTGCGACGGTTGCATCAACCTTGGGGGTCTGCAAGTCGGCAGTCACAGGGGCAGGCGCACTCTGTGGCGTTGGGGCAGCAGGATAAGACTGGTTCAACTTGACGCTCATGTCCATGTCCAATCTCCTCATCACGCAAAAGACAAAAGGGCACGTAAACGCGCCCTTCCGTCAGTCATCTACCGATGGCTATTACTGAAGCAGCTTCAGTACAGCGGATGGCAGTTGGTTGGCCTGGGACAGGATCGCAGTGGAAGCCTGTTGCAGGGTTTGTTGCTTGGTCAACTGAGCAGTTTCAGCAGCGTAGTCAACGTCCTGGATCTGACCGCGAGCGGCGCTGGAGTTGTCGGAGATGCTCTGCAGGTTGGCAACGGTGTTGTCGAAACGGTTTTGTACAGCACCGAGACCGGCACGCTGGGAGTCGATGTCCGAGATCGCCTGGGTGATCACGTCGATCGAGTTCTGTGCGTTGGCAGCAGTGGTGATGTCAGTGTTGTTGACGGTGGTTTTGGTGGAGTTGGCAGCTGTACCGGTAGCTGCGAACAGACCCGTCACGCCAGCGCCACTCAGCGAGTAGCTGCTGGAGGAGTTCAGCGACACTGCACCAGTGGCGATGATCGGACCGGCATCCAGTGCAACGGCAGTGCCGGCAGTACCGGTACCATCCAGGGTGGCAACCTTGATACCTGCAACAGCACCGGCGTCGCCAGCGTTGAAGGTCAGGTTCTCACCGGTATCGGACTTGACCGACAGTGCCTTGGTGGTCGAATCGAAGTTAACGGTGATGCCCAGCTTGGCAGCGTTGGACTTCAGTTGGTCAGCCAGGTCAGAAGCGCTGGTTACGCCAGTGAACTGGACCGCAGCACCGCTACCGACTTTCAAGGTGAAGTTGGCGCTGGCAGGGGTTGCAGCAGCGATGGCAGTGGAGTCAATGGTGAACTGGGCAACAGTGCTGGCAGTAGCAGCCAGGCCGCCTACAGCGCCGTTCATTTGCGCAGCGATCTGCTGGGCCGAAGCACTGGCAGCGATGGTCAGGCTCTTGGACTGGCCGCCACCGGTAACGGTGAGTGCGCCGCCGGCAACGCCTGTTGCGCTTGGAGCAACGCCTTGGGATTTCAGCTGCTGCGAACCAATGTTGTTGGCTGCAACGTTACCGATGCTCATGTCGATGGTCTGGTTGGCGTTGGCGCCGACCTGGAACGAAGTAGTACCGAAAGAACCGTCCAGCAGGTTCTTGCCACCGAAAGTAGTGGTGGTAGCGATACGGGTCAATTCAGCAGTCAGTGCTGCGTATTGAGCCTGGTTCGACTTACGGTCGTCAGCGCTTGGCGAGCCGTTGGCGGATTGCAGAGCCAGGGTACGCATGCTTTGCAGGATGTTGGTGGACTGCTGCATGGCGCCTTCAGCGGTCTGAGCAATCGAGCTGCCGTCGTTGGCGTTCTTGATTGCAACGCCCAGGCCGTTGATCTGGCTGGTCAGACGGTTGGAGATTTGCAGGCCGGCCGCATCGTCTTTGGCGCTGTTGATACGCAGGCCGGAGGACAGACGCTGCATGGAAGTTTGCAGGGCGCCGGAAGCCTTGTTCAGGTTGTTCTGAACGTTCAACGAAGCAAGGTTAGTGTTTACTGTTAAAGCCATGACGAAATCCTCGTGGGTTGTTTACTGCGGCTTCCGGCCCTGGCAACCGCCGGGTGTGGCCTAGAGAACCTTCGTAATAGTTATCGTCGTGAAAGCAGGTTGCTTGAGGACTTTTTTGATTTTTTTTACTAGCACGATGCCACCCCTTGTAATTCAAGCATTTACGATAGCCCAAACCCCCGCAATTGCTGGCTTTTTGGCGCCAAATAAAAAACGCCCATGATCTTTCGATCATGGGCGTTTTTTTGTGCAGCGCCTTTAAGGCATCAAGGGCGATGCAAAATCGCCGAGCCCCAGGACAGGCCTACGCCAAAACCACTGATGGCGACGCGCTTCCAGGTGGAGTCGAGCATGTGTTTTTCCAGCAGCAGCGGAATGCTCGAGGACACGGTGTTGCCGGTCTCGACCATGTCCTTGATGAACTTGTCCACCGGTGCATCTTCAAAACGCCGGGCCACGGCGTCGACAATCGCCGCACTGCCCTGGTGGATGCAGAACGCATCAATCTCGTCAGCCTTGAGGTCCGATTCGTTGAGCAGCTCATGCAAATGCGCCGGAACCTTGAGCAAGGCGAAGTTGAATACCTGGCGGCCATTCATGAAGAACACGCCATCACTGACCTTCAAGTGCGGCGCACCCGAACCGTCAGTACCGAACTTGGCCTTGCCCAACTGCCAGGGCGCGTCTTCGCCCATCCAGGTGGCCGTCGCGGCATCACCAAACAGCATGGTGGTGTTGCGGTCTTCCGGGTCGACGATCTTCGAGTACGGATCGGCGGTGACCAACAGGCCGTTTTTCAGGCCAGTGGCTTCCATGAAGCCCTTCATCGCATAGATGCCGTAGACATAGCCCGAGCAGCCCAGGGAAATATCAAAGGCCGCCACGTTCGTCGTCAGGCCCAACTTGTCCTGGACGATGGCTGCGGTGTGAGGCAAACCCTCTTCGTCGCCGTTCTGGGTGACGACGATCAGCACATCAATGGATTCGCGCTTCAAATCCGGGTTGTTGGCAAACAAGGCGTTGACCGCCTCGACGCACAGATCGGAGGTTTCCTGTGCAGCATCCTTGCGCGGCAGGAACGCCGAACCGATCTTGCCAATGATGAACTCTTCATCCTTGGCGAATTTGGCACCCTGGGCGTAGTTATCGATCCCGTCTGCCGGCACGTAACTGGCGATGCTTTTTATGCCAATCATTGTGGCTTCCCAATACTAAATAGCTGGAGAACACCCCGCGGAACACATCGCCGGGTGCTGACAATAATGGGGATAACCCCGCAAAAAACTCGCCGAAAACCGCCTTTAACCCTGGCGGCAGGCCCTCGCGGAGACCTGGCGACGACCTATCCTTTTCACACGATACAGTGAAGATGCGCTTTATGACTCACAGGTCACTCAATTTTCTGCGCTTTGTGCGAAACACGGGGACATACAAGCGCCAAAAACGACAACGGCCCACCCCGTTTCCAGGGTGAGCCGCAGGTTTACAGCCGCCGAATCACATCTTGCTGAACAGGCTCAACTGGGAGATTTTCACGAACGCCAGTTGCGAGGCCTGCAGCATGGTCTGCTGCAAGGTCAGGTCAATCGCCGCCTGCCCCATATCAACGTTGGCCAGGGACGACATGGTGGAAGTATTGGCCAGGCCCAGGCTGGTGTTTTCCGTGCCTTGGATATCCATGGCGTTCTGGCGCGCACCAATGGAGCCGCGTACCTGGTCGATCTGGGCCGAAGCGTTACCCAGGTTGCCAATGCTCGTGGCGACCACGTCCTTGAGGTTGTTCAAGGCAACCGGATTGCCGTCCGCCGGGGTTTCCAGGGCCTTGCGCAATTGGCTCAGGGTATCCAGGGCATTCATGTTCTTGTTGCTGGTGGCGCCGACCGAGAACTGGTCACCGGCGCCTGGCGTGCCACTCACACCAAAGGTCAGGCCGGCCGTGGTGATCGACGTCGCGCCGGCAGCCATGGTGCCGCTGGCAATGGCCTTGCTGTCGGCACTATACGGCTGGGCGAACACCTGGTAATCGGTGCCACTGGTGAACTTGATGACCGCCCCCGAGTTGGGAAAGGTGCTGGTATAAGCCGCCGGGTCCGTGACGCTGCCGCCAGTCAGTTGCGCGGTGGACGGATTGCTTGCCGTACGCGAGATACTGAAGCTGTCGGGCTTGGTTGCCAGGGAGAATTCCTTGCCCGCCACCAACGCATCGGACGCCGCGCCCGGCGCAACGTCCTTGCCCAGGTTCAGCCGGATGTCGAACGTGACGCCCCGCAGGCTGACGCTGGAGGAGCCTTCCTTGGTGGAGTCAAACGTACCGTTGCCGGTGATCTCAGAGGTGACGTCGTTGCCGTCCTTGTCGGTCACGCTGTATTGAGTGCTGCTGGCGAAGGTCAGCTTGTACGGCTGGCCATCGGAAAAGCTGTTGGCAAACTTCGTGCTCGACGTGACCAGGCCCGCCGAGATCCCCACCGTGCCGTCGTTCACGGCAGGCGGCAGCAACGTTGCCTGAGTGCGACCGGTGTTGGACGAGCTTTCAAGCAAAGCCTTGCCGGTATCGCCCATGGAGATCGAGAGGTTGTTCGAAATCTGCAGGCTCAGGGGCGTCTCGTCACCCTGATAGGTGTAGGTGCCGTCATTGTTGCGGGTGTACGGCGGCGTATCGGTCTTGGCACCGGAGAACATGTAGTTGCCGCTGGAGTCCTTGGAGTTGAGCAAGCCCAACACCTGGTCCTCCAGCGCGCCGACCTGGGCGGCAATCGCCTTGCGATCGTCATCGCTCTTGCCGATGTTACCGGCCTGCTGCGCCAAGCCCTGGGCGGTCTGCAACGCGGTGTTGATGCTCTGCAGCACGCTCTCTTCGTTGGTCAGGGAGTTTTGCAGGGTGGTGATGTTGGTGTTGTATTGCCCCAACATGTCCTTCTGCTGCTGCAACATCAGCAGTTGGGCAGCGGCCACCGGGTCATCGGAAGCGGTCTGCACTCGAACCCCGGAACTCGCCTGGTCCTGGGCCTTCACCACACCGGAATAGTTGTCCTGGTATTTGGCGGAGCTGGTGTCGAAATACTGCTGTGTAGAAATACGCATCGTCCCAGACTCCCTTAAAGTGCGTTGATCAGTGTGCTGAAGGTTTCCTGCGCCGCCTTGATGATCTGCGACGACGCGGTGTAGTACTGCTGGAACTTGATCATGTCGCCCGCCTCTTCATCCAGGTTGACCTGGGACACCGAGTTGGCAGCCGCCTTGTTCGCCGTCAGCAGCGCGCCCGTCGCGGTACTGTCGGTATTGGCCTGGGCAGCCTTGGAACCCACTTGGGACACCAGGCGGCTGTTGGCACTGACCAGGCTCACGCCCCCGTTGCCGTCCGTCACACCGACGGTTGCCTTGGTTTGCAGCGCCAGCAGCGACTGGGCGTTGCGGCCGTCGGAGGTGGCGCCACTGTTGAAGGAGAAGGTGGTGCTGTCGTTATTGGCCGGCGAGCCGCCAACGGTGGTATCAAAACTGAAGCTCTTGCCGGTGATCACGGCACCGCTGGCATCGCGCATTGGCACATTGATGGTGATCTTGTTGCCCTGGCCCGGAATGATACTGCCGGTGCCGATCTTGAAGCCTTGGGCGTCGGTGACGGTGTACGGCTGGGTGCCGTCCGCGGCCTTATCGCCGAACACCATTTTCACCGGCATCGAGTTCTCGATCCCGGTGCGCAATTGGGCCGTGTCGGCGCCGCCGTGAATATCCAGCGGCACCGTCAACTGCGGCGGCGTGAACGTGCCGGTGCCGCTGTTCTTGCCGGCAACACCCGCCAATGGGCCGGCGAACGCGAGTTTATTCGGGTCCGTCAGGTCGACGCCGATCCCGCTGGCGCCATTGCTGGTGGGGCTGACCTTGAAGCTGTCACCGGCCGCCATCGGCCCTTTGCCATCCAGCGCCAGGGTGAAACCGTCAATCACCGGCGGCGGCGTGGTAGCGGTATCGAACGAGCCCATGGCCTTGCCGTCGGAACGCACCACGTTGTAAAGGTTGCCGCTGGTGAACGTGACCTTGTAGTCGTAGGTCGTCAGCTTGCTGCTGTCGGCAATCGACACATTCAGGTTGCCAGAGCCGGCGCTGTTACCCGCGGTCCCCTGGCTACGCTGGGAGATGGCCGCCGCACTGTTGATATCGCTGAACAGCGAAGAGCCGAAATCACCGTTCAGGTCCAGGCCCTGGCCCAACTGGTTGTTGATGGTATCGGCGGTGACGATGGCCAGTCGGCCAAGGTCATTGATCGCGGGCATCAGCACATCGCTGCGATAACGCATCAGGCCGCCAATGCTGCCACCGCTGACCACCGAACCGATGTCCATGGACGTGCTGCCCATGTTGATCTGGATGGTGTACTGGCTGCTGTCGTTCTTGCTCGGCACTGCGGAAATGGTATTGGCGACATCACCGTCTACCAGCGACTGCCCGGTGCCGGTGGTGATGTTGACCTGGCCGTCCTTTTCAGTGGCCGTGACACCGATCAGTTCATTGAGGGAGCGCACCGCTTCGTTACGCGCATCCAGCAGGTTGGCGGGCGCGTTGCTCGTCGAGCCCTGGACCTGGGAAATTTGCTTGTTCAGGGACGCAATCGAGGAGGTCAGCTTGTTGACCTGATCGCTCATGGTGCTCAACTGGCCGTTGATGCTTTCTTTCTGTTGGGTCAACTGCGAGGAAATCGCGTTGAACCGGTTGCTCAAGGTCTGGGCACTGGTCACCAGCAATTGCCGGGCGGACACGTCACTGGGGGTGGCCGCAGCAGTCTGCGCTGCCGCGAAAAAGGCGCTGAGCACGGCCGACATGCCGGTGCTCTTGTCCGACAGGGTCTTGTCGATCGCACTGGCCTGGCCCAGGTAGGCGTTGGCGTCGCTATTAAGGGCGGTGCTGTTCTGGTAAGCGGTGTTCAGGAAGTCGTTGTACACCCGGCGCACATCCGCCAGGGTCGTACCGGTGCCGATGAACACACCGCCGAACGCATTCGACGCACTGGCGTTCTGGGTGGTCTGCTGACGCGAGTATCCCGGGGTGTTGACGTTGGCGATGTTGTTACTTAAGACCGACAACGATCCTTGGGCGGCATTGAGCCCCGACATCCCGATATTGAGCAAACTCATGATTCAGACCTTATAAATGAGTGGAAGCGCCCGCGGCAGCGTAGTTCTGGTAGCTGTTCATCGTTTTTGCGATCTGCGAAATCTTGCTGGCGTAATCCGGGTCGGTTGCATAACCGGCTTTTTGCAACTCGCGCACAAACTGTTCCGGGTTGTCGGCTGATTTCACAACTTCTTTATAGCGATCATTGCTTTGCAGCAACGTCACCAGGTCATGGAAGCTGTCCTGGTAGGAGTTGTAGGAACGGAACTGCGCCGTCTCCTTGACCATCGCCCCATCGCGAAACTCGCTGGTGATTGCCCGGGCCTGTTCGCCCTGCCAACTCTGGCCGGCCTTGATGCCGAAGAGGTTGTGGCTGCTGCTGCCGTCCGTGGCACGCATCACCGATTTACCCCAACCGGTTTCCAAAGCGGCCTGGGCCACCAGGTAGCGTGGGTCGATGCCAATCCGTGCGGCGGCCTGCTTGGCCATTGGCAACATGGTGGCGACAAATTCGTCCTGCGAGCTGAAGGCTTTTTTCGCTGGCGCCAGCGGCGGCTGAGCCACAGCGCGACCGTAAACCTGCATCTGCCCGTGAGGGGGCAGTGCGGCAAGGCTGCGGGCGGAACTGTTGACCACACCGTCATCGGCGGCGCTGTTACGCAGCGGCGCAGCTTTGGCGGTGGTAGTGGCATCGGCACCCGGCACGATGCCGGCCAGCAGGCGATCCGTCAGTTTGCTCGGCAACGAGATGCGGCGCTGGTTCATCAGCGCCATGTCGTTGGCGTGGGAGCCGGTGCCCTCAGGCACCGCCACGCGGTACGCCCACAATGGCCGCTGACCATTGCTGCGGCCCAGCGGGCCATCAGCCTTGGTACCAGCGGCAATTTCGGTCGGCACATCCACCTTCTTCGCGGGAACCGCCGGGCCTTGCAAGGTGGCCGCCTGGGCGTCCACCGGTTTGTTCTTCTGCATCTGGCGCAGCAGCACGTCCGCCAGGCCGATACCACCGCCCTCGCGAGACAAGGAGACCGCCAACTGCTGGTCGTACATTTCCTGGTACTGCTTGGCCGCCGGTGTATTCAGCGGGTTGTCCTTGCCCAGGGCTTCGGTGGCCGAGCGCATGGACTTGAGCATCTCGCCGAGAAACAGCGACTCGAATTCCTGCGCGACCTTGCGCATGTTGCCGTCGCTGTTCTTGTCGCCGAACTTCAACTGGTTCAGCCGGTTGAGGTCGGAATAAGAACCCGAGTCCGCCGTGCTGGTCAGGCCGCTTTTGCGCATGTCCATGGCCATGGCGTCAGATCACGATCAGGTCGGCTTGCAAGGCGCCGGCCTGTTTCAATGCTTCGAGGATCGCCATCAAGTCGCCAGGCGCTGCGCCCACCTGGTTCACCGCGCGGACAATCTCGTCCAGGGTGGTACCAGGGCCGAACTTGAACATCGGCTTGGCTTCTTGCTGGGCATTCACCCGCGAACGGGGTACCACGGCGGTCTGGCCGTTGGACAGCGGGCCGGGTTGGCTGACGATCGGGTCTTCGGTGATGGTCACGGTCAGGCTGCCGTGGGTCACCGCCGCTGGCGATACCTTGACGTTCTGGCCAATCACGATGGTGCCGGTCCGCGAGTTGATGATGACTTTCGCCACCGCCTGACCCGGGTCAACCTCAAGGTTTTCCAGCAGAGACAGGTAGTCAACACGCTGGCTTGGGTCCAGCGGTGCGGTGACACGCACCGAACCGCCGTCGATGGCCTGGGCCACGCCCGGGCCGAGCAGCTCATTGATCTTGTCGACCACGCGCTTGGCGGTGGTGAAGTCCGAACGGTTGAGGTTCAGGGTCAGGCTGTTGCCCTGGTTGAAGCCGCTGGGCACGGTGCGCTCCACCGAGGCACCGCCGGGAATCCGGCCGGCCGACGGCACGTTCACGGTGATCTTCGAACCGTCACGGCCTTCGGCATCAAAGCCGCCCACCACCAGGTTGCCCTGGGCAATCGCGTAGACGTTGCCGTCGATACCTTTGAGCGGGGTCATCAGCAAGGTGCCGCCCCGCAGGCTTTTCGAGTTACCCATGGACGAGACGGTGATGTCGACCACCTGCCCCGGCTTGGCGAACGGCGGCAAGTCAGCACTGATGGACACTGCCGCGACGTTCTTCAACTGCACGTTGCCCGAACCCGGCGGTACCTTAATGCCGAACTGCGAGAGCATGTTGTTGAAGGTCTGCAAGGTGAACGGGGTCTGGGTGGTCTGGTCGCCGGTGCCGTTAAGCCCCACCACCAGGCCGTAGCCGATCAACTGGTTGGACCGTACGCCGGAAATGCTCGCGATGTCTTTCAAGCGCTCAGCCTGGGCGCCTGCGCTCAGGGCCAGCAGCAACATCGCAGCCATCAGCTGTTTGAAGTTCAAAGTGATCACCTAGAAAGGGAACAGCGGGCTAAGGAAGAAACGGTCAAACCAGCCCGGCTGACTGGCGTCAGCAAACGAACCCGTACCCGAGTAGGTGATGCGTGCATCGGCAATCCGTGTCGACGGCACGGTGTTGTCGGTGGAGATATCGTCAGCGCGAACCATGCCTGCAATGCGCACCAGTTCGTCACCGGTGTTGAGGGTCATCCACTTCTCGCCACGCACGGCAATGATGCCGTTGGGCAGCACGTCGGCCACGGTCACGGTGATCGAACCGGTCAGGCTGTTGCCCTGCCCCGCCGCACTTTTGCCGTTGGTGGCGCGGTCGCCGCTGTAGCCGGCGTCGAGGCTCAAGTCACCGCTGCCTACCGGATTGTTGGTATTGAGGCCACCGCCAAACAACGAGGTCAGGCCGATGCTGGTCTTGCTGGTCTTGCCGATCTGCGAGTTGGCGTTCTTGCTCGCCTGGGTCTTCTCGTTCAGCGTGATGGTGATGATGTCACCCACCCGGAACGCCTTGCGGTCGCTGTACAGGTTCTGTTCGAAACCGGCCTGGTAGATCGAGCCATTGTTGGCGGCAGCCGGCAGCGGCGTGCGCGGCAGCACCGGCGCATAGTACGGGTCATTGGGCTTTGGCGTCGGGGCGACACAGCCCGCGAGCACAGCAATCCCACTCAATGCCAAAACAGAAACATAGCGATTCATGACCCATACCTCACGGTGTTGCAGGCGCCTTCAAGGACGCCCCATAGACTTGATTACAGATTCTGCGTTACGAACGAAAGCATCTGGTCGGCGGTGGAAATCACCTTGGAGTTCATCTCGTAGGCGCGCTGAGTGGTGATCATGTTGACCATCTCTTCAACGGTGCTGACGTTGGATGTTTCCAGGGTGCTTTGCAGGGTGGTACCAAAGCCGTTGAGGCCCGGGGTGCCGATTTGCGGCGCGCCGCTGGACGCGGTTTCCAGGAACAGGTTGTTACCAATCGCCTGCAGGCCGGCCGGGTTGATGAAGTCGGCGGTTTGCAGGTTGCCGATCACCTGGGAGGCCGGGTTGCCGGCCACGGTGATCGACACGGTGCCGTCGTTGCCGACGGTGAAGGTCTGGGCGTTGTTCGGCACCACAATCGCCGGCTCCAGCGCGAAGCCGTTGGCCGTCACGACCTGGCCGTTGGAGTCCAGGTGGAACGTACCGTCGCGGGTGTAGGTGGTGGTGCCGTCCGGCTGCAGGATCTGGAAGAAGCCCTTGCCGTTGACTGCCAGGTCCAGCGGCTGACCGGTTTGCTGCAAGTTACCGGCGCTGAAGTTTTTCTGGGTGCCAACAATCGCCACACCGGTACCCAGTTGCAGGCCCGACGGCAATTCGCTGTCCTGGGTCGACTGGGCGCCAGGCTGCTTCTTGATCTGATAGAGCAAGTCCTGGAACTCGGCGCGGTCACGTTTGAAACCCGTGGTCGACACGTTGGCCAGGTTGTTGGAAATGGTGGTCAGGTTGGTGTCCTGGGCGGACAAACCGGTTTTGGCAACGTATAGAGCCGGAAGCATGTTCTTCTCCTTCGTGCGCCTGTTTTATGGCGCCGCGCTACAAAATTAGTGTGTGGCTGCTATCAGCTCATTGCCAGGACGCGGGTCATGGCCTGGTCGTCTTCTTTGGCGCTGTTCATCATCTTGATGTGCAATTCGAACTGCTTGGACAAAGCCAGTACCGCCGTCATTTCTTCAACCGCGTTCACGTTGCTCGCCTGCAGGAAGCCCGACGTCAGCTTGACGTTGGCATTGGCTTGCGCCGGCTGGCCATCCTTGGTGTGAATGGTGCCGTCGAGGCCCTTGGTCATGTTCTTGAGGTCGGGCTGCACCAGCTTGATCCGGTCTACTTCAGCCATCACCCGTGGGCCTTCGCCCATGGCGCGGATGCTGATAGTGCCGTCCTGGCCGACTTCGATCTGCTGCTGGGGCGGCACGGCAATCGGGCCACCGTTGCCCATGATCGGCATCCCGTTGCCGGCCCGCAGCACGCCCAACGCATCGACGTTCATGCTGGCGCTGCGCACGTAGGATTCACCGCCATCCGGGGTTTGCACGGCCATCCAGCCATCGCCGCTGACGGCCACGTCGAGGTCACGGCCGGTTTCAATCATCGCGCCAGGGGAAAAGTCCGTGCCTGGGCGCTCGGTCAAGGCAAAGGCCCGCGCCGGAAAGCTGTCACCGAACACCGGCATCGAACGCGCCTGTTCCAGGTCACGCTGAAAACCATTGGTGGAAACGTTCGCCAAGTTGTTGGCGTGGGCCTTCTGCGCCAGTGCATTCTGGCTGGCGCCGGTCATTGCCACGTAAAGGTACTTATCCACGCTCTTTCCTCTTTCTGACGGACGCTTGCCGTCCACCGCTGTACTGATGAGGCTTAAGCAATTTGCGAACCAACTTTTGGAAATGCGGAAAAGTCCAGGCGGGGCGGGGGTTTGCAGTTTGAGTTGCGCAAATGACGGCTGGAGGAAAGTCGAAAAAACGGCGGACTTATGCCGCTAACGGCAAGCGCAGGTATCAAGACCGACAAAGAACCAATGTGGGAGCGGGCTTGCTCGCGAATGCGGTGGGTCAGTCTGTACATAGGGCGACTGTCAGACCGCATTCGCGAGCAAGCCCGCTCCCACAGGTTTAACCGCGTTCGGCCTTGAGCACTTCGTAGTCCCGCAACTTGTTGGCGATGGTGGTGTGGGATACGCCCAGCCGCTTGCCCAATAGACGGCTGCTGGGATGCTCGGCATACAGCTGCTCCAGCACCGCCTTCTCGAAGCGCCCGACAATCTCCTCCAACCCGCCTTCAAGGGAGAAATCCCCCAGTGGCTGGCGCACGCCATAGTCCGGCAGGCGAATGTGCTCAGCCTTGACGGTGCCGCCCTCACACAACGAAACCGCCTGGAACAGCACGTTCTCCAACTGCCGCACATTCCCCGGCCAGTGGTAATGGCTGAGGCGATCCATCGCCGCCGGCGCCAGCTTGGGCAGCGGGCAGCCGATCTGCCGGCTGGCCTGATCCAGAAAGTGTTCCACCAGCGGCGGCAAACCATCGAGGCATTCGCGCAGCGGCGGGATATGCAGCGAGAGCACATTGAGACGATGGTAAAGATCCTGGCGAAATTCGCCCCGGGCGCACAGTTCGGAAAGGTCCACCTGCGTCGCGCAGATCACCCGCACATCCAGGTACACCTCTTCATCACTGCCTACCCGGCGGAAGCAGCCGTCCTGCAGAAAGCGCAGCAACTTCACCTGCAACCGCGCACTCATTTCCCCGACACCGTCGAGAAACAACGTGCCGCCCGCCGTCAGCTCCAACAGCCCCAACTTGCCCTCCGCCCTCGCCCCTTCAAACGCGCCAGGCCCGTAACCAAACAACTCGGTCTCGGCCATGGACTCCGGTAACCCGGCGCAATTAAGCGCCATCAACGGCGACTGCCCGCGGGGGCTGGCCAGGTGACAGGCGCGGGCCAGCAGCTCTTTGCCGGTGCCGGTTTCGCCTTCTATTAATAGAGGGGCATCCAACGGCGCCATGCGCCGGGCTTCACGGACCACGGCGGCCATGACTTTGGAGCTTTGAAAAATGCTGTCGAAGCCCCGCAGCTCCTGCTTGCGCACATTGTAGATACGCTCACCCACGCGGTCGGCGCGGTGCAGAGTCAGCACGGCGCCGGCCATGGCTTCGCTGTCGTCATGTTCAGAGGATTGCAGCGGGGCAATATCGGCCAGGAACACATCGCCCTTGACCTTGACCCGCAAGCCATTGATCCGCGACTTGCTGGCCCGTACCAGTTCCGGCAAATCGAAATCTTCGGCGTAGCGCGACAACGGAATACCCGGCACCTCATCTACCCGCACCCCAAGCAACTGCGCCGCCGCACGGTTGGCCGCGACGATGGAGCCGCCCATGTCGATGGACAGCACCGGAAACTCCAGCGCACCCAGTAGCGCATTCAGTTCCATATGCCGACGCTCGCTGGGCATCAGCCCTACCCGCTTGACGCCAAATACCCCGGCAATCGCTTCGAACTGCGGGCGCAATGCCTGGAATTGCAGGTTCACCAGGTTCGGGCAGTACAGGTAAATGGCGTTGCCGTGTTCGCCGCCGACCTCGCCCTTGGCGACGTTGACGCCGTACTCCACCAGCAGGTTGAGGATGTCCCGCAGGATGCCGATGCGGTTCTGGCAATGCACTTTGATACGCATGAGAAGGCCCGAAGAAGTGAAGGCGCTGCGTCTATTTGCCGCTGGGCGCAGATAATCGTCAAGATTATGTGACAGCCGTGAGGCGATTCACACCCAAAACACGCCACATACACAGCGAATCACCTTAAGCGTAACGAAAATTTTACGAAACCCGGTAAGTTTTCCTACGGACCTATGGCGCAGGAGGCTGGCTTCCTGGCCCAGGCGGCGTATCAATAGGCTCATCCCAGGACATAACAAGAACGAATGCCTAGCAGGAGAGCAGTATGAAGCAGACGCAGTACGTGGCCCGCGAGCCCGACGCGAACGGTTTTATCGACTACCCGCCCGAAGAACATGCGGTGTGGAACACCCTGATCACGCGCCAACTGAAAGTGATCGAGGGCCGCGCCTGCCAGGAATACCTGGACGGCATCGACAAGCTCGGCCTGCCCCATGACCGCATTCCGCAGCTGGCGGAAGTCAACAAAGTGTTGGCCGAGACCACCGGCTGGCAAGTCGCCCGGGTGCCGGCGCTGATCCCCTTCCAGACCTTTTTCGAGTTGCTCGCCAACAAGCAGTTTCCGGTGGCGACGTTTATTCGTACCCGTGAAGAGCTGGATTACCTGCAGGAACCGGACATTTTTCACGAGATCTTCGGCCACTGCCCACTGCTGACCAACCCCTGGTTCGCGGAATTCACCCACACCTACGGCAAGCTCGGCCTGGCCGCGACCAAGGAACAGCGCGTGTACCTGGCGCGCCTGTACTGGATGACCATCGAGTTCGGCCTGGTGGACACGCCCGAAGGCCGGCGCATCTACGGCGGCGGCATCCTGTCTTCACCCAAGGAAACCGTGTACTGCCTCTCGGACGAGCCTGAGCATCAAGCCTTCGACCCGCTGGAAGCGATGCGCACGCCGTACCGCATCGACATCCTGCAACCGCTGTACTTCGCCCTGCCCAACCTCAAGCGCCTGTTCGAAGTGGCGCAGGAAGACATCATGGGCATGGTTGAACGCGGGATGCAGCTCGGCCTACACGCACCGAAGTTTCCGCCCAAGCCAAAAGCGGCTTGAGCTGCGGCTTTTCGGGCCAGGTGAGTCTGTTCCCTGGTCCCGCGTTGCTTTAGGGTGACGCCACTGACGACCGTTTTCCAAACACTCGATTTCAGGAATCCCCACATGACCACCTTGAACCAAGCCCACTGCGAAGCCTGCCGCGCCGACGCCCCGCAAGTCAGCGACGAAGAGTTGCCGGTGCTGATCAAACAGATCCCCGACTGGAACATCGAAGTACGCGATGGCGTGATGCAGCTGGAAAAGGTCTTCCTGTTCAAGAATTTCAAATTCGCCCTGGCCTTCACCAACGCGGTGGCCGTGATCTCCGAAGCTGAAGGCCATCACCCGGGCCTGCTCACCGAATGGGGCAAAGTCACCGTGACCTGGTGGAGCCACTCCATCAAGGGCCTGCACCGCAACGACTTCATCATGGCCGCGCGCACCGACGAAGTGGCCAAGGATGCCGAGGGCCGCAAGTAATGCATTTTGACGCGATTGGCCGGGTGCCCGGAGACCCGATCCTCGGGCTGATGGAGTTGTACGCCCAGGATCCAAACCCGAACAAGTTCGACCTCGGCGTGGGCGTGTACAAGGACGACCAGGGCCTGACGCCGATCCCGTATTCGGTGAAACTGGCCGAACAGCGCCTGGTGGAGCAACAAACCACCAAGACTTACATCGGCGGCCATGGCAATGCCGCGTTCGGCACGCTGATCAGTGAGTTGGTGCTGGGCGCTGGTTCGCCGCTACTGAGTGAACGTCGCGCCGGCGCCACCCAGACGCCAGGCGGCACCGGCGCGCTGCGCCTGAGCGCCGACTTTATCGCCCACAGCCTGCCCGGCCGTGGCGTATGGCTGAGCAACCCGACCTGGCCGATTCACGAAACCATCTTCGCCAAGGCCGGGCTCAAGGTCAGCCATTACCCGTATGTGGGCAGCGACAATCGCCTGGATGTAGCGGCGATGCTGGCCACACTGTCCACGGTGCCCAAGGGCGATGTGGTGCTACTGCACGCCTGCTGCCACAACCCGACCGGCTTCGACCTGTCCCAGGATGACTGGCGCCAGGTGCTGAAGATCGTCAAAGAGCGCGAGCTGCTGCCGCTGATCGACTTTGCCTATCAAGGTTTTGGCGATGGCCTGGAACAGGATGCGTGGGCGGTGCGGCTGTTGGCGGCTGAGCTGCCTGAAGTGCTGATCACCAGTTCCTGCTCGAAGAACTTTGGCTTGTACAGTGACCGTGTGGGCGCGCTGATTGTGTGCGCGGCGAAGGCCGAGAAGCTGACGGATGTGCGCAGCCAACTGGCGTTTATTGCGCGTAACTTGTGGTCGACGCCGCCGGATCATGGTGCGGCAGTCGTGGCGACCATTCTCGGTGATGCCAAGCTGAAAAAGCGCTGGGCCGATGAAGTTGAAGCCACGCGCGCGCGGATTGCGCAGCTGCGTTCCGGGTTGGTGGAGGCGCTGGCGCCCCACGGATTGTCGGAGCGGTTTGCGCATATCGCGGCGCAACGCGGGATGTTTTCCTATACCGGGTTGAGTGCGGAACAGGTGAAGCAACTGCGGGAGAAGCACAGCGTGTATATGGTCAATTCCGGGCGCGCGAACGTGGCGGGGATTGATGCGACGCGGTTGACGCTGTTGGCCGAAGCCATCGCGGATGTTTCCCACACCTAACTGAAGAAACCGGCTCCAAATGTGGGAGCGGGCTTGCTCGCGAAAGCGGTGGATCAGTCGAATTATCTGGTGACTGACACTCCGCATTCGCGAGCAAGCCCGCTCCCACATTTAGACCGAGTGAGTCTGTGGGGTTGAGGCTTAGCCCGCGACCATCTCGGCCTTTAGCTGCGCTTCCTTGGCCTGGGCATCCGCCAATCGATACAACTCGATATGCCCGTCCCAGTGCTCGATCAGCGCCGTGCACGACTCCACCCAATCCCCGCAATTGAGGTAATCCACCTCGCCCACCTTGCGAATCTCCGCATGGTGAATATGCCCGCACACCACGCCGTGCAATTCGCGCTTGGTCACTTCATGGGCAATCGCTTCCTCAAAATCACTGATAAAGCTGACCGCCGTCTTGACCTTGTGCTTGAGGTACGCCGACAACGACCAGTAGCCGTAGCCATAACGCGCCCGCCAGTGGTTCAGCCAGCGGTTGAGCGTGAGGGTGAACTCGTAGGCCGAATCGCCGAGGAACGCCAGCCAGCGGTGATAGCGGGTGATCACATCGAACTGGTCGCCATGGATCACCAGCAGATGCCGGCCATCGGCAGTCACATGCACCGCTTCATCCACCAGCTGGATATTGCCGAGGATCAGCTTCGAGTAACGCCGCAGAAACTCATCATGGTTGCCGGTGACGTAGATCACCTCGGTGCCGCGCTTGCTCATGGTCAGCAGTCGGCGGATCACGTTGGTGTGGGCCTGGGGCCAATACATGCCGCTGCGCAGTTTCCAGCCGTCAATGATATCGCCCACCAGGTAGACCTTGTCCGCGTGGTAGCCCTTGAGGAAGTGTGAGAGGTGTTCGGCCTGACAATCCCGTGTGCCCAAATGCACATCGGAAATCCACAGGGTACGCACGCGTTGCTTGCGGCTGGGTTTGGCGAGTTCGGCGCTGGTCATGGGCATGCCTCACGGGGTTTTCGCGAGCTTGCGCCCACGGGATTAATAGCCCATGACAGTGTTGCGTCAGTCTGATGACAGCGCCCAAGGCGGGCGAAGCGATGTAAACTGCGGGCCTGCCCAGGAGACTGCGATGAGACCCAACCTCACGCTACGCCACTACGTCGAAGAGCCCATCGCCCACAGCCATGACCACGCGCAGCTGGTGTTTGGCCTGTCCGGGCATCTGGACTTCGAGGTGGATGGCCTTGGCAGCCAGGTGCAACACAGCAGCGTGATGGTGCTGCCCTACGCCGCTCATCACGCATGTATCAGCCGCGATGGCAGCCGCTGCCTGGTGCTGGACGTGCCCGATGAGCACTGGTTGGCGCAGTCCCTGGGGGAGCATGCCGACGCCAGCCGGCGCTTGCTCGACCGGTCCGCCCACCTGACCCTCGACAATCGCCAAACCCAACTGGTGCAGTGGCTGGCAAGCAGCCCGGTGGACGATCCGCTGATCGCCCAGCAAGGCGCCGTGTTACTGCTCGCCAGCCTGAATTTCGTACAGCCGCTGGCGGGCAAGCGCCTGCCGTATGCCGCGTTCGATGCGCACATCCAGCGGCATGCGGCACACCCACTGCAAGTGGCCGACCTGGCGAAGATCGCCGACCTGTCCGTCGCCCGTCTGCATGCGCGGTTTATCGCGGAGTGCGGGCAAACGCCGATGGACTACATCCGTACCCGGCGCTTACAGATGGCGCGCGACCTGTTGCGCAACAGCCAATTGCCCATCGGCGAGATTGCCGCGCGGGTTGGCTATGGTTCGCAAAGTGCATTTGCTGCGGCGATGTTGCGCGAGTTTGGCCTCTCGCCCCGAGCCTTCAGACAAGCACCGTCCAGTGTGGGAGCTGGCGTGCCTGCGATAGCATCACCGCGCGCTATCTGAACGACCGAGTTGTCTGCATCGCAGGCAAGCCAGCTCCCACAGGGATCTTCACCAAGCAAGAGCCCTGCGACAAAACCCGCGAGCCCAACGACAGACGCAAACGCCTGCAACCCTCTAGACTGCGATCCTGTAAACCCGTCGTTTAAGGATCGCAATGACTCCCCGCACAGCCCTCGGCGCCCTGCATATCGGCGCATTGATGTTTGGCCTCACTGGCGTGTTCGGCAAACTGGCGGCCGCCTCGCCGGCAATCATCGTGTTCGGACGCGCCGCCTTCGCGGTGCTTGCCCTGGCGATCTTCGCGCGTTTCGCCAGCAACACCACCTGGCAGACGCTGCAAGCCCGCGACTGGCGCCGCCTGCTGGTCAGCGGCCTGTTGCTGGCCGGGCATTGGGTGAGTTTCTTTATTGCGGTGAAGGTCGCGGGTGTGGCCATCGCCACCTTGGGCTTCGCCACCTTCCCGGCCTTTACGGTGATCCTCGAAGGCCTGATTTTCCGCGAGCGGATTCGCGCCAATGAAATCCTGCTGGTGGTGCTGGTGAGCATCGGCCTGGTGCTGGTCACGCCGGACTTCAACCTCGCCAGCCAGGCCACCAACGGTCTGTTGTGGGCCGTCGGTTCCGGCTTGTTGTTCTCGCTGCTGTCGCTGAATAACCGTGCCAGCGGGCGTATCCCGCCGGTGCAGGCGGCCTTGTGCCAGAACGTCGTGGTAGCGCTGTGCCTGTTGCCGGTGGCTGCGCCTGAACTGGCGCAGGTGCGCGCATTGGACTGGCTGTGGATCGGCCTGCTGGGTGTGTTCTGCACGGGTCTGGCCCACAGCCTGTTTGTCGCCAGCCTCGCGGTGCTCAAGGCCCGCACCGCCGCGGTGGTATTTGCCATGGAGCCGGTGTACGGCATCACTATGGCCTGGCTGCTGTTTGCCGAAACCCCGACCCTGCGCATGCTGATGGGCGGCGCGCTGATCATCGTCGCCATCGTGGTGTCCGGCCTGATGGGCAGCGCCAAACCGGCCAAGCAGCCGGCCACCACGGCCGAGGTTCACTGAGTACGGTCGTTGTGCCCCAGGTCCCGTTGCGGGTCGATCTGGTCGCGCACCCGTTGCTTGAGCACCTTGGCTTCCGGAAAGCCGCCATCCGCCTTGCGCTCCCAGATCTGCACGCCATCGCAAGTGATGCGAAACGCACCGCCAGTGGCCGGCTCCAGGGCCACTTTGCCGAGGTCATCGGCGAACGTGCTCAACAGCTCCTGGGCCAGCCAGGCGGCGCGCAGCAGCCACTGACACTGGGTGCAATAAGTAATCACAATCTCGGGTTTGGCCACTGACATGAATTGAATGGCTCCTGCTTGGCGGGTTGAAAGGATCGAGTGGCTATAATACCGGCCTTTATCGTCCAGCCTTGAGATTGATGATGCGCCGCCTGTTGTCCTGCCTGTTGCTGTGCCTGCTCCCTGTCCTCGTCCAAGCCGTCGAAAACCCGCGCCCGAAGATCGGCCTGGTGCTCTCCGGCGGTGCTGCCCGTGGCCTGGCGCACATTGGTGTGCTCAAGGCCCTGGAAGAACAAGGCATCCACATCGATGCGATTGCCGGCACCAGCATGGGCGCGGTGATCGGCGGGCTGTATGCCTCGGGCTACAAAATCGACGAGCTGGAAAAACTCGCACTGAACATCGACTGGAAGCTCGCCTTGTCCGACGCGCCGCCACGGGAAGACGTGCCGTTCCGGCGCAAGCAGGATGACCGGGATTTCCTGGTCAAACAGAAACTCAGCTTTCGCGACGACGGCAGCCTCGGCTTGCCACTGGGGGTGATCCAGGGCCAGAACCTGGCCTTGCTGCTGGAAAGCATGTTCGCCCACAGCAGTAACACCCGGGATTTCGACAAGCTGCCCATCCCCTTCCGCGCCGTGGCCACCGACATTACCAGCGGTGAAAAGGTGGTGTTCCGAAAGGGCCACTTGCCCCAGGTGATCCGCGCCAGCATGTCGATCCCGGCGGTGTTTGCCCCGGTGGAACTGGACGGCCGGCTGCTGGTGGACGGCGGCATGACCGATAACATCCCACTGGATGTGGCGCGGGAAATGGGGGTCGACATTGCCATCGTCGTCGACATCGGCACCCCGCTGCGCTCGCGCAAACAACTCAACACCGTGGTCGACGTGCTCAACCAGTCCATCACCCTGATGACCCGGCGCAACTCCGAAGAACAACTCAAGGCCCTGGCCCCCCGCGACGTGCTGATCCAGCCGTCATTGGCCGCCTACGGCGTGACGGATTTCGGCCGCGCCAAGGACATGATCGACGCCGGCTATCGCGCCACCCGCGCCCTCGACGTCCGCCTGGCACACTTGCGCCCGGCCGAGCCGGTAGACCCGTCACTGGTGGCCGCCCGCACACCCGGCGAGCGCAACCCGGTGATCACCGCGATCAAGGTGGAGAACGACTCCAAAGTGGGCGACGAGGTGATCCGCTACTACATCCGCCAGAACATCGGCGAGCCACTGGACATGGCCCGCCTGCAAACCGACATGGGCACCCTGTACGGCCTGGATTACTTCGAGCAGGTGCAATACCGCGTGGTGAAAAAGGGCAAGGACAACACCCTGGTCATCAGCGCCCGGGGTAAGCGCAGCGGCACCGATTACCTGCGCCTGGGGCTCAACCTGTCGGATGACATGCGCGGCGACAGCGCCTTCAACCTCGGCGCCAGCTACCGCATGAATGGCATCAACCGCCTCGGCGCCGAATGGCTGACCCGGGTGCAGATCGGTGACAAGCAGGAGCTTTACAGCGAGTTCTATCAGCCGATGGACACCGGCTCGCGCTACTTTGTCGCGCCCTATATCAGTGCCCAGGCGCAAAACGTTGAGCTGATCGAAGACAACAACCCGATCTCCGAGTACCGCCTGGAACGCTACGGCTTCGGCCTGAACGTGGGCCGGCAGATCGGCAACAGCGGCGAGATTCGTTTCGGCGTCGGCGAGGCCTGGGGCAAGGCGGATGTACGCATTGGTGACCGGGATTCACCGAGCATCAACTTCAGCGAAGGCTTCTATGAGCTGAAGTACTCCTTCGATTCGTTCGACAACGTGTACTTCCCCCACACCGGTGAAGACATCGGCCTGGCCTTCCGCGAGTTCGAACCAGGACTGGGTTCGGACCAGCGCTATCGCCAGTGGGAATTCAAGCTGGACAAGGCCATGAGCAGCGGGCCGGACACGCTGATCCTCGGCGGGCGTTATGGGCGCACCCTGGATAAGTCGGACGTGGTGATTTCCAGCTTCCTGCTGGGTGGCGCGCGGCAGTTGTCGGGCTTTCGCGAGGATGCGATCGCCGGGCAGAACATCAGCCTGATGAGGGCGGTTTACTACCGCCGGCTGACGCCGCGGTCTTACTTGCCGCTGGATTTCCCGTTGTACCTCGGCGGGTCACTGGAACGTGGGCGAGCGTGGAACAACGACAATGAGTACGACAGCGGGTATATCAACGCCGCCAGCATTTTCCTGGGGTTTGACACGCCGCTGGGGCCGTTGAATTTCAGTTACGGGTTTAACGATGACAATCAGCAGGCGGTGTATCTGAACCTGGGGCAGACGTTCTGACTACACCACAAAACCAATGTGGGAGCGGGCTTGCTCGCGAAGGCGGTGTGTCAGTTAGCACATGCATTCACTGACACTCCGCCTTCGCGAGCAAGCCCGCTCCCACATGTTTTGATCTTCGGCGTTTCGAAAATCAGGACTTCTCGAGATTTCCGAGGATGTGTTCATGCACCCGCATGCACACCCGCAAATCCTCTTCATCGACACCCACAAACAGCTCATGGCGCAAGGCCGTGGCGATGGTTTCAATCTGTTCGATCAACGGCTTCGCGGTGTCGCACAGCACGATGCGCTTGGCGCGGCGATCTTCCACCACGGCCTGGCGTTGCACCAAGCCCTGGCCTTCCAGACTGTCGAGCAAACGCGCCAATGTGGGCCCTTCTACCCCGACACTTTGCGCCAGTTCACGCTGGGTAGGCGGTTCGGTAAAACGGGCCAGGTGCAGTAGCACCAGCCAGCGTGCCTGAGACAAGCCCAAACCTGCCAGGCGACGATCCAGCTCGGCACGCCAACCTCGGGACATCTGCGCCAACTGCATGCCAAAACGGTGTTGATCGGTTAACGGCATAAAAAACTCATGGATTAGACTGAAAATAAAGTGTGGCTAATTATTAGTCAGCTAAGCATGACCCATGCCAGTAGGCAAGACCCGGTATGTACTGATTCGTTACATTGTCGTAATTGGCACATCAAATCTCGAATTCCGACTGCAAAGCGGCCCTGACGCAGTACAAAACGCCTTCAGGCACACGCCCGGTAAACAACGGCGCAATCTCGGAAACCGGTGGCAATTCGCCTTCTCCATCCAGGAATGCATCCTGGATTTCGCCGAGCAAATCTTCCGGCAAATCAAGCGCCTGCTCCAACGACAACTGCTGCTTGCCGATGGACTCGGCGAGCAAGGTGTAGACGTTCTTTTCCGAGCACTGCAACTGCCCGGCGATCTGGATTGGGGTCATGCCGGCACGGGCCAGGCTGATCAGCTCGTGGCGGATATCGGCGACCTCTTTCGGCGCCTCGACCTGACCGCCGAGCACTTCGAGGAAGGCCTGGCCATAACGCTCCAGCTTGCGCGCACCGACGCCGCTGACCCTGCCCATTTCGCCCAGGGTGGTGGGATGCTCGCGGAGCATTTCCAGCAAGGTGGAGTCGGGGAAGATGACGTACGGCGGAACGCTGTGTTCCTGGGCGAGCTTCTTACGCAGCGCACGCAAGGCTTCCCACTGTTCGCGCTCTTCGAAGCGCACCAATTGGCTGGCCTGGCTGGTGCTGGATTTGGGGGTGGTTTGCGGCTTGAGGTCGCGGCGCAGCTCCAGGCTGACTTCGCCCTTGAGCAGCGGCCGGCAACTGTCATTCAGGCGCAGACCGCCGTAGCCTTCAAGGTCGATGTCTACCAGGCCACGGGCGACCATCTGTCGGAACAGCGAGCGCCATTCGCCTTCAGCGCGGTCTTTGCCGACGCCGTAGACCGAGAGCTTCTCGTGGCCGAAGCTGCGAATCTTTTCGTTGTCCTTGCCCAGCAACACATCCACCAGATGCCCGACGCCATAGCGCTGGCCGGTGCGGTAGATCGCCGACAACGCCTGGCGAGCCGGCTCGGTGGCGTCCCAGGTCTGTACGCCGTCCACGCAGTTGTCGCAGTGGCCACACGGCTGCGGCATGTCTTCGTCGAAGTAGGCGAGCAAGGTCTGGCGACGGCAGCGGGTTTCTTCGCACAGCGAGAGCATGGCGTCGAGCTTGTGCTGTTCCAGGCGCTTGTGGCGCTCATCGCCTTCAGAGTTCTGCAGCATCTGCTTGAGCATCACCACGTCTTGCAGGCCGTAGACCATCCAGGCATCCGCCGGCAGGCCGTCACGGCCGGCACGTCCGGTTTCCTGGTAGTACGCCTCGAGGGACTTGGGCAGGTCCATGTGGGCCACAAAGCGCACGTTGGATTTGTCGATGCCCATGCCGAACGCGATGGTAGCGACCATGATCAAGCCTTCCTCGTTGAGGAAGCGCTTCTGGTGGTACGCCCGCAGCTCATTGGGCAGGCCCGCGTGATACGGCAGCGCCGGGTAGCCTTGTTCGCTGAGGAATGCGGCGACCTCATCGACCTTCTTGCGCGACAGGCAATAGACGATGCCCGCGTCGCTGCGCCGATCGGAAAGGAACGCCAGCAACTGCTTGCGCGGCTGTTCCTTGGGCACGATGCGGTAAAAAATATTCGGCCGGTCGAAGCTCGAGAGGAACCGCTCGGCGTCCTGCAGGTGCAGGCGTTCGACGATTTCTTCGCGGGTGCGTTTGTCGGCGGTGGCGGTCAGGGCGATGCGCGGGACGTTGGGGAACAGCTCCGCCAGTTGGCCCAGTTGCAGGTATTCGCGACGGAAATCGTGACCCCACTGAGACACGCAGTGGGCTTCGTCGATGGCGAACAGGGAAATTTCCAGGCTCTGCAGGAACGCCAGCATGCGCGGCTGCACCAGGCGCTCGGGGGCGAGGTAAAGCATCTTCACTTCGCCGCGCTTGATGCGGGCGGCGAGGTCGCGTTGCTGTTCGGCGCTGAGGGTGGAGTTCAACGCGGCGGCCGCCACGCCGAGCTCTTCCAGGGTGGCCACCTGATCGTCCATCAAGGCGATCAACGGCGACACCACCACTGCAAGCCCTTCACGCAGGAGTGCCGGCACCTGGAAACACAGCGACTTGCCGCCGCCGGTAGGCATCAGTACCAGGGCGTCTCCACCGTTGGCCACGCGCTCAATGATCGCACCCTGGCGGCCACGAAAACTGTCGTAGCCGAAGATGTCCTTGAGGACGCGTTGAGCCTGCTCGAGCATGAAAAACTCCAAATATCGCCGAAATCCCTCTGTACAGGCTGGTCGAAAAAGCACGCTTGAGCGGGAAATAATCCGTAAGCGAACTTTCCCCGCGACTGGCGCTTGGCCTGTAGGGGCATCACAAAACGCGGCAGTATACCCGAGGGTCAGCCGGCAATGGGTGCCGTTGGTGAATTGCACAGGCCCATTAAATGGCCCGAAATGCTGGGAATTCATTCCGTCAGGTAGACCCAATTGTCCCCTTAGCGAGCAAGCCCGCTCCCACAAGCTGGCCTGGGCGCTCAAGAAAGCCTAGAATTGCCCATCGTTTATTCCCAAGGTAGTCCGTCAATGTCCTTCGCTGAGCAACTAACCCGCCTGCAAGCCTTCCTCGATGCCGATGAGCTGCACGACGAGGCGCTGGACTACGTGGCCGCCCACGGCTATCTGACCGCGCTGTCGATCTGCTCCGATGTCGTGCCTGATCGTGAATGGATCGACGCACTGTTCTCTGAAGAGCCTCACTACAGTGATGCCGCCCAGCGCGAAGAAATCGAATCCACCCTGCTGGCCCTCAAGGCTCACATTGGCCGCCAACTGGCTTCCGATGAAGAGTTCGAACTGCCTTGCGACCTGGACCTCGGCGAAGATCCGGACGACTCCGAACTGCGCGGCTGGTGCATCGGCTTCATGGAAGGCGTGTTCCTGCGTGAAGAGGCCTGGTTCGAAACGGCTGAAGAAGAAGTCAGCGAAATGCTGCTGCCGATCATGGTCGGTTCCGGCCTGTTCGACGAGCAACCTGAGTTCTCCGACATCGCCTCCGACGCCAACCTGATGGACGACATGATCGTTCAGATCCCGGAAGCGCTGACCGCCCTGTACCTGCTGTGCAACGCACCTGACGAAAAGCCGGCGATCCTCAAGCCTCGCCACCACTAAGACCGTTGCCCGTGGCGCCCATGGGCAATCGCTCTGTGATCACGCGCTACGTTCTGCTGGCCATCGGCTGGCTGAGCGTAGTGCTTGGGGTGATCGGCATTTTCCTGCCGGTGCTGCCCACTACTCCCTTCCTTCTGCTGGCTGCCGCCTGCTTCGCCCGTAGCTCCCCGCGCTTCTACCAATGGCTGGTGGAACACCCGCGCCTGGGGCCGTGGATCCGTGACTATCTGGATGGCAACGGGATTCCGCTCAAGGGCAAGGTGTATGCCATTGGGTTGATGTGGGTGAGTATCGGGTTTTCCTGCTACCTGGTGCCGCTGGTTTGGGCGCGAGGGTTCATGCTGACCAGTGCGGTGTTGGTGACGGTTTATATTTTGCGGCAGAAGACGTTGCCCAAGGCACCGCAGGACTAAATGTGGGAGCGGGTTTGCTCGCGAATACGGTGGATCAGCCAGCACATGTATCGGCTGACACACCGTATTCGCGAGCAAGCCCGCTCCCACATTTTTGATCCAGTGGCTTTAGAGGGATCAACGCATTGGCGGCAACCCATACGCCGCCAGATCAAACTCCGCCAACTTGCGAATAATCTGGTCAGCATGGTGGTACTTGCTGTCCGCCATCGCCTCATCCGGCACGGCAATCGCGGTCATGTGCGCAGCCTTCGCCGCCGTCACGCCAAACGGCGAATCCTCAAACACCAGGCAATCCTCTGGCGCCACACCCAAGCGGCGCGCCGCCGTCAGGAAGATATCCGGCGCTGGCTTGGCCGCTCCCACTTCCGGGTCATCCGCAGTCACGATAGTGTCGAACAGCCCAAACCACTCACGGTGCAACGTGGTTTTGTGACCAAACGAATTGCGCGACGAACTGGTGCCCACGGCAATCGGAATGTTATTCGCCTTCAAGTGCCGCACCAGCGCCTCAGCGCCCGGCATGCCCAAGGCCTTGGGGAAACGCTCACTCATCAGTGGCTCGCGGATCACCAAAAATTCGGCGGCCGTAATCGGCAGGTCCAGGGCCTTGACCACGTAATCCGCCAGGTCCTGGGCGCCGCGACCAATGATGTGCTGCTTGATCCCCCAGTCATAGGTACGGCCGTAGCGTTCGGCGATGATCTGCGTGACTTCGGTGTAGATGCCTTCTGTGTCCAGCAACAACCCGTCCATATCGAAAATGACAGCCTTGATCGGGACAGCGGTACGCGGTGCATTCATCACTACAGATCCGTGGGCAAAAGGACTAAAAAGATTCAGCACAATAACGGCCCGCCTGCGCTGCTAGCAACCGTTACGAGCCTGTGCCGAACCCTGTCAGCGCTTCACTCAGGAAAATCAGCGCCCTCAGTCACCTCAGCCCACGCATCAAAATCCGCGCTCAATGCCTTCACCTTGGTCCGCGCAAAGGTCAACGCCGCCTTGCCCAGTAGCAAGCGCAATGGCGGTTGCTCAGCCTCCACCGCCTTGACGATGGCAATCGCCGCGCGCACCGGATCACCCGGCTGCTTGCCGCTGTAGTTGCGCACCATGTTGGCACGTGCCACCGCCGTTTCCTTGTAGTCGGCAATCCCGTGAGCCGCCTCGTTGGCCGAACGCCCGGCCCAGTCGGTACGGAACGGGCCCGGCTCGACCAGCAACACCTTGATGCCCAACGGCGCGACTTCCTGGGAAAGCGCCTCGGAAAGGCCCTCCACCGCAAACTTGGTCGCATTGTAGAAACTCAGCGACGGGAACGCCGCCACACCGCCCACCGAGGAAATGTTCACGATGCTGCCCGAGCGCCGGGCGCGCATGCCGGGCAAGGCCGCGCGAGTCATGGCGCTCAGGCCCCATACGTTGATTTCGAACATGTTGCGCACATCATCCAGGTCGCTTTCTTCGAAGGAGCCGAAGTAGCCAACACCGGCATTGTTGACCAGTACGTCGATATGGCCGAAACGTTCTTCAGCCGCTTTGACAGCCGCCTCGACCTGGGCCTGGTCGGTCACGTCCAGCGTCAGAACCAGCGCGTTGTCTTCGTGACCGGCGACGATGTCCTGCACCTGTTGCGTATTACGTGCGGTGACCACGGTCGGGTAGCCGAGGCTCAGGGTGTGCAACGCCAGCTGGCGGCCGAAACCGGTGGAGCAGCCAGTGATGAACCAGACGGGTTTTGCGGTGGAAGTCGTCATAAAGGGCCAATCCTCGTGAGTGTAGGAAAAGTATGCGCGCCGCTGTTCTTGCTAAAAAGATGCATAATCTGCAAGGCCCTTTCGGAAATACCACACAATGGACACGCCCGATTTCCAGCAATTGCAACTGTTCCTACAGGTCGCCCGCTCGAAAAGCTTCACCCAGGCGGCCGACGCCAGCAGCCTCTCGGTGTCGACCGTCAGCCATCGCGTGCGCGCCCTGGAGAAACAGTTGGGCGTGCAACTGCTCAACCGCACCACCCGCAGCGTCAGCGTGACCGAGGCCGGCGAGCAATTGATCCAGAAGATCACGCCGCTGCTGGAAGAGCTGCAAACCAGCCTGCACAGCGTAGCAGCGGCTACGGTCGACGCCGCCGGTACCTTGCGCCTGAACATTCCCTCCACCGCCAGCCGAATGGTCCTGCAACCGTTGCTCCAGCGCTTCCTGCGCAAATACCCGGGCATCAACCTGGAAGTGGCGGTGGACAACAGCCTCGTGGATATCGTCGCCCAGGGTTTTGACGCGGGCATCCGCTACGACCATGTGCTTGCCGAAGACATGGTGGTGGTGCCGGTGGCGACGCAGTTGCGATTCGTCATCGTCGCCACGCCGGAGTATTTGCAGGGGCGCAAACTGCCCACTCATCCCCACGATTTACTGGAGCATGAGTGCGTCAACTACCGCAGTGCGCAGACCGGCTCGCTGCACCGCTGGGACTTTGAAAAAGCCGGCAAGCAGATGCGGGTTACGGTAAAAGGCCGGCTGGCGACCAACGATGTTGAATTGATGGTGCGCGGTGCGCTGGACGGGTTTGGCTTTGCCTACGTGGCGCGCTCCAGCGTCGAGCAGTACCTGCAACGCGGTGAGTTGGTGGAGGTGCTGGACGACTGGATTGCCCACAGCGCGCTGTATTTGTATTACTTCAACCGTACGAACACGCCGAAGAAATTGCGGGTGTTCATCGAGTTCCTGAAGGAAGAATTCGGGACCTGATCCTTTCAAAAAGCGAACCCAATCATGCTCTACCGCTTCGCCGCTGACGGCCTGGTGCTGTTTCATTTGTCGTTCATTCTGTTCGTGCTGTTTGGCGGTTTGCTCGCCCTCAAATGGCGGCCCGTGATGTGGCTGCATTTGCCCGCTGCTGCCTGGGGCGTTGCGGTGGAAGTGTTCCACCTGCCCTGCCCGCTGACCCGCTGGGAAAATCTGTTTCGTCATTTGGCCGGGCAGGACGGTTATGGTGGTGGCTTCATCGAGCATTACATCCTGACCCTGATCTATCCGGCCGGGCTGACGCCGCAGATTCAATTGGGGCTGGGCGCGCTGGTGCTGTTGATCAACATCGCGGTGTATGTGCGCCTGATCAGGCGCTCTTAGGCAGGCAACCAATACCAACTAACGTCGCCTCAACCGCCTCATCCAACGGTGTGTGGGGTTCGCTGCCCAGCACTTGCACCAAGTGACGGTTATCCATGCGCACCTCGGTTTGCCACAGGTAGCGCATTTCCTGCATCTCGCGGAAGGTGGTGACAAAGGGCGCGGCCAGTTTCAGCAGCCACCATGGGAAAGCCCTGACAGAAGGCTGGCGGCCGGTCCTGCGTGACACCACCCGCTGAATCGCCTGGCTCATCTGCCGACCATCGGCATCTATGTGCCCCGCCATATGAAAACGGGCGAAGGCATCAAGGGTGTCGCGGCGTGCAATCAACTCGACCATGGTTCTCGCTACGTCAGGCAGGTAAGCCCACTGATGCCCCACACCTGGCGCCCCTGGATAGGTCACGTTGGCCACCGGCTTTGCGGGCTTGACCAAGCCTTGGGAAAACCAGCTGCTGCCGGCCTTGGCGCCGAAAAAATCGCCTGCCCGCACGATCAACACCCGGGCGCCCTGCTGGGTCGCCTCAAGCAGACGCTGCTCCATCTCCACCCGGATCGCGCCCTTGCGGGTAAGTGGATGCTGCGGCGAATCTTCCTCCAACCGCGCAAATGCATCAGGCCCGAAGTTGTACACCGTGCCCGGCAGGACAATCGTCGCCCCTCCAGCGATTGCCGCCGCGATGCTGTTATCGATCATCGGCAACACCAGTTCTGCCCAGCGCTGATAACCAGGCGGGTTGACCGCATGCACGATCACCGAACACTCCTTGGCCGCCGCGACGACTTCCTCGCGGTTCAGCGCATCACCTTTTATCCATGTGAAATCGGCGTTCTGCTTGTGGGCCTTATCCACATCCCTCGTCAGGGCGCACACCTGCCAGCCGGCAGCGAACAACTGCCGCGCCACTTCGCCACCAACCCCGCCTGTCGCGCCCAACACCAGAACCTTGTTCATGCTTTTTCCCCTGAGGGTTGTTTGATGAGGCGATTCTGTTCGAGGGCGGGCTATAGAGGAATTGCCAAAGATCATCCAGTCGCTATACATTTATGCATGGCATCGACTATTGGTTGGGAGCTTTACCGGTCTTTCCTCGGGGTACTCAAGGAAGGATCGTTGTCGGGGGCCGCACGGCAGCTCGGCATCACTCAACCCACCGTCGGGCGGCACATCGCTGCGTTGGAGAAATCCCTGAACGTGGTGCTGTTCACCCGTTCCGCCAGTGGCCTGCTGCCCACGGCGGTCGCCCTCACGCTACGCACCCACGCCGAAACCATGGAGACCACCGCCGCCGCCCTTGAACGAGCCGCTTCGCCCCAAGGCCCCGAAGTGCGCGGCGTGGTGCGGGTGTCTGCCAGCGAAGTGATCGGCGTGGAAGTCCTGCCGCCGATCATCACCCGCCTGCGCCAGCAGCACCCGCACCTCAAGGTCGAACTGGTGCTGAGCAATCGCCTGCTCGACCTGCTGCAACTGGAGGCCGACATCGCCGTGCGAATGGTCCGACCCAGCCAGGAACAACTGCTGGCGAAACGCATCGGCGTTATCGAAGTCGGCCTGCACGCACGCAACGACTACCTGCAACAACACGGCACGCCCCAGAGCCTGAATGACCTGACGGCCCACTCAGTCATCGGCTACGACCAGGAAAACGCCTTCATCCGCAGCCTGGCCGTCAAAGGCTTTGAGCGCAGCGCCTTTTCCCTCAGCAGCGACAGCGACCTCGCACAACTGGCCCTGATCCGCGCCGGCGCCGGTATCGGTGGCTGCCAGGTCAAACTGGCCCGGCAAGACGCCCGCCTGAGCCGGGTCCTGCCGGACGCCTTTTCCCTGCAACTGGACACCTGGGTCACCATGCACGAAGACCTGCGCAACAGCCCGCGTTGCCGCGTCACCTTTGATGCCCTGGTGGCCGGTTTGCAGCATTACGTACAGGATTGAGACAGCTTCGCTGGTGAAGAATCAGACTCCCTCAGTCCCTTCATAGACGCCCCTATGTCCGAAGCCTTCGAAGTCCCCAGCCCCCACGAAAAACACGTCGAACACACCACCGAACATGCCCACGGCCGCGGAGACAATTTCGCCAGCCGCATTGCCGTGATGACCGCCATCATGGCCACCGTCGGCGCCATGCTCAGCTACCAGGCCGGCTCCACCGAAAGCGAAGCGGCGATGGACAAAAACAACGCCGCCATCTTCAAGACCGAAGCCGCCAACCAGTGGAACTACTACCAGGCCAAATCCAGCCGGCAGAACCTCGCGGAGCTGGCCACGCATATTCCTGGGGTTGATGCGGCGCACTACAGCGAAGAGATCCAACGCTACAAAACCCAGAAGGAAGAAGTACGCAAACAAGCGGAAAAGCTCGAAGCGACGTCGAAGGAATGGGATGAAAAATCAGAGCAGGCGCTGCATCAACATCACCGCTGGGCGCAGGCGATGACCGCGATTCAGATCGCTATTTCGTTGGCGGCGATCACCTTGCTGACACGTAAGGAATGGTTGAAGCGCATGGCGTATACCGCTGGTGGCGTGAGTGTGGTGTTGGGCGGGATGGCGTGGCTGCATATTTGAGGTCACCCGCTCAGCACCTTGGCACCAACACCCTCACAGCCTTCAACCAACACTCCGACGGCAAACCGGTGCTGGGAGAAAGGGCACCGCGTCAGCGATTTCCCCTTTGCGATTTATCGAGGCGGTGATATTCGGGACGTTGACCAGTATCCTAATGAAGGACTTTGGATCCTGGATATCCAGATTGCGCACCCGAGCGAGGCTTATGGTGCGTTTTACGCAGATTTGTTGGCTTAACCCTTAACGCTCTATCAAGGAAGTGAAATGGAACGCTCGACCGAATTTCCCGTGCTGTTGTTTTCCTACGGCACGTTGCAGGACAAGGCTGTGCAGTTGGCCAACTTTGGTCGGGAGTTGGTGGGCCAGCAGGATGCGATGCTGGGGTATTCGAAAAGCTGGGTGGCGATTACCGATCTTGAGGTGTTGGCTGCGAGTGGCAAGACTCATCATCCGATTGTTTCACCGAGCGGGCGGAATGAGGACAGTGTTGAGGGGATGGTGTTTCAGATTACCGAGAAGGAGCTTGCAGCGGCGGATGCGTATGAAGTGTCGGACTATAAGCGGGTTTCGGTGGGGTTGGCTTCGGGGTTGACGGCTTGGGTTTATGTGCAGGCTTGAGAAGGTGCGGCTCTTCAATCGGGGCAATTTCCCGCAGATCACTCGGAAAGCGTGCACTGCCGGATTTGTGAAGCTGCCGCTCCTGATCTCGTGCGCGTTACTCGCGGCCTGCAGCAATACCCCCGAGCCGGTTCAGTATCTGCCTGGCCGAGTCATCTATCGCATCGACTCCTCGCGCTTCTTCGAGATCGACCAGACCACCCTCAAGCTCTGCAACGGCTCTGCACCTTCCATCGCCGACTCAGGCGACATGGTGTACTACACCGACACCCGACTCGGCATTCATAGCCCAGTAGCGCGATTTGGCTCGTTCAATGGCATTACCGTTCGGGGCAAAGGCGCCCCATTGATGATTGATGCCGCCAACTCGAACTACCTGGCCATTCCAATTGTTCGTCCGCCGAGTTTCAGCAACGGTGGGGGCGGTCTGCCGCGCCTGTATTTTTCCCAGGATGCCGGGCGCACCTGGCTACGCGTCACTGCGCCCATGTACCTGGAAAACCCGGACGGGACCTGGCTTACCGGCTCCATCCTTTCGGTCGAAGGCCCCCTCCTGTTCGGAGCCGCGCAGATAGATATCTCCTTGAACTACGAATCGCTCAAGGACAATTCTCCCTATTCGAGGCTGTCTTACCCACAACGCTGGCAACGTACCGAAAACCGTCTCACGCCCGGGTACTTCGAGCCTCCTCGCCAAGCGCCTATTGATGATCGGTTCAATTGCGCGACCGGGGATAAGCCATAACAGGCTTTTTTGTCCCGCAGAAAACACAAAACCCCTGGTTTCTCTCGAAACCAGGGGTTTTGTTTACATCGAATTTGGCGGTGAAGGAGAGATTCGAACTCTCGATACAATTTCTTGTATACACACTTTCCAGGCGTGCTCCTTAAGCCACTCGGACACTTCACCGTATCTCGTCAAACTGATTCAGTCTGTCGAGGCGCGCTAATGTAGTCGAAAGCTTTTCCGATGGCAAAGGTTTTTTTCAGAATTTTCATGCGCTTAGGCGGTTATACCGTTCCAGCCCTCTGTGGCGCCATGCACACCAAGGCGATTCTGCCATTCTCGGGCACTCACGGCGCTTGTCTATAGTAGCTGCTGCGCCTTGCCGAAGGCCGCCTGCGGGCGGGCATGGGGGAAAAGTCTGACTGGGTAGTCAGTCACGGCGCTTTACCAGGGCGGGCGCGGTGGGTAACGTCTGCCGTCTGTCCTTCTATTACAAGCATTACAAGGAATCGCGTCATGAGTGAGTTGATTGCTTACCACCTCGAAGACGGTATCGCGACCCTGACCCTGAGCAACGGCAAGGTGAATGCCATTTCGCCGGCAGTGGTCAGTGCGTTTAATGAAGCGCTGGATCAGGCCGAGAAAGATCGGGCGGTGGTGATCATCACGGGCACGCCGGGGATTTTGTCCGGTGGCTATGATTTGAAGGTGATGACCGCTGGCCCTAAAGAAGCCGTGAGCCTGGTGACGTCGGGTTCTACCCTCGCCCGCCGCCTGTTGTCGCACCCGTTCCCGGTGATCGTGGCGTGCCCTGGGCACGCGGTTGCCAAAGGCGCGTTCCTGTTGTTGTCGGCGGATTACCGGATTGGTGTGGACGGGCCTTTCAGCATTGGCCTGAATGAAGTGATGATCGGCATGACCATGCACCACGCCGGGATCGAGCTGGCGCGGGATCGTCTGCGTAAGTCGGCCTTCCACCGTTCGGTGATCAATGCCGAGATGTTTAACCCGCAGGACGCGTTGAGCGCCGGGTTCCTGGATAAGGTGGTCGCGCCGGAAGAGCTGCAGGCAGCAGCGCTGGAAGCAGCTCGCCAGTTGAAGAAGATCAATATGAACGCCCACAAGCACACCAAGCTGAAGGTGCGTAAGGCGCTGCTGGAAGCCCTGGATGACGCGATCATTCAGGACCAGGGCCACCTGGGTTAATCAAACCTACGCCTGCTGAATTGAAGCCCGACCTTGAGTCGGGCTTTTTCTTACAAAGAATTCCGGTTTGCCTACAACCGCTCTAGACAGTGTCTGTCACGGCGCGTTGAAACATGCGCTTAAACATCGCCTATCTTCCGACTCTATAGGGGCAATTGCCGAATACAGTGCACATCCGTACACTGCGCCACCTTTTGTCCCGATGGGCTGTGTCGATGCTTTTTTTGTTACGCATGTTGTTGATGGGCCTGCATTTTATGATTGCGGGCGTACTGGGCGTGCTGCTCGGGATCTGTCGGCCGTTCAATCCGGACAACAGCCGTTACTGCGCGCGCCTGTATGCCGTGCCGGCGATGTGGCTGTTGCGCCTGCGGGTGAAGGCTGAGGTCGACTCGCTGCGCAACAAGCCCAGCAGTTGCGTGATCATCGCCAACCATCAGTCCAACTATGACCTGTTTGTGTTCGGCACCGTGGTGCCCTACCGCACGGTGTGTATCGGCAAGAAGAGCCTGAAGTGGGTGCCGTTGTTTGGGCAACTGTTCTGGCTGGCGGGCAATGTGTTGATTGACCGGGGCAACGCCCACAAGGCGCGGCGCTCGATGCTCACTACAACGCATACCTTGCAACATGCAGACACCTCGATCTGGGTGTTCCCGGAAGGTACGCGCAACTTCGGCGAAACCCTGCTGCCGTTCAAGAAAGGTGCGTTCCAGATGGCGATCGCTGCGGGCGTGCCGATTGTGCAGGTGTGTGTCAGCACGTACGTGAAGCAGATGAAGCTCAACCGCTGGAACAGTGGCGATATTCTGATTCGCTCGCTGCCGCCGATTCCTACGAAGGGGCTGACGATGGATGACATGCCGCTGTTAATGCAGACCTGCCGCGAGCAAATGAAAGATTGTATTGAAGCAATGGACCGAGAGCTGGAAATCACCCCCAGTAGGAGCGAGCTTGCTCGCGAAGGACGTTAACGATTACGCGCTCATTCTGGATTAACCCGCCGCTCTCAGGTTTTTCGCGAGCAAGCTCGCTCCTACAGAGGGCGCGTTCAGGCTAAGCTGCGCAACAACTGTCATCCAATAAAGAAGCGATCAGCACTATGGGTAGAGTTGTTGCGGCCGCCGTCTATAGCGCCGGAAAGAAAGTCACCGATATCACCCTGGACGAAGGCGCTGCCTGGGCCGCCAAGCCCGACCATTTTGTGTGGATCGGCCTGGAAGAGCCCAGCGCCCTGGAACTGGCCAACCTGCAACGCCAGTTCAACCTGCACGAACTGGCCATCGAAGACGCCCTGGAAAAACACAGCCGCCCCAAGCTTGAAACCTTCGGCGACGCGCTGTTTATCGTGACCTACTCGCCGGTACGCGATAACGGCAAGCTGGAGTTTATCGAGACTCATATCTTTGCCGGCAGCGGCTATATCATCACCGCCCGCAACGGCCACTCGGCGTCCTACGGCTACGTGCGCCAGCGTTGTGAGGCGCGGCCACTGTTACTGGAGCATGGGGAAGATTTCGTACTCTATGCGCTGCTGGATTTTGTTACCGAGAACTACCAGCCAGTGAGCGAGGCGATTCATGCCGAGGTCGATGAGCTGGAACGCAACGTGTTGTGCAACTCCCTGAGTGAAGCGGATATCCAGAAGCTCCACGGCCTGCGCCGCGATGTGCTGCGGCTGAAGCGCTACGTGGCGCCGATGGTGGAGATCAGTCAGGAGTTGCAGAAGCTGAGCTTCCCGTTTATCGACAAGAACATGCGCCCGTACTTTCGCGACGTGCAGATTCACGTCACGCGGCAGATGGAAGACCTGACCACCCTGCGGGATATCGCCAGCCAGACCATCGAGATTGGGGTGTTGCTGGAGGCCTCACGCCAGAGCGTGGTGCAACGCAAGTTTGCCGCGTGGGCAGCGATTCTGGCGTTCCCGACGGCGGTGGCCGGGATCTACGGGATGAACTTCCAGAACATGCCGGAGCTGCAATGGCACTACGGCTATTTTGCGGTGCTGGGGTTTATTGCGGTGGGATGTACGAGTTTGTGGGCGAGTTTCAAGCGTTCAGGCTGGCTGTAGGAAAACTGCTGTTGTGGCGAGGGAGCTTGCTCCCGCTGGGGTGCGAAGCTCCCCCAAAAGCTTGCGGCTGCTGCGCAGCCGAGCGGGAGCAAGCTCCCTCGCCACAAAAAGCTGTCCAAACCCGAATTGATTAGGCCACGTCCGCTTTCGGTTTGTGCGCCACAAACCGCATCATCCATTCCGCTACGGTCACACCGTGATGATCTCGCTCCAGGCTGGCCACACCATTGGTGTAGACCTTCTCTCCCAAGGTTGTCTGAAGAATCTCCAACAGCTCGCGAGAATAGTCGTGGATAAATTCCGGGTGGCCCTGGAAGCACAGCACCTGGTCTTCGATGTGGTACGCCGCAAACGGGCAGAATTCGCTGGAAGCGATCACTGTGGCGTTTTCCGGCAAGGTGGTGACCTGGTCCTGGTGGCTGATCAACAGCGTCAATTCTTCCACCACCGGGCTCATCCACGGTGCCTTGGCGTTCAGTTTGTAGTCATGGATGCCCATGCCCCATCCCTTGGTCGCCCGCTCGGTCTTGCCGCCCAACAGCAGCGCCAGCAACTGGTGGCCGAAGCAGATACCGATCAGTTTGTCGCCGCGGGCATGGCGGTCCAGCAGGTAGGTCTTGAGTGTCTGGATCCAGGGATCGGTGCCGAAGGAGTCGGCCTTGCTGCCCGTCACCAGGTACGCGTCGAACACTTCTTCATCCGCTGGGTATTCACCCTGCACCACGTTATAGATGACGAATTCGGCAGCAATCGGCTGTTTGGAGAACAGGCGCTTGAACATCTGCCCGTACCCTTGGTACTGATCGATCAGCCCAGGACGCAGGATATCGGTTTCCAGGATGCACACGCGTAACGACATAAAAAATACCTGACACGGCGATGGGAATAATGAACACCCCCAGAGCCTGCCTTGAAATACCCTTCCAAGGCAAGCCCACATTTTGATCACCGAAACGCTTCACCCTTTGCGGCTTTCTCCAACAGCAGCGCCGGTGGCGTGAAGCGCTCACCGTATTGCTCGGCCAGGTAACGGGCGCGGGCGATGAAGTCGTTCAGGCCGTACTGGTTGATGAATTGCAGCGCCCCGCCGCTCCAGGCGGCAAAGCCGATACCGAAGATCGAGCCGACGTTGGCATCCGCCGTCGACATCAACACGCCCTCCTCCACACAACGCACGGTTTCGATGGCCTGAATGAACAGCAAGCGGTCACGTACGTCCTGGGCTGAGATCCGTTGCTCAGGCTTTTCAAAGCGGTTTTTCAGCTCCGGCCACAGGTGTTTCTGCCCGCCCGCCGGGTAATCGTAGAAGCCACCACCCGCTGCCTTGCCTGGGCGTTTGTATTCGTTGAGCAACAGGTCGATCACGGCAAACGCCGGGTGCTGCGGCAACGGCTTGCCCTCGGCCTTTAGGTCCTTGGCCGTCTGTTGACGGATATGGCTCATCAGGCTGAGGGAAACTTCGTCAGAGACCGCCAGCGGCCCCACTGGCATGCCGGCCTTGCGCGCCTCGGTCTCGATCATCGGCGCTGCTACGCCTTCGCCGAGCATGGCGATGCCTTCGTTGGTGAAGGTGCCGAACACCCGAGAGGTGAAGAAGCCGCGGCTGTCGTTTACCACAATCGGGGTTTTCTTGATTTGCAGTACGAAGTCGAACCCCCGGGCCAGGGTTTCGTCGCTGGTGTGGGCACCCTTGATGATTTCCACCAGGGGCATTTTGTCCACCGGGCTGAAGAAGTGCAGGCCGATAAACTTGCCCTGGTCGGGCACCGCCGTGGCCAGGCCGCTGATGGGCAAGGTGGAGGTGTTGGAGGCGATGACTGCGTCGGCCCCCACCACGCTTTGCGCAGCAGCCGAGACCTTGGCCTTGAGTTCCCGGTCTTCGAAGACGGCTTCGATGATCAGGTCGCAGCCGGCGAGGTCGGCATCGGATTCGGTAGGGACAATCCGCGCGAGGATGGTTTCCCGCTGCTCTGTAGTCAATTGCCCACGGCCGACCTTCTTGTCGAGCAACGCTGCCGAGTGGGCCTTGCCCTTCTCCGCCGCCGCCAGGTTGACGTCCTTCAGCACTACTTCAACGCCCGCCGAGGCGCTGACGTAAGCAATGCCCGCGCCCATCATCCCGGCGCCAAGCACGCCGACCTTGCGTGTCACATACGGCGCAAAGCCCTTGGGTCGCGAGCTACCGGCGTTGATTTCATTGAGCTGGAACCAGAAGGTTCCAATCATGTTTTTCGCCACTTGCCCGGTGACCAGCTCGGTGAAGTAGCGGGTTTCGATCAGGTGCGCGGTGTCGAAATCCACTTGGGCGCCTTCCACGGCGGCGCAGAGGATTTTCTCCGGGGCCGGGAAGCAGCCGTTGGTTTTGGCGCGCAGTATCGATGGCGCAATGGCGAGCATTTGCGCGACTTTCGGGTTGGACGGCGTGCCGCCAGGAATCTGATAACCCTTGATGTCCCAACGCTGTTTCGCCTCGGGATTGGCCAGAATCCACGCCCGGGACTTGGCCAGCAGCTCGTCACGATCTGCCGCCAGCTCGTCAATCAACCCAGCTTGCAGCGCCTGTTGCGGCGTAGTCTTTTTGCCTTCCAGCAAGTAGGGCAAGGCCTTTTCCAGCCCGAGCATACGCACCATGCGCACGACACCGCCGCCGCCCGGCAGCAGGCCGAGGGTGACTTCCGGCAGGCCGATCTGTACCGACTTGTGGTCCAGCGCCACGCGGTGTTGGCACGCCAGGCAAATCTCCCAGCCACCGCCCAGTGCCGCGCCGTTGATGGCGGCCACTACCGGTTTGCCGAGGGTTTCCAGCGCGCGCAGTTGCGCCTTTAACACCAGCACGCTGGCGTAGAAATCCTTGGCGTGGGGCTTGTCGACCTTGATCAATTCATTGAGGTCACCGCCGGCAAAGAAGGTCTTTTTCGCCGAGGTGATGATCACGCCCGCAATCGAATCCTTCTCGGCCTCCAGGCGGGCAACGGTGGCCGCCATGGCCTCGCGGTACACCCCGTTCATGGTGTTGGCGCTCTGGCCGGGCATGTCGATGGTCAGCACCACGATCTGGTCCTGGCCTTTTTCGTAACGAATGGCATCGGTCATGACTGATTCCTTAGGCTCAGAGGCGTTCGATGATGGTGGCGATACCCATGCCGCCGCCGACACACAGGGTGGCCAGGCCATACCGCTGCTGGCGCACCTCCAGTTCGTCGAGCAAGGTGCCGAGAATCGCGCAGCCCGTGGCGCCCAGCGGATGCCCCATGGCGATGGAGCCGCCGTTGACGTTGACCCGGGCGGCGTCGATGCCCATGTCCTTGATGAACTTGAGCACCACCGACGCAAACGCCTCGTTAACCTCGAACAGGTCGATGTCTTCAACCCGCAGGCCAGCCTTGGCCAGGGCCTTGCGGGTGGCCGGTGCGGGGCCGGTGAGCATGATGGTGGGGTCAGTGCTGGTGACCGCCGTGGCGACGATCCGCGCTCGGGGTTGCAGGCCGAGTTCGCGGCCTTTGGATTCAGAGCCGATCAGCATCAGCGCCGCGCCATCGACGATCCCGGAACTGTTGCCCGGCGTGTGCACGTGGTTAATACGCTCGACGTGGCTGTAGACCCGCAAGGCCGTGGCATCGAAGCCCATCTGGCCCATCATTTCGAAGCTGGGCTTGAGTTTGCCCAGGCCTTCGAGGGTGGAATCGCCACGGATGAATTCGTCCTGGTCCAGCAGCACAATGCCATTCTGGTCCTGCACTGCGATCAGCGATTTGTTGAAGGAACCGTCTGATCTTGCCCGCGCCGCTTTCTGCTGTGAGTCCAAGGCAAAGGCATCGACGTCTTGGCGGGTGAAGCCTTCCAGCGTGGCAATCAGGTCGGCGCCGATGCCCTGCGGGGTGAAGTGGCTGTGCAGATTGGTTTGCGGGTCGAGTACCCAGGCACCACCGTCGCTGCCCATGGGCACGCGGGACATGGACTCGACGCCGCCTACCACCACCAGGTCTTCAAAACCGGAGCGCACTTTCATCGCGCCGAGGTTCACGGCTTCCAGGCCCGACGCGCAAAACCGGTTGATCTGCACACCGGCGACGCTGACGTCCCAGTCCGCCACCAGGGCGGCGGTCTTGGCGATGTCGGCGCCCTGGTCGCCCACCGGCGTGACGCATCCCAGGACGATGTCATCCACTTGCCGGGTATCGAGGTCGATGCGCTGTTGCAGCGCGGTCAGCAACCCGGCCACCAGGTTCACCGGCTTGACGCTGTGCAAGGCGCCATCGGCCTTGCCTTTGCCACGGGGCGTGCGTATCGCATCAAAGATCAAAGCTTCGGTCATGACGTCCTCGAATCACTGGGCAACGAATCGTGCTCCTACCTTAGGCGCCGGGGCGCCGGATTCAATGACCGAACCGCTCATTGACCTTGACGCTCACGCTCAGACGAACGGTAGGAGGCTACGGGAATCGGCTGATTAATCGTTTTAGCTGTCTAGCCCTAGGGCTGGCGTCTGGCTGGCAATTGGCCTCATGCCTTTTTAATAAGATTTATTCAGGCAATGAGATTAAATGGATCTAAGCCAAGCAGAACGAGGGCTCTAAGGTTGAATCTGTAGGAGAAGTAAAAGGTTGCTGCCGGGTTTTGCTGGAGCACCTGTAAGAACTGTAAGAAAAGAGTCATGTAGCACCGTCATAGTGAAATCGACCGGCACGCATTTGACGCTCAGGAATAACAACAAAAGGCAGTCAGCCATGTTCAAACAATCGAAAGTACGTCAGGCGGGACTTATTCTTTTCGCCACCACACTGATTCTGATATTGCCCAATCTAACCAAGGTTATTGGGTGACCTCTCACACCCCACATTCTGCGCAGACACAGCGCCAGGATCGCAGCCTTTGGCAGCGCCTTTCGGGATATTGTGCATAGCGATCCCGTCAGGGGCTGCCGTTTTGCGCGCCGGTTTCAGGTGGTTTTGCGGTATCGTGATACCCGCATCGTCACTCAAACACGGGCCCATCCTTGAAACAGATCATCGTCCTTATAACCCTGCTGCTGGCCCTGCCGGCGTCTGCCGCACAACTGACCATCGAGCTGGATCACACCCGTAAAACCTGGGAAACCGCCGAGCTGCTCAAGCGCCCGGATGCGCAGACGGTGCAGATCGTTGATGACGTTTCCTACAAGCGCAACATAACGTATCGCGCGGTACCGCTGGCCGCACTGTTGCCCGGCATCAAGCCGGAAAATCATCTGCAGGCGGTGGCGCTTGACGGCTTTGCCGCGGAACTGACGGCGGCGCCGCTGCTGTCAAAAAGCGGCTCGCAGGCCTGGTTGGCGGTAGAAGACCCGGCGCATCCCTGGCCGCCGCTGGCGGACGGCAAACCCAGTGCCGGGCCGTTTTATCTGGTGTGGACGGACCCGCAGGCCGGGCATATCAGCCCTGAGCAATGGCCGTTTCAGATCTCCGGGATCAAGCAAATGACAACGGTTGCGGAGCGCTTCCCGGCGTTGTTACCAGACCCGAAACTGGCGGCAAATGATCCGGTAAATCAAGGCTTCGCGTTGTTCCAGAAGAACTGCCTGGCGTGTCATCGCCTCAACGGGGCCGGCGATGCGCAGGTGGGGCCAGACTTGAATATTCCTTACAACCCCACTGAATATTTTGCCGGGGATTTCCTCAAGCGCTACATCCGCGACCCGCAAAGCATGCGGCATTGGCCGCAGGCAAAGATGCCGGCGTTTGCCACCAGCGTGCTGCCGGATGCGGACCTGGATCTGCTGGTGGGGTACTTGAAGCATATGGCAGGCAGAAAGCAGCCTTAAGGCTCGGGTAAATCTGTGGCGAGGGAGCTTGCTCCCGCTGGCTGCGCAGCAGCCCCAATCAGACAATCACATTTCTCCAGACAGAACTCGGGGGCATGCTTTGGTGCCGCTTCGCAGCCCAGCGGGAGCAAGCTCCCTCGCCACAAAAAGCTTTCCTGGCACAGAGAGCTTTCCTGCTACACAAAGCTCCCTCTCTCCCGGATTCCTACTGCTGCTGCACCGAAATCACCGGTGTCGGCGCCACAAATACCTTGGCATGCATCTGCTCATGCCCTCCCCCACGACGCATGCCCCGCACCGGGCAGGCGTCCAGGTAATCCAGGCCCACCGCCAGCTTCAAATGCCGTTCCGGCCGGGCCAGTTGGTTGGTCACATCAAAGCTGTACCAGGCGTCATCCAGCCAGGCTTCGGCCCAGGCATGACTGGCCAGGTGCTCGCAGTCTTCGCTGTACAAATACCCCGACACATACCGCGCCGGAATACCCAGGCTGCGAGCACAGGCGAGGAAGGCGTGGGTGTGGTCCTGGCACACCCCGGCGCGCGCGGCAAACGCCTTGGCCGCACAGGTGTCGACTTCGGTAGAGCCGGGCGAGTAGGTCATGTACTGGTTCAGCGCATGCATTAAATCAATCAACGCACTGCGGTCGCGGCGCTGGTGGCAATGCTTTTCGGCAAAGCTGCGCAAGGCATCGTCCGGCTCGGTCAAACGGGTGCAGCGCAGGAACGGAAACGCCGACTGGCTCTCATGTTCGGCTTCGCGCAATTCGTCGATATCCACCTGGCCACGGGCGCCGATGATGATGGCTTCGTGGGGCTCGTCCATGGTTAGCACGTGCAGGATATTGCCGAACGGGTCCAGTTGCGCCCGTACCGGCCGGGGCAAGTCCAGTTGCCAACTAAGGACGTGCTGGCGCTCGCTGTCGTGGGGCGTGAGCCGCAGGTACTGGATGCTGGCGCGCACCTGGTCTTCGTAGTGGTAGGTGGTTTCGTGGCTGATGGAAAGTCTCATGCCGCCTCCAGGTAGGAACTGTAAATAGCATCGCCCAGCTCGCGCACGAGCGGGATGAAGTCGGTCAGCCAAGCGTGCAGGCCTTCCTCGAGAATTTCGTCGATCGCGGTAAAGCGCAGTCGCGCATCCATTTCGGCCGCCAGGCGTTGGGCCGGGCGACCGTTGATGCCGGGCAGGCTGCCAAGGATCTGGTCGATCTCTTCACTGCACGCCCGCAGCGAGCGCGGGACGTCGGCGCGTAGTAGCAACAGCTCGGCGACTTGCCGGGCGCCGGGGGCGTCGCGGTAGATCTCGGTGTAGGCCTCGAAAGAGGACAAGGCCCTTAATAGAGCACTCCACTGATAGTAGGCGTGGGCGGTGCCATCGGTGACCGCTTCGGCCTGGTCGCCGGCCATTTCATAGCGGGCATCCAGCAGGCGCAGCGTGTTGTCGGCGCGTTCGATAAAGGTACCGAGGCGGATAAAACGAAAAGCGTCGTTACGCATGATCGTGCCGTAGGTGGCGCCACGGAACAGGTGGGAGCGCTCCTTGACCCACTCGCAGAACCGACTCATGCCATAACGACTCAGGCCTTGCTGGGCGATGTCGCGAATTTCCAGCCAGGTGGCGTTGATGTTTTCCCACATGTCGGCGGTAATTCGCCCACGCACGGCGTGAGCACTGGCCCGCGCCGCACCGAGGCAGCTGTAGATGCTCGCCGGATTGGCCGCATCCAGAGCGAAGAAGTGCAGCAGGCGCTCGGCGTGCAGCTCGCCGTGACGCTCGCGGTAATCGTCGAGGGTGCCGGTGATCAGCAGCGGCATTGCCAGTTCATGCAAGCCATCGCCGCGCCCGTCCTGGGGCATCAGCGACAGCGAATAACTGACATCGAGCATCCGTGCGAGGTTTTCCGCACGCTCCAGATAGCGCGACATCCAATACAAATCCGAGGCAGTTCTACTCAACATATTTCAATCCTCGACCACCCAGGTGTCTTTGGTGCCGCCGCCCTGGGACGAGTTGACCACCAGCGAACCTTCCCGCAGCGCCACGCGGGTCAGGCCGCCCGGCACCACGCGAGTTTCCTTGCCTTGCAACACGAACGGGCGCAGGTCGATGTGGCGCGGGGCGATGCCGTTTTCGACGAAGGTCGGGCAGGTCGACAGGCACAGGGTTGGTTGCGCGATATAGGCGTGGGGCTTGGCCTTGATGCGTGCGCGGAAGGCTTCGATTTCCGCCGCCGAGGCGGCCGGGCCGACCAACATGCCGTAGCCGCCGGAGCCCTGGGTTTCCTTCACCACCAGTTCCGGAAGGTTGGCCAGCACGTGGGACAGTTCACTGGGATTACGGCACTGGAACGTCGGAACATTCTTCAGGATCGGCTCTTCATCCAGGTAAAAACGGATCATCTCGGTGACGAAGGGGTACACCGACTTGTCATCCGCCACCCCGGTGCCGATGGCATTCGCCAGCACCACATTGCCCGAGCGGTAAGCCGCCAGCAGGCCCGGCACGCCGAGCATGGAGTCCGGGTTGAAGGCCAGCGGGTCGAGGAAGGCGTCGTCAAGGCGGCGGTAAATGACATCCACAGCCTTGGGGCCGTCGGTGGTGCGCATGAACACACGGTCATCACGTACAAACAGGTCGGCGCCTTCCACCAGTTCCACGCCCATTTCACGGGCCAGGAACGCATGTTCGAAGAACGCACTGTTGAAACGCCCCGGAGTGAGTACCACCACGCTGGGGTTATCCAACGGGCTGGAGCTTTTCAGGGTGTCGAGCAACAGGTTGGGGTAGTGATCGATGGGCGCGATGCGCTGGGCGGCGAACAGTTCGGGGAACAGGCGCATCATCATCTTGCGGTCTTCGAGCATGTAGCTGACACCGCTGGGGGTGCGCAGGTTGTCTTCGAGGACGTAGTAAGTACCGTCGCCATCGCGTACGAGGTCGACGCCGGAGATGTGGGAATAGATATCGCGGTGCAGGTCCAGGCCCTGCATCGCCAACTGGTATTGCTCGTTGGCCAGCACTTGCTCGGCAGGGATGATCCCGGCCTTGATGATCCGTTGTTCGTGGTAGAGGTCGGCGAGGAACATGTTCAGCGCCTTGACCCGCTGGATGCAGCCGCGCTCGACGATCCGCCACTCACTGGCCGGGATGCTGCGGGGAATCGTGTCGAAGGGGATCAGGCGCTCGGTGCCTTGCTCATCGCCGTACAGCGTGAAGGTGATACCGGCCCGGTGAAACAGCAAATCGGCTTCACGCCGGCGCTGGGCCAGCAGTTCCGCAGGCGTCTCGGCCAACCAGCGGGCGAATTCGCGGTAATGGGGGCGCACAAGCCCTGCCCCGTCGTACATCTCATCATAATAAGTGCGGATCATGCCGTACTCCTTGTCACCCGGACGCCAGAACCATCGCAAGGCCCGTGCCAGCGGCATAAACACTTAAGTATCAATCAGTTGGATATAGGCGCAGGTCTCACCGCACCGTCCCGGTGCAGCAAATGCCCGCTGTCATGGGCAGCGCCTCATTGCAATGCAGGCCATGACTATCACCAGCATAGTCAGAGTTGATTTCACTGCCCGGCAAACCCTGGGGATAATCACCTCCATCGGCTGAACAGGACATGTCCTACAGCCTCACCCTTTGCTTGATGGGTAACGTGATACGGCATGTACCGATCGGTTCCCCTTCGCTCCGATCTTCCCTTTGGCCACCCTGCTCGGGTGGCTTTTTTTTGTGCAGGATTTTTCCCAAGCCAGAAACAAAAACGGCCGACCCAAAGGTCAGCCGATACGCTGTGTTATTGCTCATGCCGCTACATGGGTAACCCACGCACCTCCTGTTTGACGCCCCATCCCTCAATGATCCCGCCCAAGGGCTCGACCACCGCCTCAAAGTCCTGCTCGAAGTCTCCTATGCCGTCGTAGGTGGCGAACATGATTTTGCTCAGTTCCAGGTACCAGGCGCCGTCATCCCGCGCGCTGACCTGGGCATTCAGGGATTCCCCACGAAACCGACCCGCAGCCCGGCGCGCACGTTCCTCATCCGGGAAAATGGCGTAGAACTCGATGGGGTGGAAACGTGAGAAGTCAAAGCCGCCCTCTTTCATGCGGCGCAACACGTTGGTACTGATGTCTTCTTGATAGGCTGTGCTCATGAAACGTCCTCCTCAAACCGATGGATAGACTTTCCGTGCTTCCCAAGGCCCGCGCTGTAACGGCGCGGGTGTTACGGCAATGACGTCGCCGCTGGGAGACAAGCATGTAGCTGACAAGACCAGACCTTAGCGATTCATTCGCTGATCTCGATTGCAGAGTAACGCGAAGCTATCACCTCCACCAGAGGGTCATGAATGACGTACAGGAAATGTTCAGGCGTCTTTGGTGACAGTGAGGATTTCGATGCTGTTCAGGTCCTTCAAACTCTTGACCGTGGGCTTCTCGGTACGCCCCTCAAGGTCGTTGAGATCCAGCTCTTTCAACGCTGGCGCGACGCGGTTGCGAAGCAAGTGCGCGGCCTCTTCCAACGAAGGCTCGTGCTCACAGTCGAACTGCACGACCTTTATCTGACCGTCATCATCAGTGAAGGAAACATTCCACTTTGGCATCAGTGCCTCCTCGATAAAACCCAAGAGTGGGCTTACATCTATCTGGACCTTGAGGGCTTGGAGATCGTTCCACTCAAGGCAGGAGGCACCTGATCAGCTGCAGTTATTTTTCAGCGTGTTCTTTCAAAGCTTTCAAGGTGTTGAACGGTGCGTCCACCACAAACTTGTTGGCCAACCACGACGGCACGCTGCCGCCTGGCTCGGTGTGCACCTGGTAGGTCACTTCGGTCAGGTTGTCGCCTTTAGGCACCAGCTTCCAGTAACCGTCAACCTGGGCTACGCGCACATAGCCTTTAACTTCGGGCTGGTAGGTCGGCACTTCCAACAGCTTGCGGGTCACGCTGCCGTCGGCGGCCTTGGTGGTGGTGATTTCCAGGATCGAGTCACGGTCGGTGACCGGGAACGGCGCCTTGAACTGGGTGTAGGTCCAGCTCTTGTCACCTTCTTGCTTAAGCAGTTTTTGCGATTTGCATTCGTGGATCCAGGAACAGGCCCCGGCCACGTCTTCCTGCAACGCCTGGATCTTGGCCAGCGGCGCCTTGATGGTAGTCACACCGCGATAAGCCTTGTATTTGGAGCCGGCAATTTCACTCAACGACACTTTGATGCCGTCTTCATCCTTGGCAGTCTGCCAGTCTTCAGCCTGCGCTGCGCCAGCAAACATCACGGTAAAACCGCACAACACAGCAATTCGTTTCAGTGAACCCATGGTCTTATTCCTTATTGTTGAAGTTCAGTACTTTGAACAGCCCACTAAGCCGCGGTCATCTGTTCCCACCAGCCGATCAACTTGATCGCTTCTGCCTGGCTGTTGCCACAGACCTCGATATCCGCCTGGAACGAACTGCACACCGCCGGCCGCTCTGGCTGACCAAACAACTGGCACAGTTGTTCGACCGAAAGATGCAGGCAGCGTTCGCCCGCCGGTTTGCCGGCAGGCATTCCCGGTAGCGGAGAACTGATGGATGGGGCAATGCAGCAAGCGCCACAGCCTTCACGGCATTTCATGACGAACAGATCCTCGACAACTCAGTGTTGATGGCCACGTAAGACTACGCCCTTAAACAGACGTTTTAAATTGGCTTAACAGGGGTTTTTCACCGAAAACAAAAGTGACTGACCAGTCTGCGACAGAAGGTCAGGAGTGCGCGTCACTTTTACTCGTCGGGTTTATTGCTTGAATTCGAAATCCAGCGCCGCACCTTCTACTTCGCGACGTTCTTCGTTGCGCAATTGCAGCTGCATTTCATTGCTGAGCAGGCGCCCGTTGATCTGGAACGCGCTGTTATCCGTGGGCTTCTCGGCAAACATCGGCGGCAGCAGCGGCACGTTCTTTGGCTGCGGCATGGTGCCGAGGGGTTGCAGATGCCGGACCATATTGGACGGCAGGCTCAAATCCAGCTCTGCCGGCGGCAACTTAGTTTTGGCCACTTCGTGGGCCGATTTTGATTTGCTGGCGATAGGCGCACGTTTTTTAGTAGGCGCGGCTTTCTTTGCCGGAGCTTTCTTTGCCACCGGTGCCTTCTTTACGGGAGCGGCTTTTTTTGCTGTTACTTTTTGCTGGGTGCTGGCCGCAGGCGCCGTTTCACTGGCAGGAGCCGCCAGGACGGCGCCAGCGTTCCCCAGGCTTAACAGACAGACCAGCAGCGCAGCAGGAAAGGTATAAGTCATATCGCCAGCAGCATTAACGGCAGAAGGCCATATGCTCGCTTGTTGAGGACGGTATGACAAGCATGGTAATTAGCCAGCTACCCTTCGTGTCCCCTTTCCACGCCTCATAAACCCGCTGCAGTCTCCTGGCATAACTGGCTTGCCAGCATGCCAAGGGTCATCAGCGCGCGCTCGGCCTCGCGGTTCCACGGCGTGCCGCAGTTCAGGCGAATACAGTGGTTGAACTGTTCCGTATTACTGAAGATCAGCCCCGGTGCAATGCTGATGCCCTGCTGCAATGCGCGCACGTGCAGTTCCTGGGTATTGACCCGTCCCGGCAAACTGACCCACAGGATAAAGCCGCCTGTCGGCCGGGTCATCTGGGTGCCTTCGGGGAAATATTGCTGCACGGCCAGCTGGAAGGCGCTGAGGTTCTTGCGGTATTCCTGGCGGATATAGCGCAAATGGCGGTCGTAACCGCCGTTTTCCAGGTACGCCGCCGTGCCCATCTGGGTCACGCTGCAGGCCGAATGGGTGCTGAACATCTGCAGGCGCTGGATTTCCTGCTGGTACTTGCCGGCAATCATCCAGCCGATGCGGATGCCCGGTGACAAGGTCTTGGAAAAACTCGAGCAGTAGATCACCCGGTCCAGGCGGTCATAGGCTTTGAGTGCCTTGGTGCGGCCCAGCTCGAACATCAGTTCGCCGTAGATATCGTCTTCCACCACTTGGATGTCGAAATCCGAGGCCAGGCGCAGCAACTGTTTCTGCCGCTCTTCGGGCATGGTGCCGCCCAGGGGATTGCTCAGGCGCGTGGTCAGCACCAGAGCCTTGATCGACCATTGGTTGGCGGCCAGTTGCAGGGCTTCCAGGCTCATGCCGGTGGCCGGGTCGCTGGGGATTTCGATGACCTTCAGGCCGAGCAAATCCGCCAGTTGCAGCAAGCCGTAGTACGTGGGCGATTCGGCGGCGATCAAGTCGCCGGGACGGGTCAGTACCCGCAACGACATCTGCAATGCGTCGACACACCCGTGGGTGATCACCACTTCGGACGGATCGACCACCACCCCGGCATCCCGCATACGGATTGCCACTTGGCGCCGCAGCGGTTCAAAACCCGGGCTGAACATGTAGCTGAACGCCCGCGGGCTCTGGAAGCGCGTGACCTTGGCCAGTTGCTGATGCAACGCACGCACCGGCAGGTAGTCGACACTCGGCACGGCAGCACCCAGCGGGAACACACCTTCGCGGCGGGATTCGACCAACACCTGTTGAATGATGCTGCTGCGGGTGACCAACCCTGGACGCTCGACCCGGGCGATGTCCGGCGTCGGCGCGGTGAGCGCAGGCGTCTGGTGCACGTAATACCCGGACTGCGGCCGCGCGCGAATCAAACCCTGGTCTTCCAGGTTCGCGTAGGCCTGCAACACGGTGGCGTGGCTGACGTTGAGCTGGGAGCTCATTTTGCGCACCGAAGGCACGCGCTCGCCCGGTTGATAGACACCGCGGCGGATATCCTCAGCCAGTTGCTGGGCGATACGTTGGTAGAGCAACAGATTGGTCATGACGCAGCACTCGATTTCACGGGTATTTTATTTTTGTGTGAAACATACCGGCACAGTTTAGAAGTGTACGGGGACAGTTGCCACAATAGTCGAGCGCGGGCGGCAGTGATAGAAAAAACTGTAAGGGTCGCTAACTGAATCGCGGGCACAAAAAACCCGATCACTGATCGGGCTTTTGTGGGAGCTGTCGAGCTTCAGCGAGGCTGCGATGCAGGCACTGAGGTCTCGCAGGTTCACCGAGGCGATCCTATCGCAGCCTCGCTGGGGCTCGACAGCTCCCACAGGAATCACCCCTTCATCTTGAACAACAGGTTTAGCGAGCAGCGCCCATCTGGCCTTTCTCGTCGGAGAACACAATCTCTACCCGACGGTTCTGCGCCCGACCACGCTCCGAAGCGTTGACGTCAACCGGGTACTGATCGCCGTAGCCTTCGACCTGTATGCGTTTTTCATCGATGCCCAGGTCGCTCAGCAGATCCGCCACTGCTTGGGCGCGGTCCCGGGACAGTTTGAGGTTTTCCGGCTCGCCACCGGTATTGTCGGTGTAACCCTCGATGCGCACCACGCGCTTGGGGTTCAACTGCAGGAACTGTACGACTTTGAGCACCGTGCGGTTGGCCGAGTTTTGCAGCTCTGCCTCGCCAGTGTCGAACAGCACGTCACCCAGCGTCATCACCAACCCGCGATCAGGCTGGACGGTGGTCAGGCTGGAAATCTGCGCCTCAATCCATTTGCCCTGTTGCTGCACGCTGGCCAGCTTGGCTTCACGCAGGGCCAGCTGCAGACGCTGGCGTTCCAGCTCCAGCTTGACCCCGCGCTCCTGGTTGAGTGCCTGCTCGGTGTGTTCCCGGGCAATCGCGCTGTAGCGCTGGCTCAGGTAGGCGTAATGCGCCACATCGGCGCCGCTGCCCCAGAAGCTGGAGAAACGGTCGGCGCGGGCCAGGGACTCACCCGCGCGAATCACATCCTTGGGCGCGATACGCAGCACATTCGAGTCTTCCTTGACCTTCTGGAAGTCACTGCTCGCCTGTTGCAAGGCGAGGTTACTGTCGGGATGGGTCGCGCAACCACCGAGCGCACTGCCCAGCAACACCACACAGCTCAACCCACGAATCAACGGGCTCATTGGGCGTCTCCCAACTGCAACTGCTTGCGCAGGCGGGTGATACGGGTGTTGAGCACGTTCAGTTGCTCCTGGCTTTTGCGGGTCAGCACCCGGGCTTCCGCCAGGCGGGCGTCTAGCTCGGCTTCTTCAGCCTGCATGCGGGCGTCCTTGTAGGATTCATCGGCCATGTCGGCCTTGGCCTGGGTGAACTTGCCTTCAGCCAGCTTCAGCTCGGGCGAGTCATCGGCCACGGCGCCCACGGCATTGGCTTGCTCCAGGGCTTGCTGGGTCAGGCGCATTTGTTCATTCGGCGCAGGATCGGCTGCACATCCCGCCAAAGCTACAACGGCGAGGGCCGCGAAAAGAGGTCGAATAGTCACTGAAAATCCCTACTTTGTTGGGGTGCCGACGGGTTGCTGCAACTGCGCTTTCCAGCGCTCGAGATTGCTCTGCAGCGCGGTTTCCGCCAGACCGGACGCGGGCAATTCTGTCATCTTTTTGGCGAGCTGTCCGCGCAACCACGGATCGTTGCAGGCGGAGTTGTGGGAAATCGCCAGGTACAGGCCCGGTTGGTCGATGGGGATTTCCCGCGCCACCAGGTCGTTGCTCATGCCCAGGGTCTGGGCCATGGCCATACCGGAATACCGTCCGGCGAGTACGTAGTCCACTTCCCCCAGCAGCAGTTTCTGGAACGCCGGGGTCAGGCTGGGCAAGCGTTGCAAGGTCAGTTGCTCGGCAGCCAAGGTTTCAAAGTCGCGGCTCAGGCGTGCCCTTTCCGACACCGCGCCCTTGTGGCCATGCAGGTCGCCGGGCTGTTTATATTCCAGGGTCGAATCCTTGCGGGTCCAGACCAGGTAATCGGTTTGCACCAATGCCGGGTGGATGTAATCGAAGGCGTCCAAGGCGTCGAGGGTCAACGGTGCGTCGGCGAGGATGTCCATGCGCCCACTGCGCACTTCGTCCAGAGCCACGGAGCGCTTGCCGCCGTACAGCAGGTCGATTTTCACCCCGATGTCTTTGGCCACTTGCTGCAACATGTCGGCGGTGGCGCCGATCAAGTGCGTGGGGTCTTGGGGATCACGCCACAGATAAGGCGGTGCGTCCGGGCTGCCGGTGATCACTAGGCGATCACATTTGCCAGCCGCCAGCGACACCGTCGGCAGCAGTGACAGGGCCAGCAGTACAGTCCAGGGACGCAATTCCATGGCAGGGTTCTCCCATTCAAAAATTACCGGGCAAAAAAAAGCCCGGTCAAAAGACCGGGCTCTTTATAAGTGAAGCGGCTGGATTAGACCAGCTTCTCCAACTCGGGTACGGCTTCGAACAAGTCTGCCACCAGGCCATAATCAGCCACCTGGAAGATCGGCGCTTCTTCGTCCTTGTTGATCGCAACGATCACCTTGGAGTCTTTCATACCGGCCAAATGCTGGATCGCGCCGGAGATACCGACGGCGATGTACAGCTGTGGCGCAACGATTTTGCCGGTCTGGCCGACCTGCATGTCGTTCGGTACAAAACCTGCGTCGACGGCAGCGCGGGAAGCGCCGACCGCAGCGCCCAGCTTGTCAGCCAGGGCGTACAGGTGCTTGAAGTTGTCACCGTTCTGCATGCCACGACCGCCGGAAACGACGATCTTGGCAGCGGTCAGTTCCGGACGATCGGACTTGGCCAGCTCTTCGCCTACGAAGCTGGAAGTGCCAGCGTCGTGAGCAGCAGCGACAGCTTCAACCGCAGCCGAACCACCTTCAGCAGCAACCGGGTCGAAACCGGTGGCACGCACGGTGATGACTTTAACCGAGGCAGTGGACTGCACAGTAGCGATGGCGTTACCGGCATAGATCGGACGCTTGAAGGTGTCGGCGCTTTCAACCGAAACGATCTCGGAGATCTGGTCAACGTCCAGCTGCGCGGCAACGCGCGGCAGGATGTTTTTGCCGTTGGAAGTGGCGGCAGCCAGGATGTGGCTGTAACCAGCGCCCAGCTCTGCAACCAGCGGGGCAACGTTTTCCGGCAACTGGTGAGCGTAGGCTGCGTTGTCGGCAACCAGTACTTTGCTCACGCCAGCGATTTTGGCAGCGGCCTCAGCCACGGCACCAACGTTTTGGCCAGCGACCAGGACGTGGATATCACCACCGATTTTGGCGGCGGCGGCGACAGTGTTCAGGGTGGCCGGAGCCACGACCTTGTTGTCGTGTTCTGCGATTACCAAGATAGTCATGGTTAGATTACCTTCGCTTCGTTTTTCAGTTTCTCGACCAGTTCAGCCACCGACTTGACCTTGATGCCCGCGCTGCGTGCAGCCGGCGCTTCGACTTTGACGGTCTTGTTGGTGGAGGCGGTGGAAACGCCCAAAGCATCCGGAGTCAGCACTTCGAGAGGCTTCTTCTTGGCTTTCATGATGTTTGGCAGGGACGCGTAGCGCGGCTCGTTCAAACGCAGGTCGGTGGTGACGATGGCTGGCAGTTTCAGGGAAACTGTTTGCGCGCCGCCGTCGATTTCGCGGGTCACGGCAACCTTGTCGCCGCTCACTTCGACCTTCGAGGCGAAGGTGCCCTGGCCGTAACCGGTCAGTGCAGCCAGCATCTGGCCAGTCTGGTTGTTGTCGCTGTCGATGGCTTGTTTGCCGAGGATCACCAGCGATGGCTGTTCCTTGTCGACAACAGCTTTCAACAACTTGGCAACGGCCAGGGAAGTCAGCTCTTCAGCGGATTCGACGAGGATGGCGCGATCGGCACCCAGCGCCAGGGCCGTACGCAGCTGCTCTTGAGCAGTGGTCGGACCGATGGAAACGACGACGATTTCAGTCGCAACGCCTTTCTCTTTCAGGCGTACGGCTTCTTCCACGGCGATTTCGCAGAAAGGGTTCATCGACATCTTGACGTTAGCGAGATCGACGCCGGAATTGTCCGCCTTGACGCGAACTTTCACGTTGTAATCGACAACGCGTTTGACAGCTACAAGAACCTTCATGGATTCCTCGTTACTCTCCGGTGAAAAGAAAGTCGCCTAGGCGAACCTGGCGGTTGATGCTCATCGGCACACAAGGGCACCTCCAAAAACACCGGCAATCGTCGGCAGGGGACCTTGCTCACGGGAGTGATGACCGTTCGTCAGTGGTGACTGAGAGGTCATTCATTATCGTGGCGTGTAAACTGCGCGCCATCGTGGCTCGCGCGTCACCCTTATTTGCCTTCAGCCTGTCTTTCGAGGTGGCCTTGAAACCCACAGTCTGCCTACGGGATGCGCAAAACCGACCGTATATTGACCGGAACGCCTATTCCGGTCAATACGGCAAAATGGTCAGTTATTAGCCGCGTTGCTTTGATTTACCTAGCTTGCGGGCAATTCAAACAAACGTTTGTATTGGACGCTGAGAGTGGTGTAGATATAATGCGCCACCTAGAGAGAAAGGTGGGTCGTCCCCTGCCCCTTGCATGAGATTTATGCAGGCATTGCCGGACGAATTACCGAACCTCCACCCATTAGAAAAAAAAGCCGTTGAGCCTTGAGTAGGAGATAGCCTGTGGAACGCGAATACATGGAATTCGACGTGGTCATCGTCGGCGCTGGCCCGGCAGGCCTGTCTGCCGCCTGCCGATTGAAGCAGAAGGCCGCCGAAGCCGGTAAGGAAATCAGCGTCTGCGTGGTCGAAAAAGGCTCCGAAGTCGGCGCTCACATCCTGTCCGGTGCCGTGTTTGAACCCCGTGCCCTGAACGAATTGTTCCCGGACTGGAAAGAACTCGGTGCACCGCTCAACACCCCTGTTGTGCGTGATGACATCTATGTACTGCGCTCCAGCGAAGCGGCCACCAAGGTGCCTGACTTCTTTGTGCCCAAGACCATGCACAACGAAGGCAACTACATTATCTCCCTGGGCAACCTGTGCCGTTGGCTCGCCCAGCAGGCCGAGAACCTGGGTGTGGAAGTCTACCCGGGCTTCGCCGCCCAGGAAGCACTGTTCGACGAAAACGGCGTGGTGCGCGGGATCATCACCGGTGACCTCGGCGTCGACCGTGAAGGCCATCCAAAAGAAGGCGTCTACACCCCAGGCATGGAACTGCGTGGCAAGTACACGCTGTTCGCCGAAGGTTGCCGTGGCCACATCGGCAAGCAACTGATCCAGCGCTTCAACCTGGACAGCGACGCTGATGCCCAGCACTACGGCATCGGCCTGAAAGAAATCTGGGAAATCGACCCGGCCAAACATCAGCCTGGCCTGGTGGTGCACACCGCCGGTTGGCCGCTGGACATCATGAGCAACGAGAACACCGGCGGCTCGTTCCTCTATCACCTGGAAAACAACCAAGTGGTGGTCGGCCTGATCGTCGACCTGTCCTACAGCAACACTTTCCTGTCGCCGTTCGACGAGTTCCAGCGCCTCAAGCATCACCCGGTGCTGGCCCAGTACCTGGAAGGCGGCAAGCGCATCAGCTACGGCGCGCGCGCGCTGGCCAAAGGTGGCATCAACTCGCTGCCTAAAATGGTATTCAAGGGTGGTGCATTGATTGGCTGCGACCTGGGCACCATGAACGTGGCCAAGATCAAGGGCAGCCACACCGCCATGAAGTCCGGCATGCTCGCCGCTGACGCCGTGGCCGAGCGCCTGTTCGCCGAATCCGAAGGCGGCGACGAGTTGACCAACTACGTCGACAGCTTCAAGAACAGCTGGCTCTACGAAGAACTGTTCGCCAGCCGCAACTTCGGCCCGGCGATGCACAAGTTCGGCCCGATCATGGGTGCCGGCTTCAACTGGTTCGACCAGAACATCCTCGGCGGCAAAATGCCGTTCACCCTGCACGACACCAAGCCGGACTACGCCTGCCTCAAGCTGGCCAAGGACAGCAAGAAAATCGACTACCCGAAACCCGACGGCAAGCTGAGCTTCGACAAGCTGAGCTCGGTGTTCATCTCCGGTACCAACCACGAAGAAGAACAGCCGTGCCACCTGAAGCTGAAAGACCCGAGCATCCCGATCGGCACCAACCTGCCGCTCTACGATGAACCGGCGCAGCGCTACTGCCCGGCCGGCGTGTATGAAGTGATCACCAAGGAAGACGGCGAGAAGCGCTTCCAGATCAACGCCCAGAACTGCGTGCACTGCAAGACCTGTGACATCAAGGACCCTTCGCAGAACATCACCTGGGTGACACCGGAAGGTGCGGGCGGGCCGACTTACCCGAACATGTAAGGCATTGGCTTGAAAAACGAGGCTCCCAAAATGGGGGCCTTTTTTTGTGGCCCGGAAAAAGACCAGTCGGCTCGGACAAATGTGGGAGCGGGCTTGCTCGCGAATGCGGTGGTTCAGCCAAAACATCTGTGACTGACACACCGCATTCGCGAGCAAGCCCGCTCCCACATTTTTGACCGCGTTGTGCCTGGGAGAGTTATGCCGCTCGCTCATCCCCAGGGCTGCGCTCGAAGTAGCGCTTGTACTCCCGGCTGAACTGCGACGTACTCTGATAGCCCACACTGTGCGCCGCCTGCGCCACGCCCATACCCTCCACCAACAGCAACTGCTGCGCCTTGAGCAACCTCAACCGCTTGAGGTACTGCACCGGCGACAACAGCGTGCAGCGCTTGAAGTGTTCGTGGAACGTCGACGCGCTCATGTGCGCATAACCCGCCAAGGTCTCGATATTCAGCGGCTCGGCGTAATGGGCATGCAGGTGGTTCAACGAGGTCGCCACCCGGGAAAACTGCCCTTGCTGCTCCACCAGCGCCCGCAACACATCCGCCTGAGGCCCCCGCAACGCGGTGAACAATAATTCCCGCACCCGCGCCGGGCCCATGATCCGACTCTCCAGCGGATCGTGCAGGCACTGCAACAGCCGTTCGACACAGCCGCGCATGGCGTCATCCAGCACTACTGAACTCATCGACTCCAATGTCTGCGCCGCTGGCGGTGGCCCGGACTGGATGCCCATCGCCATCACCAACTCACCCAGCACCACCCGGTCAATGCCCACCGTCACACCCAACAGCGGCGCATTCGGCATGGCAAAGGTCTCGCATTCGAACGGCACCGGCATCGCCTGGATCAGGTAATGCCCGGCGCCATACTCCAGGGTTCGCGGGCCCAAATACGCGACCTTGCTGCCCTGGGCGACGATCATCAGGCTCGGTTCATAAATCTGTGGGCCCCGCGCCACATCGCAACTGGCGCGCAATACCTGCACGCCTGGCAAGTTCGTGGGCGAGAAACCATCACGGGGTGTCAGCGGTTCGATCAGGGCAACCAACGCGGCATTGGCGTCGACATGGCGGGTCAACAACATGGCAAAAACTTCGCGAAAAAAGGGATGACACCATCATCGCAGGTCTGACGCCACAGTGATCCAATCCAGGGGCACTCCCGGACGAATAGGCATGAGACTCGGAGCAATCGCCATGGCCGCCCCAAGGCACGGCGAGGAGAATGCGCCACCTCACCTGTTACTGCACCTGCGAGGTTTCTCCATGTACACCGCCATCGGTTATGCCGCTCAATCGGCCACCACTCCCCTCGCCCCCATGTCCTTCGAACGCCGCAGCCCGCGCGCCGATGACGTGGCGATCGAAATCCTCTACTGCGGCGTTTGCCACTCCGACATCCACCAGGCACGCAACGAATGGGGCATTGCCGTGTACCCGCTGATGCCGGGCCACGAGATCGTCGGTAAAGTCACCGCCGTCGGCGCCAGCGTGACCGCGCACAAAGTCGGTGACCTGGTGGGTGTTGGCTGCATGGTCGACTCCTGCCGTCACTGCGACGCCTGCCACGCCGACCTCGAGCAATACTGCCTCGAAGGCCCGACCATGACCTACGCCACCCCGGACCGGGTCGATGGCAGCAACACCATGGGCGGCTACTCCGACAGCATCGTGGTCAGCGAGCACTTCGTGGTGAAGATCCCGGCCAAGCTCGACCTGGCCAGCGCCGCGCCGATCCTCTGCGCCGGTATCACCACCTATTCGCCGCTCAAGCACTATGGCGTGAAGGCTGGCGACAAGGTTGGGGTTCTGGGCATGGGCGGTTTGGGCCATATGGGCATCAAGTTCGCCAAGGCCATGGGCGCCGAAGTGACATTGTTCACCCGTTCCGCGAGCAAGGCTGAAGAAGGCCGTCGCCAGGGCGCCGATCACGTGATCGTGTCCACCGACGAAGCGCAGATGAAAGCCGCTGCCGGGCATTTCGACTTCCTGCTGGACACCATTCCGGTGCAGCACGACTTGAACCCCTACCTCGATGTGCTGCGCTTTGACGGCGTGCACATCCTGGTAGGTTTGATCGAGCCGGTCGACCCGCCCGTCAATGCCGCCAAGCTGGTGATGGGCCGCAAGGTGCTCGCCGGTTCGTTGATCGGTGGGATTGCCGAAACCCAGGAAGTCCTGGATTTCTGTGCCGAGCACGGCATCACCTGCGACATCGAGATGCTCGACATCCGCCAGATCAACGAAGCCTACACCCGCATGATTGCCGGGGATGTGAAATACCGCTTCGTGATCGACATGGCGACCCTGAAGGCCTGACAGATTGCCCCCCGTAGCAGCTGTCGAGCCTTGGCGAGGCTGCGTTCGCGGTGTACCTGATACACCGCAGACGCAGCCTCGCTGGGGCTCGACAGCTGCTACGGGAAGATCAGGCCTTCGCGCCCAACTCCGCTGACAGCCGTGCTGCGACCTGTTTGATCACAGGGATCAGCTCGGCCATTTTTTCCAGCGGCATGTAGGGCACGGTACTGGCGATGCTGATGCCGGCGACGATTCGCCGGCTGGCATCGCGCACCGGTGCCGCGACACAACGGATCGACGGTTCGTTGTCTTCCAGATCAAACGCATAACCGCCCGCCACGTATTCCTGCATGCGCTGTTCAAACTGCGCCCAGGATTGCTCGGGGTGCTGCGGCCACTGCAAGTTTTTCCCGCCTGTTGGCAAGCTGACCTGATACAGGCGCTGCCACTCTTCCACCGTGTCATCCAGCAACAACGCCTTGCCGATCCCGGTACGCGCCAGCGGCATGCGATGGCCTACGCGCGAGCGCATTTCCGGGCCATTGCGGCCAGGGTTCTTGTGCAGGTACAGCACATCATCGAATTCGCGGATCGCCAGGTGGATGGTGTCGCCGGTCAGCGCCGACAACTCGTCCAGGTACGGCACCGCCAGGCTCACCAGCGGTAATTCCTCGCGCGCCTGAAAACCCAACTCGATCAACTTGGGCCCCAGCAGGTAGCCGACTTGCGGCACCACGCGCAGGTAGCGCTCTTCCACCAGGCAACTGGCCAGGCGGTGAGTGGTGCTGCGGGTGGTGCCGATGCGCTTGGCAATCTCCTTGAGATCCCGCGCGCCAGCCGCCACCGCCTGCACCACGCCCAGGCCACGGAGCAGGGTTTGAGTGCCGGTGGGGGCGGCGTCTTTGACGGGAGTGTGGGCGTTTTCCTGCATATCGGGCCTATTGGGAAGTACGAAAACGGCGAGCATTATGGGCGGTCACGCCTGTTGTGGCGAGGGAGCTTGCTCCCGCTGGGGCGCGAAGCGGCCCTAAAACAGGCGACCGCGTTTTACCTGGATGAATGAGGTGCCTGGTATTGGGGCTGCTACGCAGCCCAGCGGGAGCAAGCTCCCTCGCCACAGAAAGCCTCATCGCTCGAGAAATCAGCGCTGCTTCATCCTGTCGATAATGACCGCCAGCAACAGGATCGAGCCGCGAATCACGTATTGGTAGAAGGTGTCGATGTTCTTCAGGTTCATCGCGTTCTCGATGATCGCCAAAATCAACACCCCGGCAATTACATGCCGGATCATCCCGATCCCGCCGCTCAGCGACACCCCGCCCAGCACGCACGCCGAGATCACCGTCAGCTCAAACCCCTGGCCAATCATCGGTTGCCCCGAGGTCATCCGCGACGCCAGGATCACCCCGGCCAACGCACCGATCACCCCGTGCACGGCAAAGATGATGATCTTGGTACGGTCGACATTTACCCCGGCCAGCAACGCCGCTTCCTGGTTGCCACCGATGGCCATGGTGTTGCGCCCGTAGGTGGTGTAGTTCAGCAGCCAGCCAAAAAACACAAAGCACAGCACGGTGATGATGATCGGCACCGGCACGCCAAACAGCTGGCCGTTACCAAAGACGAAGAAGTTTTCGTCCATCACGCCAACCGCCTTGCCGTTGGAAAAGATATACGCCAGCCCACGCACGATCTGCATCGTTGCCAACGTGGCAATCAACGCGTTGATCCGCAGCTTGGCGATCACGATGCCGTTGATCAGCCCCACCACCAGGCCCATGGCCAACGCGGCCGACACGCCGAAGAACACACTGTCGGTGTCGCGAATCACGATCCCCGCCACCACGCCCGAACACGCGATCACCGAGCCCACCGACAAGTCGAAGTGCCCCGACGCCAGGCAGAACAGCATGGTGCAGGCTGCAATGCCCACGGTGGAAATCGCCAGCCCCAGGCCGCGCATGTTCAGCGGCGAGAGGAAGTTGTCGATGAAAATGGCGCTGAGCACAAAGATGCTCAAGGCCGCCAGCAGCATGACCCAATCATCGAGAAACTTGCGCTGGTTGAACCCCGGCCAGAAGCTTCTTGCGGTTTTTACCTGTGACATACCTACCCCTCGTATTCTTCAGTCCCGCGTACGCGGAAGAGCCAGTTGCAGCAGCCGTGCTTCGTCCGCTTGATCGCGGGTCAATTCGCCGGTCAGGGCGCCTTCGCTCATCACCAGGATGCGGTCGGAGATGCCCATCACTTCCATCAGGTCGCTGGACACCACAATCACCGCAATGCCACTGGCCGCCAGGTTATGGATGATCTGGTAGATCTCCGACTTGGCACCGATATCGATGCCGCGCGTCGGCTCGTCCAGCAGCAAGACTTTCATCGGCATCGACAGCCAGCGACCGAGAATCGCCTTCTGCTGATTGCCGCCCGACAGGAACAGAATCGGTTGATCGGCAGACGGCGTGCGCACGTTCAGCGCGCTGATTTGCCGCTGGGCGTTGGCGCGTTCCCAACCGCCCTGGATCAGCCAACCGAAGCGCGCATGGTCGCGGCGCGCACTGATATTGATGTTCTCCGCGACACTGGCGCGGGGCACGATGCCTTCCTTCTTGCGGTCCTCGGGGCAGAGCAATACACCCGCCGCAATCGCATCCCGTGGCGTCTTGAACGTCTGCGCCTGGCCATGCAACACCAAGGCACCCTGGGTACTGCGCGACAGCCCGGCCAGCAGGCGCAACAGCTCGGTGCGCCCTGCCCCGACCAGGCCAAACAGCCCAAGAATCTCGCCCTTGTTCACCTGCAGACTCACCGGTTCCTGCAAGCCTGGCCCGAGCAGACCTTCGACTCGCAACGCTTCACCGGAGTGCTCGCGCGGTCGGTAATTGTAGATGTCCTGGATATCGCGCCCGACCATGCAGTTGACCAACTGGTCGACGTTCAACTGCGCCATGTCCTCGAAGGTGCGCACGAAGCGCCCGTCCTTGAACACCGTCACCGCATCGCAAATCCGGAACACTTCTTCCATGCGGTGCGACACGTAGAGGATCACCCGGCCTTCATCCCGCAGCCGGGCGATGATCACCATCAGCCGCTCGATCTCGCGGGCCGAGAGGCTGCTGGTGGGCTCATCGAACGCAATCACATGGGCATTGCGTGACATGGCCTTGGCGATTTCCACCAGTTGCCGCTGCCCGAGGGACAGGCTGCCCAGGCGCATGTTCGGATCGATTTCATCCGCCAGACCTTTGAGCAATTCCCGCGCCTTGCGCACCATCGCGCCGCGATTGACCACGCCAAAGCGCGACGGCATATGCCCCAGCAGCAGGTTCTCGGCGACGGTCATTTCCGGCACCAGTTGCAGCTCCTGGTGAATCACCGCGATGCCGCTGGCGATGCTGTCGGCCGCCGATTTGAAACTCACGCTGCGTTCGCCCAACTGCAAACTGCCGCTGTTGGGCGGATAAAAACCGCCAAGGATTTTCAGCAAGGTCGACTTGCCCGCGCCGTTCTCGCCCATCAGCGCATGCACCGAATGGGGCCGCGCTTCAAAGCTGATCTGCGCCAAGGCTTTCACCCCGGGAAACTCCTTGCCGATGCCGTTGAAGCGCAGGCTTTCTGCGGCAGCGCTGTTCATTTCCACAGACCGATCTTGCTCAACTCTTCCTTGAAGTTGGCGCGGGTGATCAGGGTCACGTTATCCAGTGCGGTGAACTTGGCCGGCTCTGTGCCTTTGGTCACCCACTCGAACATCGCAGTAGCGGTTTTATAGCCGGACGCATCGGGGCTGAGCAGCATCGAGCCGTAGAAACCGGTGTCGGATTTTTTCAGCTCTTCGATGGCGTCGGTGCCGTTGATGCCCACGCCGATGACATTCAGCGCCTTGAAGCCGGCGCTTTCGGTGGCGCGTACGCCGCCCAGTACGGTGCTGTCGTTCATGCCGCCAATCAGCAGGTTTTTCGCGCCGCTGGGCAGTTTCACCAGGGCCGAGTTGGTGGAGTCCATGGCGCCCGGCACGTCGAGGGTTTTCTGCGCGGTGAACAGAATGTGGTCAACCGGCAGGCCGGCAGCCTTGAGGCCTTCTACCGAACCGTCGGTGCGTTTCTTGCCGGTTTCCAGCTCGTCAAACGTATTGATGACGGCGTAGGTGTCCTTCCAGTCCCAGTTGCGATGCTTGGCTTCGGTGGCCATGGCTTCGCCTTGTTTCTGGCCGATCTTGTAGGCGTCCAGGCCGACGTAAGGCACGTCTTCCATGGGCTTGCCCTTGGCGTCGACGAAGCGGTCGTCCACCGCCAGCACTTTCAGGTTATTCAGCTTGGCCTTGGCCATGATCGCTGGGCCGAGGGACACGTCCGGCGGGCAGATGACGAAGCCCTTGGCGCCGTTGGCAGCGAGGGTGTCGATGGCGGAAAGGGTTTTCTCGCCGTCGGGCACGGCGATCTTGATCACGGTGAAACCATGGTCCTTGCCGGCTTTTTCAGCGAAGGCCCATTCGGTCTGGAACCAGGGCTCTTCCGCCTGCTTGACCAGAAAGCCGATCTTTACTTCTTCGGCAGAGGCCAGGCCGCTGAGCGCCATCGTGAGTGCAAGGGTGCCTAGTGTCTTCTTGAGCATGAACCACCTCTTCTTGTTATTTGGAAACGTGTTAATCGTGGTACATCACCGACCGCCCGCCATCGATCATCAGGCAGGTGGCATTGATAAAGGGCGCCTCATCGGTCGCAAGAAACAGTGCCGTCATCGCCACTTCAATCGGCTGGCCGATGCGCTTGGGCGGGTGCAGGTCGAAGGCACGCTGGCGCTCGGCGTGCGGGTCGGCAAAGCCGTTCCAGTAATCGACGTTGAGTTGGGTTTCGATATAGCCCGGCGCGATGGCATTTACGCGGATGCCCTTGGGCGCGTATTCGATGCCCAGTGCGCGGGTCAGCCCCAGCAGGCCGTGCTTGGCCACCGGGTACGGGAAGCAACCGGGAATGATGTGGCTGGAATGGGTGGAGGCGATGTTGATGATGTTGCCGATGCCCTGCTCGATCATGTGCGGCAACACGGTGCGGCAGCCGTACCAGGCGCCGTCGAGGTCGATGGCGAAACAACGGCGCCAGTCTTCGTCGCTCATTTCCAGCGGGTCGCGGAACACGTTGACGCCGGCGCAGTTGACCAGCACATCGACTCGGCCAAAGCGTTCGATGGCCACGTCCACCAGGGAGCGCCATTGGTCCTTGGAAGTGATGTCGACGGGTTGTGCGTAAATCTCGGCGCCGCGTTCGCGCCAGTGGGCGGCGACCTTCTCGACCTTCTCGCCCTGGATATCACCGATTACCAGGCGCGCCTGCTGAGCCTGGAAGCAAGCGACGATTGCCTCGCCAATGCCTTGGGCGGCACCGGTAATGACCACGACTTTGTTCTTCAGTCGCTCGCCGTAAGTCGGCTCGGGCACCGGAGGTAACGACAACGGTTGTGCCTGCATCGCTTCACCTGTTTTGTTTTTGGTAGTGAGTGCTGATGCGCAAGACTATAAACCCAGAAACCAAAACATCTCAATATATAAATTATCATCCCATATAGTGAACAAATGTATAAAAAAACCGGCTGTGATAGCCGGCTCTTTATAGGCCTTCAACCCTGGGCGAAATCCCTCAAGGCATCGCCCTCCATGCGGTAGCGCACCCACTCTTCCTGTGGCTGGGCGCCGATGGATTTGTAGAACGCAATGGCCGGCTCATTCCAGTCCAGCACGCTCCACTCGAAACGCCCACAGCCATTGTCGCAGGCGATTTTCGCCAGGTGGCGCAGCAACTTCTTGCCCGCCCCGCCGCCGCGTTGCTCGGGGTTGATGTACAGGTCTTCGAGGTACAGGCAGTTGCTGCCGAGCCAGGTGGAGTAGCTGAAAAAGAACACCGCAAAGCCGATCGGCAAACCGTCCCGCAGGCAGATCAGGCCGTGGGCGGTGGCGCCTTCGCTGAACAGGCTGCGCTCGATGTCCACCACGCTGGCGATCACTTCGTGGCGGGCTTTTTCGTAGTCGGCAAGCTCGGTGATGAAGGCCAGAATTTGCGCAGCATCGCTGGGCACGGCGGGGCGAATCTCGATGGTCATGGACTGGCCTTGTCAGGGAAATAAAGCACACATACTAAGGCGCTTTAATGACCGATTGCAGTGCAATTTGATTCGCGGCTAACCTGCAGGCCGTCGACCTTTGAGAATCCCCATGCCCTTCACGCCACTGACCGACCTCGCCGCGACTTTATTGCCTCACGCCCTTGAGCCTTCGGAAGACGGTGCCCACGACCTGTCCCATTTGCAGCGGGTGTGGCACAACGTGCGCTCGATCCAGGCTGAGGAAGGTGGCGAGCTTGAGGTGCTGCTGGCAGCCGTGTTGCTGCATGACTGCGTGGCAGTGGAGAAGAATTCACCGTTGCGGTCCAAGGCGTCGAAGCTGGCGGCGGACAAAGCCGGGGAGATTTTGCAGGGGCTGGGCTGGCCGCCCGCAACGATTGCTGCGGTGACGCATGCCATCGAGACCCACAGCTTTTCGGCGGGCCTTACTCCGGTGACGCTTGAAGCGAAGATTATGCAGGATGCCGACCGCCTCGACTCGTTGGGCATGATCGGCGTGGCCCGCACGTTTTATATCGCCGGGCGCATGGGCAGCGGGCTGTATGACCCGGCGGACCCAACGGCACAGCGCCGCGAGTACGACGACAAGCGCTTCTGCCTCGACCATTTCCAGACCAAGCTGCTGCACCTGGCGGGCGGATTTCAGACGCCAACGGGGCAACGCATGGCCCTGGCGCGCCATGAGCGGTTGAAGGGTTTCATGGACCTGTTCATCGAAGAAATCGGCACGCCATACTCCGCTGTGGGCTAACGCAAGCACCGCGAACCACAGAACAATCCCACGCTCCGTGCATGGTAAAAGTTGGGCATAAATCCAACAGCCACAAGGCTTTTCCATGCACTCTTCACCTGCGGTTGGCGGAAAACTGTTCGCCCTTTTCTGCCTCGCCAGCTACCTGCTTTCCCTGTCCTATGGCTCGACATTCTTGCTGTCGCTGCTGATCCATTCCCGTGGCGGCAACGAACACGACGCCGGCAGCGTGATCTCCATGGCAATGCTCAGCACCTTTGTGGCGGTGCTGGTTTCCGGGCATCTGGCGGACCTGCTGGGCGCCGCCAGGTCCATCGCCCTGCTCGGCGTATTGCTGGTGCTGGCGTGCCTGGGCTTTGCGCTGACACCGGGATTTGGCGAGGACTTGATGTTCTTTGGCTTGTCGTTGGGGTTGGGCTGGGGCGTGTTCTATACGCTGGGGCCGATCATCGTCGCGATGCTGGTGGAACCGGCGCAGCGGGCCAAATATTTTGCCCTGCTGTCGGGCAGCATGATGACCGGGATCGGCTCCGGGCCGCTGCTCGGGCGGGCGGCAAGTGCGCTGGATTTTTCGCTGACGACGGCGTTTTATATCGCGGCGCTGGCGAGCCTTACGGGCGTGGTGATTTTCTGGCGGCTGGGTCGCGCCCTCAGTCAGCACACTGCGCCGGCGTCGAAGATTTCCTGGTCGGCGACGCGCCAGGTGCTGTCATCGAAAGCGGTGTTCGCGATCATCATGGTCGGCCTCGGCGGTTGCGTGTTTGGCGGGCTGTCGAGTTTCCAGACCAGCTACGCGGCGCTGCACGGGCTGGATTATTCGCTGTTCTTCCTGGGTTTCATGAGTGCGGCGATTACCAGCCGCCTGCTGATCGCCGGCATCGTGGTCAAGCGTGATCCGTATTGGGCGGCGTGTGTGTTGTCGGGGTTGATGCTGGTGTCGATTTTCCTGTTCGGCTTCAGGGTCAGTGGCAACTACAGCTACCTGCTGGCGGCCGTCACCCTGGGCATCGGTTATGGCCTGACGTATTCGGTGATCAATGGTTTGGCTGCGAACGAGGCGCCCGCCGGCACCACTTCACAAGCGTTGCTGTTGTTCAGCCTGGCGTACTTTATCGGGGTGTTCGGTTTCCCGTTGCTGGCGGGCAAGGTCATCGTCGAATACGGCATGCCGACCCTGTTGATGAGCGTGCTGGCCGTGGCTTTGCTCAATTGGCTGATCACAGTGGCGCGGCTGGTCTGGCGCCGAATCGCGTCACACAAAATCTTACAAGCGACGTAAGACCGTTCGTCGGTATCGAGGCACGAATCGCAAACGGGGGCGGACCAATATCAGGTAAGGACATTAATCATATGGAGACACCATCATGACGACTTCCAAATTTGCCGCCCTCGCCCTCACCGGTTTGCTGTCTGCGGTTTCGCTGAGCAGCTTTGCCGCCACCACAGGTTCCAGCACCGGCCCGACCGACCCTGTCGGCAGCCCGCCCAACCCCGCTACCCAAGAGTCGAAGGACTCGATGGGCACCGGCATGGACACCAATGGCGGCGCCATCATCGACAACAGCAAAGACCCACGCACCCAGGGTGACGACACCAATCGCAACAGCGGTGCAGTACCTAACGGCAAAATGGGCCCAGGCGCCACTTCGCCTTCGATCAATAAAGGCGATGACTCAAACATCCCTGGTGCACCAAAACAGCCAGCGCCTTAACCCGCGAGAAAGACGAACACCCAACCATTTCCCAGTGAAGAGGTATGCATGAACGTCGATCACAACCTTGAAAAAGAAGTCCTCACCCGTCTGCTCCACGCTCATCCCAGCGGGCTGGGCAAGGAAGTGCTGGACAACTACCGAGGTGAAAAAGTGGTGGCCAGCGCCTTGGCCACCTTGCAGGACCGCGGGTGGATCAAGGAAGGCCATGTGACCTGCAACGATGCCGGGGAACACGCGCTGAACCTGCCGATCAAGCTCACCGCATCCGGCGTGGAAGCGGCTCGCAAGCTGGAAAGCGAAGCGGGCCAGTAACGCACTTTGTCTGGCCTGGCCCTTCGCGAAGGGCCAGAACCAGAAGGAGTATCGAAATGCCTCGTGGAAGCAAAGCCAAATACACCACCGAACAGAAGCGCAAGGCCGCTCATATCGAAGAGAGTTATGAGCACAAGGGCTTGTCGAAAGAAGAGGCCGAGGCCCGGGCTTGGGCCACCGTCAACAAGCAGTCGGGTGGCGGCGAAAAGGCTGGCGGTTCAGGTCAGCGCAAGGCGCCGGCGAAGAAGTCTCAGGACCGGCATGAGTCGGCCAAACGGGCTGCGGCCAGTCGTGAAGGGCATCCGCGTAACAGCAGGATGTCGCTGGGCACGCAGACCAAGGAAAGCTTGCTGAAGGAAGCGCGCGCCAAGGACATTCCCGGGCGCTCGACCATGCGCAAGGATGAGTTGATTGAGGCGCTGAAAAAGGCCGGTTAACGCGGATCAAAATGTGGGAGCGGGCGTGCTCGCGAAGGCGGTGTATCAATGCCAGATTCATTGGCTGACCCACCGCCTTCGCGAGCAAGCCCGCTCCCACATTTTTGATCGTGTTTTCAGCCACGGAATCAGCGGTGGGCGGCTACCAGTAGCATCATCGGCCGCTCCAGCTCTTCTGCCAATGCGGGGCGGGCCTTCAGGTCTGCTTCGCTGGGGCCCCACTCGTCTACATGGGTCAGGGTGAACCCCGCCTGGATCAACAGCGTCAGCAACGTGCCTACCGTGCGATGCTGCTTGATCACGCCATCTGCCAACCAGTTGGTGACCCGTGGCCCTTCGATCTGATAGCTGTCCACCGGCCAGCTCTTGCGCCCTTGCTCATCAATCAGCCAGCCCGGCTGCCGAGGCGCCATGAAGATCGGGTGCTCGATGGAAAACACCAACCGTCCGCCTGGCACCAACGCCTGATGAATGCGCGCGAACAGGCCTTTCAGATCGACGATGTAATGAAACGCCAATGAGCTGTAAGCCAGGTCGAAAGCGGCATCCGGAAGGTCGAGTTTTTCCAGGTCGGCGATGCCGTAGGTGATAGCCGAAGACGCAGTCATCTCCTTCGCCCGCGCCAGCATTTTTTGCGACACATCCAGCCCCAGCACCTGCTCGGCGCCCTGCTCCTGAGCCCAGCGACTGAACCAGCCGTAGCCGCAACCGAGGTCCACCACTTTCGAGCCACACATCGGCGGCAACATGGCCTGCAAAGCCGGCCACTCCGGAGCGCCGGCGAGGCCTTCTACCGAGCGGCCCATTTTGCTGTAGCCCTCGAAGAAAACCTCGGTGTCGTAGATGTTCTGGGTCATGACGTTGCTCCGTGCTGAATGGCGACTATTCTGCCGAATCAGCCCGCGCTCAACAACGCATCCACTTCAGCCGTGCCCGGTGAGGTTGCCGGCCCCCAGCGCGTGACCGCCAATGCTGCCGCCGCATTGGCGCGACGTGCCGCGACAACTGGCGCCAAACCATTGGCCAGGCCGGCGATAAACACCCCGGCGTGAGCATCACCCGCACCGTTGCTGTCCACCGCCTTGACCTTGAATCCCGGCACATGCTCGGCCTTGCCGTTACGGCTGACCCAGCAGCCATTCGGTCCATCGCGAACCACCAGCAAGGTGCCGGCGGGCAGGTGCTCGTTGAGTTTGAGCAATGCCCCCGCGAGATCGCTGGCGCCGGTGAATGCCAGGGCTTCCGGACCGTTGCTGGTCCAGATGTCGATACGCGGCAACAAGGTGACCATCAAGGCCGAGTCCGGCGCCTTCACCAGCGGGCCCGGATCGAACACCACGGTAATCTGGCGCGGCAACGCCAACAGCCAATCGAGCAACGCTTGGGCCTTGCCCTCCAGCAGCAAGCTGTAGCCGCTGACGTACACATAGTCATCGGCGTTGGGTACCGCGCTGGCCAGGTCTTGCGCGAGCAAATCACCTTCGGCGCCGATATGGGAAATGAAGGTACGCTCGGTAGTGGCTTCGGTCAGGGACACACACAGGCCGGTGTCCTTGTCGTCGCTGGCAGGCAGGGCCATTTCAATGCCCTCGGCCTGCATTGCCGCGCGTGCCAGGTCACCAAAGCGGCCGCTGCCATGGCGGCCCAGGTAGACCACCGGCAAGCCGTTGCGCCGGGCGGCGGCCATCACGTTGAAGCCGCCGCCGGCTTCGAAGCTGGCGGAATTGGCCAATACATCGCCGCCGGTGGCGGGCAATGTGTCGAGGGACATGACCAGGTCGACGATGACCTGCCCGCTGTGCAGCAATCTAGACATTAGCGTTCTCTACCAAAGCCGGACGACGATCAGCCGCGCCACCCAGTACCGCATAAATCCCGCCGGCCACCAGGAAGGTGACGATCCAGCCCAGGCCGTTGTGGCCCAGCCACGAATCGGACAACGGCCCGGCGAACCAGATGTTCTCGGCCGTGGTGCCGATGGTGGTGAAGCTGAAGCCCAGCACAATCGCAATCGCCCAGGCGCCGAACGCACGCCATTCAACCCCGCCGCGATACCAGTAGGCGCTGCTTGGCGTCACGTCCAGCAGGTCTTTGGGGCTGTAGTAGTGACGATGGATCAGGTCGACCACAAAGATCCCGACCCAGGCGGTAATCGGTACCGCCAGCAACGAGATGAAGGTGATGAACGGACCATAGAAACTGTCGGCGATCAGCATGAAGTAGATCGAACCGGCGAAGATCGCGACGATGTCGACGATCACCGCGTGTACGCGCTTGACCTTCAAACCGAGGGTCAAGGTGGTGAGGCCCGCCGAGTACACCGACAGGTTGTTGGACAGCAGCAGTCCGCCAAACGCGGTGATCAGGTACGGCACCGCCATCCAGGTCGGCAGCATGTCGCGGATCGCGATGATCGGGTCAGTGGCCGACGCCAGGTCGTTGTTGCCCACCGACAGCAGGCCGCCGAGGGTGATCAACAGCACCAGCGGAATCCCCGCACCGAAGGCGGCAGAGGCCACCAGGCGCACGGCCTTGACGCTGCGGTGCTGATAGCGCGACATGTCGGCACCGGCGTTGGCCCAGCCGATACCCGTACCGGCGGCCATAGTGCCGATGCCGATGATCATCGCGCTCAACGGCGCAGGCGTGGCGTTGAACACGGCGCTCCAGTCGATGGTGGCGCAGAGGAAACCGCCCACCAGGATATTCAGTGCGCCGAACACGTAGGTGGCCCACTTCTGGATCACCAGCAAAGTGGCGTGGCCCAGGCCCGATACGGCGAGGGTCAGCAGCACGAAAATGCCAATGAACAGCAGGGTCAGTACCGGCGCGCTTTTGGCGGCAACCGGCGAGTTGAACAGGATCGAGCACAACGACAGCAGCACGAATGCCGCGGTGGTGGTATTGACGGTTTCCCAGCCCAGGCGCGACATCAGTGACACCAGGGTCGGGCCGATATTGCCGCGTACGCCGAAGATCGCCCGGGACAGCGTCAAGCTCGGGGCACGGCCACGACGGCCGGCGATGGAGATGATGCCGACCACCGCAAACGAACCGGCGGCGCCGAGGATCGCGACGATGATCGCCTGCCAAATTGCCAGGCCGCGAAACGCCACGAGGGTCGCGCCCAACGGCAAGCCGAGGATGCTGATATTGGCCGCAAACCAGACCCAAAAGAGTTGCAGCGGATGGCCGTTGCACTCCCCTTCCGGGACCGGCTCGATGCCGCGTGTTTCCAATTGCCCGGCGCTTTGGCCGGAAGAGGACGTACTCATGGTGGGGTGCTCCTGATGCCTGTTTTTTTGTGGTTGTGGCAGGTTGGCAAGTTGAATCTGTGTTCCGGTCTTCCTGACTCGACTGGATCAATGTGGGAGCGGGCTTGCTCGCGAAAGCGGTGCATCAGTGACACATGCGTTGCCTGACACACCGCTTTCGCGAGCAAGCCCGCTCCCACATTTTTGATCTGCGGTGCTCAGCGCAGATCGAGCAGGCCTTGGACCAAGGGCTCCAGGTCCAGGCCATTAACCTGCTTGACCTGCTCGATCATCGCCTCAGGCCAGCACTGCATCCCCAGGCACGCACCGAGCATCGCGCCGAGAATCGCGGCGATGGTGTCGGTGTCGCCGCCAAGGCTGGCGGCCATGCACAAGGCTTCGAAGGCGTTCACTTCACCCACCGCAACTTGCTGCGCGAGGGCAAACGACACCACCACCGATTCCTGGGACGCCACCGAAGTGCCGATCAATTCGTAGAGCAGGTCGGTAAACAGCGCCTTGTCGCCGCTGTCCACGCTCAACGTGCGTGCCCAACTGATGCGGGTGGCGATGCGCCCACCGGCAATCCAGTGGCCGTGGTTTTCCGCCTGCTGGGCGATCTGGGTGCCGATGTTCAGCGCTTCACCCAGGTCGACACCGTTGATCCCGGCGGAAACCACCGCCGCCACGGCGGCTGCGCTGGAGATGCCCAGGTTAGTGTTGTGGGTGACCTGGCAGGCCTGGATCACCGCCTGGATAAACTGCGCAGGGTCATTGACGTTCGCCGCGATGCCCACCGGGGTGATGCGCATGGCGGCGCCGTTGGTGGTGCCGTAGCGCCCGGATTCTTCCGGGGTGTGGCCCGCCAGGATCATGTCGATCGCGCGTTTGGTCGACGGGCCCAGCAAATCCTGGGAACCCTTGGCGCGCATCACCGCTTCCCAGTCGATCAGGCGCTGGGCCAGCTCGGTGGGTTCAATTTTGCCCTGGCCGCCCACCAGCAACTGACCGACGAGGATCGCCTGTTCGGTGTCATCGGTGATCGAGCCCTTGGGCATGTTCGGCGCGATCGGCTGATCGGCGTCGGCATCTTCCAGGGCGGTGATCGCGCCGAAACGCGCCTTGACCTGCTCGCGGCTCAGGGACTGGGTGGGCATGCCCAACGCATCGCCCAGGGCCAGGCCGTAGAAGGCGCCGAGGGCGCGGGTGGTGGCGGTCATGTCGGTGTTCCAAATTGAAGGTGCAGGCGAAAGTGCAGAGGGTCGAGCAGGCTTTCGACGGATTCCATGAAGCGGTCTTGCCGGTCGTAGGTGGTGCGCAGGGCCTTGAGGAACACCGTGCCCACCGGGCGACCCAGCAATTGGGCGTCTTCCTCGTTCAGCGGCTCGGCCCCGATCCATTGGCTGCCGGTGGCGCCGACGTAGCCGTAGGCGGCCAAGGTGATGGTCAGGGAGTTATCGATCAGGCCGACTTGCGGCAGGCTTTCCAGGCCACCGGAGGCCGGCATCAACGAGCGCTCCAGGGACACGAACGTGCCGTCGGCGGCGCGACGGCGGCGATCGAGGGCGATGAATTGGTCACTGCCGTGACTGCTGAGCAGGTCCGGACGAGTGACCGCTTCCAGGCGCAGGATTTCGGAGGTGACCACTGCGCCGGTGTCGGCGAGGGCTTGAGCCCAGCCGCTGCGCTGGTCGAGCACCATGCCGTCGAAGGTGACGATGGAGCCCACGCCGCTTTGGGTGGCGATGTAGCTGCGGCGCTTGAGTTCGGCCAGGGCTTCACGCAGGGTGCCGCGGCTGACGGAAAACTCTTCGGCCAGTTGGTGCTCGCCCGGCAACAGGACACCGTCAGCCATCACTCCGCCCTCGATACGGCGGATCAGCTCGTCGACGACGCGTTTTTTCTTATCAAATCGGACATGTCTAATCATGTACAAATTGATAACCGAAAGCGCCCGGCTACAGCAAGCGAATTATTTCAGAGGAAGGGAGAAACCAGCCTCAGGGCTCCAGGCCGATGGGGAAAAATACCCCGCCGCTCCAGACGCCAAGCCAGTTCTTACCGTTGATCGGACGGGTCACCGCCAACTCCACCAACTGATAGAACGCATTGCGGTGGACCAAGGCTTCGAGGTTTGTGCGCACCCGCAGGTACGGCGAAGGTTCCTGAGTGTCCGGATCGATCACCACCCGCAGCGGATGTTCGATACCGGCCTCGACCTGTTCATCGACATTGGTGGTAAAGCGCAGCACCTGGCTTTCGCCCTGCCCTTCGACTTCCAGGGTGACGGCGACAAAGGGCGCGTCATCGACCTTGATCCCGACCTTTTCCACCGGGGTGATCAGGAAGTAATCATCGCCGTCGCGGCGGATGATGTTGGAGAACAGCTTGACCATCGGCTTGCGGCCAATCGGCGTGCCCATATAGAACCAGGTGCCATCGCGGGCAATGCGCATGTCGATATCGCCGCAAAAATCCGGGTTCCACAGATGTACCGGTGCGGGCCCCTTGCCCTTGGGCAATTGCGCCAACAGGTCATTGGCCTTGGCCGAATCGGTCATGCTGTACTCCTTGTGTCTTACTGATCGCTCATGCCCAACAGGCTGCGCGCGTAGTGCGCCAGGGGCTTGCCGATCAGGTCATCAGGCTTGTTGTCGTGGAACGTCAGTAAACCGCCACGGCTGTGAATCCGCACAGTATCAATCAAATACTGGGTGCTGGTCTCGATCAACATGACCTGAATGGTGCCGGTGTCGATACCCAGGCGATCCACCGCCTCCTGGTCAGACCATTCATCGGCGTTGCCGATCCGGTCATCCGCCTGGGCAAAGCGGCAGTACAGCAGGTAATGCGCACCGGCCGCGCGGGCTTCAGACATTGCCTGCTCCAGGCCTTCGGGCTTGCGGGCGCGGCGGACCATCGGGAAGTATTCGACAAAGCCGTTGAAGGCTTCCTCGGCCACCACGTTAGGCCGTGGATAGGCGCTGCCCGGCGGGGTGAAGGCGCCCTGGGCGATGAAAACGAAGGAGTCCGGCTGTATGCGGACCGAATTGACGCGGCGAGTATCGCTGTGGTCCAGCAGCCCGGCGTCGCTCATCTGATAGCGCGTGCCTTCGGCCATATCACTGACGGTCATGCAGCCACCCAGCGCGAGTGACGCCAGCACCAAAACCAGACTACGCATCCTAATTCTCCAAAGGCCGGTGACGGAAAACCGGCGAATGGGCACGAGATGCAGATTTTGCGCCAGCTTGCGGGACTAACCGCCGATGATCTTCATGATGGTGGCGCCGCCGGAGAATGCCACTTCCTGCTTGTCGCCCAGAGCCTTGACCAACAAGCGCTGCAAGGCCGGCAGAGCCTGGTGGCGGGGTTTGTCCAGCAGGTCGCCCACGTAGTGGCGGTTGCTCGACGACAGGCAGCCATGCAGCCAGCCGGTGGACGACAGGCGCAAACGCGAGCAGGTCCGGCAGAACGGTACGCTTTCGTTGGCGATGACACCGAAGAAACCTTTGCCAGGCACTTCGTAGCGCACGGCAGTGGCGTCCACCGGGGCGTTAGCTTGCAGGTATTCGTGTTGTTCGCCGATCAGGCTGAGCAATTGCTGGAGGCTGACGAATTGCTGCAGGAACGCGTTGGAATCGTTGGCCAAGTGGCCCATGCGCATCAATTCGATAAACCGCAGCTCGTAGCCACGCTCCAGGCAGTAGTCGAGCAGCGGCATCACCTGGTCGAGGTTCTGGCCGCGCAACGGCACCATGTTGACCTTGATCTTGATTCCGGCGGCGCTGGCCTGGTCCATGCCATCAAGCACGGTGGCCAGGTCGCCACCACGGGCGATGCTGCGGAAGGCGTCGGCATCCAGAGTGTCGAGTGAGACGTTGATCCGGCGAATACCCGCATCCACCAGCAGCGGCAGTTTGCGCGCCAGCAGTTGGCCGTTGGTGGTCAGGCTGATATCACTCAGGCCCATCTGCCCCACGGCGCCCATGAAGGCCTCCAGCTTGGGGCTGACCAACGGCTCGCCGCCGGTAATGCGCAGGCGTTCGATGCCAGCAGCCTCGATCAGGTACTCGACGCCACGCGCCATTGCCTCGGCCGACAATTCGTCCTGCGCAGCCACCAGCCGCTTGCCGTTGGGCACGCAGTAGGTACAGGCGTAATTGCAGGCTGAGGTCAGGCTGATCCGCAAATTGCGGAATCGCCTGCCTTGACGATCAACGATCATGGATCACTCCGGCAGAGGATAATTCGGGCGCGCTAAAACCTGACTGAAAAATCAAGTTTTAGCAAGGTCCTTGCCTGAGTATATTCCTGGGTTACTGCGCTGGGCAGGAAATCATATCGCCATCACGCTGGCGAATGATTCAAGTGGCCGGCGTTTCAGCGTTCGGCAAATCGGTGCTGTGCTTGCGTTTGTTGCCCATGCGCACGCCGATGTCCATCAGGAACTGGAAGAAACCTTCCTGGTCTTCCAGCACATTGCTCCAGAACGGCGAGTGGTACAGCGCGACGGCGCCGTGCACCAACGCCCAGGCGGCGCAGTAGTGGAAATACGGCGGCACGTCTTCCAGCTTGCCCTCGCTGATGCGGCCCTTGATCAGCAGGGTCAGGCGTTCGAAGTTCGAGGCACGGATCTTGTGCAGTTCCTCGACCATTTCCGGCACCTGATTGCCCTTGACCACTTTTTCTTCCAGGCGATCAAACAGGCGGTAGCGCTGCGGGTCACGCATGCGGAACTCGAAGTAGGCGCGGGACAGCGCTTCCTTGTCCTTATCGACATCGGCCGAGTGCAACAGCTCGTTCAAGTCGCGCTCGTAGTCGAGCATCAGGCGCAGGTAGATCTCGGCCTTGGACTTGAAGTGCTTGTAGATGGTGCCTTTGCCGATACCCACGGCATCCGCAATCATCTCGACGGTGACGCTGTCTTCACCCTGGTCGAGGAACAGCTTGAGTGCGGTGTCGAGAATTTCCTGCTCGCGGCGGCGAAACTCACGGACCTTGCGGGGTTCTTTGTGCATAAGAAAAAGGTCTGCAGAGATGGATATTGGGAGGGTGGCGTGCCCCAAGCCGTGCTTGTCGGAACGTTTTACCCGGTGCGCGGGATTATCCCGACTGAACGGTCGTTGGGCAACGCCTATATGAACAACCTTTGCACTTAACTTACAGCGCGCCAACGAATAAGCCGATTTGAGTCAGAAATAAAACAGGCCATTGGCGCATGTGCATCGCAACCAATGAGAACTCAACCGAAGCGGGCGTATTCCAAATCTGTTTAAAAAACGATCAGATGCGGCTGGACTGAATCGGATACTGATCAATACTTGAACTGTCGGCGTGGCATCTCCCCCAAGTGACGCGTCGACCTGGGTACCGACGGACTGCGTACCCTTGTTTTACTCCTAATGGTCTTAACCCGGATTCACCCCCCAGAACCCGGGTTTTTTTTGCCTGCGATTTAGTGGCCGACGTGAGCCAGCGGAAACAGACGCTTGAAGTTCTCGGTGGTCTGTTCGGCGAAGCGCTCGTAGGACTCGCCCCGCAGCATCGCCAGGTAATCCGCCACATCCCGTACGTATTCCGGCAGGTTGGGTTTGCCGCGATGAGGAATTGGCGCCAGGTACGGCGAATCGGTTTCCACCAGCAGGCGGTCTGCCGGGACCTGGCGCGCGACATCCCGCAGGGCATCGGCGTTGCGGAAGGTCACGATGCCCGACAAGGAAATGTAGAAGCCGAGGTCGAGGGCGGCCTTGGCCATGTCCCAGTCTTCCGTGAAGCAATGCAGCACACCGGCCTGGGGCAGCGCAGCCTCGCGCAGCAGGGTCAGGGTGTCGGCACGGGCGCCACGGGTGTGGACGATCACTGGTTTGCCAGTCTGCTGGGCGGCTTGCAGGTGCAGACGGAACGACGCCTGCTGCAACTCGGCGGCTTCCGGTTCGTAGTGGTAATCCAGGCCGGTCTCGCCGATGGCCACCACGCGTGGGTGATTGAGTTCGCCAAGCAGCCAGTCGAGGGCCGGGGCTTCGCCGGGCTTCAGGTCCAGCGGGTGAATGCCCACCGAGCAATCGACGTCAGCATAACGATCGGCCAGGGCTTTGACATCGGCGGCGTTTTCCGCGCTGACGCCGATGCACAGGAAGTGCCCTACCCCGCGCTGACGCGCGGCTTCGAGGGCGGCGTCGAGGGAGCCGCCGTGCTGGGCCAGGTCGAGGCGATCAAGGTGGCAATGGGAATCTACGAGCATAGGGATCTACAACTTGAGTCACGGAAAGTGTCTGGCCAACGATACACCCGTCGGCCACTGAAATTAACGGCGGCCGAGCAAGCCGACCCATTGCACCAGCAAGGCCTCAAGCAACAACACGCGGTTGAGGTTGGCCTTGCCCAGGACCTTCTGGCGTTGGGCGAGGATCCAGTCCTGAATGTTCAGGACCTTGTCCTGGGCACTCTTCTGCGCGAGGTATTGCACCACCTTGCGCATGTCCGCCAGGCCCAGGCCGTTTTCGTCCTGGGTCAGTTGGTAGCGCAGGATCAGGCTCGACCAGTCGCAGAACCAGTCGAACAGCAGCAGCAAGGGAATGTCTTTCCAGGCGCTTTCGGCCAGTTGCGTGGCGGACATCTCCTGCTTGAGCAGTTTCTTCACTCCGTCCACCACCAGCGCACGCTGTTCACGTACGCCCTGGGCCTGGAGTTTGACCGCCGCCAGGGGCGAGCCGGCCGCCAGGGTCAGCAACTCGACGCGCTCGGCCTCGCCACACTCCGGCAGTGCCTGGGCCAGCCATTGCAGGCTCATGGCTTCGCTCGGCAACGGGCAGGCCTGTTGCACGCAGCGGCTGCGGATGGTCGGTAGCAGGCGGCTGGACTGGTGGCTCACCAGCAGCAACACGGTATCGCCGGAAGGTTCTTCCAGGCTCTTGAGCAAGGCGTTGGCCGCGTTGATGTTCATCGATTCCACTGGCTCGATCAGCACCACTTTGCGCCCGCCCATCTGCGCGGTCTGCACCACGAAGCTGACCAGATCACGCACCTGATCGACTTTGATTGCCTTGTCGGCTTCTTCCGGTTCCAGCAGGTAGTTGTCCGGGTGGCTGCCGGCCTTGAGCAGCATGCAGGCTTTACATTTCCCGCAGGCTTCCAGGCCGTTGAGCCGCTGGCATAACAAGCTGGCCATCAGCCGCTCGGCCAGGGCGCGCTTGCCGATGCCCACCGGGCCGTGGAGCAAGTAGGCGTGGGCGTGCTGGGCACGGCCCGCCAGTTGCTGCCAGAGGCTGTCCTGCCACGGGTAGGCTTCAGCCACGGACACGCTCCACGAGTTTCGGCAACAGGGCGTCGATGGACTGCTGAACCTGAGTCAGGGGTTGCGCGGCGTCCAGCAGGTGATAACGGGCAGGATCGGCTTCGGCGCGCTTGAGAAACGCGCCGCGCACAGCTTCAAAAAACACTCGGGTTTCCAGTTCGAAACGATCGAGGCGACCCCGGGCAGTGGCGCGGGCCATGCCGACTTCCACCGGAAGGTCGAACACCAGGGTCAGGTCGGGACGCAGATCGCCCTGGACGAAGGTCTCCAGCGTCGCAATGCGCTCGAGGGACAAGCCACGACCGCCGCCCTGATAAGCATAGGTGGAGTCGGTAAACCGGTCACAAATCACCACCGCGCCACGGGCCAGGGCCGGGCGAATGACTTCGGCCAGGTGCTGGGCGCGGGCAGCAAACACCAGCAGCAGCTCGGTGTCGGGGTTCATCTGTTCGTCGCCCGGGGTCAGCAGCACTTCACGGATGCGCTCGGCCAGCGGCGTGCCGCCGGGCTCGCGGGTCAGCAGCACCTCGATACCTTCGGCGCGCAGGCGCTCGGCCAGGTATTCGCGGTTGGTGCTTTTGCCGGCGCCTTCCGGGCCTTCCAGGGTAATAAACAAGCCAGTCACAGGCAGTCCTTAGTCAGAGTCATTGCGGGCTTTGCGGCGCGGTGTCGTCGGGTGCAGAGGACGGCTCGGCGGGCGTATCAACCGGCGCGTCCGCAGGTTTTGCCGTCGGTGCTGGCGCCGGGCTGGAACGGTAATCGGCGCGGCGCTTCATCTGGTACTCACGCACCGCAGCGTTATGCGCATCCAGGTTATCCGAGAAAATATGGCTGCCGTCGCCACGGGCGACAAAATACAGGCTGCTACCGGCCACCGGGTTCAGCGCGGCGTGAATCGCCTCACGTCCGACCATGGCAATCGGCGTCGGCGGCAGGCCGGCGATCACGTAGGTGTTGTAGGGCGTGGATTCCTTGAGATGGGCGCGGGTCAGCTTGCCGGTGTAGCGCTCGCCGAGGCCGTAGATCACCGTCGGGTCGGTTTGCAGCAACATGCCGATCTGCATGCGCCGCACGAACACCCCGGCGATCTGGCCGCGCTCTTCCGGCACGCCGGTTTCTTTCTCGACCAGCGAGGCCATGATCAACGCTTGATAGGGTTCGGTGTACGGCGCGTCAGCGGCGCGTTTGCTCCACTCCTGGGCGAGGACATCGTCCAGACGGTTATAGGATTTCTTCAGCAACTCCACATCGCTCATGCCGCGAACGAAGCGGTAGGTGTCGGGAAAGAAGCGGCCCTCGGGGAACACGCCGGGGTGGCCGAGTTTTTCCATGACCTCACTGTCACTCAGGCCCGACAGGGTTTGCTCGATCTTTTCATGTTTGGCCAGGGCGGCGCGCACCTGGCGGAAGTTCCAGCCTTCCACCAGCGTGATGCTGTACTGCACCACTTCGCCACGCTGCCACAAACCGATCAGGCCCTCGGCGGTGAGGCCCGGGGTCATGCGGTATTCGCCGCTGTGCAGCGGCTGGCCGTCGAGGTTGAAGCGCCAGTAGAGACGCAACCAGAACGCATCCTTGAGCACGCCGTCATTTTCCAGGCGATTGAAGGTGCCGGTGGGCGTCGCGCCGGCCGGTACGTCCAGCAATTGCTCCTGGGTCAGATTCAGGGGCTGCTCAAGGGCCGAGTTCAGCTTCCAGGCCGAAGCGCCCAGCAGCAAACCCGCCAGGACCAGACCGATCTCCAGCAACAATACAAATTTACGTCTCAAATCAAATATCCAATAGTGCGCGAACAATGCCCTGCAGTTTACGGGTGAGCGGCCCAACCGGCCAGCTCATCGCAGCACATCCGCGCACCGGCCAAATGCCATATACGCTGTTGCACACAAAGACTTCGTCGGCCTGGTGCAGCTGTTCAAGGCTGATATCGGCCACGCTCGTCGGAATGCCCAACTGCTGCGCCTGGGCCAACACCTCGGCCCGCATGACGCCCGCGACGCCACAGCGCTTCAGATCAGCGGTCAGCAACACGCCGTCACACACCAGGAACAGGTTGCTGAAGACGCCTTCGATGACTCGACCGGACATATCCAGCATCAAACCTTCGGCGTGATCGGCATCCTGCCACTCGGCGCGGGCGAATACCTGTTCCAGGCGATTGAGGTGCTTGAGGCCGGCAAGCAAAGGTTGCTTGGACAAACGGGTGGTACACGCAAACAGGCGAATGCCTGACGCTGCATGTTCCGGGGGATAAGCGGCAGGCGGACTGCCTTGCAGAATGCGCCGCGCGGGAGCGCCAGCGCTGATGCCGTAACCGCGCTGGCTGTCGCCACGGGTCAGGATCAACTTGAGTACACCCTCGCCCAAGGCGGCGGCATAGGCCAGCAATTCGCTGCGGATCAACGGCTGATCCGCAACAATCGCCAACCGCCTGCAGCCGTCATCCAGGCGCTGCAGGTGGCGGTCGAGCAGCACGGGCTGCCCGGCCTTGACGGCAATGGTCTCGAACAACCCATCACCGTACGCCAGGCCACGGTCTTTCAGGGGCACTGCGCCCGCCGGCTGACCGTCGACCCAGCTTTCCATCACTCGGCGAACCGGCGGAACACCAGGGAACCGTTGGTACCACCAAAACCGAACGAGTTGGACAACACCACGTCGATCGGCATCTTCTGTGCTTCATGCGGTACGAAGTTCAGGTCGCAGCCTTCATCCGGCTCATCGAGGTTGATGGTCGGCGGAGCGACCTGATCCTTGATGGCCAACACGCTGAAGATCGCCTCGACCGCGCCCGCCGCACCCAACAGGTGGCCGGTCATGGACTTGGTGGAGCTGACCGCCAGCTTGTAGGCGTGCTCGCCGAACACCGACTTGATGGCCTCGGCTTCCGCCAGGTCGCCCGTGGGTGTCGAAGTGCCGTGGGCGTTGATGTATTGCACCTGGTCAATGTTGACCTTGGCATCACGCAACGCGTTGGTGATGCAGCGCGCAGCACCTGCACCGTCGGACGGCGGCGAGGTCATGTGGTACGCATCACCGCTCATGCCGAAGCCAATCAGCTCGGCGTAGATGGTGGCGCCACGGGCCTTCGCGTGCTCCAGCTCTTCGAGGACCAGGGCACCGGCGCCGTCGGCCAGTACAAAGCCATCACGGCCTTTATCCCACGGACGGCTGGCACGGGTCGGCTCGTCATTGCGGGTCGACAGTGCACGGGACGCGCCGAAGCCACCCATGCCCAGACCGCAGGCAGCCATCTCGGCGCCGCCGGCGATCATCACGTCAGCTTCGTCATAGGCGATATTGCGCGCCGCCATGCCGATGCAGTGAGTGCCGGTGGTGCACGCCGTGGAGATGGCGTAGTTAGGCCCCTGGGCACCCAAGTGGATGGACAGGAAACCGGAAATCATATTGATGATCGAGCCAGGCACGAAGAACGGTGAAATTCGACGGGGGCCAGACTCGTGCAGCGTGCGGCTGGTTTCTTCGATATTGGTCAGACCGCCAATACCCGAACCCATGGCCACGCCGATGCGCTCACGGTTGGCGTCGGTGACTTCCAGGCCGGCATTACGCACCGCCTGAAAACCGGCTGCCAGGCCGTATTGAATGAACAGGTCGAGTTTGCGGGACTCTTTGACCGAGAGATATTCCTCGACATTGAAGTCCTTTACCGAGCCGCCAAAACGGGTGGAATAGGCAGAAAGGTCCGTGTGTTCGATCAGACCAATACCACTGCGGCCAGCCAGAATGCCCTGCCAACTGCTCGGCACATCCGTACCCAGTGGCGACAACATACCCATACCGGTGACTACGACGCGTCTACGCGACACAGCACTCTCCTTTTTCTAATGACGACACTTTGCATCAGGCTTAAAGGAAAAAACCGCACGCCGTAGGGCAGTGCGGTTTTTCCATCACAGCAAGCGACGATTACAAACTATTACGCCTGGTGGCTAGTAACGTAGTCGATAGCAGCTTGAACGGTAGTGATTTTTTCAGCTTCTTCGTCCGGGATTTCGGTCTCGAATTCCTCTTCCAGAGCCATCACCAGCTCAACGGTGTCAAGGGAGTCGGCACCCAGGTCTTCAACGAAGGAAGCAGTGTTGGTCACTTCTTCTTCTTTAACGCCCAGTTGCTCAGCAACGATTTTCTTGACGCGCTCTTCGATGGTGCTCATACCGTGTTTTCACTCCTAATGGACAAATTCAGGCAGCTGGCCAGTGGGTAAGTGTATAGAAAGACTTTTCAGCTTTTCAACTGAAAGCTTCACCCTCGTACCCTATTGGCCATCTGCCTATAAATAGATTGCAGCTTTATAACGGATTTTAGACAGCTCGTATGACATTTTTTTGAAGCGATCCGTCACAATTTAACTCATGTACATCCCGCCGTTAACCGGGATTGTAGCCCCAGTCACGTATGCCGCACCGTCGGATGCCAGGAAAGCGACCACATTCGCGATCTCTTGAGCCTGGCCCAGACGGCCCAGCGGAATCTGCGTCAGCAACGCTTCACGCTGCGCTTCAGGCAATTCGCGGGTCATATCGGTATCGATGAACCCTGGGGCCACCGAGTTGACCGTAATCGACCGCGAGCCCACTTCACGCGCCAGTGCACGGCTGAAACCTTCCAGACCGGCCTTGGCGGCTGCGTAGTTTACTTGGCCTGCGTTGCCCATGGCACCCACAACAGAGCCAATATTGATAATTCGACCCCAACGAGCCTTGGTCATGCCGCGCAAAACGCCCTTGGACAGGCGAAACAGACTGTTCAGGTTGGTATCAACGACGTCATGCCACTCGTCGTCTTTCATGCGCATCATCAGGTTATCGCGGGTAATACCGGCATTGTTCACCAGAATAGCCGGTGCACCGAATTGCGCCGAGATTTCAGCCAATACGGCGGCAACGGACTCATCGCTGGTTACGTTCAGCTCAAGACCGGTGCCCTGAACGCCGTTTTCCTTCAACGTCGCGGCAATACGCTCGGCGCCGGCGGCGGAAGTTGCGGTACCGATGACCACAGCGCCCAGACGACCCAGCTCCAGGGCGATCGCCTGGCCAATGCCACGGCTTGCGCCGGTGACCAGTGCAACTTTACCTTGCAGACTCATGCAGGCTTCTCCTAGGTTCGGAAATTAAAGGTCAGGCCAGAGCTGCACGAGCGGCAGCGAAGGCATCCGGGGTATTGAGGTTGGAAGTCGATACGCCTTCGGCGCAACGCTTGTTCAGGCCGGCCAGGACTTTGCCCGGGCCGCACTCTACCAATTGGGTGGCGCCGTTGGCGGCCAGGGCCTGCACCGACTCAACCCAGCGAACCGGCTTGTACAGCTGTTCCAGCAGGTCGCGCTTGAGGGTTTCCAGGTCGGGAGCAACCGCGGCGCTGACGTTCTGCACCAGCGGGATCTGCGGCGCCTGCCAGTTGATCGCAGCGATCGACTCGGCAAAACGCTCGGCAGCCGGGCGCATCAGTTCGCAGTGGGACGGCACGCTGACCGGCAATGGCAACGCACGCTTGGCGCCACGGGTCTTGCAGCCTTCGATGGCGCGCTCTACCGCAGCCTTGGCACCGGCGATCACCACCTGGCCAGGGGAATTGAAGTTCACGGCGCTGACCACTTCGCCCTGGGCCGCTTCGGCACAGGCAGCAATCACGTCAGCATCTTCCAGGCCGAGAATGGCGGCCATGCCACCCTGCCCGGCCGGAACTGCTTCCTGCATCAGTTGGCCACGACGCTCGACCAGCTTGACCGCTTCACCGAGGGTCAGGCTGCCAGCGGCCACCAGGGCGCTGTATTCGCCCAGGCTATGGCCGGCAACGTAAGCCGGGCGCGCACCACCTTCAGCCAACCACAGGCGCCACAGGGCGATGGAGGCGGTCAGGATGGCCGGTTGGGTCTTGTCGGTTTGGTTGAGCAGCGCTTCCGGCCCTTGTTGGGTCAGTGCCCACAGGTCGTAACCCAGGGCATCGGAAGCTTCCTTGAAAGTTTCCAGGACCAGCGGATGTTCCGCGCCCAGCTCGGCCAACATGCCGAGGGACTGCGAACCCTGCCCTGGAAAGACGAATGCGAGGGATGTAGACATGTAACAAGCCCCTAATGATCTGGTCGTCGGAAATTGGCGCCCCACAGCTGGGAGCGCAAGAAACTGACAGATTGGATGGTCAATTGAACTGGCCGGTCACATTTAAGCATTTCCGGCCCGATTCGCCTAAGGCAACAGATCCTCAAGGCGGCCGTGCAAGCGTTGCGGCAGGTTTTCCTGGATCTCGATCAAGGCGCGCTGGATGGCACTTTGAAAACCCTGCACCCCCGCCGAGCCGTGACTTTTTACCACGATGCCCTGCAACCCCAGGAAACTCGCGCCATTGTGCCGCGCCGGGGCCAGGTCTGCCTGCAAGCGCCGCATCAATGGCAGCGCCAGGGCGCCCACCACGCGTGACGCGAGGTTGCGCTTGAACAAGGCCTCGATGCGCGCAGCAATCATCGTCGCCAGGCCTTCGCTGGATTTGAGCAGGATATTGCCGACAAACCCGTCGCACACCACCACATCCGCTTCGCCGCGGTACAACCCGTCACCTTCGACAAAGCCGATGTAGTTCAAGCCTCGCGCGCTTTGCAACAGCGTCGCCGCCAGCTTGACCTGCTGATTACCCTTGATGTCTTCGGTGCCGATATTCAGCAACGCCACCCGAGGCCGGGCCACGCCCAGCGCTTCGGCCGCCACCGAGCCCATCAACGCAAAGTGCAGCAGATGCTCGGCACTGCAATCGACGTTCGCCCCCAGGTCCAGCAACTGGCAATAGCCTTGCTGGGTCGGGATCGCCGCGACCATCGCCGGCCGATCAATGCCCGGCAGGGTTTTCAACACATGCCGGGACAACGCCATCAACGCACCGGTATTGCCGGCACTGACACAGGCCTGGGCCTTGCCGTCGCGCACTAACTCCAGGGCCACCCGCATCGAAGAATCAGGCTTGCCGCGCAAGGCTTGGGCAGGCTTTTCATCCATGGTGATGGTTTCGCTGGCCGGCGTAACAGTCAGGCGCGCGCGATCCACCGCCGGATGGCTGGCAATCAGTTCTTCAAGTAAGGAGGGTTGACCGACGAGGGTCAGGTGCAGCGAGGGCGTGGCAGACAGGCAAGCAATGCAGGCCTGAACAATGCTGCGGGGACCGAAGTCCCCGCCCATTGCGTCAATCGCGATGACTTGAGCAGACAAGTGATTACTCGTCAGCGCCCTTGTCGATCACTTTACGGCCACGGTATACGCCTTCTGGCGATACGTGGTGACGCAGGTGAACTTCACCGGTGGTTTTTTCTACAGACAGAGTGCTCGCCGTCAGGGCGTCGTGCGAACGACGCATGTCACGGGCAGAGCGGGATTTTTTGTTCTGCTGAACAGCCATAATTGATTAACTCCTAAACGTTTGGGTCACGCTTTAACTGCGCCAATACACTGAACGGGTTGGACCGCGTTACCTCGTCCTCGCTCGGTTCGGGCTCATCGAGACCCGCCGGCTGCTGGCATTCTTCCGGATGATGAGCAGGCACAATGGGCAAGGCGAGCAAAAGCTCCTCCTCGATCAGTGACTGCAGATCCAAAGGATCTTCGCCCAGTTCCAGCACGTCATAACCTTTCGGCAACGACTGGGTATTCGCACCCTCTTTCACCACAGCATAACTGCATTCGCTGTGGATCGGCAGGGTGACCAGCTCAAGACAACGCTGGCAAACCATTTTGACTTCAGTGTCGATAAAGCTGTGGATTACCACAGACTTACGTTCATCTCGTTCAAAAATGAATTTAGCCTGCACCGTACCGACAGTGTCGGAAAGCGGGTCGCAGAGTCTCTCCAAATCGGCCAGCAGCACTTCACCTTGAAGGGTAGTGCCACGATCAGCCAATTTGCGCGGGTCAACGTGAGGTGGAATCGGGTCATTCAACATAGGCGCAGCATTATAGGGATGCACCCAGCCATGTCAAAGGAAATTCAGCCCTGTCCGTCACTGGGCCTCCCCGCTAGAATCCGCGACTGCCTTGAGGAGACGTCCATGCTGCCTTTATTACTCGCTTCCAGCTCGGTTTATCGCCGGGAATTGTTGAATCGCCTGCACCTGCCGTTCATCTGCAGTTCGCCGGATATCGACGAAAGCCACCGCCCGGACGAGTCCGCCGTGGAACTGGTGAAGCGCCTCGCCGAAGAAAAGGCCCGCGCCCTCGCCGGCAGTCATCCGGGGCACCTGATTATCGGCTCGGACCAGGTTGCCGCGCTCGACGGCCAGATCATCGGCAAGCCCCACACCTTCGAGAAGGCCCGTGAGCAACTGCTGGCGGCCAGTGGCAAGCGGGTCAGCTTCCTCACCGGCCTGACCGTACTGAACAGCACCACCGGCCACTGCCAGGTCGACTGCATTCCCTTCACCGTGCACATGCGCACGCTGGACGCCGCACGCATCGAACGCTACCTGCGCATCGAGCAGCCCTACGACTGCGCAGGCAGCTTCAAGGCCGAAGGGTTGGGGGTGAGCCTGTTTCAAAGCACCGACGGGCCGGACGCTACCAGCCTGGTCGGCCTGCCACTGATTCGACTGGTGGACATGCTGCTGACCGAAGGCGTACAGATTCCCTGAGAACATCACAAAACAAATGTGGGAGCGGGCTTGCTCGCGAAGGCGGTATGCCAGTCAACATCAATATCGACTGACCCACCGCATTCGCGAGCAAGCCCGCTCCCACATTTTGAGCTATATCACTTTCAAGATCTCAGCGCAGGGTCGGCCCTTGGAAGCCCATGTACAGGGCCAGCTTCTCGGCCACACTGGCGCCGAGTTTCTTCGAAAAGCGGTCAAACGGCGATTCCTGAACGGTGAAGTCCACCAGTTCTTTCTCGCCAATCACATCCCGCGCCACCGAACTGGCACTGCCCAGGCCGTCGATCAAACCCAACGGCAGCGCTTGCTCACCGGACCAGACCAGGCCGGAGAACAGTTCCGGATGCTCTTTATCCTTGAGCCGGTCACCGCGCCCCTGCTTGACGCTGGCAATAAACTGCCGATGAGTGGTGTCCAGCACGCCCTGCCAGAACTGGGTCTCATCAGCCTTTTGCGGCTGGAACGGATCCAGGAACGACTTGTGCTCGCCAGACGTGTACGTACGCCGCTCAACCCCGAGTTTCTCCATGGTGCCGACAAACCCGTAACCAGCCGCCGTCACACCAATGGAACCCACCAGGCTGGCCTTGTCGGCGTAGATCTGGTCGGCAGCGCTGGCGATGTAATAGGCACCCGAGGCACCCAAGTCGGAAATCACCGCATAGAGCTTGATGTCCGGATGCAAGGCGCGCAGGCGACGAATTTCGTCATATACATAGCCTGACTGCACCGGACTGCCGCCTGGGCTGTTAATGCGCAGAATCACAGCCTTGACCTTGGTATCTTCGAAGGCGGCCCGCAGGCTGCTGACGATATTGTCGGCACTGGCGGATTCCTTGTCGGCAATCACCCCACGCACCTCGATCAATGCCGTGTAATTGCCGCTTCGGGTGGCACTCTTTTCCATGTCCATCAGCGGACTGAACAGTGCAAGCATGCCCAGCAGATAAATAAAGGTCAGGAGCTTGAAAAAGATCCCCCAACGCCGGGAACGACGCTGCTCCTGGACACTGGCCAGCAGCGTCTTCTCCAGCAACTTCCAGCTTCTGTCATCGCCATTGTTATCGGCATTGGCCTTTTCAGGCGCCTTCCACTCATCGGTCATGCCATCCACCCCAGCAAAGACTTAATGGGCCCGGCTGAGCCAGGCCTGCAATTCAGAAAAACGGTCAATCGTCAGTCTCGGCTCGTACACTTGCAACGCCTCGGCAGACTGGGCGCCGTAGCTCACTGCCACGGAATCCATGCCAGCATTGCGCGCCATCATCAGGTCGAACGACGCATCACCCACCATCAACGCCTGCCGCGGCGACACGCCACATTGAGCGAGAATCTGTTCGAGCATCAGAGGATGAGGCTTGCTGGCGGTTTCATCCGCCGCACGGGTCGCGTCGAAATAATCTTCCCAGCCATGGGCCTTGAGCACCCGATCCAGGCCGCGACGGGCCTTGCCGGTCGCCACCGCGAGGTGATAGCCATCCGAACGAAACGCTTCCATGGCCTGCGCAACGCCTTCAAACAGCGGCGAAGGCTGGGCATCCAGCGCCATGTAGTAATCGGCGTAATGCTGACGAAACGCTATCAACTCGTCATCGCCAATCTCCGGATACAGGGTGCGGATCGCCTCCGGCAGACCCAGGCCAATAATGCCCTTGACCGCCAGGTCGTCGCACAACGCGTAACCGGAACGAGTCGACGCGGCGTGCATCGACTCGACAATCCGACCAATGGAGTTACACAGCGTGCCATCCCAATCAAAGATCAGCAGCTCGTAGTCAAGGTGCGACACTCAGGCGCTCCACGGTCTTGGCCCACATCTCGTCGACAGGCGCTTGCAGCTTCAATTCGCCGCCATCCGGCAGCGGCACGGTCAGCATGTAGGCGTGCAGGAAAAGGCGTTTGCCGCCCAGATCGCGAATTTCCTTGGAGAAATCCTCGTCGCCGTATTTGGTATCGCCGGCGATGCAGTGGCCCGCGTGCAGGGTATGCACACGAATCTGGTGGGTACGGCCAGTCACAGGCTTGGCCTCTACCATGGTGGCAAAGTCACCAAAGCGACGCAGTACCTTGAACAGGGTCAGCGCCTCCTTGCCCTCTTCGTCCACCTCGACCATGCGCTCGCCGGAGCGCAGGTTGCTCTTCTGCAACGGCGCGCGGACGCTCTTGATCGAGGTCGCCCAGTTGCCACGCACCAGCGCCATGTAGCGCTTGTCCACGCCATCACCGCGCAGGGCGGCGTGCAGGTGGCGCAACATGCTGCGTTTCTTGGCAATCATCAGCAGGCCGGAAGTGTCACGGTCCAGACGGTGGACCAGTTCCAGCTCCTTGGCATCCGGGCGCAACTGACGAAAGGCTTCGATCACCCCGTAGTTCAAGCCACTGCCGCCATGGACGGCGATGCCGCAAGGCTTGTTGATCACGATCAGCTTGTTATCTTCGAAGACAATCGACGCTTCGAGGCGCTGCAACAGGCCTTGAGCCAGAGGGACCGGTTCGTCCCGCTCAGGCACCCGCACCGGCGGCACGCGGATGATGTCACCCGCCTGCAGCTTATACTCGGGCTTGATCCGGCCCTTGTTCACGCGCACTTCGCCTTTACGCAAAATGCGGTAAATCAAGGTCTTGGGCACGCCTTTGAGCCTGGCAAGAAGAAAGTTGTCGATGCGTTGGCCGGCATATTCCGGCGAGACCTCAAGCAGCTGGACGCTGGGGGTCTGGGGGGCGGTAGTCGTCATGGCGGCGATGATAACAATTTTTTATGGAATTGAAGCACTTAATCATTGCTGCTATAGTCGCGAACGCCGCCAAAAGCGGCCTGGACAGAGGACTAGCGGCAAACTGCCGGCCCTGACCATCGCAATTCATCAGGACGCGAGGCCGTCCTACGGGGCTTTCGCCACCCTGGAAGGCTCGAGATTGTAACAAGCGCAGGTGACATGAGGCCTGAAGCGAGTGCAAAAAGCAGAGTGATTACTCGCCTTTTGCGCCGATATTTACGGCCAGTTCACAAAGTGCAGTCAGTCTTGAGCCAGACCACGGCGAATGCTTCGGAAACAACGCCTGTTACGAGCTGAGTGAGAGCACAGTCGCCCACACCCGGTCTTGTTTAGCCATGAGCGTGCTCTCCCCATTGGAGAACACGGTAAATGCCAACCCGCTGCGGATTCTGCGCGCGGCAGCACCCGAATTATCAGGGATACGTGTAGGGTGGAGATGCACAACCGTCGGACTGTGTAGCACTAGGCTTATATTTAGACGCTTCATCTCGTCCACAGTCGCCGGTTGATTCCTCCTCCTGACTGAGTGCTTAAGTCACCACAGCAAGCAGGAAGCGTACGTCGCGATATCGCCCATTTTGGCGGGTATTGCTGGACACTGGAGTGGCCAACCACTCTTGACGCACCTGACACCGACCGTGAGAAGTCGTGTGTGCCGAACGCCGTTTCCGGCAGCCCGGAAACCGACGGTACAACATGAAAAGAATGCTGATTAACGCAACTCAACCCGAAGAGTTGCGTGTTGCACTGGTAGACGGCCAACGCCTCTACGACCTGGACATCGAGTCCGGTGCACGCGAGCAAAAGAAGGCCAACATCTATAAAGGCCGGATTACTCGTATCGAACCAAGCCTTGAGGCTGCCTTTGTCGATTTCGGCTCCGAGCGCCATGGCTTCCTGCCCCTCAAAGAAATCTCCCGCGAATACTTCAAGAAAGCCCCAGAAGGCCGCGTGAACATCAAGGACGTCCTGAGCGAAGGCCAGGAAGTCATTGTTCAGGTGGAAAAAGAAGAACGTGGCAACAAGGGCGCCGCCCTGACCACCTTCATCAGCCTGGCTGGCCGCTACCTGGTCCTGATGCCGAACAACCCGCGTGCCGGCGGTATCTCCCGTCGCATCGAAGGCGAAGAGCGCAACGAACTGCGTGAAGCGCTGAACGGCTTGATCGCTCCGGCCGACATGGGCCTGATCGTGCGCACTGCCGGCCTGGGCCGCAGCAGCGAAGAAATGCAGTGGGACCTCGACTACCTGCTGCAACTCTGGACCGCTATCAAAGAAGCGTCCCTGGATCGTTCCGCGCCATTCCTGATCTACCAGGAAAGCAACGTGATCATCCGCGCCATCCGCGACTACCTGCGCCAGGACATCGGCGAAGTGCTGATCGACAGCGTTGAAGCCCAGGACGAAGCCCTGACCTTCATCCGCCAGGTAATGCCGCAGTACGCCAGCAAGATCAAGCTCTACGAAGACAGCGTTCCGCTGTTCAACCGTTTCCAGATCGAAAGCCAGATCGAAACCGCTTTCCAGCGCGTAGTCGAACTGCCTTCCGGCGGCTCCATTGTTATCGACCCGACCGAAGCATTGGTGTCCATCGACATCAACTCGGCGCGCGCTACCAAGGGTAGCGACATCGAAGAAACCGCCCTGCAGACCAACCTGGAAGCGGCTGAAGAAATCGCCCGCCAGCTGCGCCTGCGTGACATCGGCGGCCTGATCGTGATCGACTTCATCGACATGACCCCAGCCAAGAACCAGCGCGCCGTGGAGGAGAAAGTCCGCGAATGCCTGGAAGCTGACCGTGCTCGCGTACAGGTTGGTCGCATCTCGCGCTTCGGCCTGCTGGAAATGTCCCGTCAGCGCCTGCGTCCATCCCTGGGCGAAAGCAGCGGCATCGTTTGCCCGCGTTGCAACGGCACCGGCATCATCCGTGACGTTGAATCGCTGTCGCTGGCGATCCTGCGCCTGATCGAAGAAGAAGCCCTGAAAGACCGCACTGCTGAAGTGCGCGCCCAGGTGCCAATCCCGGTGGCTGCGTTCCTGCTCAACGAAAAACGCAACTCGATCACCAAGATCGAACTGCGTACCCGTGCCCGCATCGTCATCCTGCCGAACGATCACCTCGAGACGCCGCACTTCGAAGTGCAGCGCCTGCGTGATGACAGCCCGGAAGCCCACGTCAACCAGTCCAGCTACGAAATCGCTGCTGCCGCTGCCGAAGTGGAAGAAGTCCAGCCAGCCGCCGCGACCCGCACCCTGGTTCGCCAGGAAGCCGCCGTCAAGACCGCGCCAGCCCGTGCCAACGCACCGGTTCCGGTTGAAGCTGCCGCGCCGGTTGCCGCACCTGCTGCCCTGCCTGAGCCAAGCCTGTTCAAGGGCCTGGTGAAGTCGCTGGTCAGCCTGTTCGCCACCAAGGAAGAGCCGGTGGCTCCAGTTGTGGTCGAGAAGCCTGCCGCTGAACGCCCTGCACGCAACGAAGAGCGTCGCAACGGTCGCCAGCAGAGCCGCAATCGCAACGGTCGCCGTGACGAAGAGCGCAAGCCTCGTGAAGAACGTGCGCCACGCGAAGATCGTGCCCCACGTGAAGAGCGCCAGCCGCGCGAGGCCCGTGAAGAAACGCCAACCGTAGCCCGTGAAGAGCGTGCACCACGCGAAGAACGTGCACCGCGCGCTCCACGCGCCCCGCGTGAAGACCGCAAGCCACGTGGCGAGCGTGAAGAACGCGTACGTGAACTGCGCGAGCCATTGGATGCTGCTCCTGCCATAGCCGCTGCTGCTGCCACCACTGCCATTGCCGAAGAGCGTCCAGCTCGTCAGCCGCGTGAAGAACGTGCGCCACGCCCTCCTCGTGAAGAGCGTCAACCACGTGCCGAGCAAGCAGCTCCAGCTGGTGAAGAAGAAGAGCTGCTGTCCAACGAAGATCAGCAACAGGAAGACGGTCAGGACAACGCCGAAGGCGATCGTCCACGCCGCCGCTCCCGTGGCCAGCGTCGTCGCAGCAACCGTCGTGAGCGTCAACGTGATGCCAACGGCAATGAAATCGAAGGCTCGGAAGAGACCGGCGAAGCTTCCGCTACTGGCGAACCGACTGGTGCCGAACTGGCTGCCGGCCTGGCCGTTACCGCTGCCGTTGCCAGCTCGGTCATCAGCGCACCTGCTGAAGCCCAGGCCAACGAGCAAGCTGAAGCCGCCACCGCTGCCATCCAGGAAAACACTGTTGTTGAGACGCCAGTTGTAGAGACGCCAGCCGTCGAAGCTCCTGTGGTTGAAGCGACGACGCCAGTCGAAGCCCCGGTTGTTCCGGAAGTGGAAGTAGCGCCGACTCGTCACGTTCGTGAAGTTCGTGAAGTTCGCGAGCCTCAGCCTGAAGCTGAAGTGGTTGCCGAACCTGCTGCTGTTGTTGAACAACAGCCAGTGGTTGAAGCCGCCGTTGAAGCACCGGTTGCCGAGCCAACCCCTGAAGTGCGTGAAGTTCGCGAAGAACAGACCGCCTTCCAGTGGACTGCCGAGCCAGCCCCAGTGGTTGAAGCGGTTGAAGCGCCAGCGCCTGCTCCAGTGGCTGAAGAAGCTCCAGCGCCAGTCGCTGAAGTGGTTGTCGCCGCTGAACCTGTAGCCGTGGTTGCCGAGCCTGCTCCAGTGGTTGAAGCACCCGTGGTTGCCGAAGTGGCAGCACCGGTGGCTGAAGCCGCTCCGGCCAGCGCCCTGACCGAAAACGGCCGTGCGCCGAACGACCCGCGTGAAGTGCGTCGTCGTCGCAAGGAAGCTGAACTGGCTGCCGCTGCCGCCAAGTTGGCTGCCGAGGCTGCCCCGGCAGTCGCTGAAGTTACCGAAGCAGCCCCTGCGCCGGTAACCGAAGCCGTGGTTGAGCACACTGCCCCTGCTATCGACGAGAACCAACGTTCCGTTGAAGAAGTGGTTGAGCACAACCCAAAAGCCCTGGAAGAAGAGCACGAGCCTAAACCCCTCGTCTGATTCCATCGGCCACTAAAAAGCCCCGCCTGAGTGATCAGGCGGGGCTTTTTTATGCCTGCGCTATCCGCTAGCGGTAGTTCAACAACGCCGGTACATCCACATCCCACAACACTCCGGGATCATCGACTGCCACTTCCTGCACCGAAGCCTTGGCAAACAATGGCTTTGCTCCACGATCTCCCGTCAGCGCCATCAAGGCTGGGCCGAATGAACGGCCAAACCCCACAGGATGCCCATACTGACCGGCATGCACCGGGACGCTGATACCGTCGATCTCAAGGCCTGCCATCACCTGCTCGATACTCGCAGGCAGGATGAACGGCATATCCCCCAGCACCACCAGCCAGCCATCGGACGTGCCGCTAGCCGCCACTGCAGCCGCGATGCTGTCACCCATTCCAGGCGAGCACAGCAAGAGCACTTCACAACCATGCAACTGCGCCAGCCGAATGACTTCGGTGCGATCCGGCGACGTCACCACCCAGCGCCTGGTAACCGCCGCCGGCAAATTCACCAATACCTGTTCGATCACCGGCCGCGTGACGCCATCCCGCCCCACACAGGGCGCCAGCAACTTATCCTGATCCGCACCCGCGTCAGCCCGAAAACGACTGCCCTGCCCCGCCGCCAGGATGATCGCGGTGATGCTCGTCAACTGACCGCAGCCTGCAACGGCTTTTTCTGCAACAGATCAATCCCGTTCTTGATGGCGACGATTTCCGCCATCAACGACAGGGCGATCTCCGCTGGCGTATGGCTGCCGATATGCAGGCCAATCGGCCCATGCAGCCGCGCAATGGCGTCCGCACTCAACCCCAGCGCCGCGAGGTTTTCTCGGCGCTTCTGGCTGTTGACCCGCGAGCCCAGGGCGCCAATGTAGAACGCCTTGGAATTGAGGGCCGTCAACAGCGCCATGTCATCCAGGCGCGGGTCATGGGTGAGCGCGACAATCGCGGTGCGTTCATCGGTCTGGATATTCAGCACGGCTTCATCGGGCATGCCCGGCACAAAACGCCCGTGCTGCTCTTCCCAGCCATAGACAAACTCCTGGCGCGGGTCGCAGATCAGCACTTCGAAATCCAGCAGCCGGGCCATTTCTGCCACATAGCGTGACAGCTGGCCGGCGCCGATCAGCAGCAGACGCCAGCGCGGGCCATAAATCGCCCGCAAACGCTTGCCATCGAAGCTGACCACGTCGGTCTTGCTCGCACCGCTCAACACCACTTCACCGGTGGCCAGGTCCAACTCACGGGCGACAATCTCATGCGCCTCGCAACGCGCCAGCAATTCAGCGACCCAACCTGGATCACCCACCCGCTCTTCGGTCAGGCGCAAGGTGCCGCCGCACGGCAGACCAAAACGCGCCGCTTCGTCGCGGGTGACGCCATACGTCACAAGCTGCACCGGCGGCCCGTCATCAGGCAGCCGACCATCCTGCAAGCGGGCGATCAAGTCGTCCTCGATACAGCCGCCAGACACCGAGCCAATCACCACGCCGTCGCCGCGCAAAGCCAGCATCGCCCCCGGCGGCCGTGGAGCGCTGCCCCAGGTCTGAACCACGCTGTAGAGCACCACCCGCTGCCCGGCGCGGCGCCATTCCAGCACGCTGCGCAATACATTCAAATCAACACTGTCCATCAGGCCTTCGCCTCCTGCCAAACACGTAGCTGGTTTTGATAAACAGCATCTATGAGTTGATAAAAAAATATCGGTAGTCAGCTAAGTTAACTCAGCGGCAATAAAAAAGCCCCGCTATGCAGGGCTTGGTGCGTCAAAAAACCAGCTTAGTTCAATAGCGGTTGGGCTCCATCTCCAGCACAACCTGGAAACGCTTTTCGATGTCCTGCTGGATGCGTAGCGCGAGCCCGGCAATGTCCTGGCCGGTGGCGGCGCCATAGTTCACCAACACCAGCGCCTGCAAGCGATGCACGCCAGCGTCGCCATCGCGAAAACCCTTCCATCCCGCCTTGTCGATCAGCCAGCCAGCGGCCAGTTTCATCTGCCCGTCCGCCTGGGGGTAAGCCACCAGGTCCGGGTATTGCAGCTGCAACTCCGCAGCCAGCGCCTGGGACACCAGCGGGTTCTTGAAGAAGCTGCCGGCATTGCCGAGCACCGCCGGATCGGGCAGTTTCTCGCTACGGATGCTGCAAATCGCCCGACTGACATCGCTGGGAGTGGCCTGCGTAATGCCTAGCTCGGTCAAGCGCTGTTGCACCGGCCCGTATTCAAGCTTCAGGTGCACGGCGCGACTCAAGGCAAAACGTACCCGCAGGATCAGCCAGCGCCCGACTTCGTGCTTGAACAGGCTGTCGCGGTAGGCAAAGTCGCATTCGGCCAGGCTGAAATCCCGCAGTTCGCCGGTTTGGCGATCAAGGGCGGTCAGGCCGGCGAACACGTCCTTGATCTCCACACCGTAGGCGCCGATGTTCTGCATCGGTGCGGCGCCGACCGTGCCGGGGATCAGGCTGAGGTTCTCCAGGCCGGAAAAGCCCTGGGCCAAGGTCCACAGTACAAACGGATGCCAGGCTTCGCCGGCTTCGGCTTCAACCACCACCTGGACGCCATCGTCTTGCACGACCCGAATGCCCTGGCTGGCCATGCGCAACACCAGTGCGTCGATGTCCTGGGTCAGCAACAAATTGCTGCCACCGCCAATCACCAGCAACGGCAGTTGTTGCTTGGCAGCGCAGGCCAAGGCCTCACGCACGTCGGCGTCGTTGCGGGCCTCGGCAAACAGCCGGGCACGCACGTCGATGCCAAAGCTGTTGAACGGTTTGAGCGAAACCTGTGCCTGTACCTGCAATGTCATAACCGGCCCTTCAATTCAATCACCAACAGGTCACACGCACGCTCGATCAGGTCGAGTACGGTTTCGAAGCCCTGGTCGCCTTCGTAGTACGGGTCCGGCACTTCATCCACCACCGAATCGTAACGGCGCAGGAACAAGTCCAGGTCCGCCTTGCCCTGTGCTGGCTGCATGGCCTTGAGGTTGCGCAGGTTGCTCTGGTCCATGGCGAGGATCAGGTCGTAGCGGGAAAAGTCGGCACGCGACACTTGTTGTGCACGCTGGGCCGACAAGTCGTAACCCCGTTGCAGCGCCGCCCGCTGGCTGCGCTTGTCCGGTGGATTGCCAATGTGCCATTCACCGGTACCCGCGGAGGCCACTTCAACCTGATCAGCCAGGCCGGCTTCACGCAATTTGTGGCGCAACACACCTTCTGCCGTAGGTGAACGGCAGATATTGCCCAGGCAGACGAACAGAACCTGCATCAGGCCCCCAGCAGGCGACGGACGCGCTCGAGGTCTTCTGGCGTGTCGACACCGGCCGGCGGCGCTTCCAGGGCATCGCCCACATGAATGCGCACGCCGTGCCACAGGGCACGCAGTTGTTCCAGGGATTCGGTGTTTTCCAGCCAGCACGGGCCCCAGCTGACGAAGTCATGCAGGAACCCGGCGCGGTAGGCGTAGATGCCGATGTGGCGGCGGTAAGGCACGCCCGCCGGCAACACGTCGGGCTGCTTGGCGAATGCATCCCGCGCCCACGGCAATGTGGAGCGGCTGAAGGTCAGCGCCAGGCCATTGATGTCACTGACCACTTTCACCACGTTGGGGTTGAGCAGGGTCTGGATGTCTTCAATCGGCTCGGCCAGGGTTGCCATGCGGGCTTCGCCATGGGCTGCCAGGTTGGCCGCCACCTGGTCGATCACGCTGGGCGGAATCAACGGCTCGTCACCTTGGACGTTGACCACGATGGCGTCCGCTGCCAGCCCCAGCTGGGTGGCCACTTCAGCCAGGCGGTCGGTGCCGGAATTGTGATCTTCACGGGTCAGCACCGCTTCGGCGCCAAAGCTTTTGCAGGCCTCGATGATGCGCGGATCATCGGTGGCCACCACCACCCGTTCGGCGCTGCTTTTGCAGGCCTGTTCCCACACCAGCTGGATCATCGGCTTGTTGCCGATCAGCTGCAGCGGTTTGCCGGGCAGGCGGGTTGACGCATAGCGGGACGGGATGACAACGGTGAAGGCGGTGGTCATTTATCCAGGCGCTCGTCGGTGGTCAGGGTGCGGGCTTCGCTTTCAAGCATTACCGGAATGCCATCACGGATCGGGTACGCCAGGCCGGCGCCCTTGCTGATCAGCTCGGTTTTGTCGGCGCTGAGCTTGAGCGGACCTTTGCAGATCGGGCAAGCGAGGATATCGAGCAGTTTGGTGTCCATGAGTATGTCCTGGAGAGCAGCGTTTTAAGGCAAAAGGCGAGCGGGCAGCAAGCGCATCAACTGCGTGTCGAACCAGGCGGTAAACGCCGGTGACGGTGCCGCGTCCACCGCAAGGTACCACCAGTCGGGCCTGGCAAAGGCGCGGCACTTCACCGCGTCCTTTTCAGTCATGACCAACGGCAGTGCCGGTGTGAAATTCAAGACCTCGGCGCTGTAGGGCGCGTGGTCGGCAAAAGCATGGGATATTGGGCGCCAGTGTAGCGTTTCAAGGGTATTGAAGAAACGCTGCGGGTTGCCAATGCCAGCCACCGCATGCACCTGCTGCCCCACCGGAAAGTGATCGACGGTTTTGCGCTCGCCGGTGTGCAGATTGACCAGCGCAGTAGGCAGCAGACGGAAGGCAAAGCCATCTTCACGGTCTGAACCGGCGCCGTTATAAAGCAGCGCATCGACGCTGTGCAAACGCTCGACTGGTTCGCGCAATGGGCCCGCCGGCAGGCAGCGACGATTGCCAAGCCCTCGGGCGGCATCAATCAGTACCAGTTCCAGGTCGCGGGCCAGGCGGTAATGTTGCAGACCGTCGTCGGAGAGAATCAGGTCCAGGGTTTCGCTGGCCAGCAACGCCTTTACGGCGCGGCTGCGGTCCGGGTCGATCATCAGTGGCACGCCGCTGCGTTGCACGATCAACAAGGGTTCATCCCCCGCCATCGCTGCGGTGTGACTGGCTTCGACGCGCCATGGAAACGCTGGCGGCTTGGCGCCATAGCCACGACTGACCACACCGACGCGCAAACCGCTGCGCTGGCAATGGTCGATCAGCCAAAGAATCAAGGGGGTCTTGCCGGTGCCGCCAACGGTGATATTACCGACGACCACGACCGGCACCGGCGACTGGTAGATCTCGCCCTCGCCCGCCAGGAATCGCGCGCGTTTGCGCTGCACTACCCGGCGATAGAGGGATTCCAGCGGCCGCAACAACGCGAGCGCCGGATGGCCTTCGTACCAGGCCTTGAGCAAACGATCGGTGATGGCCATCAGGGTTGGCTCGCCGCCTCGACGGTGGTCATGCGCAAATGGCTGAAACCGAGCTTGCCGGCAGCGTCCATCGCAGTGATCACGGCCTGGTGCTTGGTGTTGCCGTCGGCGCTGATGGACAGTGGCAAGTTAGTGTCGCCACCGGACTCTTTCTGCAACGCCTCCATCAGGCTGGCCAGGTCGTTTTTCTCCAGCAACTGATTATTGACCGAGAACACGCCATCGGCGCTGATGGCGATGTCCAGTTGCTTGGCCTGCTGGTCTTCCGCCGGAGAGCCGCTGACGGCTTCCGGCAGGTCGACGCGCAGTTGGGTTTCCCGGGTAAAGGTGGTGGTGACGACAAAAAACAGCAGCAGGATAAACACCACGTCAATCAACGACGCCAGGTTGATATCGACGTTTTCCCGTTGCTTGCGGCGAAATTTCACGCTTTGCCCTCAACCAGGTCCACGTCACGGTCGCCCTGCACCACTTCCACCAACTTGATGGCTTCCTGCTCCATGCCCACCACCAGCTCATCGATGCGCCGTTGCAGGAAACGGTGGAAGAACACCGAAGGAATACCGACCATCAGGCCCGCCGCCGTGGTGATCAAGGCCTTGGAAATACCACCGGCCAGCACGGCGGCGTTGGTAGTCATGCCTGAGCCCATGAAGGAGCTGAAAATATCGATCATGCCCAGCACCGTACCGAGCAAACCGAGCAACGGCGCCATGGCGGCAATCGTACCCAGGGCATTGATGTAGCGCTCCAGCTCGTGGATGACCCGGGCGGCGGCCTCTTCGATGCATTCCTTCATGATCTCGCGACCATGCTTGGAGTTGGCGAGGCCGGCGGCGAGGATTTCACCCAGGGGCGAGTTGGCGCGCAGCTCCTTGAGTTTTGCCTTGTCCAGTTGCTTGTTCTTGATCCAGCCCCAGACCTGGCCCAGCAGGTGGTCAGGTGTTACACGGCTGGCACGCAGGGTCCACAGGCGTTCGGCGATGATGCCGAGTGCGGCGATGGAACTCAAAATGATCGGCAACATCATCCAGCCGCCGGATTTGACCAATTCCCACACAGTGAATGTCCCCTCGAAAAAGTGCGCCACTTTACCATAAGGGTTTGGCGGAAGGGCTGACCTGCCCCAGAGCATCCTGTCGCAGGGGCCGGTCTTTGGTAACTCTGTTTTGCGGCGCAGGCTCACGCCAGAAACGCCGCTGGCTGCGCGCGGCCTCCGGCGGCTGGAAAGTGCCCAGTTGCAGGCGGAGCGCGCCTTGTTCGGCACTGTCATAAATCAGGCTGCCCAAGGCTTGATAACGCGCCATCACCTGGGGATGCGGATGGCCGAAGGCATTGCTGCGGCCACGGGAAATCAACACAGCCTTGGGGGCGAGGCGCTGTAGAAACGGCCATGACGACGAGGTGCGGCTGCCATGGTGCGGCGCTTGCAGCCAATCGACAGGAGCACCCAGGGGCGTGGCCAGTAATGCCCGCTCGGCGTCACGGTCAATATCACCGGTCAGCAACAACCGTTCGCCATTGGCCTGCACCAGCAACACACAGGACATCTGATTACCGTCCGTCGCATCCGGCCATTGCCATAGCTCGAACGTCACGCCATCCCATTCCCACCGCTCGCCACTGACACAGGCTTGCGTACCGAGAGCCGCTGGCAGCCGCTGCGTCTCACCCCCTACCACGCGTTTGATCGGCAACCCTTGAGCAACGGCCAACGCACCGCCGGCATGATCGGCATCGGCATGACTAAGCAGCATCACGTCCAGCCCCGCTACCCCCAGCTTGCGCAGCGCAGGCAATACGACGCGAGCGCCAAGATCGAACTCCCCGGAGCGTGGTCCGGCGTCATAAAGCAGAACGTGGTTGCGGGTACGCAGGATGATCGACAAACCCTGGCCTACATCCAGTTGCACCACATCCACTTGCCCGAGGGGCACCGATTCCCGAGGCGGAAACACCGCCAGCAGCAAAATCGGCCAGCCCAGCAGGCGAAACGGGATGCCCTTGGGCAGCAACAACAGCACCGCCCCCAGCAGGCTCACCAGCCAATAGCCAACGGGCACTTGCGCAGGCATCCAGGCCGGCAAGTACTGCGCCAGCAACGCCAGGGCCTTGAACAGCCAATCCAGCGTGCCGCCGGCCAGCCATAACAATCCCTCACCTATATAAGGCAGCGCCAGTAACACCGTACCCAGCAAGGCCAAGGGCAACACCAACAGGCTGATCCACGGCACCGCAACCAGGTTGGCCAGCGGCCCGCTCAGGCTGATGGGCAAACCGAGCACCAGCAGCAACGGAAACAAACCGATGGCAATCAACCACTGGGCCCGGGTCCAGGCCTGCCAAGCACTCCAGGGGCCCAATCGGCCACTGAACGCCAGGATCAGCACCGCCACCGCCGCAAAGGACAGCCAGAACCCCGGTTGCAGGCTGGCCAGCGGTTCGAGGATCAGCACGGCATTGAGTGCCAGCAACAGCGGCCACCAAATCCCCAGGTGACGAAACCGCAAGCGCCACAGCAACACCAATCCCACCATCACGCAGGCCCGTTGCACAGGCACCTCGAAACCCGCCAGCAAGCCGTAGCCCAGCGCGGCGGCAAATGCCAGGCCGCAGCCCCAAGGCAGCCACGGCAAGGGTTTCGGCCAGCACCCGTAGCGGGCCAGACCGGCGACCAGGCCATAGATCAACCCTGCCAGTAGCCCGATGTGCTGCCCGGAAATCACCAATAAGTGCACGGTGCCGGTGTCTTGCAGAATCCGCCAATCCTCGGCGGCCAGCCCGGAACCATCCCCGAGCACCAGCGCCGCCAGGCCCGCCTCTCGCCCTTGGGCATCCACCGCCAACAGCCGCTGGCGAATGCCGTCGCGCCAGGCATGCCGCGCAGGCGCCAGCCGCTGGCCGTCCTTGACCGAACCGGTGGCGCCAATCCGCTGCGCCAGCAGCCAGGCTTCATAGTCAAAACCACCGGCATTGAGCAAACCGGACGGACGCTTGAGGGTGACGGCCAACCGCCAGCGCTCACCGCTCTGAACTTGCGGCCCGCCGCGCCAGGACAGCCGAATATGCTTCGGAAGCAGGTCCTTGCGTGACCGGCTGTCGGCCAGTTCGAAACGCACACCGTCACCTGTCTGCTGCGGTAACCCGGTCACACGCCCCTCCACCCAACGGGTCTGGCCATCCAGACTCACGGCCAACCGGTCATCCAGCGCCCACTGCGCACTGAGGCACGCCCAGCCCAGCCCGAGCAGGAAAAACGCCAGCGGATAGGTACGAAAAGGCAACAGCATCAGGGCCAGCACCGGCATCAACAGCAGCCAGCCGCTGGACGGCAACGCGGGTAAAAAGCGCAAGGCGAGTAGCCCCAGCGCGAGTGCGAACATCCCTGTTCTCATGGATCGTTCCTTGAAAGCGACCCATTGAGTCTTAGCCGGGCTACCGAAGCGGCCTATTATTATTTGTCACAAAGTCTGAATTTACCGTTCTTGGAATGCGGGCATACTTGCCCCTCGAACTGACCTGGACCCCTTATGCCACGGCGCTTATTCAAACGGTACATGCCCGATCCGACCAGCATACGGGAACACAAATCCTTACGCTTTCTCGGCAAATTGCTGCATGACCCGAACCTCTGGCACCTCAATCGGCACTCGGTCGCGCGGGCGATGGCGGTTGGTCTGTTTGCGGCATTCATCCCCATTCCCTTGCAGATGCTGCTGGCGGCGATCCTCGCCATCAGCGTGCGCGGCAATATGCCGATTGCGGTCAGCCTGGTGTGGCTGACCAACCCGATCACCATGCCGCCGGTGTTCTTCTGCACCTACATGACTGGCGCCTGGCTGATGAATGTGCCACCCCGCAGCATGCCCGACGAGCTGACCTGGGAATGGATCAGCGGGCAATTATCGACGCTGTGGCAACCTTTCCTGCTGGGCTCTGTTGTATTGGGGTTGGTGATGGCGGCGCTGGGCTATTGCCTGACCATGGGCTATTGGCGCTGGTGGGTGGCGCGCCAGTGGAGAAAACGCAAACAGCGTAGGTTGTAGGCGTCAGCGGGCGAGCAAGCGCATATGTACACGCAGTCCCAGGCCTGTGTTTTCCGCCCACAGGTTGCCGTCCTGGCGCTGTACGGCGTTGCGCGCAATGCTCAAGCCCAGGCCAAAACCGCCGTCGCCGGGCCGTGAACCGTCCAGCCGGGTGAATGGCGCAAAGATCCGCTCCAACTCCACCTCATCAATCCCGCCGCCCTGGTCTTCCAGCCACAAGTGCCAGTGATCACCCTCACGTTGCCCGCCCAATTGCACGGTGCCGTCTTGCGGAGAGTGCCGGATGGCATTGCGCAGGATGTTCTCCAATGCCTGGGACAGCAGGTTCAGATGGCCGCGCACCCAGCAGTCAGCCCCAAGCTCGCACTGCAAGCGTGAAGCCGGCCAGCCACTTTCAAAACAGGCATTTTCCCGGAGCATGTCCCACAGTGCCTGCACCTGGATGTCTTCCTTGGGCAGCGGCGCACGTTCAGTGTCGAGCCAGGCCAGTTGCAGGGTGTCTTCCACCAGACGCTGCATGCCGTCGATTTCCCTCCCCAGGCGCTCGCGCAGTTGGGTCAGGTCTTGCTCGCTGTCGCAGGCGACGCGCAAACGGCTCAGTGGTGTGCGCAGCTCATGGGACAAATCCCGCAGCAGTTGCTGTTGCAGGGCTACGGTGCCTTGCAGGCGTTCCGACATCTGGTCAAACGCACGGCCCAACTCCCCCAGTTCATCCGGGCGGCTGGTGGTATCGCGGGAAAGCCGGGTGCTCAGTTGATCGGCGCGCCAGGCGTTGGCCTGCTCCCGCAGGTGGTTGAGGGGCATGATCAACAGCCGGTAAAGGCCGATGCAGAGCAACAGGGTGAACAGGCCGGGAATCAAGCCATTGGTGACGATGCGCCAGAACAGCTGGTTTTGCCCGGGCATGAAACGCCGTGGCAATTCGATCACCAGGGAACCCGCGCCCGGGTCGAGCGGGAACGGGATTTTCAACCACGGCAAGCCCTTGGCATGTCGGCTGACAGGCCAGTCCAGGCCGCGCAGGAAGGTCAGGCGCTGGCTTTCCTTGTCCGTCAGCGGGTAGCTGCTCAGGGATTGCAGGTCGTTACCGATGACGCCCACCCAGGTGCGCTCGCGCTGGCCCAGGGTGTGCAGCCACTCGTCCACACCGGCGTTGCCGCCCTTGTTCCAGGCCAGTTCCGCACCGGCTGCATAACCGCTCAACGTGGCGCGTGCTTCGTTGGACAGAAAAGCATTCTGCTCTTCCATGTACCGGCCCCAGGACCAACTGAGCCAGATCATCAGCAAGCAGAACGCGATCAGCAGGCAGGCCAGTTTCCAGAATAACGAATGCTTGCCCGGCAGCCGTTGGAGCGCGGCCTTAAAGCCCGTCATCGTGACCGCTCAACACATAGCCCTTGCCCCACACCGTGCGCACTTCCCGCTCGCTGTAGCCGATGGCCTTGAGTTTGCGACGAATCTGGCTGATGTGCATGTCCAGGCTGCGGTCATGGGGCGCGTAGCCGCGCTGAAAGACATGCTGATAAAGGAAGGCCTTGCTGAGGACTTCTTCGCCATTGCGGTGCAGGGTTTCCAGCAGACGGTATTCACTGCGGGTCAGGCCGGCCCACTGCTCCCGGTGAAACACATCACACCGCTCATCATCGAAACGCAGGCTACGGGCATCGTCGCGCACCGCCGCCAGGGCCGGCAAAGGCCGCCGATCCAGGGCGACTCGGCGCAGGATCGCCTCGATGCGCACCCGCAACTCCGCCATGCTGAACGGCTTGGGCAGGTAATCGTCGGCCCCCAGGCGAAAGCCGCTGATGCGGTCGGCTTCAGCACCCAGGGCCGACATCAGGATCACCGGGATCGAATGGCTCTGGCGCAAATGCGTGAGCACCGACAAACCGTCCATGCCCGGCAACAGGATATCCATCAACACCACGTCGAAGCGTTGATCGCGGGCCATTTGCAGGCCCTGCTGGCCGTTCTGGCACCAGGTCACCTGGAAGCCACAGCGGCCCAACTGCTCATGGACATAAGCGCCAAGCACAGGATCGTCTTCTATCGCCAGGATACTGGGTAAGCCAAGTGATGCGGGATTCATTAGCGTCTGCAAGTCATTCTCAATGACTGATTATTCAAGATCGGCCCCCCAACAGCAACTGCCGTCGGGCGTCCAGGGGCCCGCGGTTTGCTGCAGGTCATTAATTTTGCAAGATTCCACGCCGCGCAAATGGCTACACTGCGCAGGTGGCGCGGGCCGGATGCCTGCGTGGAATTCGACAACAGTGTGGTAGCAGGAGAGTGGCGTGCTTACGAGAATGGGAATAAAAGGCCGCGTACTGTTGCTGACCTTATTGCCTACCAGCCTGATGGCGTTGCTGCTGGGCGGCTATTTCACCTGGATGCAGCTTTCGGAGTTGCAGTCGCAGTTGCTGCAACGGGGCGAGATGATCGCCGAGCAACTGGCACCTTTGGTCGCCCCGGCCCTGGGCACCAAAAACACCGACCTGCTGGAACGCATCGCCACCCAGTCCCTGGAGCAAACCGACGTACGCGCCGTGTCGTTCCTAGGGCCTGACCGCACACCGCTGGCCCACGCCGGCCCGACCATGCTCAACCAGCCGCCGATTGGCAACAGCTCGCACCTGTTGCAGCGCACCGGTAATGACGCAACCCGCTATCTGCTGCCGGTATTCGGCCGCCATCGCAACCTCGCCGGCGAACTGATCCCGGACGAATCCGACCGCCTGCTGGGTTGGGTCGAGCTGGAGCTGTCCCACAACGGTATGTTGCTGCGCGGCTACCGCAGCCTGTTCGCCAGCCTGCTGCTGATCGCCATCGGCCTGATCTGCACGGCGGCCCTGGCGTTGCGCATCAGCCGTACGATCAACTCACCGATCGGTTTGATCAAACAGGCCGTCGCGCAGCTCAAGGATGGCAATCTGGAAACCCGCTTGCCACCGCTGGGCAGCCAGGAACTGGATCACCTGGCCTCGGGCATCAACCGCATGGCCGAGACCCTGCAAAACGCCCAGGAAGAATTGCAACACAGCATCGACCAGGCCACCGAAGACGTGCGGCAAAACCTGGAAACCATCGAGATCCAGAACATCGAGTTGGACTTGGCCCGCAAGGAAGCCCTGGAGGCCAGCCGCATCAAGTCGGAGTTTCTGGCCAACATGAGCCATGAGATCCGTACGCCGCTGAATGGCATCCTTGGCTTCACCCACTTGTTGCAGAAAAGCGAGCTGTCGCCCCGCCAACTGGATTACCTGGGCACCATTGAAAAGTCCGCCGACAACCTGTTGGGCATCATCAACGAAATCCTCGACTTCTCGAAAATCGAGGCCGGCAAGCTGGTGCTCGACAGCATCCCGTTCAACCTGCGGGACTTGCTGCAAGACACCCTGACCATCCTCGCACCGGCCGCCCACGCCAAACAGCTGGAGCTGGTGAGCCTGGTCTATCGCGATACGCCGCTGTCGCTGGTGGGTGACCCGCTGCGGCTCAAGCAGATCCTCACGAACCTGGTGAGCAACGCGATCAAGTTCACCCGCGAAGGCACTATCGTTGCCCGCGCCATGATTGAAGACGAACAGGAAGACAGCGTGCAACTGCGCATCAGCGTGCAGGACACCGGCATCGGCCTGTCGAACCAGGATGTACGGGCGCTGTTCCAGGCATTCAGCCAGGCGGACAATTCGTTATCACGCCAACCCGGTGGCACCGGCCTTGGGCTGGTGATTTCCAAGCGCCTGATCGAACAGATGGGCGGTGAGATTGGCGTCGACAGCACGCCGGGAGAAGGCTCGGAATTCTGGATCAGCCTGAACCTGCCAAAAACCCGTGACGATATCGAAGACCTGCCTTCCGCGCCGCTACTGGGCCGGCGTGTGGCCGTGCTGGAAAACCACGAGCTGGCGCGCCAGGCCCTGCAACATCAGTTGGAAGACTGCGGCCTGGAAGTCACGCCGTTCAACAGCCTGGAAAGCCTGACCAACGGCATCACCAGCGCCCACCAGACCGAACAGGCCATTGACCTGGCGGTGCTGGGCATCACCGCCAACGACATCCCGCCGGAGCGTTTGAACCAACACCTGTGGGACCTCGAACACCTGGGCTGCAAGGTATTGGTGCTGTGCCCGACCACCGAACAGCTGCTGTTCAACCCGTCGGTGCCCAACCCCAACAGCCAGTTGCAGGCCAAACCCGCCTGCACCCGCAAACTGCGCCGCGCCCTGGCCGACCTGATCAGCCCGCGCCCGTTGCGCAGCGAACCCGGCGAGCCACTGTCCAGCCGCGCGCCGCGGGTGCTGTGTGTCGACGACAACCCGGCCAACCTGCTGCTGGTGCAAACCCTGCTGGAAGACATGGGCGCCAAGGTCCAGGCGGTGGAAAGCGGTTACTCGGCCATCGAAGCGGTGAAGCAGGAAGCCTTCGACCTGGTGCTGATGGACGTGCAGATGCCCGGGATGGACGGCCGCCAGAGCACCGAGGCGATCCGCACGTGGGAAAGCGAACGCCATGGCACGCCGCTGCCCATCGTCGCGCTGACGGCCCATGCGATGGCCAACGAAAAACGCGCCCTGCTGCAAAGCGGCATGGATGACTACCTGACCAAACCCATCAGCGAGCGGCAACTGGCCCAGGTGGTGTTGAAATGGACCGGGCTGGCCCTGCGCAACCAAGGCCCGGACCGTGGTACCGAAAGTTTCGGGCACGCCGCGCAATTGCCGGTGCTGGACCACGAAGAAGGTTTGCGCCTGGCGGCCGGCAAGGCGGATCTGGCGGCGGACATGCTGGCGATGCTGCTGGCTTCCCTTGAAGCCGACCGTGAAGCGATTCGCGTCGCCCGGGACGCCAACGACCGCAACGCCCTGATCGAACGGGTGCACCGCTTGCACGGCGCCACCCGGTATTGCGGCGTGCCGCAACTGCGCGCGGCCTGCCAACGGGCCGAGACCCTGCTCAAACAGGACGACGCCAAGGCCATGCCGGCCCTGGATGAACTGGACATGGCGATTGCCCGGCTGGCCAGCGAGGCGCGGGTCAGCGCGTAAACTTTCGGGGCAATGTGGCGAGGGAGCTTGCTGTGGCTAGGGCGCTTGTTGTGGCGAGGGAGCTTGCTCCCGCTGGGCTGCGCAGCGGCCCCAAAATCCTGGGAGCGCTTCGCACTCCAGCGGGAGCAAGCTCCCTCGCCACAACAAGCTCCCTCACCACAACAAGCTCCCTCACCACAGCAAGCCCCATCGACACAAAAGCAGCTTCCCATCATCAAGAAGGAATATTTGATGCGCATCATCCTCTTCAGCAGCCAGACCTACGACCGCGAGAGCTTTCTCGCCCAACCGTTGCCCGAAGGCATGCAGCTGCAATTCCAGCCGGCCCGGCTGAACCTCGACACCGTGGCCCTGGCCGAACACCACGAAGTGGTCTGCGCCTTTATCAATGACGACCTCAGCGCCCCGGTGCTGGAGCAGTTGGCCAGCGGCGGCACTCGCCTGATCGCCCTGCGCTCGGCCGGTTACAACCATGTCGACCTGCCCGCCGCCAAACGCCTGGGCCTGACCATCGTGCGGGTGCCAGCCTATTCGCCCCATGCGGTGGCCGAACATGCGGTCGCGCTGATCCTGGCCCTCAATCGCCGCCTGCACCGCGCCTACAACCGTACCCGCGACGGTGACTTCAGCCTGCATGGCCTGACCGGTTTCGACCTGGTGGGCAAGACCGTCGGCGTGGTCGGCACCGGGCAGATCGGCGCCACATTCGCCAAGATCATGGCCGGGTTCGGCTGCCAGTTGCTGGCTTACGATCCTTACCCCAACCCGCAGGTCGAGGCCCTAGGTGCGCGCTACGTGAGCCTGCATGAATTGCTCGGCGAGTCGCAGATCATCAGCCTGCATTGCCCACTGACAGCAGACAGCAAACACCTGATCAACGCCCAAAGCCTGGCTCATATGCAGCCCGGCGCAATGCTGATCAATACCGGGCGCGGCGGCCTGGTGGACACCCCGGCGCTGATCGACGCACTCAAGGACGGCCAGCTCGGCTATCTGGGGCTGGATGTATATGAAGAAGAGGCCCAGCTGTTTTTCGAAGACCGCTCGGACTTGCCCCTGCAAGACGACGTATTGGCGCGCCTGCTGACCTTCCCTAACGTCATCATCACCGCCCACCAGGCCTTCCTGACCCGCGAGGCCCTGGGGGCGATTGCCGGCACGACCCTGGCCAACATCGCTGCGTGGGCCGGCGGGCAGGCGCAAAACCTCGTCGAAGGATGATCAGCGGTCACATAGCCGCGCCATGATGGGTGGCGGCCCGTGATAGGATGCCGCGCCTATTTGGAGGATCCATGGCCGAACACGATTTCCGCTTCAGCTTGCTGAGCCCGCAACACACTCTGATCGAATGCCGCGCCCTGGTGCCGGGCCGTTATCAAGTCACCGGCAACGGTGGCTCGATCAAGAACGGCGACGTTCTGATCGTCACCCTGCGCGGCAGCAAAACCCTGTCGATGCGCCTGACCGTCGAAGGCGATGCGCGCTACTCCATCCGCCCGGCGGGCCAGTGGGTCGCCATGGCCCAGGGGCCGAAGTTCGGCGAGTTGGAGATTCACACCTGGAAGGTCAACTGCGACAGCTGCGACAACGTGCTGGAGTTTGAATTTGCGGTGGAAACCAAGCTGACAAAGGAACCGCTGCAACCGGCCGCCACTGCGCGGGTCACCGAGTTGGGCTGGGCCACCCTGGGTGACAAGCACCGCTGCCCGAAATGCCAGCAGGCCGCGCAATGAAAGCCCCGCTGATGCTGGCCGTGCTGGGTGCAGGCCTTGCGGGCTGCGCCAGCGACGAGGCCAAGCTCAAGCAGGATCACAGCTACGTGGTGGAATGGATCGGTGAGCGGCCGCTGATGGATTACGCGCACCTGACCGTGACCCTCGGCGCCGATGGCCGGGCCTACGGCAATGGTGGCTGCAACCATTGGTTCGCGCCCTATACCCTGGACGGCGACAAGCTGAGCTTCGGCAAGGTCGGCAGCACCCGCAAACTCTGCGCCGAAGCGCTGATGGAGCAGGAGCACCGCTTCTTCCAGGCCCTGCAAGGCGTGCAGCGCTGGGACATCTCGCCGATCGAACAAACCCGTTTCTGGCCGGCGGATGGCAAGCCGTTGCGGTTGTGGCTGGAAGAAGGCTAAAAACCTCCGACCTGCCTTTCCGCCCGTCTGTAGGAGCGAGCTTGCTCGCGAAAAACCAGAGAGCGCCGCGCACATTCAGAATGCTCGCGTTATCGTTGACGTTTTTCGCGAGCAAGCTCGCTCCTACAGTGGGATATTTTTAGCCCCTTAAGGCCTTGAGCTTGGCCAACACCCCTTCCGCCGTCTGCTCACCCATCAGTTGCTCACGCACCTTGCCCTTGTCATCGATGATGTAGGTCACCGGCAAGGCTTCACTGCGGGGAATGTCGAAGATCCCGTCCGGGTTCTGCGCCAGTACGGTGAACTTGATGCCCAGCTTGTCGCTGGCGCTTTTGAGTTCTTCACCCTGGGCGTTGTCGAAGTTCACGCCGAACACACCCACTGACTGACCCTTAAGCTGTTCGGCCAAAGCGTTGAGTTCAGGGATTTCGGTACGGCACGGGCCACACCATTCAGCCCAGTAGTTAACCACCAGCCATTGCTTGTCCAGGCGTTCGGCGGCCACTTTCTGACCGTATTGGTCAACGCCATAATCATTGCCACAGCCGCTGAGCAGCAGTGTGCCGATGATTGCCAATGCGCCTAACAGTCGCCTCGTCATGGGGTAATCCTTCGTAAAAATGAACGTTGGCTGCGGCCTATCGCCTCTCATGGTTTAAGGACGTGGCACAGCGCGGGTAGAATACCCGCCACCTTACGCAAGATGCGACCCGCACATGACCGATCTGACGCTTTATCACAACCCGCGCTGCTCGAAATCCCGCGGTGCGCTCGAACTGCTGGAAGCCCGTGGCCTCACACCCAACGTAGTGCGCTACCTGGAAACCCCGCTCGACGCCGCGCAATTGCAGGCCTTGCTGGGCAAGCTGAACATCAGCGCGCGGCAATTGCTGCGTACCGGCGAAGACGAATACAAAACCCTCAACCTGGCCGACGCCAGCCTCAGCGAAGCGCAACTGATTGCCGCAATCGCCGCTCATCCGAAACTGATGGAGCGCCCGATCCTCGAAACCGCCGACAAGGCCGTGATTGGCCGCCCGCCAGAGAACATTCTGGAGCTGGTTTCGTGAGTGCGCCGTATGTGCTGGTGTTGTATTACAGCCGCAACGGCTCGGTGAGCGAAATGGCCCGACAAATTGCCCGGGGCGTCGAGCAAGCCGGGCTTGAGGCGCGGTTGCGCACCGTGCCGGCCATCTCCAGCGAATGCGAAGCCGTGGCGCCGGACATTCCGGTGGACGGCCCGCTGTACTGCAGCCTCGACGACCTGAAGCACTGCTGTGGCCTGGCGCTGGGCAGCCCGACCCGTTTCGGCAACATGGCCGCGCCGCTCAAGTACTTTCTCGACGGCACCAGCAACCTGTGGCTGACCGGCGCCCTGGTCGGCAAGCCGGCGGGCGTGTTCACCTCCACCGCCAGCCTGCACGGCGGCCAGGAAACCACGCTGATGTCGATGCTGCTGCCGCTGTTGCACCACGGCATGCTGATCACCGGCCTGCCCTACAGCGAACAGGCACTGCTTGATACAAAGGGCGGCGGCACGCCTTATGGCGCCAGCCACCATTCCGGTGCCGACGGCAAGCGTGCGCTGGATCAACACGAGATCGCCCTGTGCCGCGCCCTAGGCCTGCGCCTGGCGAAGACTGCCGCGCTACTGGAGAACGGCCGTGGCCAGGAAGCCTAAGGTACTGCCGCCCCAGGCGTGGCTGGAGCCACGGGTCAAGGCGACGCGGGTGTTGAGCCTGCTGGCGTTTTTGGGATTGGTGGGGCTGCTGTGCGCCTACTACCTGGTGTTCGCCGACCTGCACGGCGCACGGCCGTGGGTAATTCTGCTGATCGAACTGGTGCCGTTGCTGTTGCTGGCGCCGGGGATGATCCTGGGCAGCGCACGCGGGCATTCGTGGATGTGCTTTGTGGTGAACTTGTACTTCATCAAGGGTGCGCTGGCGGCGTATGACCCGAACCGGCAGTGGTTTGGTGTGCTGGAAATGCTGGCGAGCCTGGCGGTGTTCTGCACGGCGCTGATGTATGTGCGTTACCGGCATCAGTTGAATCGGCGGTTGGCGGGGGAAGGTTTGCCTGCTTGAACACACTTTTCAGGCAAAGCCGCAATCAATGTGGCTGGGGAGCTTGTTGTGGCGAGGGAGCTTGCTCCCGCTGGGCTGCGTAGCGGCCCCAAAATCCTGGGAGCGCTTCGCACTCCAGCGGGAGCAAGCTCCCTCGCCACAGCAAGCTCCCTCGCCACAATGGGCTCCCTCTCCACCGCAAGCTCCCTCGCCACAGGGTAATGGTCGGGCTTAGTGGTTGACGGTGTAAGCCAACATCATCGACAACTGGCACATCGGCCGCCCGCTCTCGGCATGCCACTGGTTGAACGCGCCCTGCACCGTGGCCAGGTCCCGCAGGCTGGTGGGTACCTTGTCGACAATCTTCTGCGCATTCAGCGCGGCCACTACGTCATAGCTCGGCACGAACGTGTCCTTGCCCACCATCCGCAAAAAGCGCGGCGCTGACAGCCCGCCCAACTGGTGGCCGTGCTTGCTCAGGTACTTCCACAGCCCGACGATATCGGTCACCGGCCAGTCAGCAATAAACGCCGCGAAGCTGCCCTTTTCCTTCTCGATATCCAGAATCATCTGCGCATTGCGCGGCACGCTCTTGAGCTTGCCCAAGTGGCGGATGATGCGTGTGTCCTGCATCAATCGCTCCAGGTGCTCGGCGCCCATCAGCACGACTTTTTCCGGGTCAAAACCAAAGAACACTTGCTCGAACGCCGGCCACTTGGCATCCACCACGCTGTGTTTGAGCCCGGCGCGAAACACCCGCAGCGACAGGGTAGACAGGTAGCGGTCATCGCTGATCTTGCGCAGTTTCGCCGGGGTCAGGGGCACAGGCAGGTGGGCTTCCAGCTCGGCCGCCGAACCAAACCGGTTCAGACAATATTCGTGCAGCCACTTGTAATCGCGCATGCCCTCTCCTAAGGATTGAAATGAAAACGGCGCCCAGGAGCGCCGTCTGTCAGAGCGGTGAAACGGCTCAGAGGTTCACTACATTGACGAAGCGCGACGCCGCACTTTCGTCGATACGCAGGTTGGTGAAGTCGAACAGGTTACGGTCGGCCAACTGCGACGGCTGCACGTTCTGCAAGCTGCGGAAAATACTGTCGACGCGGCCCGGGGTCTTGCGGTCCCAGTCCTGGAGCATGTCCTTGACCACCTGGCGCTGCAGGTTTTCCTGGGAGCCGCAGAGGTTGCACGGGATGATCGGAAACTGCTTGAGGTCGGAGTACGCCTGGATGTCCTTCTCATGGCAGTACGCCAGTGGGCGAATCACCACGTTGCGCCCGTCATCGGCCCGCAGCTTGGGCGGCATGGCCTTGAGGCTGCCGTTGAAGAACATGTTGAGGAAGAAGGTTTCGACGATGTCGTCACGGTGGTGACCCAGGGCCATCTTGGTCGCGCCGATCTCGTCGGCAAAGGTGTAGAGCGTGCCACGGCGCAGGCGCGAGCACAGCGAGCAGGTGGTCTTGCCTTCCGGGACCAGTTCCTTGACCACCGAGTAAGTGTCTTTCTCGACGATGTGGTACTCGACCCCCAGTTCCTTGAGGTAGGCCGGCAGCACATGCTCGGGAAAGCCCGGCTGCTTCTGGTCCATGTTCACGGCGACGATCTCGAACTTGATCGGCGCGACCTTTTGCAGGTGCATCAGCACGTCGAGCAGGGTGTAGCTGTCTTTGCCGCCAGACAGGCAGACCATGACCTTGTCGCCCTCTTCGATCATGTTGAAATCGGCGACTGCCTCACCGGCCTGGCGACGCAGGCGTTTTTGCAGTTTGTTCTGGTTGACCGTAAGAGTGCCCATGGCGCTTGGATCCGCGAAAGGTATGTGACGAAAAGCCGGGTATTTTACCGGGATGGACGACCGAGTTCCAATGTGGGAGCGGGCTTGCTCGCGAATGCGGTGGGTCAGCTAAACACCTGGCGACTGACACTCCGCATTCGCGAGCAAGCCCGCTCCCACATTTGACCGCATTCCAATCAACAGACCGCGCCGCGATTAAGCCCAGTGTTTACAGCGCAATTTGCTCTAAAGCCCCACAGTTTTTCCGGTCATCACTTCCTATACTGCGACATAAGGTCGCACACATATCCAGACCTTTCAGGCCAATTGGCCCGTGGGCGCTCCACTGGGGGGCGATGGTAATAACGACAGGAGTGACTGGCATGATCCATCACGTCGTGGGACTTTTCACCCACCCCGATCAGGAATGGCGGGAAATTCGTGGCGATAAAGAAGAAAGCATCAGCCACATGTACCTCACCCACACGCTGATTCTCGCGGCGATCCCCGCTGTATCAGCCTTTATCGGTACCACTCAGGTCGGTTGGGTCATCGGCAGCCGCGCACCGGTGATGCTGACGGTGGAAAGCGCGTTATGGATGACCATCATGTCCTACGCGGCGATGCTCGGTGGCGTGGCGGTGATGGGTGCGTTCATTCACTGGATGGCGCGCACCTATGACGCCAATCCAAGCATGGCCCGCTGCGTAGCGTTTGCCACCTATACCGCAACACCGCTGTTTGTCGGCGGGCTGGCGGCGCTGTACCCGCACATGTGGCTGGGGATGGTCGTCGGCACGGCCGCCATTTGCTACACGGTGTACCTGCTGTACGTAGGATTGCCGACCTTCATGAACATCCACCCGGACGAGGGCTTCCTGTTCTCCAGCTCGGTGCTGGCTGTAGGCCTGGTGGTGCTGGTGGCGATCATGGCCTTTACCGTGATCGTCTGGGGGCTGGGCGTAGGCCCGATGTACACCAACTGACGCGGTTTACCCGCAGGAAAAGCCACCGCAAGGTGGCTTTGTGCGTTATGCATGACCATTCGGCGCCTGACAGATTCGGATACACCGTTGTTTGCGGCATACTGGACGTCTCTGGAGATATGTACAGCATGCCCGAGCAACTCAATACCCGCGTCGAAGATTGTTTCCTGCAAGCCGAATCCTTTTTCAAACGAAGCTTCAAACGCCCCCAGGTCAGCCTCAAGCTGCGGGGCCAGAAGGCCGGTGTCGCGCATTTGCACGAGAACCTGCTGCGCTTCAACCCGCAGTTGTACCGTGAAAACAGCCAACACTTCCTTAAACAGACGGTTGCCCATGAAGTGGCGCACCTGATTGCCCACCAATTGTTCGGCGAGCGCATCCAGCCCCATGGCGAGGAATGGCAGTTGATCATGCGTGGGGTTTACGAACTGCCGCCGGATCGCTGCCACACCTATGAAATCCAGCGGCGGCGCGTGACGCGGTATATCTACCGCTGCCCGTGTGCCGACAGTGACTTTCCATTTTCGCCACAGCGTCATGGGCTGGTGAGCCAGGGGCGGCGGTATTTGTGTCGCAGGTGTAGGCAGACGTTGGTGTTTACCGGGGAAACCCGCGTCGAGTGAGGTTTGTGGTGCTTTCAAGGCCCTCTTCGCGAGCAAGCCCGCTCCCACATTTGATCGCATTCCAACGATGGAACTCGGTCGAATGTGGGAGCGGGCTTGCTCGCGAAGGGGCCGGCCCAGGCGCTACTGAACTACCTTGGCACGCCGCAAATCGTCTATCTGCTGAGCACTGAAGCCCAACTCCACCAACACCTCATCCGTGTGAGCACCCACCGCCGCGCCTATATGCCTGGCCGCCGGCAAGCCCTCGGAAAACTTCAGCGGACACGCAATTTGCGCCTGGCTTGAACCATCGCCCCGCGGCACCTGGCTGACCAGTTCCCGGGCTTTCAACTGCGGGTGTTCAACCGCCTCGCTCAGGTTCAGCACCGGCTCAACACACGCATCAATCCCGGCAAACAGCTCACACAGTTCATCAAAGCTGCGTTTCTCGAACTCGACCTGCAACGCCAGCTTGAGGGCTTTCTGCTGCTCGGGTTTGGGCGACAAGCCCTGCGCCGCCAACTCGGGGCACCCAAGGGCCGTACACAGCTGCTGCATAAAGGCCGGCTCCAGGCTGCCCACCGAAAACCAGCGCCCTTCCCGCGAGCGGTAATAGTCATAGAAGCTGCCACCATTGAGCACCTGGTTCTCCCACGCCGGCTCCACGCCGCACGCCAGGTAACCCGCGCCGGCCATGGCATTCAGGCTGAAGGCGCAGTCGGTCATGCTCACGTCGAGGTATTGCCCCACCCCGCTCTGCTGCCGGGCAATCACCGCCGCCAGCAAGCCGATCACCGCGTGCAACGAGCCGCCGCCCACATCCGCCAATTGCACGCCCAGGGGCAACGGCCCGCTGTCCTGGCGCCCGGTGTAACTGGCGACACCCGCCAGGGCCAGGTAGTTGATGTCATGGCCGGCGCGGTCCTTGTAGGGGCCGGTCTGGCCGTAGCCGGTGATGGAGACGTAGATCAGCTTCGGGTTGATCGCTTTCAATGCCTCGTAACCCAGGCCCAGGCGCTCCATCACCCCGGGGCGGAACTGCTCGAGGACGATGTCATGGTCCGCCACCAACTGCCGCACGATCTCCACCGCCTCGGCTTGCTTGAGGTCCAGGGCCAGGCTGCGTTTGTTGCGGTTCAGATAGGCATGGCTGGCCGACACGCCTTGGTCATGGGGCGGCAAGACCCGCAGCAAGTCCATGCGCGTGGGAGATTCGATGCGCAATACCTCGGCGCCCATGTCGGCCAGCAGCAGCGAGGCGAACGGCCCCGGCAGCAGGGTGGAGAAATCCAGTACTTTGAGGGACGCCAAGGGACCTGACATGGTTACTCCGATTCCGATTCGATTGGCCACAGAGTAGGCAAACCTGGCGGTTAGCAGCAATCACATAAAGCATCATCCGGAGTGACGGATGTTCCCGGAAACGTAAAGCGAGACGCGGAGCGTCCCTGGCGGCATTCCCACGCAGAGCGTGGAAACGATCAAAAAAAAACCCATCCGAAGATGGGTTTTTCACACAGGGTGCAGCCTTACTTGACGGCGGTTGGAGCCGGGCCTTCGGCCACGCCCAGGTCGTCTTCTTCACGGGTCTCGGAGATACCGCGACCACCGGAAGCCAGTTCGACTTGCAGCTTGTCTTCGTCCAGTTCCTTGACCCACTTGGCCACAACCAGGGTAGCAACAGCGTTGCCCACCAGGTTGGTCAGTGCGCGGGCTTCGGACATGAAGCGGTCGATACCCAGGATCAGCGCCAGGCCGGCAACCGGCAGGTGGCCAACAGCCGACAGGGTAGCGGCCAGTACGATGAAGCCACTACCGGTCACGCCAGCAGCGCCCTTGGAGGACAGCAGCAGTACCAGCAACAGGGTGATCTGGTGGGTGATGTCCATGTGGGTGTCAGTCGCCTGGGCGATGAACACGGCAGCCATGGTCAGGTAGATCGAAGTACCGTCCAGGTTGAACGAGTAGCCAGTCGGGATAACCAGGCCAACGACCGACTTCTTGGCGCCCAGGCGTTCCATCTTGATCAGCATGCGTGGCAGTGCGGATTCGGACGAGGAAGTACCCAGTACGATCAGCAGCTCTTCACGGATGTAGCGGATCAGTTTCAGGACGCTGAAGCCGTGAGCCCGGCAGATGGCGCCCAGTACCAGGACCACAAACAGGATGCAGGTGATGTAGAAGCAGATCATCAACTGACCGAGCTGCACCAGCGAACCTACACCGTAGGCACCGATGGTGAACGCCATGGCGCCCAGTGCACCGAGTGGCGCGAGCTTCATGATCATGTTGATGATGTTGAACATCACGTGGGCGAAGCGATCGATGAAGTCCAGCACCGGCTTGCCGTAGGCACCCAGGCGATGCAGGGCGAAACCGAAGATTACCGAGAACATCAGCACTTGCAGGATGTCACCGGTCGCGAACGCGCCAACGATGGTGTTCGGGATCACGTTCAGCAGGAAGCCAACGATGCTCTGGTCTGCACCGGCAGTCACGTAGGCCGCGACTTTAGAGGCGTCCAGGGTAGCCACGTCGATGTGCATGCCGGCGCCCGGTTGCACAACGTTGACCACAATCAGGCCGATCAGCAGGGCGATGGTGGAGACGACTTCAAAGTACAGCAGCGCGTAGCCACCGGTTTTGCCGACCGATTTCATGCTTTGCATGCCAGCGATGCCGCTGACAACGGTGCAGAAGATGATCGGGGCGATGACCATTTTGATCAGCTTGATAAAGCCGTCACCCAGTGGCTTGAGGGCCACGCCGGTCTGCGGGTAGAAGTGGCCGAGCAAAATACCGATAACGATTGCAACGATCACCTGGAAATACAGGGATTTGTACAGTGGCTGACGAGTCGTCATTGCAAAGTTCCTCAATCGTCTCGTGTGGCAAATATCCGCCATTGCCCACGACACTTGAATTGCGAACCCTCCTGCACTGGAGGGATTTGTTGTTTGAGAGCCCGCTCAAGGCCGGTCTCCCTGCGCTCTCTATCGCAAGCGTCGTGCCACTTTTACTGAAAACCGCTGAAGGCCTTTAGACATCAGCTCTTGGGTGGTTTTCGGCTTCAGACACCGCCTACGCAAGGTGGCGGATTTCCGCCTCACCTCCCGATCTCGTCCTACAATTTGGCGGATATCCGCCTTGTTGCCCTCACACAGGATGGCTAACATCCGCCACTCAATGGACGAGGCCCCTCATGCGTGAACGTACCATCGCCAGTCACTACGCCCGGGCCGCTTTAGGCGGTGCTCGTCGAGCCGGCTACGACTATTCGGGCCTGCTGCAGCAAGTGGGCATTACCCCGGAACTGCTGAGCGAACCCCGCGCCCGCATCGCCCCGGAGCAATTTACCCGGCTGCTGCAGATGCTGTGGCTGGCGCTGGATGACGAATACCTGGGTTTCGCCGAAGGCCCGAGCAAGCGCGGCACCTTCGCCATGATGTGCCACGCGCTGATTCACTGCCGCACCCTCGAGAAGGCTCTGGAACGCGGCTTATTATTTTATAGCCTATTCCCGCAAGGTCCGCGCTGGCGTCTGACACGCGAAGGGGAAATGGCCCGCTTGAGCCTGGACGATTCGCAGTTGTGGGACCCGGATCACTTCCTCAGCGAATGCCTGCTGGTGATCTGGCATCGCCTCGGCAGTTGGCTGATTGGCCAACGCATCCGCCTGGACCAGGCCACCTTCAGTTACCCGATGCCGGCCCATGCCGGTGAGTACGACTTGCTGTTCCCCTGCCCGCAGGTGTTCGCCGCGCCCACCAGCAGCCTGGTGTTTCCCAGCCGCTACCTGAGCCTGCCGCTGTTGCAGGACGAGCGCACCCTCAAGCACTTCCTCGAACGCTCACCGGCCGACCTGCTGTCACGGCCGGATGAGGGCGACAGCCTGAGCAGTCAATTGCGCCGCTTATTGAGCCGCGACCGCACGCCGTGGCCCGACCTCGAAACCGTCGCCCAGCACCTGCATATCAGCCCGCAGACCCTGCGTCGGCATTTGCGGGAGGAAGGCACGAGCTTTCAGGCGCTCAAGGATGAATTACGCCGGGACATTGCGATTTATCATTTGGGGCGGGCGGATTTGTCGTTGCAGGAGATCGCCGAGCAGTTGGGGTTTTCCGAACCGTCGGCGTTTCATCGGGCGTTCAAGAAGTGGACCGGGCTGACCCCGGGGGCCTATAGAGCACAAGAAAGTTAAGTGTGTATTGATGCGACTGGCCTCTTCGCGAGCAAGCCCGCTCCCACATTTGACCGAGTTCCACCTTTGGAATGCTATCGAATGTGGGAGCGGGCTTGCTCGCGAAGAGGCCGGCACAGCCAATAAAGATCAAACAGCCGGAAAGTGAATCTTGAACGCGGCACCCCCTAGCGGTGAATCCCCAAGGGTCAACCGTGCGCTGTAGCTTTCGATGATGTCCTTGACCACCGCCAGGCCGATGCCCTGTCCCGGATGCTGGCGGTCCAGCCGCTCACCCCTTTGCAGGATCCGCGCACGCTGGTCCGGTGGCACGCCGGGGCCGTCGTCTTCGATGCACAGCTCGGTGCCTTCCAGGCTTTCCTGCAAGGTGATGCGCACTTCGCTCAGGCACAGGCGATAGGCGTTTTCCAGCAGGTTGCCGAGCAGTTCCAGCAAGGCGCCCTTCTCGATCGGCACGTCGCATTCTTCCGGCAAATCGAAGGCGACCTTCACGCCTTTATCGCGATAGACCTTGTCCAGCGTGTCGCACAGGCTTTGCAGTACCGGCTCCAGGCGCACCTGGTGACGCACCAGGCCGCTTTTACGCAGGCTGGCGCGCTGCAATTGGTAGCTGATCTGCTGGCTCATGCGCTCGATCTGCGATTGCAGCACCCAGGCCTGGTCACGATCTTCGGGGCGCTGGGCCATGTCTTCGCTCACGCCTTGCAGCACTGCCAACGGGGTTTTCAGGCTGTGGGCCAGGTCATCCAGGGAATCGCGGTAACGGGTGCGTTGCTCACGCTCGCTGTGGAGCAACCGGTTCAGGGAGCCGGTCAGGCGCAACAATTCGCGGGGGTGTTGTTCACTGAGACTTTCCCGGGTGCCGCCTTCGATTTCATCCAGTTCCTGGCTCAGCCGGCGCAACGCTTGCAGGCCCCAGGTCAGGCCCAGCCACAACAGGGTCAGCAGCACCAGCAAGGCGGCGCCGAAGCCCAGGTAGAGGTTTTCCCGCAGGCCTTCGAGGGTCAGTTGGTATTCGCGCACCGGTTGCAGGGCGACAATACTGAACGCCGCGCTCTTGCCGCCCAGCAGCTTGACCTCGACGTCATAGACAAAAAATTCCTGGCCGTTGGCTTCGCGAATCCGCGCAAACTCGTTGCCGCGCCCGTCATAGCGCGGCTTGTAGTTGATGTTCTCTTCCTGGGTGGCGCGCGACCGCCAGACCAGATGGCCTTCGCGGTCATAGATGTAGCCCAACAGGCGGCTGTCGGTGAGGTTGAAGCGCTCATCCGGCAACTGCGCGGGCATCAGCAGGCGATTGTTTTCAACCCGGGCAGCCGAAATCAGCGTGGTGACATCCGACGCCAGCCGCTGCTCGATGGAATCCTGCAGGGCCAGGCTGAAGGCGCCCTGCATGGCTGGCAACAAGGCCAGCATAAACAGCACGGCCAGGGTGGTGGCCGCGAGCATCAAACGCACACGTAACGAGCGAATCAACGGCAGCGCTCATTAAACAGGTAGCCCAGACCGCGCACGGTGTCGATCGGCTTGAACCCCGCCGGGCCTTCCAGCTTGCGGCGCAGGCGGCCTACCAACACTTCGATGACGTTCGGATCGCGCTCGTCGTCATCGGGGTAGAGCTGTTCCATCAGGCGGTCCTTGGCAACCACCTGCTGATGGTGACGCATCAGGTATTCGAGGATGCGGTATTCGTAGGCGGTCAGCGCCAGGGGCTGTTCGTCGAGGGACGCCTGCTTGCGATTGAGGTCCAGCAGCAAGGGCCCGGCGACGATGGTCGACTGGGTGAAACCGCTGGAGCGGCGCAGCAGTGCGTTCATCCGCGCTTCCAGCTCTTCGAACTGGAACGGCTTGACTACGTAGTCGTCGGCACCGGCGGCCAGGCCTTCGACCTTGTCCTGCCAGTTGCCGCGGGCGGTCAGGATCAGGATCGGGAATGTCTTGGCCTGGGCGCGCAGTTGGCGGATCAGGTCCAGGCCGCCCATGCCAGGCAGGCCCAAGTCGATGATCGCCAGGTCGTGGTTGAATTGCCCGGTCTGGTACAGCGCCTCTTCGGCGTTGGCGACGGCCTCGACCACGTGACCGCTGTCGGTCAGACGGGTCAACAGGTGATGACGCAGCAACGCCTCATCTTCGACAACCAGCAATTTCATAAAGCTCTCCAAGGCAAATCAACTTTCCAACTGGGGTATATCATAGCGGCCCTGCAGGTCTTGCTGGCGCAGTTTACTGCCGTTGAAGTGACCTGACAGGTTTTCATTGCCTACGCGATAGTCCGACTGCGGGGTGTGCTGGCCCAGGGACTGGCCCCAGGGCGCGGCTTGTTCACCGGCATCCTCGAAGCTCACCCGCTGAAGAAGGCTGTAGGGCTTTTTGCTCTTCTCTTTGGAGAAACCCGCGAAGCTCGCATCAGAGGCCTGGACGCCAGCGGTGGCGCTGAGCATGGTTAACGCCAACATCAGCTTCTTGATCGCAGTCATGGTCTACCTCACACGCTTTGGCTTTGAGTACGGGGCCAGACTACGCAGCCCCCGCTGAACTCCCCCTGAACACTCTCTGAACCTGGGCTGAACCGAGGCCGGCTACTGTGTAAAGAGTTACTTACGTATCCCCGGCCGCAGGCTATCCAGCGGCCCTCCAACTCGGCAAAATACCCGGCATGAATTCCCTACCCGCCTGCTGCACCCCACTTGATGCCCATTGGCCGCTGCCCGTCGCCTTGCCCGGGACGGTCTTGCTGAGCACCCGTTTTGACCCGGCCCTGCTGGCCATCGGCGACTTCCAGCGCAGCGCCGTGCCGCCGCCCGCGAGCATCCAGCGTTCGGTTGCCAAGCGCCAGGCGGAATTTCTGGCCGGTCGCCTGTGTGCCCGTGCGGCCTTGCAACAGCTGGATGGGCTGGATTGCGTGCCGGCAATCGGCGAGGACCGCGCGCCGGTCTGGCCCGCGCATATCAGCGGTTCGATCACTCACAGCACCGGCCATGCAGCGGCCATCGTCGCCCACAAGGCACAGTGGCGCGGGCTGGGGATGGACCTGGAGAACCTGCTGACACTGGAGCGCGCGGAACGCCTGGCGGGGGAAATCCTGACACCGGATGAATTGCAGCGCATGGCTGCCGGGCCGCGGGAGCAGATCGCGCAGTTGGTGACGCTGACGTTTTCGGCGAAAGAGAGCCTGTTCAAGGCGCTCTACCCGATCGTGCAGAAGCGCTTCTATTTTGAACATGCCGAGTTGCTGGAATGGTCGGATACCGGCCATGCGCGGCTGCGGTTGCTGACGGACCTGTCGGCAGAATGGTGCCATGGCAAGGAGCTGGAGGCGCAGTTTGCGGTGGATGGCGGGCAGTTGTTGAGCCTGGTGGCCGTCCAGGCCTGATTGATCTCTGTGGTGAGGGGGCTTGTCCCCCGTTGGGCTGCGCAGCGGCCCCAAAAAAGCGGGAGCGCTTCGCACTCCAGCGGGGGACAAGCCCCCTCACCACAGGACAAGCCCCCTCACCACAATGAATCAGGGTTTCTCTTGGTCCCTTGGCCAACTCAGGCTGAAGCACGCGCCGCCCAGGTTGTTACTCTTGCTGATCAACGCCCGGCCGCCGTGCCAATAGATGATCCGCCGCACAATCGATAACCCCAACCCGTGCCCGCCCGACGCGCGAGTACGGCTGTCGTCCAGGCGCAGGAACGGGGTGAAGATCCGCTCCCAGGCACTTTCCGGCACGCCCGGGCCGTCGTCTTCCACGTCGATGCGGCAACGCACCTGGCCCACCTGGTAACTGATCAGCACCTGCCCCTGGGCGTGGCGCATGGCATTGCTCACCAGGTTTTGCAGGGCTCGATGCAGGTAACGCGGCTCGGCCTCGACCCACGCATCATCCCAATGAGCAGAAGACAGGCAGATGCCCCGCGCCACGTTGATTTCCGGGCGCAGCGGCGACAGCTCATCAATCACCTGATCGAGCAACGCGCTAAGGTCGACCCGCTGAAAATTCAGCGCCGGCGAACCCTGCTCCAGTCGCGCATAAGTCAGCATTTCGTCCACCAGGCCATCGAGGTCCTGGATGTCGCTGTCCATGCCTTCCATGTACTTGCGCCGCGCCTCAGGCGTGGCCGCGTCACCAATCATCTCCAGGCCGAACCGCAGGCGTGCCACCGGGGTGCGCAATTCGTGGGACACCGCGCGCACCAGTTCGCGCTGGATCGCCAGCAGCCGTTGCAGGTGTTCGGCCATGCCATTAAACGCTGCCGCCAGGCGCCCTACCGAATCGGCGCCCCGGGCCGGCACCCGTACTTCGAGGCTGCCCTTGGCGATGCGCGTGGCGGCAGCTTCCAGGCCACTCAAGCGCCGCTCCAGTTGGCGCACCAATAAATAGACGATCAAGCCGATCAGGGTCAGGCTGATCAGCGCGATCAGGATCAACCACTGCGGCGGGTACGGGTTCATCTGGTACAGCGGGCCGATTTCCAGGACCCACGGCGTGCCGACCATGCCGGCAAACACCCGGATCGAATCACCGCCCTTGCCCAGGGCCATCACTGTGTCGCCCTCGGACACACGGCGGCGCTGGTCTTCGTCCATGTCAGCCTGGTCGAGCATCACCAGGTGCATCTCGAATCCAAAGCCCTTGGCCTCTTTCAGGTCGGCGAGTTTTTGCGGTTGCTCGGCCACCGGAAAACGCACCAGTTCATCGGCCAGCAGGTAAATGGTCGCGCGGGCCAGTTGTTCGCTGATTTGCTGCACTTCACCGGTGAGCAGCAGTTGCTCCTGATCACTCACCAGCCGCAGCACCCTGGCCGCGTGGGGGCCGGTTTGCTCCACCAACACCTGGCCGCGTTGCAGGCGGGTGCGCTGGCTCAGGTCCAGATGCGCCTCGGCCACGGTCTGCAATTCCAGCGGGATGCCCAGCAAGCGTTCCCATACCGCCAGGGCACGGCGGCGCTCGATGGCGCTCATGGGTTGCAGGTTGTCGCCCATCAACGCGAAGGTGCCATGGGCCAGGCGCTCTCGGTACTGGCCGCTGCGCACTTCATTGAGCAGGTGCAGGGCCAGCACACCGAGCAACGCCACCAGAATCAGCGCCGCGCACATGCCGCCGTAGATACGCAGGAAGATCGAGTTCACGGCGTAAGGTCAGCGGCAGCTTCGGGGACGAACAGGTAGCCTTTGCTGCGAATGGTCTTGATCAGCCGTGGGTGGATCGGGTCGTCGCCGATTTTCGGGCGAATCCGCGAGATGCGTACGTCGATGGAGCGGTCCTGGCCGTCGTAGCCAATACCGCGCAAGGCGGTGAAAATTTCTTCCCGGGAGAGAATTCGCCCGGCATTCGCCACCAGCAGCCACAACAGGTCGAATTCGGCGCTGGTCAGCTCGATGCCGCCCTCGTGCAGCCAGGCCTCACGCAGGGCGTTGTCCACCACCAGCGGGCCGAATTGCAGGCGGCGCTGTTTTTCGGGGATGGCCGGCTCGACGCTTTCGCTGCGCCGCAGCAGCGCTTGAATGCGCGCCAGCAGCAGGCGTGGGCGTACGGGTTTGCACACGTAGTCGTCGGCGCCCATGTCCAGGCCCAGCACCTGGTCCATGTCGTCGGTGCGCGCGGTCAGCATCAGGATCACCCCGTCGTAGTCCTCGCGCACCTTGCGGCAGATGCTCAGGCCGTCTTCGCCGGGCAACATCAGGTCGAGGATCACCAGGTCCGGCTGTTCGGCGATGATCCGCGCCGCCGCCAGGGCGCCGTTGCCCTCCACCGAGACGCGCAGGCCGTTGCTCTCCAAATAGTCACGGGTCAACTCGGCCAGTCGCTCGTCGTCCTCGACAATCAATACCTGCCAGGCTTCATGCTCCATGCGTTACCTCGGTTCTCATTATTGTAGGAGCGGGCTTGCCCGCGAAAAACTCAAGGGTGCCGCGTTTATTCAGGTTTCCAGCGTTATCGTTGACGTCCTTCGCGGGCAAGCCCGCTCCTACAGTTGTCATGTGGAGCGAACAAGATATCGCGTGAAACAAGAGGCGATTGTAGCCATGAGCCAGCCCTCTAGTACAAGCGCGCAAATGCGTTCGGGGATGGTGTTTTTTTGTGATAGGGTTCGCGCCCGCAAAAATCCAACCGGATGTTTTTAACTCGGAATATTCGGTGACAAACGGCGCGATGCAGCAGTACTGCGGCCTACACGCCTGTTCCACGTTTCATACACATTTTACCCACAGCGTTATCCACAGGTAGTGCGTTGCCATACCCCCCAAAACGCATTATCTTGTAGGTCGTCGCCAAAAAAACCCTACATGTAGGGTTTTCAGCGAAAAGACCAAACACAAATCAGACAAGAAACTCAAGCTCTTTCTTGCTCCTGTTTGGTTGAACTTAAGCCTTTTTCAGAAGACCAAACCGCGCACGCGGATGGCAGCCGTTTTTAGCCCCGATCAGGCAAAAACGGTACGGGTGTTGCAGTACGAAACTGTCACCCACCAGGAATACGGTAAAGAGCCCCAAGCTTGTACCGAAGACTTCGGCATGGAAGCGGCGCGAACAGCTCCCTTCCTCCTGTCCCGAAGTTGTTATGCCAGGCCCAGGCCTGTTGTAAGTGCTTCAGGACGGAACGGTGGGCACCGTGATGGTGCCCAAATAAATATAGAATGTGGAGACAACCCCCCATGCAAACCGACACAACTCGCGAGAACCCGCAGGGCTCCGTGCCGCAGGCCGCTGATTCGAACCTGGATCTGTCCGCCACCGCACCCGGCCAACTGCGTGTGATCAAGCGTAACGGCACTGTCGTTCCTTACACCGATGACAAAATCACCGTCGCGATCACCAAAGCGTTTCTTGCAGTTGAAGGCGGCACCGCTGCTGCCTCGTCGCGCATCCACGACACCGTTGCGCGCCTGACCGAACAGGTCAGCGCAACGTTCAAGCGTCGCATGCCATCGGGCGGCACCATCCACATCGAAGAAATCCAGGACCAGGTCGAACTGGCCCTGATGCGTGCCGGCGAGCAGAAAGTTGCCCGCGACTACGTGATCTACCGTGACTCCCGCGCCAAGGAACGTGCCGTACGCTCCCCGGCCGAAGAAGCTGCCGTACAAGCTCACCCGTCGATCCGCATCACCCTGGCTGACGGTACGTTTGCACCGCTGGACCTGGGCCGCCTGAACACCATCATCACCGAGGCCTGCGAAGGCCTGGAAGAAGTCGATGGTGACCTGATCCAGCGCGAAACCCTGAAGAACCTGTACGACGGCGTGGCCCTGACCGACGTCAACACCGCCCTGGTCATGACCGCCCGTACCCTGGTTGAACGTGAGCCGAACTACTCGTTCGTGACCGCGCGCCTGCTGATGGACACCCTGCGTGCCGAAGGCCTGGGCTTCCTCGGCGTCGCCGACAGCGCCACGCACCACGAGATGGTCGACCTGTACGCCAAGGCCTTGCCTGCCTACATCGCCAAGGGTATCGAATTCGAATTGCTGAACCCGGTCCTGGCCACCTTCGACCTGGAAAAACTCGGCAAGGCAATCAACCACGAGCGCGACCAGCAGTTCACCTACCTGGGCCTGCAAACCCTGTACGACCGTTACTTCATCCACAAGGACGGGATCCGCTTCGAACTGCCGCAAGTGTTCTTCATGCGCGTGGCCATGGGCCTGGCGATCGAAGAGAAGCACAAAGAAGACCGCGCCATCGAGTTCTACAACCTGTTGTCGTCCTTCGACTACATGTCGTCGACCCCAACCCTGTTCAACGCCGGCACCCTGCGTCCACAGCTGTCCAGCTGCTACCTGACCACCGTGCCGGATGACCTGTCGGGCATCTACCACGCGATCCACGACAACGCCATGTTGTCCAAATTCGCTGGCGGCCTGGGTAACGACTGGACGCCGGTGCGTGCACTGGGTTCGTACATCAAAGGTACCAACGGCAAGTCCCAAGGCGTTGTACCGTTCCTGAAAGTGGTGAACGACACCGCTGTAGCCGTGAACCAGGGTGGCAAGCGCAAAGGCGCTGTGTGTGCCTACCTGGAAACCTGGCACATGGACATCGAAGAGTTCATCGAACTGCGCAAGAACACCGGTGATGATCGTCGTCGTACCCACGACATGAACACCGCCAACTGGATCCCTGACCTGTTCATGAAGCGTGTCTTCGATGACGGCCCGTGGACCCTGTTCTCGCCATCCGAAGTGCCAGACCTGCACGACCTGACCGGCAAGGCCTTCGAAGAGCGTTACGAGTACTACGAAGCCCTGTCCCAGTACCCGGGCAAGATCAAGCTGTTCAAGACCATCCAGGCCAAAGACCTGTGGCGCAAAATGCTGTCCATGCTGTTTGAAACCGGCCACCCATGGCTGACCTTCAAAGACCCGTGCAACCTGCGCAGCCCGCAGCAGCACGTGGGCGTGGTCCACAGCTCGAACCTGTGCACCGAGATCACCTTGAACACCAACAAGGACGAGATCGCCGTTTGCAACCTGGGCTCGATCAACCTGCCGAACCACATCGTCAACGGCAAGCTGGACACCGCCAAGCTGGAACGCACCGTGAACACCGCCGTTCGCATGCTCGATAACGTTATCGACATCAACTACTACTCGGTACCACAGGCGCAGAACTCCAACTTCAAGCACCGCCCGGTCGGCTTGGGCATCATGGGCTTCCAGGATGCGCTGTACCTGCAGCACATTCCTTACGGTTCGGACGCTGCGGTCGAGTTCGCCGACAAGTCCATGGAAGCGGTCAGCTACTACGCGATCCAGGCTTCCTGCGACCTGGCCGACGAGCGCGGCGCCTACGAGACGTTCCAGGGTTCGCTGTGGTCCAAAGGCATCCTGCCGCTGGATTCGCAACAGATCCTGATCGAGCAGCGTGGCCAGAAGTACATCGACGTTGACCTGAACGAATCCCTGGACTGGGCACCGGTACGTGCCCGTGTGCAGAAAGGCATTCGTAACTCCAACATCATGGCCATCGCACCGACCGCCACCATCGCCAACATCACTGGCGTGTCGCAGTCGATCGAACCGACCTACCAGAACCTGTATGTGAAATCGAACCTGTCGGGCGAATTCACCGTGATCAACCCGTACCTGGTTCGCGACCTGAAAGCCCGCGGCCTGTGGGATTCGGTCATGATCAACGACCTGAAGTACTACGACGGTTCGGTGCAGCAGATCGAACGCATCCCGCAAGAACTCAAAGAGCTCTACGCGACTGCCTTCGAAGTGGACACCAAGTGGATCGTCGACGCTGCCAGCCGTCGTCAGAAGTGGATCGACCAGGCTCAGTCGCTGAACCTGTACATTGCCGGCGCATCGGGCAAGAAGCTGGACGTGACCTACCGCATGGCTTGGTACCGTGGCCTGAAAACCACTTACTACCTCCGTGCCCTGGCCGCTACCAGCACCGAGAAGTCGACCATCAACACCGGCAAGCTGAACGCTGTTTCCAGCGGCGGCAACCATGGTGATGATTCGGTTCTCGCGGCACCTGCCGGTCCAGCGCCAGTGCCAAAAGCCTGCGCGATCGACGAGCCGGATTGCGAAGCTTGCCAATAAGCTGAGCCGGTCCCGGGCTTGAACGCCCGGGATTGAAAAACCCGATAAACCCCGACTGCATAGGGTTTATCGGGTTTTTTCGTTTTAACGCCCTTAGAGGAACGCGTACGCAATACCCTGCTTAGGCGAGCCGCCCCGCCGGCCCCACAGCTCGACTTGCCCACCAATCACCGCCATTGAATGACGATCATAGGCCACGACACCCAGCGTGCCGCTCGCCAGCTCACTGCTTGAGGAGTTTCTGTAGAGCCCCTTCAACCCAAGGCGATCCAGCCCCTCGTGGGGCATTTCGCCGTTGTTCAAGCTCTGCATCGCATGGGCAAAGCTTCTCTGCGCTTCACCCGGCCTGTCGTCCAGACCATTTCCTTCAATCTGCGCACGCTTGGCACTCGCGGCAAACATGAAGTTTGCATCGGTCAGCATCTCCGGATCATCGCCTTTAAACTGTGCATACGCGGCGGCCTGCTTGAGTTCGTCCTTGGACAAATCAAGCTCGAAGTCGTCCCGCATTTTCACGCGATAGCCATCGTCCGTCTCTTTCACGTCCTTGAAAACGTCCGTGGGTTTCTGACCGTACCGCATCATCGCCCCCTTTATCGCTGAAACGGTGACGCAGTTGCCATCGGAGCCCTGGCGGAAGCCACTCCAGATATTGTCCGGTGGCTTTCCAGGATTGCTGTTGTCGGGCTTGTAGTTGAAATGCTTTGAACCTTCGGTCAGCGGCTTGTTGCTCATGGGGTCGCTGGGGCCAAAATCATTTCTGTTAGCCCCGCCCCCGCCGCCACCACCCCCTGGCGATGGGGCAGGGGCAGGAGCAGGAGCTGGGGATGGGGATGGCGGTGTGTCGTCCGAGTCCGGAAACAACATCTTCAGCAGTTGTTTGAGAAACTCAAGCCACTGCCCGGAAGCCTCTTCAATCAGCTTGTTGAGAATTTCCCTGAATTTCTCGTCACCGATCTCCCCGCGCACTTCGTTGAGCTTGTCTCGCAGATCTTGCGCGAGCTGGCCCTTGGAAGTTTTCTCGGCGTCATCCAACGCTGTGAGCAGCTTTTTGACCGTTTCCTCGTTAGAGACACCCTTGTTTTCTTCATCGTCCGACCGATCTGGCGTCGCAATACCCCGACCTGAAAAACTCACGCCCCCGATGACACCACCTGAAACCGACACACTCGCCATTGCCTGCTCTCCACCCGTTGACCTCAGCCTTCTAGGCTTCGTGGGTGGAAAAACAGGCGTAGGCCGTTCCGCCAAAACCATGTCATCCCATGACAGCCTGGGACAATCGGCAGGCAAAAAAAAGCCCCTCGACCGAGGGGCTTTTCCAGTGTTGCGGCTTAAAGCGACAGCATCAGGTCATCTGGATGATGGTCTGCATGATGGTGCTCTGGGTGGAGATGGTCTTGGCGTTCGCCTGATAGTTGCTCTGGGCCTTGATCAGGTCCACCAGCTCGTTGGTCAGGTTGACGTTGGAGTTCTCCAGGGAGTTGGCCACGATCGAACCCAGGGTACCGACTTGCGGGGTATCAAAACCCGGCTGGCCCGACGCGAAGGTTTCTTTCCAGGTGGTGCCGCCGGCTGGCTGCAGGCCCTGCTCGTTGTTGAAGCTGGCCAAGGAAATCTGGCCGATGGCCTTGCTCTGCTGGTTGCTGAAAGTAGCGAACAGTACGCCGCTGCCGTCGATTTTCAGCCCGGTAATTTGACCGGTGGCGTAACCGTCGGTGGTTGGCGGGTTGCGGTAGGTAGCCGAGTTGAACTGGGTGATGTTCGCCATGTTGACGGCCACGCCGTCCGTGTTGGCGGCCGCGCCGTTAGACGTCCAGACACCATTGACCAGGCCACCCGGCTTCCAGTCGGAAATGGTCAGGGTGGTGTTCGAAGCGGTGGCTGGCGGGGTGATGATGCCCGAGAGCTTGCCGGCGGTGTCAAACGACAGCGTCGAGGCAACAGGCGCCTTCACGTCGGTACCGGTGCCACTGATCGGCGAACCGTCAGGGTTGCGCCCATCGATCAGGGTGTAGGACTTCCAGGTGTTGGAGTCCGTCTTCACCAGGTACTGCACCATCGGATGCGCGTTGCCCTGCGTATCGTAGAGCGTGGTGGAGTATTGAGTGGTGAAGGTCTCCGACTTGGTCGGATCAAACGGGGTCTTGGTCTGGTCGATCACCGGCGAGGACGAGTTCAGGTTACTGGTGGAGTCCACCTTGCTCGAAGCCTTCGGCGGCAGGTACGACAGGTTGAGCTGAAGGTCGGTCAAGCCGCCCTTCTGGATGTTGCCATCGGCGTCCGCCGCGTAGCCTTGCAGGCGCGAGGTGCCGGTGTTGTTGGTGATGTAGCCGTCCTTGTCGGCACGGAAGGCACCGTTACGGGTGTACTCCAGCGAACCGTCGCTGCCCTTCTGCACGAAGAAGCCGCCGCCCTGGATCGCCATGTCCAGCGTGCCGCCACTGTTGTTGACGTCACCCTGGGTGAACTGCTGGGACACGGCTGCCAGGTTCACACCGTTGCCGATGCTGTTCTGGCCGGTGCCCAGCTTGGACGCCGCGTAGATATCCGAGAATTCGGCACGGGACGACTTGAAGCCGGTGGTCGCGACGTTGGCAATGTTGTTACCGGTCACGTCCAGTTGTTTGTTGGCCGCATAGAGGCCGCTAAGGCCGATATTAAAAGACATTGTTCTCTCCTTTTGCCGTATCTAGCCGGCTCTATGTACCGATAGTCTGAATTTGCGACAGCTTGATGCTGCCCATGCCGCCCGCCAGGTTGAGCAGCATTTCGCCGCCGGTCTGGCTCAGGGTCACACTGGTCACCGTTGCCGGCAGCGAGGTGAGCAAGGCAACCGAGTCGCCCTTGTCATTCTTGGTGGTGGCATTGAAGGTGTAGGTGCCGGCTGGCGCCGTCTCGCCCGCATCGTTCTTGCCGTCCCAGACAAAGCTGGAATTGCCGGCGCTCTGGGCACCCATGTCGAGGGTGCGAACGACGTTGCCGTCCTTGTCGGTAATCTTGACCGAGACGTTGCCCGTCGCCGCCGTCACTGCCACGGAGCCGGTCATGCTCTTGCTGGTGTCGACCATGGACTTGTCGGTCTGGGTGATCACCGAGCGACCCACCAGCGACGAAGCCTGCAGTGCCTGCGAGGAGCTGAAGTTGCTGGAAATCGCATTCACCGAGTCGTTCAGGGTGTTGATGCCTTCCAGGCTGCTGAACTGTGCCAGCTGTGCCACGAACGCGCCGTTGTCCTGGGGCGACAGCGGGTTCTGGTTTTTCAGTTGGGTGACCAGCAGTTGCAGGAACGCGTCCTTGCCCAACGACTGGTTACCCGTCGCCGACTTGGCTGCGTCGCCGACGCTGCTGTTATCTGTCGCAGTCTTGACCTTGGAGTTGAAAAGGTCCTGGACCGCCGTGTTCGTCGAACTGGTATCAACAATGGCCATTATTTGGCGCCCCTTATCACTGACCCAGGGTCAGGACCTTCTGCATCATGGTTTTGGCGGTGTTCATCATTTCCGCGTTGGTCTGGAACGAGCGGCTGGCGGAGATCATGTCTGCCATTTCCTCGACCACGTTGACGTTGGGGTAGTACACGTACCCTTTTTCGTTCGCGGCAGGGTGGTTCGGTTCGTAGCGGGCTTCGAGGTTGCTTTGGTCTTCGACTACACCAAGCACCTGCACGCCCTGGCCTGCGGCATCCTGGTTCTGGAACAGCGAATCGCCGCTACCGCTCTGGCCGCCCTGGCCGCCCTGGAACATGGTGGCGAACACCGGGTGCCGGGCACGGTAGGTCTGGTCAATGCTCGAAGACACGGTCTCCGCGTTGGCGATGTTACTGGCGACGGTGTTGAGGCGCGTGGTCTGGGCGCTCATGCCACTACCGGCAATATTGAAAACACTGGCGAGGGACATGGCTTATTCTCCACGCAGGGCTGACATCAGCCCTTTGAATTTGCTGTTGAGCAGGGTGAAGCTGGCCTGGAAGTTCACCGAGTTCTCGGCGTAGGCCGATTGCTCCAGTTGGGCGTCCACGGTGTTCTGGTCGATCGACGGTTGCATCGGCGTGCGATACAGCAGCGACTCGTCACCATTGCCCAGGCCTTGCGCTTCGATATGACGGCTGTTGGTCATGTTCAAGGCGAAGGTGCCGTTCTTGGTCTTGTCTTGCTGTGCGGCGAGCACGGCAGAGAAGTCCAGGTCCCGAGCCTTGTAGTTCGGGGTGTCGGCGTTGGCGATGTTGTTAGCCAGGACTTCGGCACGCTGGGCGCGGAAGCCCAGGGCTTGTTCGTGGATACCGAGCGCTTTATCGAAGCTGATGCTCATGGCGGAAACCTTTAGGGGCTGACCTGCTTTTCGTAACAGGGTTATAGCAATCGGCATGCCAATTCTTTTGAGGGCCGTATTACAAGGGTTTGCGGGGCAATTGCCGGCGGCAATGCCAGAAAAGCGGCAAAGGGTTTCCGCGAAACGCCAGTAAAGCGGCAATGAGGGTTTGCCGCTTTGCGGCCAAAAAAAAAGGGAGGCCTGTGCAGGCCTCCCTTTTTTGTTCAAGCATTTTTGCTCAAGCATTCATCACTTGGCCTGGTAAATGATCCCAGGACTGCACTGCACCATCTGGTAATGATCCGGCAAACCGTTCAGCGCCTCGGAAGCGCCAAGGAACAGATAACCACCGCGCTTGAGGGTGCCGTGGATGCGCAACAGAATGTCTTTCTTCACCTCGGCCGAGAAGTAGATCAACACATTGCGGCAAAACACCATATCGAACTTGCCCAAGCTGGCGTAGCTGTCCAGCAGGTTGAACGAGCGAAACTCGACCCGGCTCTTGATCGGAGCCTTGACTGCCCAACGCCCCGCGCCTTTGGGATCGAAGAAACGCTGCAAGCGCTCCGGGGACAACCCGCGCCCCAGTGCCAGGCTGTCGTACTCGCCGGTCTTGCAGTTGGTGAGCATGGTGCCGGACAAGTCCGTGGCCACAATTTGCGCCCCGGCCTTCAACTGGCCCATGTTGGTCCGCTCGAACTCATCGATGGACATCGAGATCGAATACGGTTCCTGCCCCGACGAACAGGCGGCCGACCAGATGCGCAGGCGCTGGCCCGGTGCGGCCTTGATCGCCTCAGGCAGCACCTTGTTCTTGAGCACTTCAAACGGATAGGTATCGCGAAACCACAAGGTTTCGTTGGTGGTCATGGCATCGACCACCATCTCCTTGAGCCCGCTGCGCGGCTGGCCCTGGATCCGTTGCACCAACTCCCCGAGGGACTTGATGCCCTGCTGCTCCATCAGTTTGTTGAGACGGCTGGATACCAGGTACTGCTTGTTTTCACCGAGCAATATGCCACAGGCTTTTTCCAGGAAGACCCGGAACTGTTCGAAATCCAAATTACCCGTAGACAATGATACCGCCTCTTAAATCGTGTGACCGCCAGGGAAAAGGCCCCTAGCCGTGATCTGCTGCCTTGATCCGGTCGACTACCCGGGATGCCAGGTCATCAGGGCGGAATTTGGCCAGGAAGTCATCGGCACCGACCTTCTTGACCATCGCCTGATTGAATACACCCGACAACGAAGTATGCAGGATGATATGTAATTTTTGCATGCGTGGGTCGTTGCGTATCTCGGCCGTGAGGGTGTAGCCGTCCATTTCCGGCATCTCGATGTCGGAGATCATCATCAGGAATTCTTCTTCCGGCTTCTTGCCCTCGTCCACCAGCTTGCGCAGGTAATCCAGGGCCTGGCGACCGTCATTGAGCGCCACCACTTCAACGCCAACCGTCTGCAGGCAACGGGACACCTGTTTGCGCGCCACCGAGGAGTCATCCACCGTCAGCACCCGCAGCGAGATCGCCTTGTGCGCGGTTTCGGCGTCTACCACACCCACCGAAATCGCCTCCGAGGTCGGAGCCACTTCGGCGAGGATTTTCTCCACGTCGATGATTTCCACCAACTGGTTGTCGACCCGCGTCACCGCCGTGAGGTAGTGATCGCGACCGGTGCCCTTGGGCGGCGGATGGATCTCTTCCCAGTTCATGTTGACGATGCGCTCCACCGAGCGCACCAGGAAACCCTGGGTCTTGGTGTTGTACTCGGTGATGATCACAAACGGGCTCTCGCGGTCCTGCAACCCCGCCGAACCGGTGGCCATGGCCAGGTCAAGAATCGGGATGGTTGCGCCACGAATGTTGGCCACACCGCAAACCACCGGGCTGGACTTGGGCATTATTGTCAGCTTGGGACACTGCAGCACTTCCCGAACCTTGAAGACGTTAATCCCGTACAACTGCTTGCCGTCCAGACGGAACAGCAGCAACTCCAGGCGATTCTGCCCCACCAGCTGTGTGCGCTGGTTTACTGAATCCATTACACCGGCCATGCCCAGACTCCTACGCTAAAACTTAGGGGTACGACGCGTACCCAACACTAAACGGCACGAGCTTTGCTTTTTTATTGGCCATGGACATCAAAACGACAGTTTCCCGACGCCCCCGATCCCCACAGTACCGCAGATTGCTCTGCGCCTCGATGGCGTTGCTTGCCTTGGCTATGGGCCAGCCGGCCCGCGCCGATAACGTCACCTTGCCTGATCTACTTATCGGCGTCACTCAAGGCTTTCTTGAGTTCACTGTAGAAGATTATCTGGCGACGACGCAGACACCGGGCCGCTATGAAATCCAGGTCAACCAGTTGGATCCGCGCCTGCGCATGCCCATGTGCGACAAGGAATTGACAGCCTCCCTTGAGAGCCCCGCCCAACCCATCGGGCGCGTGACCGTGAAGGTGCGCTGCGAAGGCGCCTCGCCCTGGACGGTGTTTGTACCGGCCCAGGTCAAATTGTTTCGCGACGTCGTGGTGGTGACCCGCCCGCTGAAACGCACCGGAATCATTGGTTATGAGGACGTTGCGATGCGCGAACGGGACATCAGCCAGATCAATCAGGGCTACCTCACGTCCCTGGACCAGGCACTCGGGCAAAAACTTACCCGACCAATGGTTGCCGACCAAGTGATTACCCTGGTTCATCTTGAGCAGGCCGAAGTGGTGCGCAAAGGTGACCAGGTGGTGATCTCCGCCAGCAGCGGCGGCCTGAATGTAAAAATGCCGGGGGAAGCCCTGTCCAATGGCGGCATGAGTGAGCAGATTCGCGTGAAGAACCTCAACTCCAACCGCGTGATCAAGGCCCGGGTGACGGCACCGGGGCAAGTTGAGGTAGCTTTATAGATCACTGGCATCGGACGCCGGCTTTTCCTACACTGTGCGCAAAGCGGTATCGCGTATAGGTTTATTGTCAATCGAGCCTAAAGTTTGTCCGGGTATGGCCGAAAACATGGCAAGCGTCCAAATACCCAGAGGTTTTTTAACATGGTCATCGATTTCAGTCGTTTGAATAACGCCCTGCCAACGCCCGGATCTTCGCGCACCAACGGTGCCAAAGACAGCGTTGAAGCCAAGTCCCAGCCTCTGCCTGCCAAGACAGAACAGGCCGGTGCCAGCCAAAGCGGGGAATCGGTACACCTGAGCAATGAGGCTCAACAGTTGCAGAAGGTCACTGACTCGCTGAGCGATCAACCGGTTGTCAACAAAGCCCGCGTGGCCGAATTGAAGCAGGCGATTGCGGATGGCAGCTATAAGGTCGACAGCAACCGTGTAGCCAGCAAGCTGCTTAACTTCGAAGCCGAGCGCTAGGCAAAGGCCTGCGCCAGGCTTTTGGACGCTTAAACCCCAAGGCCAGCCATGCACGACGAAAACTTGCTACAACTGATCATTGAAGACCTGCCTCCTGCACAGCAGTTGCTGGAGCTACTTCGGGAAGAGTCCCTGGCCCTGTTCGGCCGGGACATGCGCATGCTGGAAGAAATCCTGGCGCGCAAGCAGTCGCTGATCGTCCTGCTGGAACAGCACGGCAAGAAGCGCAGCCAGATTCTCCTCAGCCTGGGCCTCTCGGCCGACCACAAGGGCCTGGAGCAACTCGCCAGCCACTCCACGGTGGGCGACCAGTTGCTGGCCCAAAGCAAAGAACTCAACCAGTTGCTGACCCTGTGCCAGGAAACCAACATTCTCAACGGCCAGGCGATCCAGCTTCAGCAAGCCACCACCGCCAATCAGTTGCGTATCCTCCACGGCGGCGAGCCTCCGGCCCTCTACAACGCTCAAGGCTCTACCTCACGCCTGGCCAAGCCAAGCACCCGCAGCCAAGCCTGAAACCAGCTTAAGCGCGCCCTATCCAAGGCGTGTCACATGCTGGCAAAATGAAAGCACTTGCGTGTAGTCGTATTTTGTCTGGAGATGGAAGAACCGTGTTCAACGCCCCTAACGCGGAAGATGCTCCGCAGCCACCCAAGGTACTCACCACGCCGCTGGAAATCGCTGGCACCTTGCGGATGCTGCAAGAGAGCCATGATCCGCTGATCATCACCTTCCACGAACGCAACCAGCGCTTTCAAAGCTACCTGGTGGAAATCGACCGGGACAGCAAGACGCTGGCCCTGGACGAAATGATCCCGCGGGACGGCGAACGCTACCTAGAGAATGGCGAAGCTTTCCGTATCGAAGGTTTTCACGATGGCGTGCGGGTGGCCTGGGAAAGCAACGGCACCCTGACCACCGACGAAGCTGGCGGCCACCGCATTTACCGCGGCAGCATGCCCGACGAAGTAATTTACCATCAGCGTCGCAATGCCTTCCGCGCCGCCCTGAAGCTGGCGCAACTGGTCGGCGTGGAACTGGGTGGCGACAAACTCAAGGCCCCTATCAGCGGCAAGTTGCTGGATATTTCCGCCACTGGCTGCAAATTGCGGTTCGAAGGGGACATCTCCGAACGCCTGCAACTGGGCCAGGTCTACGACCGCTTCATCGCCGCCCTGCCCTTTGGCAGCATGACCACCTCGGTGGAACTGCGTTACCTGCACTTCGAAGAAAGGATCAACACCACCTTCGCTGGCGTACGCTTTCACAACATGAGCGGGCTGGTGCAGCGTCAGGTCGAGCGGTTTGTGTACCAACTGCAGCGTGAAGCGCGCCGCTTCGACAAGGACGATGATCTTTAAACACTAAAGGTCGCGATAAAAAAGCGGGCAGTTCCTCAAGGGAACTGCCCGTTTTTGTTTTCAGGGACGCGCCCTGCTCAGGTCGTGGGGGTGATCATCCGGGTCCGGATGCTCCGGGGGCTCGGTAACCGGTGATGGCTCCTCCACCTCAGGATCGACTTCAGGCTCAGGGTCTGGAACGGCAGTCTGCATCTGGTCCTGCACCACCTGCTCATCCACACGCGGGTCGAGGCACGCCACCAGCGGCGAGCTGGACATGCTGTCGGGCATCGCTACGTGATGCAGCGGTGCATCGTCCACCTGATGCAGGTTGGTGACTGCCTTGGGCCGAATGCGCCAAACCAGGATCAACGCACACAGGCTGAAAAACGCATACAGCATGTGGCTGCCGAACAGCTTCATCACCACACCCGCCAACAACGGCCCGATACTGGCACCGACACCGTAGGTCACCAGCAACATCGCCGTGAGCGACACCCGGCGATCGCCCTCGACGTGGTCGTTGGAAAACGCCACGGCCAGCGGGTACAGGCAGAACTGCACCAGGGAACAGAGAAAGCCCGCAACAAACAGCACTTCCAACGGCACCTGGGTCATGATCGCCAACGGCAACGCGGCCACCGCCAGGCACAAGGCAAAGCAGCGAATCAACAGCGCGCGGTCATATCGATCGGACAACCAGCCCAACGGCCACTGCACCAGCAGCCCGGCGAAAATACAGCTACCCATGAACAGACCGACCTGCTCGGTGGTCAGCCCCTGCTGGGACGCGTAAAGCGGCGCCAAACCGTAGAACGAACCCACGATCAGCCCGGCACCCAACACCGTACTGAGGGATTGCGGCACCCGCTTGATAAAGAAGCGCGGCTCCATCGGCGCCGGATGCAGCGGTGCCGGGTGAATACGGCGAGTCATGGCCACCGGCACCAGGCACAGCGCAAAACACAGCGCGACCAGCATCAGCAACTCAAGGCCCAACTCAGGGTGCATCACAAGGATCAGTTGGCCCAGCACCAGGCCGAGGTACGAAGCAATCATATAGCCGCTGAACACCGCACCGCGCTGCTTGGCTTCAGCCTGCTCGTTAAGCCAGCTCTCGATGACCATGTACTGGCACATCATGCCCAGGCCGACAATCATCCGCAGCACAATCCAGGCTGGCAGCCAGTTGATCAGCCCGTGGCCCAACACCGCCGCGCCGACGATCCCGGCGCAGGTGGCGTAGGCCCGGATATGCCCGACGCGGCCAATCAGGCGGTGACCGATCTTGCCCCCCAAGACCAGGCCAAAATAGTTGGCGGCCATCAACGCACCCACCCACAGGCTGTCGACGTGATCTGCCGCCAGGCGCAAGGCCAGGTAAGTACTGAGCAGGCCGGAGCCGATCAGCATCATCAGGGAAGCAAAATAAAGGGCTCGAAAAGGTTTCCAGATCTGGCGCATCGGCGTTCCGAGCGGCTCCTTGCAATGGGGTTCAGGGCTATCGGAATGATAGTCCCGGGTCGTTGGGTCCGGACAGCCAAAACACGCGGTTGCCGGGGAATATTTTGCTCATGCCAATTGGCTACGTGTCAGACGCTCGACAGTGACCTGCGAGGTACACGATGCCGACGAATACTTGCGCCGCCTCGCCCTTGCCTCCCGTGTGAACCTCAAACGCGGGCAAGGTTCGGTTGGTGTTTGAAAAGACTGGAGACCATAGGGCCCAGGCACAAAAAAGCCCCGCCAGATAAATCTGATCGGGGCTTTCTGAAGTTCGGGCCGCTTGGGCAGGAACGATTATGTGGTGTCCCAGGGCCGGTTCGAACGGCCAACCTTCCCCTTAGGAGGGGGATGCTCTATCCAATTGAGCTACTGGGACTAATGACAGCCAGCCGGCCAAGAGCACGGCGACGGACGGCGTGCATGTTAACGGCGCGGGTCAATTTTGTCATGTCGTCCGTGGGCTTTTTAAGTGTAGGCCTATGCCCGCGACACCCAGTCGCATTCCAGGCAATGATTGCGGGCAATTCGCAACCGTCGTGCAAAATGCACTACCCCAAAATGCCATCATTGCAAATTGCAACATCACGACAACCCGGACCATATATAACTGTATGATTTTAAAGGATTTAATATCAAATAAAGACTGGCACGGCGCCTGCAATCCTTTATCCTACAAATACAGTCCGGCCCAGCCATCTGCGGAGAACATGCCCATGAACAGCGCACTTCTACTAGCCCTCAATACCGTTGCTCTGGCTGCGCTGGTGATGTTCCATTTTCAACCTACAACCACTGATGATGCCGCGCAGGTCAGCCAGGCGATTCCCCATCACCTCCAGCAGCGCCCTCAGCTGGCCGTCATGAAGCCGAACATGCAATCACCGCTGCAACTGACCCAGGGCACTCAGGCCGCCCCTTCGACTGAACACTGGGTTTTCTGAACCGCTTACCGGAGTATTCCATGACCAAGTCCGCCTGGTTGTTTCTAACCCTGACCCTGGCCGCCGCCGGCCTCGGCTTGAACGTATTGTCGCAAGACGTACAGACCGTCTCATTCGTTGCCGCCGGCGTGTTCGGCAGCCTGTGGGTACTGGCAATCATCATTGGTCGCCGCATCAAATTCGATCCCGTATTGCGCTGAATCCCTCCGCTCGTCGTCCTCTTGCAAATAGCAGCCACCCTCAGGCTCACCCGTCCGAACAACTGACCATATGTCGCTCCGCCCTCGTAAATTGGCAATTTGCCACTAATCTTAAAGTTAAGGGCAAAAGGCCATATTGCTATAGGATGTGCGCCCGAAAAGCCTTTTGCGCCCAGGGCCTGCGGCCTCAACACCCTTTGGGTGCGTCCGTGGAAAAGTTTTCCAACCAGTTCGCAAATTTTGAAATGAGTACTGGCATAAAGCCGGTAGCCGGTTCAATATTTGTCACAGAATTGACGCCAAGGAACTGGCAAATCTGAGGCATGATGCGGCCTCTTTGCAATTCAGGTTGAACATTTGGCAGCAAGCCTTGTCCTAACATGCATCTTGCGGCCAATTCCAAAAACCGCTCCCCTGAACTAACCGGTTAAATATATGCGCCCATTGAAACAGGCAATTTATTCCAGCCGTACGGCTGACAAGTTCGTCGTACGTCTGCCAGACGGAATGCGGGAACGCATTGCCGAGGTGGCTCGCAATCATCACCGCAGCATGAACTCCGAAATCATCGCACGCCTGGAACAAAGCCTGATTCAGGAAGGTGCGCTGGGCGACGAGCTGAGCATGCGCCTGGACAGCCCCGAGCTGTCACTGCACGAACGCGAACTGCTGCAGCGTTTTCGTCAGCTCTCCCACCGTCAGCAAAATGCTCTCGTCTCGCTTATCGCTCACGACGTTGAGGCAGCTGCAGAAGCCAACTGATTGGCAACCGAAAGCTGAAAGCCAGCCATGGGCTGGCTTTTTTTTGCCTGGGATTTGGTAAAGAAGGATCAGGGGGCAAAAGCCCCCTGGCCTATAGAAGGGATCAAAGCAGGAAGATGGTTGCCAGGCCAAGGAAGATGAAGAAGCCGCCACTGTCAGTCATGGCCGTGATCATGACACTAGCGCCCATGGCCGGGTCGCGCCCAAGGCGTACCAGGGTCATTGGAATCAGAACCCCCATCAAGGCCGCCAACAGCAGGTTAAGCGTCATCGCCGCGGTCATGACCACGCCGAGCGACCAACTGCCATACAGCAGGTACGCCACGATGCCAATGACACCACCCCACACCACGCCGTTGATCAGCGCGACCGCAAGCTCCTTGCGCATCAAACGCTTACCATGGCCGGTACCCACCTGATCCAGCGCCATGGCACGCACGATCATGGTGATGGTCTGGTTACCCGAGTTACCGCCAATCCCGGCCACGATCGGCATCAGCGCCGCCAGGGCCACCAGCTTCTCGATGGAGCCTTCAAACAGGCCAATAACCCTTGATGCAATAAACGCGGTAATCAAATTGACCGCCAGCCAGGCCCAGCGGTTACGCAGGGACTTCCAGACTGACGCAAAAATATCTTCTTCTTCCCGCAGACCGGCCATGTTGAGGACTTCGCTTTCGCTCTCCTCACGAATCAGGTCGACCATTTCATCGATAGTCAGACGGCCGATCAGCTTGCCGTTCTTGTCGACCACCGGGGCCGAGATCAAGTCATAACGCTCGAACGCCTGGGCGGCGTCGTAAGCGTCTTCGTCGGGATGGAAACTCACCGGATCACTGGCCATGACGTCCGCGACTTTCTTGTCCGGGTCATTGACCAGCAGGCGCTTGATCGGCAGCACGCCCTTGAGAATGCCTTCGTTATCGACCACGAACAGTTTGTCGGTGTGGCCCGGCAGCTCCTTGAGGCGGCGCAGATAACGCAGAACCACTTCCAGGCTGACGTCTTCGCGGATGGTGACCATCTCGAAGTCCATCAGTGCACCGACCTGCTCCTCGTCGTAGGACAACGCCGAACGCACGCGCTCACGCTGTTGAGCGTCGAGGGTTTCCATCAGCTCATGAACGACGTCTCGCGGCAGCTCGGAAGCCAGGTCAGCGAGTTCGTCGGCATCCATGTCCTTGGCGGCAGCCAGGAGCTCGTGATCGTCCATGTCGGCGATCAGGGTTTCACGGACCGAGTCGGATACTTCGAGGAGGATGTCGCCGTCGCGGTCAGCCTTGACCAACTGCCACAGAGTCAGACGGTCATTAAGCGGCAAGGCTTCGAGGATGTAGGCGACGTCGGCAGAGTGCAGGTCATCGAGCTTGCGTTGCAGCTCGACAAGGTTTTGCCGGTGGACCAGGTTCTCGACCCGGTCGTGATTCGCGCCTTCCTGGCGATGCGTCAGGTCTTCGACCACGCGCTGGCGCTGCAGCAGCTCGACGACTTGAGCCAGGCGATCCTGCAGGCTTTCTTGTGTTTTCTTTACTTCAACTTCGGTCATAGGCGAACTCCACTCCCAGCAGCAGGGCACGCCGGAAGGATCAATCAGTCAATTCATGATTGGTAAAACGGGGTACTGAGTAGCTACTGGGTAAGTCCATGGAAGTGTTCCACAAGCCCCGGCGGGGCTGACGGGCGCAATGATACACCGGGCGGCCGCTTTTAACGTCAAAAAACTGGAAAGAACAAGCGCTTGCGACACAAAGCTGAGCATTGGCCACACATATGAACCGCGACGACGCAGCTCAAAAGGAAAACACATGGGCGGGAGAAAAAGACGCCGCGGGAAATAAAAACCCCAGACGGCAAAAAGCCCGCACTTGGCGGGCTTTTTGTTGTTTGGTGCACTCGACAGGATTCGAACCTGTGACCGCTCGGTTCGTAGCCGAGTACTCTATCCAGCTGAGCTACGAGTGCAGATTGTGTTTTTAGACCAGATCACAACTGGTTGAAGCCAAGTTACCTGCATTGCTGCAACTAACTCTTAAATGGTGCACTCGACAGGATTCGAACCTGTGACCGCTCGGTTCGTAGCCGAGTACTCTATCCAGCTGAGCTACGAGTGCATTTGTTGCCGCGCATTATAGGCCGTTCAATCTCTATGTAAAGCTATTTTTTCGTTTAGTTTCAACAACTTAGCGAAAAAACCAGATTGCAACGTACTAAGCAAATAATGGCGGAGAACGGGGGATTCGAACCCCCGACACCCTTTTGAGGTGTACTCCCTTAGCAGGGGAGCGCCTTCGGCCACTCGGCCAGCTCTCCGCAACACGGGGCGTATATTAACCAGCTTCATCCCCGTTTGCAAACATAAAAAACGATAAAAATTAATGGCTTGGTTCTTCGTCCTTCTCTTTCTTGATCCGCAGGTAGATTTCCTCGCGGTGGACAGCCACCTCTTTCGGAGCGTTAACCCCAATACGCACTTGATTGCCTTTAACGCCGAGCACGGTCACGGTGATTTCGCCATCACCAATAATCAGGCTTTCTGCGCATCGACGAGTCAGAATCAGCATACCTTTCTCCTCACGCATTTCATTTCGGGAACAACAGTCTGCAAAAAAAAGGCATTCGACCTACAACCAAATGGTCATAGCCCTACCTGCCTAAGTATTGTCGAGCCCAGGTAAAAGAACAGGTCTTCACCACGCGCCCGACAAAAAAATGAAAGGCGCGGATAACCGCGCCTTCCTGGCAACGCATCACTCGCCCTGTCGGGCCGGAGCGTCCAGCTCAAAAGCGGTATGCAGTGCGCGTACAGCCAGTTCCAGGTACTTCTCTTCGATCACCACCGACACCTTGATTTCCGACGTGGAGATCATCTGGATGTTGATGCTTTCCTTGGCCAGGGCTTCGAACATGCGGCTGGCAACGCCCGCATGGGAACGCATGCCCACGCCCACGATCGACACCTTGGCAATCTTGGTATCGCCGACCACTTCACGGGCGCCGATTTCCTTCGCGGTGTTCTGCAGGATCCGCTCCGCCGCATCGTACTCGTTGCGGTGCACGGTGAAGGTGAAATCGGTGGTGTTATCGTGCGAAACGTTCTGCACGATCATGTCGACTTCGATGTTCGCGCCACTGATAGGGCCCAGAATCTTGAAGGCCACGCCCGGGGTGTCTGGCACGCCACGGATAGTCAGCTTGGCTTCATCACGGTTGAAAGCGATACCGGAAATGATCGGCTGTTCCATGGATTCCTCTTCATCAATAGTAATGAGGGTGCCCGGACCCTCCTTGAAGCTGTGCAGTACGCGCAGCGGAACGTTGTACTTGCCGGCGAACTCAACGGCACGGATCTGCAACACCTTGGAACCGAGGCTGGCCATTTCCAGCATCTCTTCGAAGGTGATCTTGTCCAGGCGCTGAGCCACGGGCACAACCCGCGGGTCGGTGGTGTAGACGCCATCCACATCGGTGTAGATCTGGCACTCGTCAGCCTTCAGGGCTGCCGCCAGGGCCACGCCGGTGGTGTCGGAACCGCCACGACCCAAGGTGGTGATGTTGCCGTGTTCGTCGACGCCCTGGAAACCGGCGACAACCACTACACGACCGGCCTTCAGGTCAGCGCGAATCTTCTGATCATCAATCTGCAGGATGCGTGCTTTAGTGTGCGCGCTATCCGTAAGAATGCGGACCTGGTTGCCAGTGTAGGACACCGCCGGCACACCACGCTTGTTCAGCGCCATGGCCAGCAACGCGATGGTCACCTGCTCACCGGTGGAAATGATCACGTCCAGCTCACGGGGAACCGGTTGCTGATCGCCACTGATTTGCTTGGCCAGATCGATCAGGCGATTGGTCTCGCCGCTCATGGCCGACAGCACCACCACCAGGTCATCGCCGGCATCGCGGAATTTCTTAACCTTGTCGGCGACCTGCTCGATTCTTTCGACAGAGCCGACCGAGGTGCCTCCAAATTTCTGTACGATCAAAGCCATTTCTAAGCCGCCTCAGCCCGTAAAGGGGCGCCTGTTATTCAATCAACCAGCACTGACTGAGCCCGCGACTAGACCACGGGCTCATTAACAGCGTCTTAAATACCTGCCTCGACAAACGGCACGGTCAGGGCCAGGGCCGCGTCCAGGGCGCCGGCGTCAACACCACCGCCTTGCGCCATGTCCGGACGACCACCGCCCTTCCCGCCCACTGCCGCGGCGGCTTGCTTCATCAAATCACCGGCCTTGAGTTGGCCAGTCAGGTCTTTGGTTACACCGGCAACCAGAACGACCTTCTCCTCATGGACACTGCCGAGCAGGATCACTGCGCGGCCGAGCTTGTTCTTCAACTGATCGACCAAGGCCAACAGCGCCTTGCCGTCCTGACCGTCCAGGCGCACGGCCAGCACTTTCACACCCTTGACGTCCAGGGCGGAAGCCGACAAATCGTCGCCCGCCGCGCTGGCCGCCTTGGCCTGCAACTGCTCCAGCTGTTTCTCCAGCTGACGGTTGCGCTCCAGTACGCCGGAGAGCTTGTCGATCAGGTTGTCGCGACTGCCCTTGACCAGGCCGGCCGCTTCCTTGAGTTGTTCTTCTGCCGCATTGAGGTAGGCCAGGGCCGCAGCGCCGGTGATCGCTTCAATACGACGCACGCCGGAAGCCACACCGCCTTCGCTGATGATCTTCAGCAGGCCGATGTCGCCGGTACGGCTGGCGTGGATACCGCCACACAGCTCAACCGAGAAGCTGCCGCCCATGCTCAGTACGCGCACTTCGTCGCCGTACTTCTCGCCAAACAGCGCCATGGCGCCTTTTTTCTTGGCGGTCTCGATGTCGGTTTCTTCGGTTTCCACCGGGGTGTTCTTGCGAATCTCGGCGTTGACGATGTCTTCCAGGGCCTTCAACTGCTCAGGCTTGATCGCCTCGAAATGACTGAAGTCAAAACGCAGGCGCTGGCTATCCACCAACGAACCCTTCTGCTGCACATGCTCACCCAACACCTGACGCAACGCGGCGTGCAGCAAGTGAGTGGCCGAGTGATTCAAAGCAGTTGCATGCCGTACGTCGGCATCCACTTGAGTGTCCACCGGCGCGCCGACGGTCAGGTTACCCAGCACCAGCACGCCGTGATGCAGGAACGCACCGCCGGTCTTGGTGGTGTCGCGCACTTCAAAACGACCGGAAGTCGAGCTCAGGAAACCGCAGTCACCGACCTGGCCGCCGGACTCAGCGTAGAACGGGGTCTGATCCAGGACTACAACGCCCTCGTCACCTTCGTTCAGCACGTCGACCGACTTGCCGTCCTTATAGATAGCCACGATCTTGGCCGAGCCAACGGTGGCTTCATAACCAATGAACGAAGTCGCTACATCAACCTTTACCAAGGTGTTGTAGTCCAGGCCAAAGGAGCTGGCGGAACGGGCACGTACACGCTGGGCTTCCATCTCACGCTCAAACCCGGCTTCGTCGATGGTCAGCTCGCGTTCGCGGGCGATGTCGGCGGTCAGGTCCATCGGGAAACCGTAGGTGTCGTACAGCTTGAACACCACATCGCCCGGCACCACGGTGCCTTTAAGCTCGGCCAGGTCCTGCTCGAGGATCTTCAGGCCGTGCTCCAGGGTCTTGGAGAACTGCTCTTCTTCAGCCTTGAGCACGCGCTCGATGTTGGCTTGCTGCTGCTTGAGTTCCGGGAAGGCTTCGCCCATCTCGGCTACCAGCGCGGCAACGATCTTGTAGAAGAAGCTGCCGGTAGCGCCCAGCTTGTTACCGTGGCGGCAGGCGCGACGGATGATGCGGCGCAGCACGTAGCCACGGCCTTCGTTCGACGGCAATACACCGTCGGCGATCAGGAAACCGCAGGAACGGATGTGGTCCGATACAACCTTGAGCGACGACTGATTGTCGTTGGCACAACCAATGGCCGCGGCCGAAGCGCTCAGCAGGTTGGTGAACAGGTCGATCTCGTAGTTGGAGTGAACGTGCTGCATCACCGCACTGATCCGCTCCAGGCCCATGCCGGTGTCCACCGACGGCGCTGGCAACGGATGCAACACGCCATCGGCGGTGCGGTTGAACTGCATGAACACGTTGTTCCAGATTTCGATGTAGCGGTCGCCGTCTTCTTCCGGCGAGCCCGGTGGGCCACCCCAGATGTCGGCGCCGTGATCGTAGAAAATCTCGGTGCAAGGGCCGCACGGGCCGGTGTCGCCCATGGTCCAGAAGTTGTCGGAGGCGTAAGGCGCGCCCTTGTTGTCGCCGATGCGAATCATGCGCTCGGCCGGCACCCCGATTTGCTGGGTCCAGATGTCGTAGGCTTCGTCATCGGTGGCGTAGACGGTCACCCAGAGTTTTTCCTTCGGCAGCTTCAGCACGCCGGTCAGGAAGGTCCAGGCGAAGGTGATCGCATCTTTCTTGAAATAGTCGCCGAAGCTGAAGTTACCCAGCATCTCGAAGAATGTGTGGTGGCGGGCGGTGTAGCCCACGTTTTCCAGGTCGCTGTTCTTGCCGCCGGCGCGTACGCACTTCTGGCTGCTGGTGGCGCGGGTGTAGGCGCGCTTTTCCTGGCCCAGGAAGCAGTCCTTGAACTGGTTCATCCCCGCGTTAGTGAACAGCAGGGTTGGGTCATTGCCTGGGATCAAGGAGCTGGAGGCGACACGGGTGTGACCTTGCTCTTCGAAGAAGCGAAGGAAGGCTTCACGGATTTCTGCGCTTTTCATTAGGTTCTTCCACGGAGGCTGCGGCCAAAGGCCAGTGCTAAACGTCATCAGACGGAGCGACGGCAAAGGGCCGCATTATATCGGCCCTTTGCCCGTGGTACAGCGTGTTTATGTGATAGAAACAGTCAATTAGACGGTCTGCACTGTCATTTCCGGGAAAACTCGACAAATGTCGCGAGCACTTGCTCGATCTGTGCCCGGCTGACGTCCAGATGAGTGACCATGCGCAGACGCGACGCGGCGCTCAACTTGATCCCGCGCTCGGCAGCAAACACCTTCAACGCCTCAGCCCGTTCACCGATATCCACGTAGACCATGTTGGTCTGCACCGGCTCCACCCTGTAGCCCGCCTTGCGCAGTTCATCCCCCAGCCATTGGGCGTTGGCGTGGTCGTCGGCCAGGCGCTGCACCTGGTGATCCAGGGCGTACAGCCCCGCCGCTGCCAGCGAGCCGGCCTGGCGCATGCCGCCACCGACCATTTTGCGCAAACGGCGGGCCTTGGCGATCAACGCCGTGGAGCCGCACAACACCGAGCCGATCGGGGCGCCCAGGCCTTTGGACAGGCACACCGACACCGAATCGAAGTGCTGGGCGATCTCCCGCGCACCCACCCCCAGCTTGACCGCCGCGTTGTAGAGCCGCGCGCCATCCAGGTGCAAGGCCAGGCCGTGTTCCCGGGTAAACGCCCGCGCGGCCGCCAGGTATTCAAGGGGCAATACTTTGCCCTGCATGGTGTTTTCCAGCGCCAGCAAACGGGTGCGGGCGAAGTGGAAGTCGTCCGGCTTGATCGCCGCCAGCACGTGCTCAAGGTTCAGGGAACCGTCGGCCTGCACTTCCAGGGGTTGCGGCTGGATCGAGCCGAGGACTGCCGCGCCGCCGCCTTCGTATTTGTAGGTGTGAGCCTGCTGACCGACGATGTATTCCTCGCCACGCTCGCAGTGCGCCATCAACGCCAGCAGGTTGCTCATGGTGCCGGTGGGCACGAACAACGCGGCGGCAAAACCCAGGCGCTTGGCCAGTTCGGCTTCCAGGCGATTGACGCTCGGGTCTTCGCCGTAGACGTCGTCGCCACTGGCCGCCGTCGCCATCGCGTCGAGCATGCCTGGGGTCGGTTGGGTCACTGTGTCGCTGCGCAGGTCAATCACGGTCATCAAACTAGCCTCTAGCGGATTGGGGCATTTCTTGTGTTAACGATTACTGCGGGCAAACCCGCGGAATATCAAGCCCCGGGCTTGCACAATCGAATACCAACCAAACAAACCGATATAGGTTATCGATAAACCAACCGTGCAGTTTCTGAAAAACCATGATAAAAACTCTCCGCCGCCAGGGTTCTGGCGGCAACGTTCTCAGGGCGGGGTGTAATTCCCCACCGGCGGTAATTGCACGCAATGTGCATAGCCCGCGAGCGCTTGGCGCCTCGAACTGCCTCGGCAGGACGGCGACAAGGTCAGCAGACCCGGTGTGATCCCGGGGCCGACGGTCATAGTCCGGATGAAGAGAGAACGGGATTGGCACCTAAGGGCCGCGCTGACGTCATGTTTTCATGAGCCAGCTGTGCGTACCCTTAAATCCCATTCGATTCATAACGCCCTGTTTTTTTCTTAAACAGGAGTCAGAACATGCAACCCACCGCAATCGACAGCAAAAGCAAAAACCATCACGGCGAGCGTGTCGCGTTTATCCAGGCCTGCTGGCACAAGGATATTGTCGACCAATCCCGTAAAGGTTTCCTCGCCGAAATGATCGCCCAGGGCTACCAGGAATCGGACATCGATTTCTTCGAAGTCGGCGGCGCCTTTGAAATGCCCCTGCACGCCAAGCTGCTCGCCAAGTCCGGCCGTTATGCCGGTATCGTCGCGGCCGCCCTGGTGGTGGACGGCGGGATCTACCGTCACGAGTTCGTGGCCCAGTCTGTGGTCAGCGGCCTGATGCAGGTTCAGCTGGAAACCGAAGTGCCAGTGTTCTCGGTATCCCTGACTCCGCACCACTTCCACGCGGGCAGCGAGCACCACACGTTCTTTTATGAGCACTTCGTACACAAAGGCCAGGAAGCGGCACGCACCTGCGCCGACACCCTGCACAAGGTTCGCGCACTGCGTCGCAATGAGCCTCGGGCGGTAGCGGTTTAAGCGACACTGTAGGAGCTGGCTTGCCTGCGATGGCATCACCTCGGTGCGCCTGACAGACCGAGTTGATGCCATCGCAGGCAAGCCAGCTCCTACATTTTGGCCGAGTCAGTCTCGGGGTTCAGGCCAGGCCAGCATCCGTGGTCGGCACAATCAATATCCCGGCCCGCAAGCCATTCTTGACCTTCGGGTTCGGGAAGATGATGCGTGCGCCCTCCTCCTCGATCACCCAGCGGGTCTTGGCAATGTCCTCGGCCAATAGATACCCCTTCTCCAACTCCGAAAAGTTTTCCACGTCCGCAGGCAAATGCAGGACGAAGGCATCGCTGTGCTTGATGACTTCCCGGGAGACGCTGAACAGCTTCAAGCCGTCCAGGCTCTCGGTGGCCGGCTCGTTGCCTTCGATGATCTGCTTGAGACGGGTTTCCAGACGTGACACGTCCACGCCCTGGTTATGCCCGAACGGCCGGGCCTTGCCCAACTCCAGGGTGAAGGACTCAGCCTCAAGCTGTTCGTAAGTAAACGCGGTGAAGGTGATCGAGGTCTTGTTCTGCAGCAGCACCGCTTCCATGCCGGCGGCTCGCAGGCGCGCCAGCTCGGCACGCGAATGCTGGCGACCGTCTTTCCACGGGTACAGCGCGAACTGCTCGATCTTCGAGCCACGGATGGCGGTGTGCAGGTCGTAGTGCAAACGGCTACGCCCTGGCACGCTGAAGAAGGTGCGGGCCAACTGCTCAAGCTCGGCGGCGCGCATGGCTTCAGGGCCGATGCTTTGTTCATGACGGCCGTTGAACAGCCGGTTGACGTCCAGTTCGAGGTAACGCTCGCCGCGGCGCATGGCCTCGGGGTTACCGAACAGGAACAGAATACGGGTACGGGGCTTGATCTCCCCGCGGGCAATGCCTTGCAGCAAGCGGTCGGCCAATTCGATTGGCGCGGTTTCGTTGCCATGGATGCCGGACGACAGCAGCACGTCGCTGCCGTTGTCCCGCGCCTCAGGAGGCCGCACTTCAAGCGCGCCCTCACTGAGCCAGCGCAGTTGCACGCCATCGACAGTCAGTTGAATTTTTTGCGCCGGTTCGCGACCGGCGAGGGTCAGTTCAAGCAGTTTGCCGAGGGCGAGCATAAGCGGCTTCCTTAGTGGTTGCAGCCAGGACCGTGGACGTGATCGTCGTCATCACCTTCAACGTCGGCTGGTTCCATTTCCAGTTGCAGGCTCATCAGGTTGGTGGCCAATGGGCGCATCAGCAGGTTGGCGTATTCCGCGTCGCCTTCTTCCACGTCAACGCCGATCAGCAGTTGGCCACGGCCGTCGTGCTGGATCCAGATCTCCTTGCCCTGCCACACCACGGCAACGCGGGTGCAGGAGGTTTCCAGCTGGGTGCCGTCGGTGTCTTCAAGGATCAGTTTCAGGGTGTCGGTGGTCATAAATAGTTCTCAGCCGTGCGGCGTTAATTGATCTGGAAAGGATAAACCGAGCCCAGTTTAAGGATTTGCGTCAGTTCATCCAGTGCCGTCCGGCACTCAAGCAGCAATTGCGGGTCAGCCAGGTCGGTTTCCCGCAGGCTGTCGCGGTAGTGCTTGTCGACCCATTGGGTCAGGGTGTCGTACAACGGCGCCGTCATGATAACCCCTGGGTTGACCGCCGCCAGTTCGGTTTCATTCAACGCTACGCGCAAGCGCAGGCACGCCGGGCCACCGCCGTTCTGCATGCTTTGCTTGAGGTCGAAGACTTTGACTTCGCGGATCAGCCCGCCCGAGGACGTCAGGCCTTGCAGGTACTGCCAGACGCGCTCGTTGGCACGGCACTCTTCCGGCACGATCAGCAGCATCGAGCCGTCGGCGCGGGTCAGCAACTGGCTGTTGAACAGGTAGGAGCGCACCGCGTCTTCAACGCCAACCTGGGCCCGGGGCACGCAGATCGACTGGAAGTTGCCGCCGAGTTTGCCGAGTTTGCCCTGCAATTCGCCGAGCATCTGTTCGGTATTGAGGAACGCGTCCTCGTGATAGAACAGCACCTCGCCATTGCCCACTGCGATCACGTCGTTGTGAAACACACCGGCATCAATCACCGCCGGGTTCTGCTGGGCGTAGACCACGCCGCCATCCCGCAGGCCGTGCAGGCGAGCGACTGCCTGGGAGGCTTCGAGGGTCTGGCGCGCCGGGTACTTTTGCGGCGCCGGGTAGCGGGTGTCGAACGCACTGCGGCCGAACACGAAAAACTCTACGCCCGCCTCGCCATAGTCACGGCAAAAACGCGTGTGGTTGGCCGCGCCTTCGTCGCCGAACTGCGCCACTGCCGGCAATGCAGCGTGGTGGGCGAAGTGCTTCTGGTCAGCGAACATCGCCCCCAGCACGCGGCTGGTGGTCGGGTGCTCGATGCTGCGGTGGTATTTGCAGTTGAGGTTGGCGGCGGTGAAATGCACGCGGCCATCGGCTGTGTCGGCGCTCGGGCTGACGGTGGCGGCGTTGGCCACCCACATGCTCGACGCCGAGCAACTGGCAACCAGCAGCGGCATGGCTTGCTTGGCGGCCCGTTGGATAACTTGTGCGTCGGTGCCGGCAAAACCGAGGCTGCGCAAGGCGGCCACATCCGGACGTTCCTGGGGCGCCAGCACACCTTGCACAAAGCCCATTTCCATCAGGGCTTTCATCTTCGCCAGGCCTTGCAGCGCCGCTTCCTTCGGGTTGGAGGACTGCTGGCTGTTGCTCTGGGACGCGACGTTGCCGTAGGACAAACCGCCGTAGTTATGGGTCGGCCCCACGAGACCGTCAAAATTGACTTCACAGGATTTCATCGGCGAGGCTCCACGAACATCTGTATTTTTATAGGCATCAAATTACTTGAACACACCACAAATCAAGTGTGGGAGCGGGCTTGCTCGCGAAAGCGGTGGTTCAGTCACCTGAAATGTTGAATGACACACCGCCTTCGCGAGCAAGCCCGCTCCCACATTTAGATCAGCGTCACACCTGGGGTTAACGTCGCCGGTAGCACCAGGCTCGGGGTCTCAAGCGAGGCCACCGGGTACGCGCAATAATCCGCCGCGTAATAGGCGCTGGCGCGATGGTTGCCCGAAGCCCCTACCCCGCCAAATGGCGCGCTGCTCGCGGCACCCGTCAGCTGTTTGTTCCAGTTGACGATCCCGGCACGGCTCTCCAGCCAGAACTGCTGGTAACGCGCTTCGGAATCCGACAGCAACCCGGCCGCCAGGCCGTATTGGGTGTTGTTGGCCTCGGCAATCGCCGCCTCGAAATTGGTGTAGCGAATCACTTGCAGCAGCGGGCCGAACAGCTCTTCGTCAGCGCGATCCGTGACCTCGGTCACATCGATAATCCCCGGCGTCAGCAGCGCAGCCTGGGCCTGGGGTTGAGTCATTTCCAACAGCGCCACGGCGCCATTAGCCAGCAGCAATTCCTGGGCATCCATCAACGCCTTCGCGGCACCAAGGGAAATCACCGAGCCCATGAACGGCGCAGGCGTTTGATCAAACGCGCCGACTTCAATGGTCGAACTCACCGCCACCAGGCGCGCGAGCAACGCATCACCCCAGGCGCCTTCCGGCACCAACAGGCGACGGGCACAGGTGCAGCGCTGGCCGGCCGAGATAAAGGCCGACTGAATAATGGTGTACACCGCCGCATCAACGTCGGCCACTTCGTCCACCACCAGCGGGTTGTTGCCGCCCATTTCCAGCGCGAGGATCTTGTCCGGGCGCCCGGCGAATTGCTGGTGCAGATGGTTGCCGGTGCGGCTGGAGCCGGTGAAGAACAAACCGTCGATACCCGGGTTGGCCGCCAGGGCGATCCCGGTTTCCCGCGCGCCTTGCAGCAGGTTCAACACGCCCGCCGGCAGGCCGGCGTCGATCCAGCATTGCACCGTCAGCTCGGCGACTTTCGGGGTCAGCTCGCTCGGTTTGAACAGTACGGTGTTACCCGCCAGCAAGGCCGGTACGATATGCCCATTAGGCAGGTGACCCGGGAAGTTGTAAGGACCAAACACCGCCACCACACCGTGGGGCTTGTGGCGCAGCACGGCAGTGGCGTCGCCCAGTGGGCCGCTCTTCTCGCCGGTACGTTCGCGGTAGCTTTGCACCGAGATCGCGACCTTGTTGACCATGCTGGTGACTTCAGTCGCCGATTCCCACAATGGCTTGCCGGTTTCCTCACCGATGCAGCGGGCGAATTCGTCGGCACGGCTTTTCAGGTTGGCGGCGAAGGCTTCCAGAACGCTCAGGCGTTCTTCCAGGGAGCGCTTGGCCCAGGCTGGAAACGCCTGGCGCGCGGCCTGAACGGCAGACTCGACCTGCTCGGTGGTAGCGCCATTACCCGACCACACGACCTGCTGGGTCACCGGGTTCAGCGACTCAAACACTTCACCCTGGCCTACCAGCCACTCACCTGCGATGTATAGCGAATTCATTATTTCGACTCCCGGGCAGCGGACAACGGTACGGCGCGCACTTGATCACCGGCGATCAGTTGCAGGCGCTTGGCGGTCTGTTGATCGACCACCAGGGTGCCCGCAGCCAACCGCGCCGGTGCGGCGGTAATGCGGCAATCTTCGCGTTTACGGTTATGGATCAGGAACGGCGTGGCGTCGTCACCCGGCGTACCAATCGCCAGCACCAGCGCCTCGCTATCGCGTACGGCGCGGATCTTGGTGGTTTCACACTCCACCGCCGGGCCTGCGTCGAAGATGTCGACGTAACCCTGGTAGCTGAAACCTTCACTCTTGAGCATGCTCAAGGCCGGCTCGGTGTCGGTGTGGACCTTGCCGATCACGTTGCGTGCGTCCTCGGACAGGAAGCAGCTGTACAGCGGAAACTTCGGCATCAGCTCGGCGATAAACGCCTTGTTGCCTACGCCGGTGAGGTAGTCGGCCTGGCTGAATTCCATCTTGAAGAAGTGCCGGCCCAGGCTTTCCCAGAACGGCGAGCGCCCGGCTTCGTCGGACATGCCGCGCATTTCGGCGATGATCTTGTTGCCGAACAACTGCGAAAATTCCGCGATAAACAATAGGCGTGCCTTGGCCAGCATGCGACCGTTAAGGCCGTTGCGGTAATCGGCGTGCAGGAACAACGAGCACAGCTCGGAGTTGCCGGTCAGGTCGTTGGCCAGAAACAGCGTCGGGATTTCACGGTAGATGTTCAGCTCCTGGGAGGCGCTGACCGTCAGGCCGACCCGGAAGTTGTACCAGGGCTCACGCAGGCCGACGGCACCGGCGATGGCGGAAATCCCCACCACGCGGCCTTCGTCGTTTTCCAGCACGAACAGGTAATCCGCATCACCACGCCCGGCTTCGCCGCGAAAGGTCTTTTCAGCCCAGCCGACCCGGTGGGTCAGGCGCTCTTCATTGGCCGGCAAGGTGGTGAGGCCGGTGCCGGTGCTGCGCGCCAGATCAATCAGGGCCGGTAAATCGCTGCTGCGTACGGGACGAACGATCATGCTATCTCCTCAAACGGGCCGCCTTGCAGGCCACCCGCGAAACTCATTCTTAAACCGCTACCAGTCGAACGCTGGCACCCTCGCCGACGCCCAGGGCTTCGGCGGTTTCCAGGTCCAGGGTCACTGGCTTGCCCGGCGCATAGTCCAGTTCCAGCATCACCGCGCGGTAATCCTGCAATTGGCCGTTGCTCACCAGGTACTGGCGGCCGACACCCTTGACCATCTCACCAATCTTCACCGGCACCACACGGCTCTGGGCGATCGAGCGAATGCCCGAGACCCGTGCGTGCAAGGTTGGGCCGCCGTCGAAGATGTCGATGTAATGGTCGGTCTCGAAGCCTTCGCGCATCAGGATGTCGAAGGTGATCTGCGCCCGTGGGTGCACCTGGCCCATGGCTTCCTGGGCGGCGTCCGGCAACAGCGGCACGTAGATCGGGTAATGCGGCATCAGTTCGGCAAGGAAGGTCCGGCTCTTCAACCCGCACAGGCGCTCGGCGGCAGCGTAGTTGAGGTCGAAGAAGTTGCGGCCGATGGCGTCCCAGAACGGCGAATCACCGTTCTCGTCGCTGTAGCCCACAATCTCGGTGACCACAGAGTCCGCGAAGCGTTCCGGGTGGCCGGCCACGAACAGCAGGCGGCCACGGGAGTTGAGTTCCGACCACGGCGAACCCACCAGCTCCGGTACCACGTAGAAGCTGGTCAGCAGGCTATTGCCGGTCAGGTCATGGCACTGCGAGAGCACGTGGATCTTGTTATGGATCTTCAGCTCGCGGGAAGCATGCACGAAGGTTTCGTTGCGGAAGCTGTAGAACGGTTCCGAGTAGCCCGCCGAAGCGACGATGGCCGAGCAGCCCGCCAGCTTGCCGGCGTCGGTGTCTTCAAGCACGAAGAAATAGCTTTCTTCGCCGTTGAAGCTGACCTCGGCGGCGAAGGACGCTTCGCTCGCGGCGATCTTGTCGCTCAGGCGTTCGACATCATCCGGCAAGGAGGTGACACCAATCGGGCTGTCCGCAGCCAGACGCTGTACCTCGCCCAGATCAGCCATTTGCGCGGGGCGCATCACCAGCATGGTGTCACTCCTTAACTCGAAAACTCACAGGAAAAAATGCCGGACACGATCTTGAAATCAGTGAGGTCAAGTGTGGGAGCGGGCTTGCTCGCGAAAGCGGTGTGTCATTCAACATTTCAGGTGACTGAGCCACTGCATTCGCGAGCAAGCCCGCTCCCACATTTGATCTTCACAGCTTCAACTAAAGAGTCCGGCATACAAAATTTGTGTTGGGTACCCGAATCGCCGGGCACCCAACGGTCTATCAGGCTTGCGTCAGCTTTTTCACAGCACGTTCGAAGCGGTCCAGGCCTTCCTGGATATCGGCATCTTCCACCACCAGGCTCGGGGCGAAACGCACGACATCCGGGCCGGCCTGCAGGATCATCAGGCCTTCGCGCTCAGCGGCGTTGAAGATGTCCTTGGCCTTGCCTTTCCAGGCATCGCTCAGCACGCAACCGAGCAACAGGCCCAGGCCACGCACTTCGGTGAAGATGCCGTATTGCTGGCCAATCTTCTCCAGACGGGAAACGAACAGGTCGCGCTTGGCATTAACGCCAGCCAGCACTTGCGGGGTGTTGATCACGTCGATCACCGCTTCCGCCACCGCGCACGCCAGCGGGTTGCCGCCGTAGGTGGTGCCGTGGGTGCCGACCACCAGGTGCTTGGCCAGGGCCTCCGTGGTCAGCATGGCGGCAATCGGGAAACCGCCGCCCAGGCTCTTGGCGCTGGTGAGGATGTCCGGTACTACGCCGTAATGCTGATAGGCAAACAGCTCGCCGCTGCGGCCCATGCCGGTTTGCACTTCGTCGAACACCAGCAGCGCGTTGTTCGCGTCGCACAGGTCGCGGGCGCCTTGCAGGTAAGAAAGCTCTGCCGGCAGCACACCGCCTTCGCCCTGGATCGGCTCCAGCACCACGGCGCAGGTTTTGTCCGAGACGGCGGCTTTCAGCGCTTCCAGGTCGTTATACGGCACGTGGGTGATGCCGACGATTTTCGGACCGAAGCCGTCGGAATACTTCGACTGGCCACCCACGTTCACCGTGAACAGGGTGCGGCCGTGGAAGCTGTTCAGCGCGGCGATGATTTCGTATTTCTCGGTGCCGAAGCGGTCGAAGGCGACGCGACGGGCCAGCTTGAAGGCGGCCTCGTTGGCTTCGGCGCCGGAGTTGCAGAAGAACACACGCTCGGCAAACGTGGCGTCGATCAGCTTATGGGCCAGGCGCAGGGCCGGCTCATTGGTGAAGACGTTGGACACGTGCCACAGCTTGTTGGCCTGTTCGGTCAATGCACCGACCAGCGCCGGGTGGGCGTGACCCAATACGTTGACCGCGATGCCGCCGGCAAAGTCGATCAGCTCTCGGCCCGCCTGGTCCCACACGCGGGAACCTGCGCCACGCACGGGGATGAAAGCGGCAGGTGCGTAGTTGGGAACCATGACCTGGTCGAAATCGGCACGTTGCACCGGGGCTTGCTCAACGGACATCGGAGTCTCCTGAAGAGGAACGCCTGCCTGAAACTGGCGGGCGATGCAGGGATTGTAAGGACAGTTTTCAGCGCGGCCTTGCCGCCAAGCGACAACTTCTTATAGCGCCAACCCGCGATTTTCGCGGGTTTACGCCAATGCGACAATTAGCATCGCAATGGCGCAGTTTAAACCGCCCGGGCCGGTTGTGGGCGGTTGGTGAGGCACAACTATGTAATGCCGTCACCGATTGCCGTTTTGGTCTGCTGTTGATCTCATCCGCGCACAGGAACAGCGCCATGCCTGAAATCGACGAGCAACACCTCGCACAACACCCCGACAGTCATTATCAACCGCTGGCCAAAGCCGTACCCGACTGGCTGACCGGCGCTTCAGCCGAGCGACGCACCCAGCTCAAACGCACCTCGCCTCGCGCATTGGCGTGGCACAAAACCGCGACCCGCGAGCAGCACCGCCAATTGCGCCTGCGCAACGCCAGCCACTGGACCGCACAAAACCGGGTAGACCAGCGCCTCGAGCAGCTGCAAGACGCCCAGGCCTTCGCCGCCCCTTTGCTGGCCGATGCATTGAAAACCCGGTTCGGACTGACACTGGACGTGCGCACCACGTTTTTGCGCCTGTACATCCCAGCGACCATTCCCTGGTTTACCGTAAAGAGCGGCGCGGCGCGCACCTGGACTGTCTCGTTGCTGGACGCCGCGCTGCACAACTTCGAGGCCGACGAGACCCAGCCTGATGCATTCGAAGCAGCCAGCGAATTCACCACCCAACCCGATGCACGTGGCCATTTCCAGCCCTTGCCCGAGATCAAGCGCGAGCTGTCGATCCCGGCGTTCACTCAACTGTGCAGAACCCTGGATATCGGTGCGCAGTACAAAACCTATCTGGAAGAGAACCTGGGCATTACCAATCGCCTGGTGGCAACGGTTCTGCAACACGAGGTCAAGGCCAGCGAGCGTGCGGCGCTGGAGGTCGCGCTGCAACTGGCAAACATGAACGGCGACCTGGAGGACGACATGTACCAGGCGCTGCAAGGTTTACTGGATGGTCGACCAGCACGTATCTCGGGCAAGCCCGTGCGTTGCCATGACCTGCACATGATGTCGGCCCGGCTGACCGGGATCGTGCTGTTCGCCCCGGACCTGGAGCGCGAGCACGGCGCAGTACCCGTAGTGGCCTATGTCCCGGACGACCCGGAACACCCCATCAAGCAATACACCTCGACCGCCGCTTTCACCGCTGAACTGACCCGGCAACTGCGCGACAGTAACTATCAACACTTCTTCAGCCGGTTCGTCGCCCACCAGGACCGTGGCTTTTTCTTCTCCAACCTCAACAACCGCCTGGGGCAGATCACCTGGCACCCACACAACCCCACCGACCCGCAACCCACCTGGCGCGAAACCCCAAGGGAACGCCCCAACCTGCAACTGGGCGCGCCGGCGATCCCCGGCGATTGGCTGACCCACCGCTACCAGCAAAAGCTCAACAAGATCCTCAACGACGCCCAAGTCATCGCCGTTTCCACCGCCAAGGTCGACCAGAAAGCACGCTGGGCCCTGTGGGATTCATTCCAGCAAATTGCCACGTCGCTGCTCGACATCGCCGCGCTGGTGATTGCCCCGTTCGTGCCGGTGCTGGGCGAAATCATGCTGGCCTACATGGCCTATCAACTGCTGGATGAAACCTTCGAAGGCATCGTCGACTGGGCCGAGGGCCAAACCACCGAAGCTTTCGAGCACCTGATGGGCACGGTCGAAGCCTTGGTGCAGTTGGGCACCTTCGGCGCTGGCGGGGCGATTGCTGCGGGCGAGTTTCGCGCACTGCTGCCGCAACGCACGGTCGCCTTTATCGATAGCTTCAAACCGGTCAAGGTCCCCAACGGCAACACCCTGTACTGGAAACCTGACCTCGCTCCCTATGCACGTAAAGTCGCCTTACCAGAAGGTTCTACCCCCAACGCACAAGGCATCCATCAACACCTGGACCAGGCGGTGATCAGCCTGGACGACACCCCCTACGTGCTGAATAAAACACCCGACCGTGATGGCTTCTTGCTTGCGCACCCGGAACGTCCCGACGCCTATCAACCCAAAACCTGGCACAACGGCACGGGTGCCTGGCAAACCGAGCTGGATCAACCGCTGTATTGGGACAGGGCCACCCTGCTGCGCCGGTTGGGGCATCGTGCGAAAACCTTCAGCGCCCAGGAGCTGGAGCAGATTCGCAGCGTGAGCAACACCCCCGAAAACGTGCTTCGCCAGATGCATGTCCAGCGTGAACCGATGCCCTTGCTGCTGGAGGACACCCTCAAGCGCTTCAAGATCGAGCAAGACATTTCGACCTTTATCGAGCAAATGAGCAGCGATGATCCTGCGGTTTATCGCCAGGCCTCGCCCCTGACTCAGTTGCAACTACTCTGTGACAACGGCACCTGGCCTGAGACCAAGGCCCTGCAGGTAGTGGATGGCACCGGCCAGACGCTTTGGCAGTACGCATCCCGCGACGGCGTTGCGCGGGTGCGGATCAACCAGGTGCAACTCAACAGCGGCGACCTGCTTAAAACCGTTCTTTTGGGACTCGATGAGTCCGAAATCAAAACCCTGCTGAGTGAAGAATTCGGCCTGCCGGCCCGCGGGATTGATGTGCGTACACGCGCGCTGAGGAACAAAATCGCGCAGGCCGCCGAGAGGCAAAAATCCAAGCTGTTCGAGTCCCGCTACAAAAGCGCGAACCAACCCGTGCACGGGGCAGCGCAACAACTGATGGACAGTCGACCCGGGCTTCCAGCCTCGGCTGCCGACGTAGTACTGGAGCAAGCCAGCGACCTGGAGCGGGCAGAACTGGGCAGCGGAAAAGTCCCCAAGCGCCTGGACCAGCTGGCCAATTGGGCACGCCAGGAAACCCGCTTGAACCGCGCTTATGAAGGTTTGTACCTGAAAGCCCCCGCCAACCTGGACACCCACATCCTGGCCCTGCACTCGTTGCCGGAACTGCCTGGCTGGTCCGGCACCGTACGCCTGGAAGTACGTGAACATACGCTTGAGGGCACCTTGCGCGACAGCATCGGCCAGGCAGCCGCAGCAGAACGCAAAGTGCTGGTACACGAGGAAGGTGCATACCAGGTCTATGACGACGAGGGCCTGCATCTGCAAGGCAAGACCGACTTTTACAATGCGGTGCTACAGGCGCTGCCCGACAGCGAGCGCACTGTATTGAACCTTCATATTCGCCAAGGACCGCAACTGCGTCAGGCGATTGCCGCAACGCCATTGCCCCGCAACCGGCTGCGCCCCATTCTCGAACGCCAGCCCGTGCGGCCACCCGCTGCCGGTAAAACCCCGAGATTGCCCGGAGGCATGGACGGCTATGCCCTCCCGCCCGGCCCCATGCCGACACCAGGCGCACCGTTGTCGCTCATCCAGCGCGCAGAAGCGCTGTACCCTGGCCACACCCCTGCGCAAAATCGCGCACTGATCCAACGCCTGAATGGCCTCCCCGGCGGCGCGTTGCCCCAGTTGCAGCTATTGCAACTCGAATATGCTCGATTGTTCCAGGACCTGGAGATTTGGCGCGCCGAAATCCCCACGACTGACCCCGTAACTCAAGCCCGCCTCGGCGCTGCCGAATACGCCTACGAAGGAGAAAAACGCATACAACTCGCCGATCAAATCAGGCGCTGCTGGCGCCGGGAAACCGAATCGACCCTGAACAACAATGACGAACATCTCAGCTATAGCCTGGTGTACGAGGAACCGATCTTGGGCGAACTACCCACCCTGACGGCCAATTTCGACCACGTCTCGACACTCGGCCTGATGGGCACTGAAAATACCTCGGGAGCCCTAAGGTTTATTCAACGCTTTCGCAATCTGCACACCCTGGAATTGCGCAGCATGCCACTGGGCGCTTTTCCCGAAGGCCTGGAAACCATGCCCAATCTCACCGAGTTGGTGCTCGACAGCTGCGACATCCAATTGACTGAGCAGAGCCTGGCCAGGTTGTCATCGATGTCGCGCCTGGAATCCCTCGACATGTTCAACAACCCGCTGGGCAGAACACCCAGTGTCGAAGCGATGCCCAACCTCAGGTACCTGGACCTGTCCTCCACCCAAATTGGCCAGGTCCCGGCCGGCCTGCTCACACGCCCCGAGCTTGAGAGCGCGATCCTCAATAACAACCGCATCACGGAGCTGCCCGACGCGCTGTTTGAACTGCCGGATACGATCAGTGACGGAATAGACCTGGAAAGCAACCCCTTCCCCGACCCACTCATTGACCGTATCAAAGGCCATTTCCAGCGCACCGGGGAACGCTGGGAAACTACCGCACCCCGGGCCGATATCGACCGTCTTAAAGCGCTGTACCCCACGTTCAGCACTCATGAATGCAATCTGTATATCTTCGGCATGCCCGGCAATCTGGAAGCCGGTCGAGTGGCACTGGTGCGCTTGGGCAGCGAGTACGAAAAACTGAAAGCGGATCTGCAAGAGTGGCAAATCAACGTCCCCACCCACCACCCGACGCTGAACATGGAACTGATTCCCATGGTGCGCGCCCATGAGCAAGTCAAACGCCAAGCGTTCAAGGAGCTGATGGAAGCGTGCTGGCGCCGCGAAACTGCAACGGACGACGCCGACGACGGCCTCACCATCACCCACGAACTGAACTACGGTGCGACGCTTATAGGTGACCTTCCCACGGTCACCGCCAACTTCGACCATGTGACACTGCTGTCGCTGCACGGGGAACAGGCCACCACCGGCCTCGGCAACTTTCTGGACCGTTTCCCCAAGCTCAGAAGCCTTTCCATCCATGGCTATCGTTTGCAGAACATCCCTGCACAAGCCTTCCGGCTGCCTCGGCTGAACGAACTGATCCTGCCTCGTTGCGATATCCAACTGAGCATTGAGACCGCCAACGCATTAGCAGACCTGCATCAACTGACCTATCTGGACTTGAGCGACAATCTGCTGGGCTTCACTCCGAGCCTGGAAAACATGCAACAACTGGCGGTCCTGGATTTGCAATCGACCGGCATCAGCCGAGTGCCGCAGGGACTGTTTTCACTGAGGAAAATTGTGGCCGCCGACCTCAGGGACAACGCGATCCGGCATATCGATAACAGCATCCTCGAAGTACCCATCGATAACTTCAACGCGATCCTGTGGGGGGGCAACCCACTGTCCAGGGCGAGCCTCGCCACCCTGAGCCGTTACGCACGGCGCCACCGCATGGACGTTTCACTCGAGGAATGACACCTAGCCGCGCTCGGACGGCACCGACGACAACTCGAACGGGCTGCTGCTGCGCCGCTGGTTGCGATCTTCACGCGGGGTGGCGCCGAAGAAGTTGCGGTAGGCGCTGGAGAAGTGCGGGCCCGAGGAGAAGCCGCAGGACAGGCCGATCTGGATGATCGACTTGCTGGTTTGCATGAGCATCTGGCGGGCCTTGTTCAGGCGCAGTTCCAGGTAGTACTGGCTGGGGACGCGATTGAGGTATTGCTTGAAGATCCGCTCGAGCTGTCGTCGGGACACGCACACATGCTGGGCGATTTCGTCGGTGGTCAGCGGCTCTTCGATGTTGGCTTCCATCAGCAACACCGCCTGGGTCAGCTTTGGATGGCTGGAGCCCAGGCGGTTTTGCAGCGGGATGCGCTGACGCTCGCCGCCTTCGCGGATGCGCTCCACCACCAGTTCTTCCGAGACGGCACCGGCCAGTTCGGCACCGTGGTCACGGGCCAGCACCGCCAGCAGCAGGTCGAGTACCGACATGCCGCCGCAGGCGGTCAGGCGGTCACGGTCCCAGTCGAACAGATGGCTGGTGGCGATGACCTTGGGGAAACGCTCGGCAAAATCGTCCTGCCAGCGCCAGTGCACGGCGGCGCGATAACCGTCGAGCAAACCGAGTTGAGCCAGCGGATACACACCGGCCGACAACCCGCCGATCACACACCCGGCGCGCACCAGTTGCTTGAGGGCGGTGCTGAGCTGGGAAGCGATGACGGTCGGTGGTTCATCCGCCAGCAGGAACAACTTTTGAAAGCCTTCCAGCTTGCCGGCCCAGGGTTCACCCGGCAGTTGCCAGGCCCCCTCCACCGGCGGTTCGGCCTGCAGGAACGAGAGTTCGTACACCACGTCCGGATGCACCCGCTGAGCAACGCGCAAGGCCTCCTCAGCCAGCGCAAGCGTCAGTGCTTTAGTGCTGGGCCAAATCAGGAAACCTATTCGATGGGCAGTCATGGAGTGCTATCCGAAGCGAAAAACAAATAAAAAGGCATGGGCAATGCTAGCCCGGAAGTGAACACAAGTCTCAAAAACGATGTAGATCCGCTTTGCTGTAGGAGCAAGCTTGCTCGCGAAGCTCGTTAACGATAACGCTGGTAACCTGACACCCAGCGGCGCTCTCGAGTTTTTCGCGAGCAAGCTCGCTCCTACAGGGTGCAGCGGTATCAGTTACTTCAAGCTGCCGGAAAGAAACTGCTGCAAACGCTCCGACTGTGGGTTAACCAGCACTTCGCGCGGGTTGCCACGTTCTTCAACGATGCCTTTGTGCAGGAACACCAACTGGTTGGAGACTTCACGGGCAAAGCCCATTTCGTGGGTCACCACCACCATGGTCCGGCCTTCCTGGGCCAGGTCCTGCATTACCTTGAGCACTTCGCCCACCAGCTCCGGGTCCAGAGCCGAGGTGGGTTCGTCGAACAGCATCACCTCAGGCTCCATCGCCAGGGCCCGGGCAATTGCCACGCGCTGCTGTTCACCGCCGGACATGTGGCCAGGGAACGCATCCTTACGATGGCCCACACCGACTTTAGCCAGGTAGTGCTCGGCCTTTTCCCGGGCGTCTTTTTTCGACATGCCCAAGACGTGCACCGGTGCTTCCATGACGTTTTCCAGCGCGGTCATGTGGGACCACAGGTTGAAGTGCTGGAACACCATCGACAGTCGCGAACGCATGCGTTGCAGCTGCTTCGGGTCCGCGGCCTTCATGGCGCCGTCCTTGTTGGCCACCAGTTTCAGCTCTTCGTTATTGAGCAGAATCTTGCCGGCGTGGGGTTGCTCCAGCAGGTTGATGCAGCGCAAAAAGGTACTTTTGCCCGAGCCACTGGACCCGATGATGCTGATCACATCACCGGCCGCGGCGGCCAGGGACACACCTTTGAGCACTTCATGACTGCCATAGCGTTTATGCAGGTCTTGGACTTCAAGTTTGTACATGCGGTCGGTTCTCACAAAAACAGTTGGTCAGTCGTTGAGCAAGCGCCCGTGCCGCAGCGCTTCGCGCCCCGCCACCTTGGCCAGCCAGAAACCCGCTTGGGCATAACGTAGCCGTTCAACGGCAAACAACACCCCAGACGTGCCCGCGCAAACGATGCTCACGCGGTCGGACAAGGGATCGATCACTTCAAATATCGGGTCGCCGGCTTCCACCACATCCCCGGCTTTACGCAGGTAGCTGATCACACCGGCGTGGGGCGCGAACAGCAACTCGGTGCCTTCGAAGGGCAGGCCTTCGCAGGCTTCGTATTGCGGCGCGGGCCATTCACCACGGATCAGGCCTTGCTCGGCAAGGAACGCCAGAATGCCTTCGGCGTGGAAAATCGCCTCATCACGGCCAGTATCAGCCTGGCCGCCCAACTCCAATGTCGTCGCCAGGCACGCCAGGGGAATCTGCGCCTCGGGGAATGCCCGGGACAGACGCAACCACGGCAGCGAACAGGCTTCGTCAAACGAGCTGCCGCCGGAATCTTCCGCCAGCAGGCCGACCTTCACATTCAGGTGCGCCGACAGCGAACGCCACTGCGGCCAGTGTTGCGGCAGCGCGTACATGTGCAGCGCGGCCTCGGCATCGCAATGCAGATCGAGGACGACGTCGGCGGTGCAGGCATGGCTCAGCAAGACCCGCTGCATGCCTTGCAACTGGCTGCTCGGCGCCGGCAAGGCGTTGAGCGCATCGGTCATGGCCTGGCGAATCATGCGCACGTTGGCATGGGGATCATCGCCCAGTTTGTCTTTGAGCAACTCGGTAACCGGCCCGCTCAACTCAACGAAGTCACGGTTGAAATTCTTGCCGCTGCCGATCTCGAAACGGCCCTGGTGACTGCCTTGCAGCAGTTGCCCCAGGCCCATCGGATTGGCAACGGGAACCAGCTCGATCACGCCATTGAGGGCGCCTTGCTGTTCCAGTTCGGCCAGGCGCTTTTTCAGCTCCCAGGCGGCCCGCATGCCGGGCAATTCATCGGCGTGCAAGCTGGCCTGGATATAAGCCTTGCGCTCGCCGCTGCCGAAACGAAACACCGTCAGCTGGCGTTCGCAGCCCAGGTGCCCCCAGGGCAACAGGTGATCGATACGTTCCATATCAATGCTTCCGTGGAGCCAGGTAGCTCAGCCAGCGGCCTTCGGCCAACTTGAACAGGCGCACCAGGATGAAGGTCAGGCACAGGTAGAACGCACCCGCAGTGATATAGGCTTCGAACGGCAAGTAGTACTGGGCGTTCACCGTGCGCGCGGCACCGGTGATGTCGATCAGGGTGACGATGGAAGCCAGGCTCGTGGTCTGGAGCATCATGATCACTTCGTTGCTGTATTGCGGCAGCGCCCGGCGCAGGGCCGATGGCAGCAGGATCCGGCGATACAGCTTGTAGCGCGACATGCCCATGGCCTTGGCCGCTTCGATCTCGCCATGGGGCGTGGCCTTGAGGCTGCCGGCGATGATTTCGGCGGTGTAGGCGCTGGTGTTTACGGCAAACGCCAGGCACGCACAGAAGGTCGCGCTGGACAGCAGCGGCCACAGGAAGCTTTCACGCACCGCTTCGAACTGGGCCAGGCCGTAGTAGATCAAAAACAGCTGCACCAGCATCGGCGTGCCGCGAATCACGTAGGTGTAGAGCCAGGCAACGCCGTTGACAATCGGCTGCTTGGACACGCGCATCAGGCCCAGGGGCAAGGCCGCGAGCAAACCGAAGAACAGCGAAATGGCCAGCAGTTTCAGGGTGGTCAGCAAGCCGCCGAGGTACAGCGGCATGGCCTCCCAGATGACGTTGTAGTCGAAGATCATAGATCAGCCGCCTTTACGCCTACCGAGTAGCGCTTCTCAAGATGACGCAGGGCCAGCAACGACACGCTGGTGATCACCAGGTACATCGCCGCCACTGCGAGGAAGAAGGTAAAAGGTTCGCGGGTGGCGTCTGCCGCCTGCTTGGCCTTGAACATCATGTCTTGCAGGCCCACCACCGAAATCAGTGCGGTGGCCTTGGTCAGTACCAGCCAGTTGTTGGTAAACCCGGGGATCGCCAGCCGAATCATCTGCGGCACCATCACCCGGAAAAACACCTGGAACGGGCTCATGCCATAAGCCAGGCCGGCTTCGGCCTGGCCCTTGGGAATGGCCATGAAGGCGCCACGGAAGGTTTCCGAAAGGTAGGCGCCAAAGATGAAACCCAGGGTGCCGATACCGGCGGCCAAGGGGTTCAAGTCAATATAGTCGTCGTAGCCCAGCAGAGGCGCGACGCGGTTAAGCAGGTCCTGACCGCCGTAGAAAATCAGCAGGATCAGCACCAGGTCGGGGATCCCGCGGATCACCGTGGAGTACAGATCGCCCAGCCAGGCCAACCAGCGCACCGGCGAGAGGCGCAACGCGACCCCGATCAGACCCAGAACAATGGCCAAGGCCATGGACGACAAGGCGAGCTGAAGCGTCAACCATGCGCCATCGAGGATGACAGCCCCGTAGCCTTTCAACATGATTCAGGTCCTCGAAAAGGGGGATGAAAAAATGGCGCAAACTTCAGAGACCCTGTTGCTTGCGCCATTCTGGACAGACAGCTGCGACGGTTTACTTGGCTTCTGGGCCGTAAATGTCGAAGTTGAAGTACTTGTCCTGGATTGCCTTGTACTTGCCGTTGGCACGGATCGCGGCGATTGCAGCGTTGATGCGGTCCAGGTTTTCCTTGTCGCCTTTACGTACCGCGATGCCGATGCCGTCGCCGAAGTACTTGGCGTCGGTGAAGGCCGGGCCGGTGAACGCGTAGCCTTTACCGGCTGGCGTGTCGAGGAAGCCTTCCTGCAACAGGGTGGCGTCGGCCACGGTGCCATCAAGGCGACCGGCTTCTACGTCCAGGTAGATTTCGTTCTGCGAGCTGTAAGGAACAATGGTGGCGCCTTTGGGAGCCAGCACTTCCTTGGCAAAACGGTCGTGGATCGAACCGCGCTGCACGCCGATTTTCTTGCCTTTCAGTTCATCCAGGCTGTCGCTGACGGCAGTGCCTTCCTTCAACACCAGGCGAGCTGGGGTCAGGTAGTAGCGGTTGGTGAAGTCCACGGACTTCTTGCGGTCTTCAGTGATGGACATCGAAGACAGGATGGCGTCGATCTTGCGCACTTTCAGCGCCGGGATCAGGCCGTCGAATTCCTGCTCAACCCACGTGCACTTGACCTGCATCTGTTCGCACAGGGCGTTGCCGATGTCGTAGTCAAAACCGACGATGCTGCCGTCCGGTGCCTTGGAGGCAAACGGAGGGTAAGCCGCTTCAATACCAATCTTCAGTGGCTTGCCTTCGGCGAAAGCCTGCATGGACAGCACGGACAGCGCCAGGGCGCCCAACAGCACGAGTTTCTTCATCTTGGAACTCCATCGGTATAGGGCAAAACAGCAGTATGAGCCAGGGCCCACGATGCGAATGAGTGAAACCGAGTAGCGGTGCTGCGTCCTGCGCCAGTTCCACATCGGCGACGACGAGCGAGTGATCGGCATTCTAACGACAGGCCGGAAGCCGATATTTCCTCAATGCGACAACAATTTACAGAAGCACCGAGAAAGCGGTTCCAGCACATTGACAGCCTCTGGATTTTATGCAGAGGCAAAAGATATTAAACCTGTTAACGCTGCAAGTTGCGGGCCTATTATTCGCAAACCCTTCTAGCACGGCAAGTGTAGCGTTTGATCTAATTTTTCAGGGCGTCTAAGACGCGGGTTTTCGGGGCAACGACGTAGCACTTTGCCTCATGTTTGGGCATTGGGTTACACATTTGTCGGGCTCGGTAACATTCAGAAACTTCCTACGAGCAAAACCGATATTTATTGGCCTTGTGTAAGTTGCCCCAACGAATGGCCAGCCTTGGAATGCAATCAAAATGTGGGAGCGGGCTTGCTCGCGAAGGCGGTGTATCAGTGGGTGATGTGCTGGCTGACACGCCGCCTTCGCGAGCAAGCCCGCTCCCACAGGGGTTATAGGTCGCCTGTCCGATCGCACAAAAAAGCCCCACCCGGCCTACGCCGAATGGGGCTTCGTCCCACAAACCCGCCTTACGCGACGTTCATGATCTTGTGCGTCTCAATCAACTGCGCCACCACACCCGGGTCCGCCAGGGTGGAGATATCCCCCAACCCGTCGTATTCAGCGGTGGCAATCTTGCGCAGGATCCGGCGCATGATTTTCCCCGAACGGGTCTTCGGCAAGCCCGGGGCCCACTGGATCACATCCGGCGAAGCAATCGGCCCGATCTCTTTGCGCACCCAGTTTTTCAGCTCCAGGCGCAGCGCTTCATTCGGCTCTTCGCCGTTTTTCAGCGTGACATACACGTAGATGCCCTGGCCCTTGATGTCGTGGGGCACACCCACCACTGCCGCTTCCGCGACTTTAGGGTGGGCAACCATGGCGCTTTCAATCTCGGCGGTGCCCATGCGGTGGCCGGACACGTTCAACACGTCGTCCACCCGACCGGTGATCCAGTAGTAACCATCCTCGTCACGACGCGCACCGTCACCGGTGAAGTACATGCCACGGAAGGTCTTGAAGTAGGTGTCCACGAACCGGTCATGGTCGCCATACAGGGTACGTGCCTGGCCCGGCCACGAATCCAGAATCACCAGGTTACCCTCGGCCACACCTTCAATCAGGTTGCCCAGGTTATCCACCAGCGCCGGTACCACGCCGAAGAACGGGCGTGCCGCCGAACCCGGCTTGAGCGCATGGGCGCCCGGCAGCGGGCTCATCATGTTGCCGCCGGTCTCGGTCTGCCACCAGGTGTCCACAATCGGGCAACGGGATTGGCCGACGTTCTTGTAGTACCAGTCCCACGCTTCCGGGTTAATCGGCTCACCCACCGAACCCAACAGACGCAAGCTGCTGCCATCGGCGCCTTCGCAGGCAGCGGTGCCGGAAGCCATCATGGCGCGGATTGCGGTCGGTGCGGTGTAGAGGATATTGACCTGGTGCTTGTCGACGATCTTCGCCACCCGGGTGATGTCCGGATAGTTCGGCACGCCTTCGAACATCAGCGTGGTTGCGCCGTTGGCCAGTGGGCCATAGACAATATAGGTATGGCCGGTGACCCAGCCGACGTCGGCGGTGCACCAGTAGATTTCGCCCGGGCGGTAGTCGAACACGCGCTCGTGGGTCAGGGCTGCATACAACAGGTAGCCGCCGGTGGTGTGCTGCACGCCCTTCGGCTTGCCGGTAGAACCGGAGGTGTAAAGGATGAACAGCGCTTCTTCGGCGCCCATCTCTTTCGGCGCGCACACGGTGCCCGCCACTTTCATCAGGTCTTCGTACCAGATGTCGCGATGCTGGTTCCACTTGATGTTGCCGCCGGTGCGCTTGCACACGATGACTTTCTGGATGCTGCTGGTTTCCGGGTTGGTCAGGGCGTCGTCGACGTTGGCCTTCAGGGGAATTTTCTTGCCGGCACGAATGCCTTCGTCGGCGGTGATCACCACCTTGGATTTGCAGTCGATGATCCGACCGGCCAGGGCCTCTGGCGAGAACCCGCCAAACACCACCGAGTGAATCGCACCGATCCGGGCACAGGCCAGCATGGCGACCGCGGCTTCGGGAATCATCGGCATATAGATAGTCACCACGTCGCCGCGGTGCACATCCTGGCCGCGCAGGGCGTTGGCGAACTTGCAGACTTCTTCATGCAGCTCACGGTAGGTGATGGTGCGGCTTTCGGCAGGGTCGTCGCCTTCCCAGATGATTGCCGGCTGGTCGCCACGCTCGGCGAGGTGACGGTCCAGGCAGTTGTAGGAAACGTTGAGGGTGCCGTCGGCAAACCACTTGATGTCGACATGGTGATCGTCGAAGGAGGTCTGCTTCACCGTGGTGAAAGGCTTGATCCAGTCAAGGCGCTTGGCTTGCTCGCGCCAGAAACCGTCGGGGTTGACCACCGACTGCTGGTACATGGCCTTGTAGGTCGCCTCATCGGTCAGCGTATTGGCTGCTACTTCGGGGCGAACGGGGTACAGAGAAGCCGCACTCATCTTTCTTACCTCGGTGACATAGTTGTTGTTGTATGGCCCTGTTGTAGCCGGGCCGGGCCTATAGAACCATTCGACGATGGTAGTAACAAGCCCCTACAAATTGCCCAACTATCCCCCGGCGGCGCTCTGGCCCGCGGCCTGTGGCGCTTTGCAGGTTTCTGAAAAAACCTTCATTTCGGGATTGTTACAAAAACCATCAATAGTGTTTATCAAAAGCACGGGTATATGAATTAAACCTACACGCCTAAAATCAACCTCGCCATCAAGGCACTGTGATTAACAACGTAACAGCCCCCACGAAGGCAACGTTAATCCGAACTTCCCAATCAAGTTACACACGTGGCCTCACAAGGGCCCCGTGACCCCTTTCGACCACCAAAAGGTAAATAGTCAAATGAAAGCGTTATTAGTTATGGCCCTTAGCAGCTTGTGCGCCACCGCCGCCCTGGCCGACGAAGCCCCGACTGACGTAGCCAGCCAGAGCACTCCGATCGTTGAAGATTACAACTACAGCACTCACTTGGACGTTGCCAAAGTACTGTCCATGAGTAACATCCCGGATGTATGCAAAGTTGTACCGGTAAAAATGGAATATGAAGATTCACAAGGTCAGCGTCATATCCTGAACTATCAAGTCATGGGTAATGGTTGTTCTAACGGGTAATAACTTCGTTAGTTGCCATTAACCCAGATCTTATTCGCCGCAAGAAATCGTTCTTGCGGCAAAGAGCCCTCCCCTCTTGAATCGAATGCTACGATTGTGGCGCCGCCACCTCACCTGCAAGGCAGGATGCATTCATGCGAGCCAGTTTCGAAAAAATCCCCACCGAAGCGAACACCTCCTGGACCCTGCTGAACAGGCGTCTTCCGGAGGCGATTCCATTTGAATGGCATCACCATCCCGAATACGAACTGACCCTGACCCTCAACAGCCGCGGGCACCGCTATATCAGCAACGATGTGGCGCTCTACGATGATGGCGACCTGGTGCTGGTGGGCCCGAACGTACCCCATAGCTGGTCTTCCGCCGAGCTGATCGACCCCGCCAAACCGCACATTGCCCTGGTCATCTGGTTTTCCGAGGCCTGGGCGGACTCGCTGGTGAAGCTGTTTCCGGAGATGGGGTCGACGCGAGCGCTATTGGCTGCTGCGCGACAGGCGTTGAGTTTCAGTGATGCTACGTCCCGGGCGCTGCGCCCGGTGATCGAAGCCATGGTCGAGCAAGACGCTTCCCAGCGCTTGATCTCGTTGCTCACCGTGCTCAACACATTGTCCCGGGATATCGCCGCACAGCGCATCGCGACGGAAAACGCGGCCCCTCACATCGTTGAAGACGCTCGCATCCGCCGCGTTCTGGACTACCTGCACGGCCATTATGCGCAACCTGTAGGCATTCCCGAGCTGGCGCAAATGGCCTGCGTCAGCGTTTCAGCCTTCCATCGCATGTTCCGCAAACACACACGCTGCACGGCGCTGGACTACATCGTCCGGCTACGCATCGGACACGCCTGTGCTTTATTGATGCAGGGTAACCTGGCGGTCAGCGCGATTTCCGAACAGGTCGGCTATGCCTCCCAGGCGTTGTTCAATCGGCAGTTCAAGGCGCACAAGGGCATGACGCCGTCACAGTTTCGGCTTGAGCACGGGCATCACTTTCAATAAGCCGATTCTTCTATACGCCTTACAACAAACGCCACAATCGTATTGCTCAACGCGCCAAATCAGGCTGCCGCCCAGGCGGGCCGGGGTGATCCCATACTTGTACGCACAACAACAAGACAGGTCACCTCATGAGCAACTACCAGGCATTCGAATGCGCCGAGCTGCCGGACGACTACAAGCGCAGCATCGTCGCGATGAAAAAGGCCCTGCGCGCGCAGATCGGCGATGTGCCTGGGCTGTTTGCCGAGGTCAGCGAGTTCATCGGGGCTGAAATCGCCTTGATCAAGTCCCAGCAGTCCGCCTGGCCCGAGCTTGACTTTGAAACCATCGCCAACGGCCAGGTCACCGAAGCACAACGGGCACTCATCAAGCGCAGGGGCTGCCTGGTGATCCGCAACCACTTCCCCAGGGAACAGGTGCTGGGGTGGGACAAGAGCCTGCTGGACTACCTCGACCACAACCATTTCGACGAGGTGTATCGCGGCCCGGCCGACAATTTCTTCGGCAACCTCGAAGCCTCGCGCCCGGAGATATTCCCGATCTATTGGTCGCAAGCCCAGATGCAACTGCGCCAACACGAACGCATGGGCGCCGCACAATCGTTCCTGAACCGCCTGTGGACCATCAATTCCCAAGGCCAACAATGGTTCGACCCGGACGTCAATGCGCTGTACCCCGACCGCGTCCGCCGCCGCCCACCCGGCACCACCTCCAAAGGGCTTGGCCCGCACACCGACTCGGGCGCCCTGGAACGCTGGCTGCACCCGGCCTACCTCAAGGTGTTCGACAAGATCTACCGCAACGACTTCAAGTCCTACGACCCCTGGGACGCCGCCCATCGCACCGAAGTCGATGAATACGCCTACAAAGACACGGTGAAATGCTCGGCCTTCCGCACCTTTCAGGGCTGGACCGCACTGTGCGACATGCAGGCCGACCAGGGCGTGCTGCATACCTTGCCGATCCCCAAAGCCATGGCCTACATGCTGCTGCGCCCGCTGCTGGACGATGTCCCCGAAGATGAGTTGTGCGGCGTTGCGCCGGGCAAGGTGCTGCCAGTTTCAGAGAAATGGCACCCGCTGCTGGTCCAGGGCATGACCCCGATTCCGGATATGCAGGCTGGCGATTCGGTGTGGTGGCACTGCGACGTGATCCACAGCGTCGCCCCCGTGGAAAACCAACAGGGTTGGGGGAACGTGATGTATGTGCCCGCCGCCCCCTTGTGCCCGAAAAACCTGCGGTACGCCAAGGATGTGCTCAGGGCGTTCGAGCAAGGCGTCTCGCCGGACGACTTCGCCCGGGAGGACTACGAGAAGGACTGGAAAGACCGCTTTATGACACCGCAATTGAACGCCCTCGGCCGCAAAGGGCTGGGGCTGGAGTGAACACCATCCAGCCCATGGAAACAAACGCCTACCGCCCGTCAAAAAAATCCAAGCCAGGCAAAGCCTTGTAAACCCGGACCTTGGCTGCAAACACCACCATTTTGGCCGCTCACCGAGACCATCCGCCGCAACACAAAGTCGATTTTTTCCCTATAATGCGCGGGTAAATCGGGCCTGCAATATCCCTTTACACTGGGATGAAGAGCCAGACCTGAGGCCCCCGCTGGAGCCAGCAAGCATCGCTCCGCCCCTCAAGCCTCAAGCAGAACACCCGTAACCCTGATTCCGTTTAATGCGTGCGTTAGCTGCAACAAACGATTCCTTAAGATCCACCGCGGCCTTTGGGCCGTGTGAACACCCCACCATCCGGTTTCACACGGGCACCTTAGAGCCCTCACGCAGGAGACGACACGTCATGCTGAGCTGGGACGAATTCGACAAAGAAGAAGACGGCGAAGTAGTTGCCAAAGGCGCCAACGCCGGCCACGCCACCGAAGCCAACATGGACCGCCTCGACGGCGCCGGCGCTGCCGCCGCCATCGAAGCCCGCGCCGTCACCGCCAATGACTCCGCCGCCATCGTGCGCGCCAAGGCCGCCCTCGACAAACTCGACGTCGCCGAAGGCCTCGCCGAGCTGGAAGGCTCCGCTGCCCGCGTCGCCGTTGACGAAAAGCGCATGATCAACTGCCGCGCCGACCTCAACCAACTCGTGCCTTTCAAGTACGACTGGGCCTGGCAGAAATACCTCGACGGCTGCGCCAACCACTGGATGCCGCAAGAGGTCAACATGACCGCCGACATCGCGCTGTGGAAAACCCCAGAAGGCCTGACCGACGACGAGCGCCGCATCGTAATGCGCAACCTCGGCTTCTTCTCCACCGCCGACTCCCTGGTTGCCAACAACCTGGTACTGGCCGTATACCGCTTGATCACCAACCCGGAGTGCCGCCAGTACATCCTGCGCCAGGCCTTCGAAGAAGCGATCCACACCCACGCCTACCAGTACTGCATCGAATCGCTGGCCATGGATGAAGGCGAGATCTTCAACATGTACCACGAGATTCCATCGGTTGCGAAGAAAGCGGCTTGGGGCTTGAAGTACACCCGTTCGATCTCCGATCCGAAGTTCGAAACCGGTACCGTTGAGACCGACAAAGAGCTGCTGCGTAACCTGGTAGCGTATTACTGCGTACTGGAAGGCATCTTCTTCTACTGCGGCTTCACCCAGATCCTGTCCATGGGCCGTCGCAACAAAATGACCGGCGTGGCCGAGCAATTCCAATACATCCTGCGGGATGAGTCGATGCACCTGAACTTCGGTATCGATGTGATCAACCAGATCAAAATCGAAAACCCACACTTGTGGGATGCCGAGATGAAGGAAGAAGCGACCCAGATGATCCTGCAAGGGACTCAGCTGGAGATTGAATACGCTCGCGACACCATGCCACGCGGCGTATTGGGCATGAATGCGGCGATGATGGAGGACTACCTCAAGTTCATCGCGAACCGTCGTCTGTCGCAGATTGGGTTGAAGGAAGAGTACCCAGGGACGACTAACCCGTTCCCGTGGATGAGCGAGATCATGGACTTGAAGAAAGAGAAGAATTTCTTTGAGACTCGTGTGATCGAGTATCAGACTGGTGGGGCGTTGAGCTGGGACTAATTACTAGCATGACTCTATTTTTCTCGTTATAGATGATATTTACCAACTGAGAAAGGCCCCAAATAACTTGGCAATGCTGTTCACTTAAGCGGAGCAGCATTGCGGTTAATCGGATACCGGGTTTTTGACATCTTCACCGCCCTGGGCCTTGCTGGCCTGGGGCGTTTTTTTATGAAGAGCACACCTATGCTGGCGCGAAGCTCTTCCAGGCGTCTTGGCGTATGTGATGGCGACACGGCGCCAGCCATCACCACCAAATGGCTAGCGATGTGCTGACAGGCAAACTTGAAGCTCACCTCGCTGGGGGCTCGGTTGTGCGCTACAGCTGCCTGGCTGGCCTCGCGTCGCACTACGTTGTACGCCAGCAACAGTCCCCACAGCTCCTGATACACCAGCTCTACGGTCTTGCTGCGAAGGGTCAATGCGTTGTCCTGCATTGAGCTTTTGATATCCCGAAAACCCAGCTCGATCTCCCATCGTTCATGATAAAGAGTAGCGACCTGCTCAGCGCTAAAGCGTGAAGCGGGCAGCGAGGTGAAGACGGTTTTTTCCTTGCCTTCGACCTCATAGCTGACGGCTCGCACCTGCCAGTACTCAGGCAGAACCGGGTTCTTTTTACGCGCCTGTGGCGAGACCTTCATCTGCACCAGGTAGTCCCCATCGCCGTAGCACTCAATTTCCGTACGGACCGTGCCCTTGCGTTCCGGGATCATCCAGTGACGGTTTTGCTCAGGGCTTTGGATGCTCAGTAACAGGTCCGCACTGAAAAAGCCTTTATCCAGCAGCGTCACCGAATCGTTGGGTATCGCCTCAACGAAATCCCTCGCCAGTGGGATCTCGCCCTTTCGATAAGGGCTGATGGACGCATTGGCAATGATGTGCGAGCGGGCATTCATCAGAGCAACAAGGCGCAATACCGGGTATGGGGTTTGACGTTCGGAAGAGGTATTGCCAGAGCCGAAATGCTCTCGCAAGGCAGATGTTTCCGGTGTTCGAAATAAGGCGCCATCAACTGCAAAGACCTGGAGTCCATGCCAGTCGTCTTGTGGGTAGCGCTCATATCCCCAGGCGTTGGCGCACTGCTGAAACAGCCAGGCGATGGGTTGCTTGCCCAGACGTTGGCGAGCCTGGGACAGCCCGCTTTTGGCCAGGAGCACCTCGTTGACAAGTCCGTAGGCGCAGATATTCAATCGACGAGCGACTTCAATGACCGGCTCGCCCCTGAAAAGGGCCATCCCGATTACCAGCCAAAGCACCACATCCGAAGGCAGACGGCGACGTTGGATCGTCGCTTTATCAGCCAGCGTGGCCGCTGCTGTTATCCACTCATCAGGAATATGATCGGCGAACACCTCAAGGCGTGAGAGCGGCCGCTCAGCAAAATCTAGAACAGCGCTTAAATCCTGGGCAACAGGCATAAAAAAATCCGGAGTCCTTATCAGACTCCGGATTTTCCGGCTGCTTGAGGATTAGTCAACAATCCTTAAGTGAACAGCATTGCCAAATAACTTGGGGCTTTTTCATAAAAAATCAGAACATGTACAGACAACGGACTGTCAGATTTTTTGTGTGCGGGCCGGTACTGACCTGCCGTTGGGCAGGCCTTGGTTTTACCAAGTCGGCCTGATAAATCGATCTCCGTATAGGATCGCAAATTGATTCATCACATTCTTCCAGCCCTGTTGAGGAAGAGGAAAAGCACGAGATCGAATACGGTGACTTTAATATCCCGCTCGACCAGCACAGCCAAGTCGACGATGGATTTTCGGAGGTCGACCAGCTTGGGGGACAGATACACTTTTTTCGACTTCGGCATCGAATCGCATCATGGCGATGCTGGCTCCTGAGGCAAACGGAAGCGCAGCATCTTGGATCAACTAAGCGCTTTGAATGGGAGGTTTATGGAATGCTTACCGTCGCCTTGGCTCAATACATTCTCGAACCATGGCCAGTTTTTGCTATGGGCTCCAGCGATGCCATCGCTGCTAGCCCAAGACTTCACGACTTTTATCGTTGCTGTTAGTCATGAACATAACCGCCTGCCTATCTCTTATCGTAGGGGGGAACGGTATCCTGTCTTTCATGGGGCTTGTTCAGCAGGCCAGTTGAAATCCATGCCTCCAACCGTTAGAAGATCGCAACAACGCCTATAATATTTCCGCAATACCTTTCATATAACTTACAACTTTAATGAACTCTATTCCAACCACGAAGCTTGATACGCACGGACTCATCGCTTCTAATATCATTAATAGTCGCAGGAATTACTCTAACAAAATACTCTCGCCCTCCTTGCTTTCCACTTATTTCAAATGTATCTCCCTCCTTAGCCCCCACACTTCGCAGCCACGCTGTCATGTAAGTCACACGGTATTCGTTCCTTGTCCCACCATCATCATGCAGTTTGTTATTGTAGTAACGAAACTTGAACCGCTGAGGCACAAGGTTCTCGTCAACGCAATTCAGCCACGCGTTGGGGTTCTTAACACCAGGATCAAGGGGCGGAAGAAACTCAAGAAGTTCAGTCTCAGCTTTTGGAATCAACACCCCCCCCTGATGCCCACCTGTGCTACCGACATCATTTGCACTTAATGTCTTTCGAAAAGTAGTTTTGCTCATGAAGCTATCCTCGGTTGAATGCTGAGCGCCTGCCTCAGATCCTCTTTATCCCGGGTCGAGAGAGGCATTATTTCGTTACCCAGTTCCTGCTTCCATGTCGATCGGTCCAACATGACGCGCTCGACTGTGCTCTCAAAATAGAGCCGGTAAACACTCACAGGCATGGTCTGTCCTCGACGGTGTGCCCTTGCACTTGCCTGCGCCTCTAGAGCCGGATTCCAGACAGGAGTAAAGTGAATTACAACTGTGGCAGCTGTAATGTTCAACCCGGCTCCGGCAGCTTTAGGGTTCAAGATAAGGCATCCAGGACCATCATATGCGGAGAACTCATCGATAATCTTCTGTCGGTCTGCTTGGGACGTCGAGCCATTAATCGCCCCCCAGTAAGCAGTTGGGAGCTCTGCCCCCGCCTCTTTGATCAAATCTCCAATCCTGTTAAATAGTGCAAAAATGAGAACTTTTTTGCAATTTACGAAAGCTTCCCGCAGAAGCTCCAACGTGCGCTCCATCTTGGGAGTCATTAAGGGCAAATCTGCTGCTCGATGAATCTCTACAAACTCCTCATCATCAGCTGGATCAGCTTGTATCAGCCAAGGGTGAGCGCAGACCAGCTGCAGTTGAAGAGTAGCAACCAAGGCTCCTGCTACAGGATAACGTGCTAAGGTTTGCTCTCGCACCTTGCAGTAATGCTCGGCAAGATGTGTATCTAATTCGAGAGGTACATCAATGTTGATTCGTTCTGGCAGGTCTCCAGCGACATCGATGACGCGCCTTTTCAGGATGACCGGATCCGTAACGGCGCCTAATGCATTTGCCGAGTCCAGCGTATCTGGATAACACTTTTCAAACTCCACTCGACTCCCAAGTATTCCAGGGATGGCAAAGTCTATCAACGACCACAAATCAAGGAGCGTATTCTCTACAGGAGTACCTGTCATAGGTATGGTATTACGCCTTGAAATCTTGGCTACTGCTTGCCTGCGATAAGAGTCTGGGTTCTTGAGTGCTTGTGCTTCATCGCAGATCAACCAAGACCATTCAAAAGCCGAGAAAATCGAAATATCATTAACCATAGTGTCATAGGTAGTAATAACTACATTGCTTTTCTGCAGCCCACTGTAAACACCCGTCCTATGAAGGCCACGATGTACTGCGACACACAAGGAGGGTGCAAACCTCTCTATCTCACGCACCCAATTGGCGATCAAGCTGGTTGTACATATAATTAGAGCTGGCGATACGTTGCTAGGGCGACTCATCAGTAACAATGCAATGATTTGCAGCGTCTTCCCGAGACCCATCTCGTCCGCAAGGATCAAGCCTCTCGTCCGCGAGACTGTATCCCACATCCATTGAACTCCCTGTGCCTGATAAGGGAATAATGAAGCATTAAGCCCCGCAACCTCAATTGAAACTGGCAGCTCTGCAGCCGCTAAACGCCCTGACGTATTGAAATTTTCGGATGCGAAAATTGGCAGGGGCCCCTCTTCCGTGCGCAACAAGCTAATTGCTTCACTATAAGAAAGATCGTCCTCGTTTTTGTTGCCCAGCGCTGCAAGAAAAGCACTCGGCGCATCATTGGGAAGAGCCCGAACAGTGCCTCCATCTATAACCCAGTTGTGATCTTTAGTGGGGGCTCGCAATAGATGTCGAACTCCACGAATGACTTTAACACCGACAAGTCCAGCAGTTATCCTGCCATCCTTGCGATCGATTAGAATTTCAGGATTGAGCACACGGTCAGAAAGCTCCATCCCCTCCGGGGTAGACTCGGCCAACACAGCGAAGGATATCGACAATGAAGATATATCAGGCACGGAGCGACTCCAAGATACTGGATAGTTCTGATGGGCTCAAAGGCCAAGGGCGACGAGTATGAACAGCTCGATGGCAGCTCGGACAAAGAGGAACCAAATCAATCTCAGGATCGTATGGACGTGGTTTTTCTAGCATCGATACTGGCTCGAGATGATGTACCTCAATAATCCCACCCGCCTCCCCGTAAACTCTCGCTGGGTCCAGCCCACAAGCCTTGCAAATATTCCCGTGGATACGAAGACAAAGTAACCTACTCCTAGGATTGCGTTCACGACGTGAGACCGTGGCTTGACTAAGGCCTCCCTCCACTTCAGGAATATTAGAGTCGGCTGGATTTTCAACTTGGTCATAACCGATGAGCTCGGCCATAGCAGCCATTAACGGCACAATAATTTCACTACATGTAATTACAACTGCTTCATCACTGTCGGGTACGAGATTTTGATGACGGTAATCAGCAATGACTTCAAAAGAGCCATCCGTCACGCTCCAGCTATCTAGCGCTTGCCCCGAAATAGTTAGTTCTGATACGGTCGCAACCGATCGAACCAGAGCGCGGGCCACCACTAATTCTTCAACTTGGGCCGCCGCAATCTGCGCAATCACTCTTGATGAAAATAGGCCAAACGTAAGTTTAACGCGATGGGTGAGAAGCCCATATGGCTTGAGTTCTGCTATAGGACCATGCTTCTCGTCAAGATCATCGAACCACATTTTAAGACCTTGACGTCCCCCGGCAACAAAGGGCTTGACGGTAATTGCCGCTCCGGTCCCTTCGGCTAAAACTCTAGCAATGAGTGACTTGTGCCGATTGAGCATGTTACTCCTCAAGCTCAGTCAAATCAGCTTCACCGGGCATAGGTACAGTACGTAAAAGTTTACGTAAATTGGAAGATACCACCTCTCGAATATCACTGAAAATCGCGGCAGTTTCTTCGTTTGAGTAGTCAAGTTCAGCAACGGAAAATGCCCAGAGGAGCAAATCCATACCCTGAACAGCGTAACCACCGGAACCTGCACGCAAATATATTTTTTGATAGAAATCATGATGCTTGTTTATCTCGACGCCCGGAACATGACCGACAGTTCCAGTGCTTCGCAACGCGGGCACCCAGAGTTCGCCAGAGGTTATGGTATTAACGGCATCTACGAATAAGCTATCCGGCCCGACATTATTCTGAACGGGCTGCCGAATTTGGATCTTAGACCCCATGCGGTTTGTGATAGATGCGGTTTGACTCTCGGCATCGACTTCCTCGATAACCGGCATCTTAGCAGTGGGAGTCTCAGCGATGCTTACGTTTGCTGAGGTGTGGTTCAGGATTGCTTTTGCCGCTATATCCTTCTCTTTTCGGCGATACCGATTCTCGGCTTCTCGCCGCGCATTACGGAGAAGTTCAAAGAGGTACTCCTCAATTGCGGGATCGAACGTGATGCGAGATTTTTTAACATCCACGTAGAAGGCCGAGTCAAGGTCATGCCCGAAGTCGAACTCGATTCGTAATAGCGACATGTGCGGCTCGAAACTCCCTTGCGCACCAAACACCCCCAACCAGCCGCCCTCATTGATCAATCGTCCCTCACGATAGATGTAAAAGCCCTGCCCACGATTCGAAATCTTGGCTTTGGCCTTTTCTTCCGGGCTCAATGTAGTTGAGTTTGGTAGGATCCATGCTCTGATAGTTGCTTTACCATCGCTGTCTCCATCAGCAGTCTCTACATCCATCACCTGTTGTGAATCTGCCAATACCTGCTCGGATTTTTCAGGGTAAAAAGGGTTCCACGGCTGAACAGGATCATCGTTCACGGCAATATTTATGCTTCGCTGCCGTGTGTCCGTAAAATCAAGGAATCGATGATAAATCAAGCCAATATGCTCTTTAAGACGCCCCGACAGCCGTTTTATTGCCCTCTGTTCATGAGTTCCACCTGGCTCATCATAGTTTTTGGATAGAAGACGGTCGCATCCAGACCACACGACAAGCGTCCCCTTTTCGCCACAAAGCTCATCCCAAGCATCCTGTTCATGATGCTCTAGCGGCTCTCGCAACATTTCCCATCTGCCAGTATCCTCAACATGATCGAGGTCCCAAGCAAGCTTTGCCAGTGGTGAAGAAGGTGATTTTCGGGAAATGACGGTAAACCTACGACACACAGAGCTAGATGCAGTTTTCAGTCCAAGGCCAAATTTTCCCAAGCTAGCTTTATTATCCCGCTCAGGCGCGCCATAACGCAGTGCGTTATGGATCCCGGCTGCATCCATACCGTCACCATTATCCCCGAAATAAACAAACTTCCTACCCTCTTGCGTCATCGAGATTCTGACACTTACTTCATCCGCATTTGCAGCTATCGAGTTGTCAATAATATCTGCGGATGCGGTCAAAAAGCTGTATCCGGTGTCGCGAAGCCCGAAGATGAGACGAGATGCATTCGGCTCATTAATTAGATCGTTGTCCATTACAACCCCCATTTCGACTCGTCGGCCTCCGAAGAGGACATAATTGCGTAGACCAGTGCGCGGCTACGACCAATAACTTTCCATGCATTCTGATTATCTGGCTGCGAACAAATAATGATTGAAGCCTTCACGAAAACCCAGAAGAATCATAAAAAAACACTCCTGTCAAATCACAAAGAATCCTATTTCCACATAGGAGCTACGCCTCTATAAGGAATATCGACTTCAGACCACCTGCACACACAAGAACCAATAGTGGCCAATTATCACTACCAGGTAAAGCCCGATTGACCGAGTGAGGCCGCCGAAGGACCTACCTTTACGTCAAGATTGCTAATGGAACTGCTCAGCCCGCGTAAAGGATATCGATACAAAATGCCCACAAAAGCCCCCCCTTCACATCCACACTGAATGCATATACTCAGCATCAGTTGCCGAGTACCCAAAATCTCCTAGCACCTGCAGAATGAACCCTTGGGACTCTACGGGAAGATATTAATTTACATCTCAATCTATAGGGATAGAATGGTGACAATCCGTCACAGATTTTACCCAGAGGAAAGCAGGACTGATGAACCTTTTCGAATGCGCAAATCCTGAATCCACTCAACTGGGATTACCTACAGCCCGATCACAAAAAGCAGAAGACCTCGCCTTGGTACACAAGCTTTTAGAAATCTATGACCAAGGTACGCTTGCTGCAAAGCTCAAGGAGATTGACTCACCGCATTGCCGTGAGACTATAAACCGATGGGTCAAAGGCAAAGCCACACCTCGCCTGAACCATACGGAATACGTCTACCTACAATCTCTTCTTCCACCCAAACCTACAAAGAAAACCTCTTTCAGCTTTATCGACCTATTTGCCGGTATTGGGGGAATTCGAAAAGGATTTGAAGCCATTGGTGGCGAGTGTGTATTCACTTCCGAGTGGAACCCTTACGCAGTCCGTACCTACAAGGCAAACCACTATTGTGACCCGGAGCGTCACCGCTTCAATCAAGACATCCGGACAGTTACCCTATCCGACAAACTGAACGTGAGTGAGGAAGAGGCTTACCAAAATATAGATCGCGAAATTCCGGATCACGATGTTCTGTTAGCCGGCTTCCCTTGCCAGCCGTTCTCCTTGGCAGGTGTGTCCAAGAAGAACTCTCTTGGCCGCAAACATGGATTTGAGTGCGAAACACAAGGAACCCTATTTTTTGACGTAGCTCGGATTATTAAAGCCAAGCGCCCTGCTGCATTCCTATTGGAGAACGTCAAAAACCTGAAAAGCCATGACAAGGGCAATACATTCCGCATCATTTGCGAAGCGCTGGATGAGCTCGGTTATGAAGTTGCCGACGTCAACGCGCCAAAGGGCTCTGACCCTAAGGTGATAGATGCCAAAAACTTTGTGCCGCAGCATCGGGAACGCATCGTACTTGTAGGTTTTCGCCGCGACCTAGATGTCCATGATGGCTTCACATTGCGAGATATCGACAAGCTGATCCCTAAACAGCGTCCAACCTTCGGTGACATTTTGGAACCGAAGGAAGCAGTGGACAGCAAGTACATCCTCACGCCGAAACTTTGGGATTACCTTTACAGGTACGCCGAGAAGCATCGCCAGAAAGGCAATGGCTTCGGGTTTGGATTGACGAGGCCGGATGATGTTGCACGCACTCTCTCGGCCAGATACCACAAAGACGGTTCAGAGATTCTGGTTGACCGCGGCTTTTCAGACAAGCTTGATTTTAATAGCGAACTAAATCAGCTCAACCGCCCACGTAGACTCACGCCTCAAGAGTGCTCCCGCTTGATGGGCTTCGATAAACCTGGCGAAAGTAAATTCGTTATTCCGGTTTCGGATACACAAGCGTATCGTCAATTCGGTAACTCAGTTGCCGTTCCAGTATTCGAAGCGGTAGCGCGACTGATGAAAGTCCGAATTTTAGCTGCGAAAGCTAAAACCAAAGACCCTAAACAGCAGCGGTAATTGGGCTCCGGACTTCTCCAGCAGATCGGGGCAATCAGTGCCCCGACACGGAGGACACGATGGCTGATATTGTCGATATAGAAACCCGCTCAAGGATGATGGCGAAAATCCGGAGCAAAAATACCTCACCCGAACTCTTGATTCGAAAAGCCTTGCATGCCAGAGGCTTTCGTTTTCGTGTACATGTAAAAAATCTACCAGGAACACCTGATCTTGTACTGCCGAAATATAATGCTGCCATTTTTATCCACGGCTGCTTCTGGCATGGCCACGATTGCCGATATTTCAAAGCACCCCGAACCCGGCCGGAATTCTGGACCGAAAAAATTGGTAAAAACAACGAGCGCGATAAGCGCCAATTGGCAGCTATCCAAGCCCTTAACTGGCGAGTACTAGTTATTTGGGAGTGTGCCGTGCGCCATATGAATAAGGATAAAACCTCCTTATTAATTGATGAAACTATTTCTTGGCTCTTACAAGGTCCAAAGCTTTTAGAAATAGACGAAGCCTATCTAAAAAACTTACACGCAAAACTGGAAACTTTATAACCTTAAAACGTTAGCAGCCTGCTGACATCTATAAGATGTGAATCTACAATCATAATATAGCCGAAAATATACTTTACGAAAACAAGCCAAAAGAACACACCTAAATCTGCCACCACCATAGAAAATAGTGATGGCAGCTATTTAACCGCCTCAAGCAATTAAATTACTTACCAGCAAACAAATCATACAACTTCCAGAAAAGACACCATACAACCACTAAAAATACCAACTCACATAACTAGCATTGCAAATACCATACCGACTACTTAAGCAAAATCAGGTTTAAAACCCCATTTCGATCAAGACCTATCATCATATTATCCCCTTGATTAGCGCTAGACATGACAGCATTAGTCTGGAAATACAGCCTAAACTCTGCTGAACGACTATCGTCATTCTCTCTTGCGTCATACCAAGTAACGTTAACCACTGCACGAGTACCCGTACCTCGGATAGTAAAAACAGACTCCAAAGTTTTCCGCTCAACTCCTAAAAAAGATTTCAATTGCGCCACGCCATTGAACTCATGCTGGTTAGATGCACTAGGAGTACACTCAACCAGCGACAACGTCTTTAAGCACGCTGGCTCCAACAAAACTGCACCATTCATAATACTTTCCTTATTTAAAGTCTTCTATAAATTATAGCTTATCGATGCAACATGTAGCCTTTAGCCACTAAAGCATACTACCACACGTTCCTGCCAATAGATGCGCAGCTAACATAGTCAAAGGCAACGCGCTCAGAGTCTTTGATAGAGGTCCACGACCTCTTCCAGATAATTTTGCACCACGCGGCTCAGGATGCCCGCATCGGCGTCGACACTGTTCATTCCGTTGAGTATTAAGCGCGGTGCGGACTGTAGGAGGTAGAGCTGATGTTCGGACGGTTCAACAAAGGCGTTTCCCCCACCCGCGCTCTAACAATGCCGGACGCCTTACGACGTTTATTCCTGTGTCCGACCGGGTAAACTCCCTTAATAATTGCCAGCAAAAGCACAAGATCACTCTCTCTGGCTGGTCAGAATTGCATAACCGTGATCAGCCTGAACCCACGCAGTGGGTACCAGTCACACAGTTATGAGAACCCGCTCCAGACAACAAAGGACCACCCGTGAACCCAGACATGCTCGAATCCGGCCCCTTGGATGCCAAAGTACTCTCCGTCTTTGACTTCGACGGCACCCTGACCCATCACGACAGTTTCGTGCCGTTCCTGAAGTTCGCCTTTGGTAAAGGCGAGTTCATGCGCAGGATGGTGAAGCTGGCGGTGCCTGGCGCGCAGTTTGTGTTGCGCGTCATCAGCCGTGATGAGCTCAAGGCGCAGTTGATCCGCACCTTTATGACCGGCGTGGACAAGGCGTGGGTTCAGCAGAAGGCTGAAGCGTATTGCCAGGCCTATTGGAACAAGCTGATGCGGCCAACCGGGCTGCAATCGGTGGCCGATGAGTTGAAGTCCGGGGCGGTGGTGACGTTGTGTTCGGCGTCGCCGGCGTTGGTGTTGCAGCCGTTTGCGGATCGGCTTGGGATCAGGTTGATCGGCACTGAGCTTGAGGTGGTTGACGGGGTGTTGACGGGCAAGCTCACGGGGAATAATTGCCGGTGTGAGAATAAGGTGCTTCGGCTTGAGGCGGTTTATGGGGATTTGGGGGAGTATCGGCTCAGGGCCTGGGGCGATACGCGCGGGGATCGGGAGTTGTTGGCGGCGGCGCAGGATGCGCATTTTCGGCATTTTCATGCGAAGAAGAAGCGGGCCAGGTTGCAGCGGTGATGTGGGTGGATGGGGTCTGCGGGTAGACCGAGGTGATCCCATCGCAGCCTCGCTGGGGCTCGACAGCTCCCACAGGTGATCTCTGTACATCCTTAGGGCTAGATTGGCGCTTTGAGATCCACGCCTAGTGCCGTTGCGAAGGCTTTGACCAGCGGGCTGCGCGGGGCGTTGTGGCGCAGGATGAGGTTGAACGGTGTGCTCAGGTGGATCTGTTCCGGGCATAACACGCGCAGGCGCCCTTCTCTCACCAGCGGCGCGGCGTAGTGTTCCGGGAGGAACCCCAGGAAGCGGCCCGTGAGGATGAGGATGGCGACGGCTTCTACCTGTGAGGCCGAGGCGGACTGGCTGTCGTAGCTGACGAAGTTGGCCTTGTCGCTGTGGATCGCGTAACGATGGTTGACCACTTCGTGCTGGCGCAACACATCTGCGTTGATGTCCCTCGCTTCAAACAGCGGATGCCCGACGGCGCAGTACGCGTGGGACTTTTCTTCGTACAGCGGGAAATAATCGAATTCTTCCCGCCGCTGGTATACCGGGACGATGCCGACAATCAGCCGCCCTTCCACCACGCCCCGTTCAACTTCGTCCAGTTGCGAGGCATGTAGGCGTAATCTTATTTTTGGCGATTCTGTATGTAATTTTCCCAGCGCTTTAATCAGCGGCGAATTAAAGTCCGATACGGTGTTATCAATAACGCCCACACTAAGGTCGCCGATCAGTTCGTTCTGTGCCGAACTAAGCTTGTCTCTGAAACTGTCTACCGAGGCAAATAATTCAATGGACGCTTGATAGACTAATTTTCCTTCTTCGGTCAGGCCAAACCCTTCCCGCCCTCGCGTACACAGGCGCATGCCGATGCGAATTTCGAGGTCGGAAATCTGCTTGCTGATTGCCGCCAGGCCCACATTCAGCTCATTCTGCGCCGCGCTGAAGCCGCCCGCTTCGACCACAGCCTTGAACACCCGCAGCAATTTGAAGTCCAGTCCGCTGAGTTGCAGCGCAGGTCTTGTGCCGGGTTTTGGCGGTATGTTTCCAGAAGTGGAAAGTGGGGTTTCCATAATACGTGTTGACCTCAAGTGCCATCTTCAACAGGCTTTGACCTACTCCATGAACATCGCCGGGCGGCAATAATGAACATACTTAACCGCCCTTGGCAACCTTGAATATAGCGGGTTGAACGGCTTTTACCGGCTGATTTAACGCCCATAAAAACCTGACACTTCGATCAGGACTTTTCGTTTTGCTACTGCCCTCCGAATCCATAAGGCCAAGCCACGTCCATCGGGCTTGTCACTTCTAAAAACAAGCGTGAGGAACACCATGTCTCAGCCCACCGATCGCCTCTGGGGTGCTCGCTTCAAGTCCGGCCCGTCTGCTGCTTTGGCGGCGCTGTCCCGTTGCCCTGAGCGCTATTTTCGCCTGACGCCCTACGACCTGGCCGGCTCCCGAGCCCATGCCCGTGAGTTGCAGCGTGCCGGGTTGCTGGATGAGTCGGAAACCTTGCGCACCCTGGAAGCACTGGACCGGATTGGTGAGGACTTTGCCGCTGGCCGCCTGCACCCGACGCTGGATGACGAGGATGTGCACACCTTCATCGAGCGGGTGTTGACCGAGCGTTTGGGCGCCCTGGGCGGCAAGTTGCGCGCCGGGCGTTCGCGCAATGACCAGACGGCCAACGATTTGCGCCTGTTCCTGCGGGACCACGCGCGCACCATCACCACCGAGGTGTTGAGTTTGCAGCAGGCGCTGGTGGACCAGGCCGAGCAGCATATCGAGAGCATCTGCCCGGGTTTCACCCACTTGCAGCAGGCGCAGCCGATTGTGTTCGCCCATCACTTGTTGGCTCATGCGCAATCGATGCTGCGGGATGTGCAGCGCTTGGTGGATTGGGACGCGCGTACGGCGTTGTCGCCGTTGGGTGCTGCGGCGATGGCCGGCTCGGCGATTGCTCGTCAGCCGGAGCATTCGGCCAAGGAGATGGGTTACACCGGGCCGTGCGAAAACTCTATCGATGCTGTAGCCAGTCGTGACCACGTGGCGGAATTTCTGTTTGTGGCGGGCATGCTCGGTGTGAATATTTCGCGGCTGTCGGAGGAGTTTTGCCTGTGGTCGTCGCGCCAGTTTCGCTGGGTGCAGCTGGACGATGCCTACGCCACCGGTAGCTCGATCATGCCGCAGAAGAAGAACCCGGACATTGCCGAATTGGCGCGGGGTAAGGCTGGGCGGTTGATTGGCAACCTGACTGGGTTGATGTCCACGCTCAAGTCCTTGCCGCTGTCGTACAACCGCGATTTGAGTGAAGACAAGCACAGTGTGTTGGACAGCGTGGATACCTTGCTGCTGGTGCTGCCGGCGATGGCCGGGATGGTCGCGACGATGAAGGTGCAGGTGGAAGAGCTGCGGCGTCAGGCGCCGATGGGTTTCACCCTGGCGACTGAGGTGGCGGATTGGTTGGCCACTCGCGGTGTGCCGTTCAAGGAGGCCCACGAGATTACCGGCGCGTTGGTGCAGGCCTGTGAGAAGCATGAGATTGAATTGTGGGAAGCCTCGCCGGCGTTGTTGGCGGAGGTGGATACGCGGCTGACGCCGGAAGTACGTGAGTGCCTGACCCTGGAAGCAGCGATTGCGGCGCGCAGTGGTTGGGGTGGTACGGCGCCGGAGCGGGTACGGGAGCAGATTGGGCGGTTGAAGACTGCGTTGGCTGTGCAGCAAGAGTGGACACAGAGTTACACCGGTTTTCGGATTTGAGACGGCTTCACTTGTAGGAGCGAGCTTGCTCGCGAAAAACTCAAGAGCGCCGCTGGGTGTCAGGTTTCCAGCGTTATCGTTCACGACCATCGCGAGCAAGCTCGCTCCTACAGGGTTAAAGATCGTTCCCACGCTCCGCGTGGGAACGATCAGTGTATTCAGTTGTTTTGGAGAGTCACCATGAAACAAACCCCGGCAGAGCGCTTGCAAGCGGAGCGCCAGCAGACCGAGAACCAGTTCGACATCACGAAGTACGAGCATGTGCCCCGTCGCTACTACGGCCGGATGGTGTTCGCCACGCTAATTGTGGTCGCCCTGGCCGCCTTGTTGCGGGCATTCGCCAACGGTCAAATCGAATGGTCCTACATCGGTCAGTTCCTCACGTCCGAGGCGATTATCTGGGGCCTGGTGAACACCATCATCATGTCGATCCTGGCCATGGCGCTAGGGGTGGTGATCGGGGTGATCACGGCGATCATGCGCATGTCGGCCAACCCGATCCTGCGCTACGTGGCCATCACCTACACCTGGCTGTTCCGGGGTACGCCGCTGATTCTGCAACTGCTGTTGTGGTTCAACCTGGCGCTGATTTTCCCGGTGATCGCGATTCCCGGCCTGTTCAGTATCGACACCGTAGACCTGATGACGCCGTTCGTGGCCGCCCTCCTCGGCCTGAGCATCAACCAGGGCGCCTACACCGCCGAAGTGGTGCGCGCCGGCCTGTTGTCGGTGGACACCGGCCAGTACGAAGCCGCCAAGTCGATCGGCATGCCGAGCCTTCAGGCGCTGCGTAGGGTGATTCTGCCCCAGGCGATGCGGGTGATCATTCCGCCTGTAGGCAACGAGTTCATCAGCATGGTGAAAATGACCAGCCTGGCGAGTGTGATCCAGTACTCGGAGCTGCTGCACAACGCGCAAAACATCTACTACGCCAACGCCCGGGTCATGGAGCTGCTGATTGTTGCCGGCATCTGGTACCTGGCGGTGGTGACTGTTCTTTCATTCGGTCAGAGCCGCCTCGAGCGTCGTTTTGCCCGCGGCGCCGGCAAGCGTTCGTAAGCCCTGACTGAGGAGATTTGCCCATGAGAAGCATCGTCAAGGCCGTGAACCTGAACAAGTATTACGACCAGTTTCACGCGCTGCAGGACATCAACCTGGAAGTCGAGCAAGGCGAAGTGCTGTGCATTATCGGCCCATCCGGTTCCGGCAAAAGTACCCTGCTGCGCTGCGTCAATCAGCTGGAAAAAATCGACAAGGGCGGCCTGTGGGTCGACGGCGAACTGGTGGGCTATCGGGTCGTCGGCAACAAGCTGCATGAGTTGAATGAATCACAGATCGCCCGCCAGCGCTTGGCCACCGGCATGGTGTTTCAGCGCTTCAACCTGTTCCCGCACATGACCGTGTTGCAGAACATCATCGAAGGCCCGTGCCAGGTGCTCAAGCGTTCACCCAAGGAAGCCACCGAGGACGCGCTGGAGTTGCTGGCCCGGGTTGGCCTGGCAGACAAGCGCAATGCCTACCCGGTGGAATTGTCCGGCGGCCAGCAACAGCGTGTGGCAATTGCCCGTGCGTTGGCGATGCGGCCCAAGCTGATGTTGTTTGACGAACCCACGTCAGCCCTCGACCCGGAGCTGGTAGGAGAAGTGCTGTCGGTGATGCGCGATTTGGCCACCACCGGCATGACCATGATTGTGGTCACCCATGAATTGGGCTTCGCCCGCGAAGTGTCCAACCGCATGGTGTTTATGGATGCCGGCCAGATTGTGGAAGCCGGCAGCCCTGAAGAAATTCTAATAAGCCCACAAAACCCGCGTACCCAAAGCTTTATTTCTGCCGTTCGCACTTAATTAAAAAACTAACGAGAACGCCCCCATGAAAAATCTGTTTCTTCCAAGTTTGCTCGTAGGCCTGATGGCCTCCACTTCGGTTTTGGCGGCATTGCCGGCAGCGATCAAGGACAAGGGTGAGATCAGCGCGGCCATCGTGCCGAACTACCCGCCGATGGATTTCAAGGACACCGCCACCAACAAACTCACCGGCCTGGACTTTGACCTGGGCAACGCCCTGGCCGAACGTTTGGGGGTGAAAATCAAGTGGCAGGAAACCGGCTTCGAACAGATGCTCAGCGGCCTGACCACCAAGCGCGTGGACATTGTGCTGTCGGGCATGAGCGACACCGCCGAGCGTCAGAAGTCGGTGACCTTTATCGACTACTTCACCAGCGGGCCGCAGTTGTACACCCTGGCCAAGCGTGAAGAGCTCAAGGAATTGACTGACCTGTGCGGTAAAAAAGTCGGCACCAGCCGACGTACGACCTGGCCGTCGGAAATTGCCGCGTGGAGCAAGGAAAACTGCGAAAAGGCCGGTAAGCCAGCCATCGTGGTGATTGGCACCGAGGGCTCGGCGGATGCCCGGGCGCAGTTGCAGCAGAACCGTCTGGATGCCGCGATGCAGGGCAGTGAAACCATTCCTTACCTGATGGCGCTGGACAAGGGTAAGTACAAGCCGGTGGGCCTGGCGATTTCCAAGCAGTTCACGGGGTTGGGGATTGAGAAGAGCAATACCGAGTTGGTCACGGCCATCAGTGAGGCTTTGCAGGGCATGATTGACGATGGGACGTACGGCAAGATTTTGAAGAAGTGGGATCTGGAGCAAGGTGCGGTTGAAAAAATCAGCATCAATGCCGGCCAGTAACTCGATCTAAATGTGGGAGCGGGCTTGCTCGCGAATGCGGTGGATCAGCCAGTACATTTGGCACTGACATACCGCATTCGCGAGCAAGCCCGCTCCCACACTTGATCTTCATCGCCTTGAAAAAAGAATAAGGACATCCGCCCCACCGTGGCCACGTACTCCCTGGTAATCCGCCGCCTGATGATCTGCTCGGTGACCATCGTCGTCAGCCGCGCCATGACCAGCCCGTTGCTCGCGCTGTTGCTCAGCACCCGCCTGGGCCTCAACCAGCAAGACATCGGCTTGCTGATGGGCATTGCTGTGTTCATTGCCACCCTGCTGGGCCTCTACGGTGGTTACATCATCGACCGTCTGGAAAAGCGCAAGCTGCTGATCCTGGCGATGCTCTCCAGCTCCATCGGTTTTCTGTTGCTGACCTTTGCCAGCAACCTGTACCTGACCACCCTGACGCTGGTGATCACCGAAGCCGCTTCGGCGCTGTTCCTGATCGGCTCCAAGGCGATCATCAGCGAGAACCTGCCGGTGGGCCAGCGGGCCAAGGTGTTTTCCCTGCGCTACACCCTGACCAATGTCGGCTACGCCACCGGCCCGATGCTCGGCGTGGTGATTGCCGGCCAGATGCCCCTGGCGCCCTTCCTGATCGCCAGCGCGATTGCTTTTGGCAGTCTGTTCCTGATGATCGGCATCCCGCCGACCCAGCGCGACGACAGCAATAAACCCTTAAGTTTTCTCAGCACCCTGAGGACGCTGCGCAGTGATCGCACCTTGATCCTGTTTACCAGCGGCAGCCTGTTGAGCACCATTGTCCACGGGCGCTACACCCTGTATCTGTCGCAGTTTCTGCTGGTGGCCTACAAGCCGGAGAACGCGCTGAAAATTCTCTCCGCCGTGCTGGCGTGCAACGCCATCACGGTGATCCTGATGCAGTACCAGATCGGCCGCTTCCTCAAGCGCGAACAACTGCGCTACTGGATCGTGCTTGGCACCTCGCTGTTTATTGCCGGTTTGATCGGCTTCAGCATGGCGGACGGCCTGGTGTCGTGGTGTATCGCGATGTTTGTGTTCACCCTCGGGGAGATGATCATCTACCCCTCCGAGTTCCTGTTTATCGACACCATCGCCCCGGACGCCCTGCGCGGCAGTTATTACGGCGCACAAAACCTGGCGGCATTTGGCGGGGCGCTGAGCCCGGTGATCTGCGGCTACCTGCTGATCAATGCATCGCCCGCCTCGATGTTCTATGTACTCAGCGGGCTGACGGCGATGGGTGGCACCTTGTGTTTCTTGAGTGGACGGCGTGTGGTGGTCCGTGCGTAATTTCTACTGATATTTGCGCGATATCCCGCTATTAATAGCGAAATCTCTCACGGACCCGAGCCCCATGAAATTCGATACGGCCTACAGCCTGAGTCTCGACGACAAGCTGTCGATCTATGACGTGCGCGACCTGAATTTCGACGAAACCGCCGCCTTCGATTCCGACAAGGACAGTTTCCTGTGCCCCAACGATGAATGCCGGGCGGCGTTTGCGGCGGGCAATGTGTTGGGCACGTTCAACGCGAAAAACGTCAACTACCTGCGCACGCCCCACTTCAAGAACATCCCCAGTACCCGGCATATCGGGGGCTGCCGTTACGCCAGTCGCCATGCCGGAAAAGGTGAAGCTGAGGATGGGCCGGAGGAAAGTTTCCCGTCGGAATTTGTGCTGACGCGACGCCAGTACGAACGCAAAACACCAGTCATCGGTGCCGAGGGCGGCACCCCACAAGAACCACCGAAAACGCCGGCAACTCGCAACGCCTTGTCTCACAGCTCAAGCGACACCACCCCGGACAAGACCAGCGTCTTTGCCCACCCGGTGGAATGCTACGTGTCGAATATCGGCGACAAAGACAAGCTCAAAAGCATGCCCTTGAAGATCGGCGATCACACCGCGACCTACTGGACGTTTTTCAAGAAGATCGAATACCTGCAAGACAACAAAGGCCTGATCTACTGGGGCAAGATCAAAGAGATCAAGGACTACACCAGCAGCTTTCGCATCGACTTCGAAAAGAAGGCCTGGCTCGACAAGAAGCCCTATTCCATCAACGTTTACCTGAGCAAAAAACTGATCGAGAACTACCGTAAGCGCAAGGCGTTCCTGGAGCAGATCAAGGCCGCGGTGGACAGTGATCGAGCGCTGTATTGCTTCTTCTACGGGGTGACGCCGGAGCTGAAACAGGTGCCGAGCAAGAAAAACCCCGAGCAGACGTTCGGGGTGTTCAGTGCCAATATCGAGAACCTGGATCACCTGATTATTCGCGAAGCGCCGGGGTTGGAAGAACGGTGATGCGACTCCAGTTCAGGCCCTTCGTCTGAATAGACGGTACTTTTCACGGGCAAGTGCGGCGCCAGCAGGGTCCAAGCCGCCTACCGTGACCAACCAATGAATCAGCATTTCCTCATCCGGCCAGTGAAGTCCCTTCACATCTTTCAAGCTTCGAGGCGTATGGTTGATTCGAGCGTCGTAATGCAGAGCGCTCCAAGACGCTGCGGAAAGATCCACGCCTTCTGCGTCCATCTCAAAACTTCGCAATATTTCGTTGATTTGAGTCTGCGCACTCCGATCACCCCGCTGCTGCAGGCAGTACGACTCGACCAAGCTGACGAATTGCTGCCCAGGCACCGACGGATCAACCAAATCCAAAACATCAGACTTTAAGGCAAGATCCACAACACCACTCATCCAGCGATTAATAAAGGTGTACACAAAGCTATCGGCGTCGGCCTTTTTCATATCAAAAAACAGCATGCAATAGCGGGTTTTCAGATGTATCGCCAACAGCACATGTTTACGTTGCACCGTCGCGGCATGGACCAGCCACTCATGAGGGTCGGCGTACAGGTCATCGCCCTGCCTCTCCTCTGGCGACGTTTTTTGAACCGGGGAAATTTTTTTGCCTTTGCGAACCCGGCTAAAGAAATCGGCAGCCGCCTGAGTACAATTAAAACTTAGCATCAAGGTATTTCCTGAACATTTTTACTGAAGTTAAAGACAAGATTCTCGGTCGTCTGATACGTGTTCAGCAACCCACTCGATTTCATAACGCTGCCTGACCGCGTAGCTGATAGCACTCAATGTTTCTTCGCTTAATACCGACAACTCTGAATCACTCAATAAATCAAGGCTGATCATTTGTGCAAGGCTCTCCCAGGCTCTCGAACGACTGTAGAGATTAAACGTGCGGACGACATCGTTATCGCGATCCCGGGTGAGGCGATACAGCGTCCTGTACCGAGCCTCGGCAGACAGCGTTTCGCGCTCGCTGATGGTCTTTGCATCAGCCAGTACGCCTAGGTGAAAGCGCTCAAGCGCCAACGCCCTGAGGACTTTGAACTTCTTCCAATCGCTTTCGCAAATGGACATCACATTCCCCCATCACTTTCTTTTGAACAGAGAAGTAACCCTAGACTGCGACTGAAAGGCCGCAAAATCCACTTGCGTCAGACCAGCATGCTCACCATCACCACGCCCAACAACCCGATATACACCCGCGCATGCAGTGCATCCGGGATGCGGCCGATCCACGGTGCCGCCAGGCGAATGCCCAGCAGCGAACCCACGGTGAGGATGGCAAACGCCAGCAAGTCGATATAGCCGACAAACCACGCACCCAATTCCTCCTTGGCGAATCCTGCCATGAGCATGTAGGTAAACGTACCGGCCAGCGCGACCGGCACGCTCAACGGGGCTAGCCCTGGACCTGGGCTACAAAAATCCGGCGGCATTTTCCAGCATGTTCCGGCGAGTGCTTGGTCAGTCGCCGAGCACTTACCTGGAAGGGGCGAAATAGAGCAGCGGCGACCCTATCGAAAAAATCCAGTTGATGAGCGGTAGAAACAACTGTACAAAAACACAGTATAGTTTGCCCTCCCCCGTCGAACCTGGAGAAAGCCCATGTCCTCTCTGGCAATGAGCAGCACCGTAGAACAGCAGATCGTCCTTCATCAATTCACCCCACGGCACAGCGTCCAGGCCCGCCTGATGCTCGGCTGGAGCCGGGAAGACCTGGCCCGTGAAGCGGATGTGGAAGTGGACGCCCTTCAACGTTTTGAAAGCCATGGCGATGTGGGTGATGAAGTCCGCCTGAGTGTGGCGTTTCGTCTGGAGGCTGAAGGGTTGGTGTTTTTCCCGGGGTTTGCGCCGGGTTGGGGGATGAATGTGCGGGGCCGCGCCAGCACTTCGGCACAACCTGCCACCAAAGGGATCATCTCCCGGTTTCTGGATTCAACAGCGGCATCCATTGACCCAACAACACCTCAGCCCAATGGTGCGTAGCGCGCAAGGCCATCAACTCACGCCTGCAACTGCAACGCCCGACGGATCATCTGGGGCGGCTGGCCAAACGCTCGCAGGAAGGCTCGACGCATGCGCTCCGGGTCACCGAAGCCTGTCTCCCGGGCGACGACGTCGATGGAGTGGCTGCCGGATTCGAGCATCAAGCGCGCGGCTTCAATGCGCAGGTGTTCCACCGCCTTGGCCGGGGATTGGCCGGTTTCGGCGCGGAACAGTCGGCTGAATTGGCGCGGGCTGAGGTGTGCTGCTTCGGCTAGTTGCTCTACGGAAAGGTCCTCGCGCAGGTGCCCTTTGGCCCAGGCCAGGACGGTTTGTACGCGGTCGGACTTTGGGTCCAGTTCCAGCAACGCCGAGAACTGCGACTGGCCACCGGCACGGCGGTGATAGACCACCAGTTTTTTCGCCACGTCGCGGGCCACTTCCACCCCCAGGTCGTGCTCTACCAAGGCCAGGGCCAGATCGATGCAGGCGGTCATCCCGGCGGATGTCCAGAGCGGGCCGTCGACGGTGAAGATCCGGTCTTCTTCCAGCTTTACGTCGGGGTAGCGCTGGCGAAACGTCATGGCGTGGTACCAGTGGGTGGTTGCCTTGCGCCCTTCCAACAGCCCGGCCGCTGCCAGGTGAAAAGAACCGGTGCAGGCCGACGTAACCCGGCGCGACGCCGTCAACGACGCCTGTAGATACGCCACCATGCCGGGTGTGGGCTCGAGTAATTCGTTATCCCCCAGCACCACGATCGTGTCGTAGTCCTGCTGCCCGAACGCCAGGCTATCAATGGCAAAGCCCATGGAGCTTTTGATCGGCCCGCCATGCTCCGACAGCAAATCCACGCGGTAGAACGGTCGTCCCACCACGAAGTTGGCAAATTCGAACACGCTGCTGGTGGACAGGCTCAGCACCTGGAAACCGGGAAACAGCACGATACCGACGGACACCATGGCCAAACCTCATGTCTCTAAAGGAGGGATATATGACATTGCAGCCAATACATTACACCCATAATCTTGGTTCCAACAAGGCCGATCCCCTCCCCGGCCATTTGGAGCAACTGCCATGTCGCAACACAAAGGTTATGCCCTGATTACCGGTGCTTCGTCAGGAATTGGCGCGGTGTATGCCGACCGCTTGGCCAACGCTGGCTACGATCTGATTCTGGTGGCCCGCAACCAGCAACGCCTGGAGCAGTTGGCAACACGCTTGAAAGCCAGCACCCAACGCGACATTGAAGTGATAGCGGCCGATCTCAATCTGCCGGCCGACCTGGCGCGTATTGCCCAGCTCGCGCAGGACGACAGCCGTATCAGCCTGCTGTTGAATAACGCCGGAGTGGGCGCCACAGCTTCGCTGCTGGAGTCGGATGCCGGCAAAATGGACGCGATGATTCTGCTTAACGTGCTGGCGCTGACCCGCCTGGCCAAAGCGGCGGCAACCAACTTTGTCGCCCAGGGCCGCGGCACGATTATCAATATTGGCTCGATTGTCGCCCTCGCTCCCAAAGTGCTGAACGGGGTATATGGCGGCACCAAGGCGTTTGTGCAGGCCTTCAGCGAATCGTTGCAGCACGAGCTGAGCGACAAGGGCGTGGTGGTCCAGGTGGTGCTGCCGGGCGCCACTGCCACGGAGTTCTGGGACATCGCCGGCCTGCCGGTAAACAACCTGCCGGAAACCATGGTAATGACTACGGAAAACCTGGTGGACTCAGCCCTCGCCGGCCTGGCCCAAGGCGAAGCCGTGACGATTCCGTCCCTGCCGGACAGTGCAGATTGGGACACCTACGAAAACGCGCGGTTGGCCCTGGGCCCGAACCTGTCGCACCGTGAACCTGCCGCTCGCTATGGGTTGAAGTAATCCGGGCTGGCGCAGGCCGGGTGTAAATGCAGGCTTCCTGATTGCCTGGGCAGCCTGCTCATCATCGGGATGTCTGTGCCGACAATACCAACCGACAGCCTTGCGCCAGCGCTGCCAGACGATCGCCGGCCCAATAAGCGCCATAGAACCACGCAAACGTTAAGACTCCATCCGGGCCAGCGCCGGTGGGTATACGTATCCTTGGGTTACCCGCAGTGGCCGCTTGATGAAAGGCAGCACTTTGCGCATCGGACACCAACCCATCCAACCGATTTTCCGTGACCCGATCGTTAATCTCGTTGCCGGGATGCAGGGTGAAATGGCCCGTGTCATCCGTCAGCCGCGCATACACGGGCACCAACTCCGCACCGGCTGCACGCAGTACGTTCAGTACTTGAGCAAAGTGCGCGCTGTGTTCGATCGTTTCTCGAACATCGCCTGCAACATATTCACTGGCAAAACCAATGCGGCTGCCGGCCAAGGGCGGTGTGTTTATCAGATGACCCGAATCGGCGACCGGTGGAATCTCCACCATCACCGGCCCTTCAGGGTCGACGCCGCTGAGGGCGATCAGTGATAACGAGGGGTCGCGCACGGTGCGCATCATGGGCCCGGGGATGTCAAACCTGGGGCCGTAGCCACTTGGGGAGTCAAACTCCAGGCCGCTCTGGTGAGCGCCGGAACCGACGATTGCACCGCCAGTATCAGTGCCAAACACGACGCCCTTACTGACGGTCGGGGCGCAAGCCGGGGGAACAGAACCGTCCCCCGAGACTGACTGCTTGAACAGACACAGCGAGCCCGACACTGTCACCTTCCTACTCTTGTCGTCCATATACGACCACGCCTCGAAATTGGTTTTCGAGGGATGATTGCATCCTTTTATCGGGACGGCTGTAGGTCGGAAACAGCCTGCAACTCAGCGGCGAGATTGCATCCAAATAGCTATCACCCGCCGACGTGCTGCTCGTTACCCGCATGCTCGACTTCCAGCCACCAGGCCTGCCCGCGCTCCGGCTGATTGAGCATGAACGCCTGCCCCATCGCCGGTGTGGTGATCGACACATTACGCTCCCACGCCAGCGCCATGATGCGGTCGAACGGTTCGTGCCATGCGTGAAACGCCAGGTCGAATGTGCCGTTGTGGATCGGCAGCAGCCAGCGGCCCTTCAGGTCGATATGCGCCTGCAGGGTTTCTTCCGGTTGCATGTGAACGTGGGGCCAGTCGACGTTGTAAGCACCGGTTTCCATGAGGGTCAGATCAAAGGGTCCGTACTGCTCGCCAATACGCTTGAAGCCCTCGAAATAGCCAGTATCGCCGCTGAAGAAAATCCGCCGCGGGCCGTCGATCATCACCCACGAGCACCACAGTGTCTGGTTACCGTCGAACAGGCCGCGCCCGGAAAAGTGCTGGGCCGGTGTGGAAACAAAACGAATCCCGTCAACTTCAGTGCCCTGCCACCAATCCAGCTGCCGCACCTTGCTGGGGTCTACACCCCACTTGACCAGTGTATCGCCCACGCCCAGCGGCGCGAGGAAATAGCGGGTCTTGTCCGCCAGTTGCACCACCGCCTTGTGGTCCAGGTGGTCGTAGTGGTTGTGGGACAGGATCATCGCCTCGATCGGAGGCAGGTCTTCCAGGCTGATTGGCGGCTGATGGAAGCGCTTGGGACCGGCCCAACTGAACGGCGATGCGCGCTCGGCGAACACCGGGTCGGTCAGCCAGAACTTGCCACGCATTTTCAGCAGCACCGTGGAGTGCCCAAGGCGGAACACGCTGTGGTCGGGGGCGGCAAACAGTTGCTCACGGGTCAGCGGTTGCACCGGGATCTCACCCACCGGCCGCGTGCTGCGGGGCTTCTGGAAGAGCATCTTCCACATGATGCCCAAGGTCTTGCCCAAGCCGCCATGCTGGATGGGCTTCTGATTGGTGAAGTGACCTTGCTGCTGTTCGGAAGACTTGGGCGCTGAAGAAGAACTGTCGAGACGGGTTGAGATCGTGGCCATTACCGAGGAACTCCTGCAGACTGCTCTAAAAGTTACACTGCACAGTGTAGTTTCTAGATTGCAACAAAACCGGTAGCAAGTAAACTACCGAGTGTAATTTTCCTTTCAGAGCCGAAATCCCCCATGACTGCACCTCAGCGCCTCACCGACCGTAAACGCGAAGCCATCGTGGCAGCCGCCATCGCCGAGTTTCGGGACAACGGTTTCGAGGTCACCAGCATGGACAAGATCGCCGCCACTGCGGGGGTTTCCAAGCGCACGGTGTACAACCACTTCCCCAGCAAGGAAGAACTGTTCGCCGAGATCCTGCATCAACTGTGGGCCAGCAGCGTTGCGCAACTGGACGTCAGCTATGCCAGCGACCGCCCGTTGCGCGAGCAATTGCGCGGGTTGCTGCAAGCCAAGATGAAGATGATGTCGGACGCCAACTTCCTCGATCTGGCCCGTGTGGCGATTGCCGCCACCATCCACTCGCCGGAACGCGCCCAGGACATGGTCAACCGCCTGAGCAAGCGCGAAGAAGGGTTCACCCAATGGGTGCGCGCCGCCCAGGAAGATGGCCGGTTGAGCTGCACCGACCCATGCTTCGCCGCCCACCAAGTGCAAAGCCTGCTCAAGGCTTTCGCCTTCTGGCCACAGATCACCCTGGGCCAGCCGACCCTGGACGCCGCCGCTCAAGCGGACGTCATCGAGTCGGCCATCGACCTGTTCCTGGCGGGCTATGAGGTCGTGCCGCAGCACTGATCTGTTGCAGGAACGACATCTAGGGTCGTTTTTTGCTGATTCGGCGTATGTCCTTTGCAAATGGCCTGGAAGGACACTGATTATTCCCACGGGAATAACTGACAATATTCACACGGATTATCCGACCAGTGGTTTTCCCGATCACGTGTGCCGTTGTACCTGCGAAAAAAAGAATCGACCCAGGAATTTATGGAAAACCAACGAGGCAAAGGGCTGTCATTTGCCAGACGTATCTACAAGCCAAGGATCATCGGCTTGGGCATCGGCTGCATCAGCGTCATCGCTGCGCTTTACCCACTGCAAATGCCAGGTTGGGTCTGGGCGTTGCTGCTGTTCAATGGATTTGGCTGGGCGCACCTGGCGTACCAACTCTCGACCCGTTCCGACTTCCCCTACAAGGCTGAGCGACGAAACCTGCTCTACGACTCGCTGCTCGGCGGGTTTTGGGCTGCCACCACGCAGTTCACGCCCCTTACCGCCGTGACCATCCTGTCGATGATGGCCATGAACAACGTCGCCGCCGGCGGCAAACGCCTGTTTCTCCACGGCATCGTGGCGCAACTGGCGGGCATCGGCGTGGCATGGCTGTTATTCGGAATCAGGTTCAATCCCAACGTCAGCCTGGTCCAGGTCTACGCTTGCCTGCCGATGCTGACGTTGTATCCCATGGCCCTGGGCATGGTCTGCTACCGCCTGGCGATCAAGTTGTCGGAACACAAACGTGCCCTGAGCGCCCTGAGTCGCACCGACAGCCTCACCGGCCTGCTCAATCACGGCTCGTGGAAAGACCTGCTGCACCTGAAGTTTCACAAGTGCCAACAACAAAACGTCCACGCCACCATCGCGCTGATCGATATCGACCACTTCAAGCAAATCAACGACAGCTACGGGCACATCATCGGTGACCAGGTCCTGCGCCAACTGAGCCTGGAACTGCGTCGCAACCTGCGGGAAAACGACCTGGCCGGGCGTTACGGCGGCGACGAATTCTGTGTGATTCTTCCGGACATGCCTCTGGAGCAAGCGGCGCAAGTCATGGAGCGCATGCGCGAAGTGTTCAGCAACTACCGTCATCCGGAAATCCCCGAGCTGCGGGTCAGCCTGAGCATCGGCCTGGCTTCGTTCCAACCGGCCTTCACCGACGCGGCCATGTGGCTCAACGCGGCGGACCGCGCGCTGTATGCGGCCAAGGACACCGGCCGTAACCGGGTGAATGTCAGCGACTATGTGGTCGCCCATAGCGCCTGAATCCCGCCGACTGCACCTCGTCTGAATTAAACGCGACCATCACCAAGCGATAGCATAATGCCGCCATTGGTCGGCGACTATAGAACTTCTTGCCCCCATAACGACTCAGAACCCGCTGTTCCACCCCTCTGTCAGCACAAGGAAGCTGGCAATGAGCACGTTTGCCGTAGGCTTAAGCCATACGGTGGCAGGCGCCCCCATGGATACCCCTGACGCTTGCTTCCCCCGAGCACACGACCATGCTATTCAACGCCCATAAAAAAACCATCAGTACCTTGCACGCCACCATTGCCCAGCAAGCCAGCCTTCTCGAAGCCATCGACCGCTCCATGGCGGTGATCGAATTCGATCTGCAAGGCACTGTCCTGCGGGCCAACGAGAACTTTCTCAAGGCCATGGGTTACAACGCCGATCAAGTCGTGGGCCAGTCCCACCGCCTGTTCTGTACCTCGGCCTTTGCCCGCAGCGCCGAATACGCCCAGCTGTGGACGCAACTGCGCAACGGCCAGTTCCAGTCCGGCACCTTTGAACGAATCACCAGCAGCGGCCAGCCGATCTGGCTGGAGGCCAGCTACAACCCGGTGCGTGACGAGTCCGGCAGCGTGGTGAAAGTGGTGAAGTACGCCATGGACGTCACCCCGAAAATGCAGGCCGAGAGCGAAGCCAACGCCAAGTTGCAGGCCATCGACCGCGCCATGGCGGTGATCGAATTCAACCTCGACGGCACCATCATCAGCGCCAACCAGAATTTCCTGCATCGCATGGGCTATACCCTGGCTCAAGTCCAGGGCAAACATCACCGCATGTTCTGCAAACCCGAGCTGGCCAACAGCAGCGCCTACAGTGATTTCTGGCGACGGCTGAACCAGGGTGAGCTGTTCAACGGCCAGTTCGAGCGCATCGACAAAAACGGCCAGGTCCTGTGGCTGGAAGCCAACTACAACCCGGTGTACGACGCCAGCGGACGCCTGTGCAAGGTGGTGAAGTACGCCTCCGACGTCACGGCCATGGTGGAGAAACACGCCGCCGATGCGCAAAGCGCGACCCAGGCTTATCACATCTCGCTGCAAACCCGGGACATCGCCGAAAAAGGCGCCGAGGTGATCCAGCAGACCGCCACGGGCATGCGTGAGATTGCCGCCAACATCGACGGTTCTTCCGCGCTGATCGCCAAGCTGGGCGAGCGTTCGCAGCAGATCACCGCCATCGTCAACACCATTCGCGGGATTGCCGACCAGACCAACCTGCTGGCCTTGAACGCTGCCATCGAAGCAGCACGCGCCGGCGAACAAGGGCGCGGCTTTGCGGTGGTGGCCGATGAGGTCCGGCAGTTGGCGGCGCGCACCAGCGGTTCAACGGCTGAGATCTCGTCGATGATCGAGATGATCCAGACCGAAACCCGCCAGGCCATCGACAGCATGGACGGCACCCGCGACCGCGCCGCCCAGGGCGTAGAGCTGGCCAACCAGGCCGGCACAGTGATCCTGCAGATTCGCGAAGGCGCCAGCGAGGCGGTGCAGGCCGTCAGTGCGTTTGCCAATGAACGGGGCAACCGGTAAGCGACAGGCTTCTTCATGTGCCCGGTCAAGGGCTCGGTCTATAGTGGTGGCTTGTCTTACGCCACGGATTCGAGCCCGCCATGACCCCGGATAAACCTGAAGCCAACGTTGACCATCTGCGTTTTCACCGTAAACACGCCCATCTCGCGCCGACCTTTGGCAGCGACACTTTTGCGCTGAAAGCCGAAGCCTTCGCGCGCTTCTTTGGCACGCCGACGTTCCTGGGGGCGCAAACGGCAATCGTGATTTTGTGGGTCGTGCTCAACGTGACCGGTATCACGCACTTTGACGTGTATCCATTCATTCTCTTGAACCTGGCGTTCAGCCTGCAATCAGCCTATGCCGCGCCTTTGATTCTGCTGGCCCAAACCCGCCAGGCCGCACGGGACAAGGCCCAGTCCGACGCCGACGCCCAGCACCGCGAAGCCCTGGCCGTGGCCAACACCGAACGCCAGGCCCAGGCGGCGCAGACCACCAAGCAATTGATGGAACTGCTGGAACAGAACACCAAGCTCACCGAGATGACCAAGCAACTGACCGAACGCATCGAAGGGTTGACCACCGAGATGCACGAGCACTTCGTGCGCAAGACTTAATGGGGCAAGCGCACATGCTGGCCCAACTGATCAAATAACGTCACCACCGAGCGCAACGCCCGGCAATCAGGTCGCGTGAGCAGCCACAGGGCTGTGTCGTGCCCCACCAGCGGCGGGCTCAACGGTTGCAGGCCTGCGCCCAGCAAGTAATCCGGCAACGCAGCCACGCCGAGCCCGGCGCGCACCAGTTCGGTCACTGAGACCATGCTGTTGCAGCGGTAGGCCGGCATCACTCCAGGCAAATGCTGGCGCCGCCAGGTGACGGTGGGATGATCCGGCAGGAAGTCATCCGGCGCGATCCAGCTCAGGGCGGCCAGCTCTTTGCCTGCATGCTGGCGGGCATAGTCGGCGCTGGCACACACTCGATACGACACCGTGCCCAGGCAACGTCCTACCAGATGTTCGGGTGGAGCCTTGGTCAGGCGCAAGGCGATATCCGCATCGCGGCGGCTGAGGTTGGCAAAGTCATTGGAGGTGCTCAGCTCCAGGGTCAGCGCGGGGTAGCCGGGCATGAACTGCGCCAGGGCCGGCAGCAACAGTGACTGCAACACCGAATCCGTGCACGTCAGGCGCACCGTGCCGCTGATCACTTCACCGCCCTGCTCGACCCCCACACGTGCCGCTTCCAGCGCCTGTTCGGCACGTTCAGCCTGTTCGGCGAGGGTGGTGGCCAAGGTGGTGGGCAGGTAGCCGGCGCGGCTCTTTTCGAACAGTGTCTGGCCCAGCGCCGCCTCCAGCCGCCGCACCGCGCGAAACACCGTCGACACATCCACCCGCAGCAACCCCGCTGCACGGGCAAGCGTGCCGCCTCGCACCAACGCGAGGATCAGGGAAAGGTCGGAGTAATCGATCCGATAGTGCGTCGCTGCATTGAACATGTGGGCCAACGCCAATATTGATTGCGTGAGCGCCAATCTATAGTGAGCGCCAGGACTCAACAAGCCACGGATACCCTCGATGAATAAAACCACCCTGCACCTGGCCCTGATCGGCGACTACGATGCACAAGTCACCGCCCACCTGGCCATTCCCTTGGCGTTGCAACAGGCCGGCGCGGCGTTGGGCCTGACGGTGCGGTTCGATTGGCTGGCCACCGACACGATCAAATCCACCGAACAATTGCAGCACTACGATGGCTTCTGGTGCGTCCCCGCCAGCCCTTACCGTGACCTCGACGGCGCCCTGCTGGCCATCCGTTATGCCCGCGAACAGCGGCGGCCTTTCCTCGGCACCTGCGGCGGTTTTCAACACGCGGTGCTGGAATATGCCCGCAACGTGATGGGCTGGGCCGACGCAGAACACGGCGAACTGGCCCCCGACTCGCCGCGCGCGGTGCTTACGCCACTGACCTGTGCGCTGGTGGAAGCGACTGACACCATCCGCTTGATGGCCTATACCCGCATCGCCGAGGCCTACGCCACTCTCGATATCCATGAAGGCTACCGTTGCCGCTATGGCATCAACCCTGAATTCGAAAGCGCGCTACTGGAGGCCGACCTGATTGCCAGCGGCCATGACTCGGCGGGCGACCTGCGAGCGGTGGAGCTGCTGGACCATCCGTTTTTCGTCGCCACCCTGTTCCAGCCGGAACGTGCGGCCCTGAAAGGCATCACACCGCCGCTGGCAGTTGCACTGCTCAAGGCCTGCGTATGATCGCCAAAACACCCAAGCCGCCGTACTACGCAGTGATCTTCAGTTCCCTGCGCACTGAAGGCGACAACGGCTACGGACAAGCCGCCGACCGCATGCTGGAACTGGCCCGGCAACAACCTGGCTTTCTCGGCGTGGAATCGGCACGCGGTGAAGATGGCCTGGGCATCACCGTGTCCTACTGGAACAGCGAAGCCGCGATTCTGTCCTGGAAGCAGCACGCCGAACACACCGAGGTGCGCGAACAGGGGCGCTCCACCTGGTACTCGGCGTGCCATACGCGGGTGTGCAAGGTGGAGCGGTCTTACGCGTTCGAGCGCTGAAACATCAACCTGTGTAAAACACTTAATGTGGACAAGGAAGGCTCTGTAGTGAGGGAGCTCCTGTGGCGAGGGAGCTTGCTCCCGCTGGAGTGCGCAGCGCTCCCAAGATTTTGGGGCCGCTACGCAGCCCAGCGGGAGCAAGCTCCCTCGCCACAGCAAGCTCCCTCGCCACAAAAAGCGCTCTAGCCGCAGGGACAATGTGGCGTTCAACCCACCAGACTGCGCACCGCACTGATCTGTGGAATTTCCACCCGGCGCATGTACACCCGCAGCGGTTCTGTGATGTTGATGCGGTCGTCGATGTTCTGGTCCAGCAACAACTGGATCCGCTCGCGGGACAAAGTCATGGCCTGCTCGTCAACCGGCTGCCAGACAAACTCGGAGGTTGGGATGATGCCGTCGTCGGCCACGTCCATGCCGAAGGCGTCTTCGCTGAAACGGACGATGTACTGGTGGGTCTTGCGGTTCAGGCCGACAAAACCGTGGAGTTGGTCGGCGGCCTGACAGATAAGCTCGGAGGTGATGCGCATGGTAAACCTCACTGAAAAGTCCTTTTTGGACTGGAAAGATGGTTTACACGCGTGGCAGATAATCTGCCCTCTGATGGGGCAGCTGATGGCAAGAGTACTGCATGGCACAGCACAAAAGTGCAGAAAAATGGCTCGTGAACACGTTAATGTCGGTTTGGTGATAGCGCCATTCGCAAGCAATTGTTAAAAAGGAGCCCTTCTCAAAGTTACCTCCACGAAAGGACTTCGCTTATGCCTGTCACGTTTACCAAGAGTGCCCTGCTGCTGGCCTTGATGCTGGGCCTTGGCCACGCACAGGCGGCAAGCCCGATCAGCCCTACCGAATTGGCCACCAACGAAGGCATTCCGCACCCCGCGGTGATTGCCCACCGTGGCGCCTCCTTTGATGCACCGGAATCCACCGCCGCCGCCTACAAAGTCGCGCGCGACCTGGGCGCCGACTACCTGGAAATGGACCTGCAGCGCAGCAAGGACGGCGTACTCTTCGCCCTGCATGACAACAACCTGCAACGCACCACCGACGTCGCCACCAAATTCCCAGAGCGCAAGGACAGCCCGGCCAACGAGTTCACCTGGGCCGAGCTTAAAACCCTGGACGCCGGCAGCTGGTTCAACGCCGCCTACCCGGATCGCGCCCGCCCTGGTTTCGTCGGCTTGAAAATCCTGAGCCTGGACGAAATCATCAAGATCGCCGAAGGCAACCCGCAGCACAAACCCGGCCTGTACATCGAAACCAAAGAGCCGAAGCAATTCCCGGGTATCGAAGCCGACCTGAAGAACAAGCTGCTGGATAAAGGCTGGTTGAGCTCCACCGGCTCCAACCAGGCCCAGAAAAACATCGGCGTCGGCCAGGGCAAGGGCCGCGTGGTGCTGCAAACCTTTGAAAAGGACAGCCTCAAAGAACTGCAAAAAGAGATGCCCAACACCCCGAAAATCCTGCTGTTGTGGGTCGGTGAAGGCAGCATTGAGCCAAAATCCAAGGTGACCTTCGCCGAGTCCGGCGAGCCAAGCAAAGCCGCCTACTACGCCAAGCAAGAACCCAAGGACGCCGCCGAGTTCGAAAAATGGGTCGACGAGGCCAAGAGCCTGGGCGCCATCGGTACCGGCCCTTCGGCACAGCTGACCAACCTGGGAGACCAGAGCTATTCCGACCTGGTCAAACCCGAGATGAACCAGTTGACCCACGACAAGGGCCTGCTGGTGCACGTGTATACCGTGGATGAGCCGGTGGACTTCGACAAGGTGATGAAAGCCGGCGTCGATGGCATCTTCACCAACCGCGCCGCCGAACTGCTGAAGTACTACAAGCGCTGGCCGTCCTCGAGTGTGGCCGATCTGCTGCAGGACAACGGTTACTGAGTGAGTTCCGAATGGTCAGGTCGCCTGTGGCTGGGGCCTGATTACGGGCTGATCCTGGGTATTGCGGGGCGCACCGCGCCCCATGCGCACTATGCCCATCAGTTGATGTTCTCCCCGGGCGAGCCGATCACGGCCAGCCTCGATGGCCGTGTCACCACGGCCCATCGCCTATTTATCCCTTCAAGAATGCCCCACGCCCTCCTCCACGCCGACGGAGAGGTGTTGATGGTGTATGCCGAACCCGGCGCTTTTGAACTCGACCTTTTGCAGGCGGCCCTGGCCGAGAGTGAACTGTCTCTGGAATCGCTCGAGCGCACGCTGCGCCAATTGCCGAGACGCGCACTGGAAGATGCCCGGGTGGAGCGCGCGCTGTTGGCGCTGGATCAGCAACTGAGCGGCAAGGTCTCGGCCCAAGCCCTGGCCCAGGCGGCACATGTTTCGTTGAGCCAACTGGAGCGTTTGTTCGCCAACCAACTGGGTTTGCCCGTGCGCCGCCTGGTGCTGTGGCGGCGCTTGCGTGTGGCGCTGGGACTGGCGCTGGGCGGCAGCACCTTGACCGAGGCCGCCCATGGCGCCGGGTTCGCTGATTCGGCGCATTTTTCCCGGACCATGAAGCAACTATTTGGCGTCACGGCCGGGGCGTCGTTGCGCAACCTGCAACTGACACTGCTCCCACTGATGACGCGAGCATCCTGAATGAACGCGGTGCCCTCAGGTTTTTCGCGAGCAAGCTCGCTCCTACAGTCGGTCGGTGGGAACCGGCGGCTCCTTGCTCAATCGCACAGCCCTGAATGGATCGCGCAGCTGCGCCACATACTCCCGCGGAAAATCCGGCCGGCTGCCAATCCCCAGATCGCCCTGCCCCATTCGATAGTCATGGCTGTAAAACGCCGTGCCCAACAGCCAATCCCACAGATTGAAAAACAAGCCAAAATTCACATCCCCCGCCCGGCCATATTTCATGTGATGAAAACGATGCACCGGCGCCCAGGCGAACACCCAGCGCAGCGGCCCCAGGCGCATGTCGACATTGGAATGCTGCAACAGCAGTTGAACGGCAATCGCCAGGGCCAGCAGCAGCGCAACGTCCGTGGGAATGCCCAGCAGGATCAGCGGCAACAAACCCGCCGTGGCTTCGAGCATCTGGTGCAACGGATGCTTCATCAAGCCATTGAAACCGTACAACCGCTGCACGCTGTGATGCACCGCATGCAGGCGCCACAAGGCGGCGACTCGGTGGCTGGCGTAATGCATCAGGGTGATGCCCGCATCGGCGATGAAGATCGCCAGCAGCAATTGCTCCCAGAGCGGCCACGCCCGCGGCCATACGCCGTCAACGGCCAGCAACGCGGTCAACACCGGCAAGATCAACAAGCCCGCTGCATTGAGACCTTCATTGACCAACGCATGAATCAAGTCGCGACAACGATCACCTTGGTTGCGATTCCACTGCGGCTCATAGGGCAACCACCACTCCGCAATAAACGACACCACCACCGCGCAGACAAATACCAGTGCCAGCCATTGCGGCGCGTTCACCTGTATCAGCCACAGCGCCCACCCGATAAATCCCACCCAGAACAAGGGCGCGTAGGCCCAGGCCATTAACTGTTTCATCTGTGCCTCCCATGATTGAGACGCCAGCATGAAACCCCGCACTCCGCCGCCGATTGAACAAACGGCGCAATTTTAAGGGAGAGTTAAGTTGCGCTGGTTAACCTGATCCCACTTAAACAGCTCACCCCAAGGAATACACCATGAAAAACCTGACCGCTCTGTTCGCTGCTACCGCCCTGACGCTTACTGCAGGTTTCGCCCAGGCCGATGTTCGCCCGGACCATATTCCGGGCCTGCTCAAGTCCGGCGCCATCATGGATTTCGAAAAACTCAACGCCAAGGCAGTGGCCCAGCACAAAGGCGCCACCATCGTTGACACCGAACTGGAAGACAAAGCCGGCCGCCTGGTCTACGAGACCGAACTGCGTGACACCGCCAATGTGAAGTGGGATGTGAAGCTGGATGCCAAGACCGGTGAAGTCCTGGAAAACAAGCAAGACACCTGAGTTAAACCCTAAAAACGCCGCGCCGCCTTCGGGCCGCGCGGCTTTTTTATGCGCGTTGGTCGCCCAGAAGAGCAAATAGTCTAATTAGCGTGAACGAATTTGTACCTTGCGCCGCCAAGCTCGCTAGAATCCCAACCACCAGCCAAGGCACAACGCCAGCAGCATCAGGATCGAGACCGCGCGCCATGGGGCAAAAAGCCGCCGACATTGCCACCATTGGCCGAATCAGCGCTGTGCCGGCGATTCTGCAGGTGATCAGTGAAATGACCGGCTTGCGTTTCGCGGCCGTAGCGCGGGTCACCGACGATTCATGGACCGCCTGCGCCGTGCGCGACCAACTGGACTTCGGCCTGCCCGTGGGTGGCGAGTTGGACCTGACCACCACCCTGTGCCACGAAATCCGCGGTTCCCACGTCTCGATCGTGATCGACAAAGCCAGCGAAGACCCGCTGTATCGCGACCACCACACGCCACGCATCTACCACTTTGAAAGCTACATCTCGGTGCCGGTGTTCCGCACCGACGGGCGTTTCTTCGGCACCATCTGCGCCCTGGACCCGAATCCGGCGCAGCTGCGCAGCAGCACCATCCAGTCCACCATGGAGTCGTTTGCCCGGGTGCTGTCGCTGCAAATCGAAGCCGAAGAAAGCCTCCAGCAAACCGAAGCCGACTTGCAGCAGGAGCGGGAAACCGCCGAACTGCGGGAACAGTTCATCGCCGTGCTTGGCCACGACCTACGCAACCCGTTATTCGCGATCAACGTCGGCGCCGAACGCCTACTGCGCAAACACCCGGACCCGGCCACCGACACGCTGGTGCGGCACATGCTGGCCAGCGGCCGCCGGGCCTCGCAACTGGTGGAAGACGTACTGGACTTTGCCCGCGGGCGAATGGGCAGCGGCATCCCGGTGAACATCAGTGAATGCACTGGGCTTGAAGACACATTGCAGCATGTGGTGGAAGAGGTGCAGCACGTGCATCCAAAGCGGCTGATTCACGCCAGCATCGGCAATCTCAACGGTGTGAAAGGCGACCGCGAACGTCTGGCGCAATTGCTCTCCAACCTGGTGGCCAACGCCATCAGCCACGGCAACCCGGAAGGGCCGGTTGAAGTCAGTGCGCAGGTCAACGCCGGCACGTTTGAGTTATCGGTGAAAAACCTTGGGCTGATCAGTGACCAAGCCATGCCACTGCTGTTCCAGCCCTACTCCCGACCGACGGGCGCCCTGCCCCAGGCCGGGTTGGGCCTGGGTTTGTACATCGTCAAACAGATTGCCGACGCCCACGGCGGGCGGCTGGAAGTTTCTTCCCACGAGCAGGACGGCACGGTGTTTACCTTCAGCTTGCCCACTGGCGATTGACGCTCACCTCGAACCGTCACAAAACCGTCAAATACCCTTGCCATGATGCGCTCAAGTGAACCTGTGAAACCTCCTACAGGCACTTTCCCTGCGAGCGTCCATGAACCACAGCATCGACCACAGCCACCAGGACTCGGACCTGTTTGGTTTGCTTTACGGTTTTCGTTTTCGCCCCGGTGAAAAGGGCGAACAGATTGACTCAGCCACCGCCCTGGCGGCCTTGCAGCAACCCGGTGACCCCGAAGAGTTTCTGTGGCTGCACCTGAACCTGGCCCACGCCGCCTGCGAACGCTGGATGCAGGCGCACCTGAATCTGCCGGAAGAATTCTTTGAAGCCTTGCACGAAGGCTCGCGCTCCACCCGTATCGAACACGTGGACTCGGCGTTGCTGGCGGTGGTCAACGACGTGGTCTTCAACTTCAGCAGCATGGTGTCTTCAGACATTTCCACCTTATGGGTGTGCGCCCGCAGCCGGCTGCTAATCAGCGCGCGCCTGCAACCGCTGCACTCGGTGGACAAGCTGCGCTCGTCGGTGAAGGCCGGCGAGCGCTTTCGCTCGCCGCTGGAACTGCTGGTGCATTTACTGCGGGACCAGGGCGAAGTGCTGACGCAGATCGTGCGCAAGACCAGCCTCAGCGTCGACCAGATCGAGGACCAGTTGCTGTCGTCGCGCCTGTCCACCAACCGCGCCGAACTGGGCGCCGCGCGCCGGGTGCTGGTGCGCCTGCAACGGCTGCTGGCGCTGGAGCCGGGCTCGTTGCTGCGGCTGCTCAACCGCCCGCCGCAATGGTTACAGAAGGAAGACGTGAAGGAGCTGCGCAAATCCACCGAGGAGTTTGCGCTGATCATCAACGACCTGATGGCGTTGGGTGAGCGCATCAAGCTGCTGCAGGAAGAGATCGCCGCCAACCTCAACGAGCAGAGCAACCGTACGCTGTTCACCCTGACCGTGGTCACGGTGCTGGCGTTGCCGATCAACATCATTGCCGGCTTTTTTGGCATGAACGTTGGGGGCGTGCCGCTTTCCACTGACCCGGAAGGCTTCTGGATTCTGGTGGCGCTGGTGGCGACGTTTACCCTGATTGCCGGACGCTGGGCGTTTCGCAAGCGCAAGGATTATTGAATTTGAAATGCGCTCAATGTGGGAGCTGGCTTGCCTGCGATAGCGGTGGTGACTGATACACCGCTATCGCAGGCAAGCCAGCTTGTATGGTTAGACTTGTAGGGGTGGTGGGACTAAAAGCCAGCATCTGACTCTAGCCAGTACAGACCGTGGGAGACTTCGCCCCACCCCTTCACCAAAGCGCCGATAAGGAATGCATCGGCCATGACCGACGATAGAAGCAAGCCAGCGCAACGGTGAAGCCCCGACAAGCCCATAAACCCTAACCCGGAGCGTTTTTCATGGCAATGACTGTCTTGCAATCAATCATCGGCGTGGATGTCGCTAAGGCTGAAGTCGTGGCCTGTCACTTTGAAACAGACGAATTGAAGATTGTGCCGAACAATAAAACCGAGCTGAAGGCGTGGCTCAAATCTCTGCCCGAGGGCAGTGGCATCGCGATCGAAGCGACCAATATCTATCACCTGGATACGGTCAACTTGGCTCATGGGATGGGCCATATGGTTTACGTGATTGATGGCTACCGTCTTAATCACTACCGCAAAAGCACGGGTGGGCGGGCGAAAACAGACGCCAGCGATGCGCGTTTACTGGCCCGTTATTTGAAAAATGAGCAGGCTGATTTACGTGCCTGGAACCCGCCGCCGAAGGTCTATACCAAGCTTCAAAGCTTGCTTCGCCGACGGGCAGCGTTGGTGAAGATGCGAGTTGGCCTTAACCAAAGCTGGGCAGGTGAGCCACTACTTAAGGCCTCATCAAAAAGTGTCTCAGCCTGCCTTGCGAGACACGAAGGGCTTATTGAAAAACGGATATTAGATGCCATCACTGAGGCAGGTCTGTTGCATCAGATCAAACGCTGCCAGGCCGTTGAGGGGATTGGTTTTCTCACTGCGGTAGCACTGACGATGGCGTTTCAACGAGGCGAGTTTGAAAGTGCCGATGCCTATATCGCGTTCCTAGGAATGGACTTGAGGGTGTCTGACTCGGGGCAAATGAGCGGACGTCGATCACTGAGTAAAAAGGGGGACTCGGAGATCCGTCGGTTGCTGCATAACGCGGCGTCAGCAGGTATCAAGTCAAACGCTTGGAAACCGCTCTATCAAGGCTATCTGGGCAGAGGCCTGAAAACGACTCAGGCCTTGGTTATCATCGCTCGCAAGCTAGCGCGTATCGCGTTCTCCCTCATGAAAAACCAAAGTGAATACCAGTCGAAAGCGGTTTTGGGGGCTTCCCCTAAACCATAGAATCTCCCACATTTGACCGAGTTCGACTCAAGAATGTGGGACAATGCCCGCCACTTTGAGCCAAATTCCAGAATCGACGCAGCCCATGACCGCCCCCAGCACACCCAAAGCACCGCGCAAGAAGCCTAAATCCACTACGCCGGCCAAGCCCGTCGTTCCGCGCAAAGAGGCCACCTTGCACCCGCGTAACCGCCACCAGGGCCGTTACGACTTCCAGGCGCTGATCAAGACCACGCCGGAACTGGCGCAATTCGTGATCATCAACCCGTACGGCAAGGAAAGCATCGACTTCGCCAGCCCCGACGCGGTGCGGGTGTTTAACCGGGCGTTGCTCAAGGCGTTCTACGGCATCAATCACTGGGACATCCCGGCTGATTACCTGTGCCCACCGGTCCCGGGGCGTGCCGACTACGTGCACTTCCTCGCCGACCTGCTGGCCAGCGTCAACGAAGGCGTGATCCCCCGTGGCGCGCCAGTGAAGGTGCTGGACATCGGCATGGGCGCGAACTGCGTCTACCCGTTGATCGGCTACAGCGAGTACCGCTGGAATTTCCTCGGCTCGGAAGTCGACCCGACGGCCGTGGCGGCCGCCAAGGCGATCGTGCAGTCCAACGGGCTGAACAAGGCCATCCAGTTGCGCCAGCAAACCAATCCCAAGCAGATCCTGCTGGGCCTGCTGGAGCCGGGTGAGCGGTTTGACCTGACCATGTGCAACCCGCCCTTCCACGCGTCCATGGATGAAGCAACCAAGGGCAGCGAGCGTAAATGGCGAGCACTGGGCAAGGCTGATCCGAAGCGCAAGTTGCCGGTACTGAACTTCGGTGGCCAGTCGGCGGAATTGTGGTGTGAAGGCGGTGAAGCGCGGTTTGTGACGCAGTTGATCGCTGAAAGCACGCATTTCCAACATAAAGTCCTGTGGTTCAGCACTCTGGTGTCGAAAGCGTCAAACCTGCCGGCGATCCAGACCGCGCTGAAAAAGGCCGGTGTGCTGGAGAGCCAGGTGGTGGAGATGTCCCAGGGCCAGAAGCAGAGCCGCTTTGTTGCCTGGACCTTCCAGACCCCGAGCGAGCAACAGGTGTGGCGCCAGCGTTGGGCGCGCAAGGATTAAAAACCGCAGGCAACAAAAAACCGTGCCCGGATCGCTCCGGAGCACGGTTTTTTTTGCTGCGTCTTACTTGTTAACAGCGTCGGTCAGGCTTTTTGCCACAACCAGCTTGATAACTTTCTTGGCAGCGATTTCGATGGCAGCGCCAGTCGAAGGGTTACGGCCAGTACGGGCAGGACGCTCAGTCACTTTCAGTTTGCCAACGCCTGGCAGAGTGATTTCGCCGCCGTTTTCCAGCTGATCAGCAACGATCTGGCTCAGTTGTTCAATCACTGCACGCACTTGAACTTTGGTGGCGCCAGTGGATTCAGCCAGATCAGCGATCAGTTGGTCTTTAGTAATAGCCATTGTGGTGTTCCTTCCCTATCAAATTCATTTGGATTGCAGAGTGCAGTGTCAGCCATCGAGCCCTGCCATCAAGGCCTGGCACCCAAGGGCTATAACCACGAAGATCGGGGTTATAGATACCTGAAACCGGGTTTGGTTCGACCTGACAAATGCTGAATGCACGCTTAACGCCCAGACTGCGCGTAAGACGGGGCAAAACTAGCACAGAGACGGGGAAATATCCGCCTCAACATACCCATTTGGTCAGCTTTATCGCTCTAAACCGTGAAAAAAAGGCATATGGCCCGTCGGAGGGCTCTCAAAATGCCCTCCGAACAACGCCATCCCTAGCGGGTGCGGTACACTGGCGACTTTTTCCGGGAGCTCAACCACTCCCCTTCACCTGCCGAGAAGCCCATGCCGATCCGTCATTGCATCGTCCACCTGATCGACAAAAAACCCGACGGCACACCCGCAGTTCTCCACGCCCGCGACTCCGAGCTTGCCGAGTCGGCCGCGATCGAGAACATGCTTGCCGACCTCAACGAGAGCTACAACGCCAAACAAGGCAAGGCCTGGGGCTTTTTCCATGCCGAGTCCGGCGCGCACCCGTTCAGCGGCTGGTTGAAGGAATATTTTGACGGCGGGAAGGATTTCACCGCGTTCAGCCGCATTGCCGTGGAACACCTGCAAAAGCTGATGGAAGAATCCAACCTCTCTACCGGCGGCCACGTGCTGTTTGCCCATTATCAACAGGGCATGACCGATTACCTGGCGATCGCCCTGCTGCACCACAGTGAAGGCGTGGCGGTGACCGACCAACTGGACGTGACGCCGTCGCGCCACCTCGACCTTGGCCAACTGCACCTCGCGGCGCGGATCAACGTGTCCGAGTGGCAGAACAACAAGCAGTCCAAGCAGTACATCTCCTTTATCAAGGGCAAGAACGGCAAGAAGGTCTCGGAGTACTTCCGCGACTTTATCGGCTGCCAGGAAGGCGTGGACGGCCCGGGCGAGACCCGCACCCTGCTCAAGGCCTTCAGCGACTTCGTCGAAAGCGAAGACTTGCCGGACGAGTCCGCCCGCGAGAAAACCAAGACCCTGGTGGACTACGCCAGCAGCCAGGCCAAGCTCGGCGAGCCAATGGGCCTGGAAGAGTTGTCTGGGTTGATCGATGAAGATCGGCCAAAAGCCTTCTACGATCACATCCGCAACAAGGACTACGGCCTGTCGCCGGAAATCCCGGCGGATAAACGCACCCTGAACCAGTTCCGTCGCTTCACCGGCCGCGCCGAAGGCTTGTCCATCAGCTTTGAAGCGCATCTGTTGGGCGACAAGATCGAATACGACGAAGCCGCCGGCACCTTGATCATCAAGGGCCTGCCGACCCAGTTGACCGACCAGCTCAAGCGTCGCAACTGATGCTGGGCGGGGTTCTGAAAAAAGTCCTGCTGGTGTTGCTGGTGGTGGTGGTTTTCCAGAACTGGGGCAAGATCGAGCGGCTGTTCAACCCCTCCCAGGTGGTGCCGGAGCAGACACGCGCGGCGGCGCGTGTGGTGCTGTATTCCACTGAGTGGTGCGGCTACTGCAAGCAGATCCGACGTTTTCTGGATTCGAAAGGGATTCCCTACCGGGAGTTTGATATCGACAAGGACGCCCAGGCGCGCAAGGCGTACGAGGCACTGGGCGGCGGCGGGATTCCATTTGTGGACGTGAACGGCACGCTGATTCGCGACTACAACCCTGAAGCGATCATGGCTGCGCTGAAGTAAGCCAGACCGTGCGGCCTGCACCAGAACCTGTGGCGAGGGAGCTTGCTCCCTCGCCACAGGCCATTCGCGGCCATTCATAACCGTATAGAACCCTAGAAATTGGCTTCCAGGGAAACCATCGCCGTACGCTCTTCACCCACGTTGTAATACGCCGAACTGGCCGTCAGGCCATTCACCGGCGCCGAGTTGAACGACACCGTACGTGCCGAGCTCAAGTATTCCTTATCAAACACGTTGAGCATCGAGAAGCGCAGCGCAGCCGACTTGAAGACCTTCTTGTCCACAGGCAAGTAGATACCGGCGTTGAGGTCAAACACGGTGCGCCCGGAGATTTTCTCGTTGTTGGTCAAATCGCCGTAGAACGCCCCGACATACTTGCCGGCAACGTTGCCGTAGTAGCGCTTGTCGTCGTAACCAAACACCAGGTTGAGCATGTTTTCCGGCACGTTGGCCAACTGGTTGCCCTTGGTCGGCAACAGCACGTTCTTGCTGACAAAATCGTCCTGCTGCTCGGACTTGGTATAGGTGTACGACGCGTAGTAGTTGAAGTTGTAAGGCAGCAGGCCGCTCCACTCCAGCTCCAGGCCTTTGTTGGTCACATCACCAACGTTGGCCATCACGTAGTCACCGTTCAAGTCGGTGGTCGACAACTGGCGATCCTTGAAGGTGATGTAGAACAGGGTGGCGCTCAGCGCCATTTTTTCTTCGGTGTAGCGCCAGCCCAGTTCCTGGTTCCAGCTCAACTCGGGGTTGAGGTTAAGGGAGTCACCCTTGTTGTACAGCACGTAGTTCTGCGGGGTGCGCATGTTGCGGGTGACGTTGTAGAACGCCTGGTTGCTCTCGTCGACCTGGTACTTGGCACTGAAGTTCGGCAGGAACTGATGGTAACGAGCGTTACGCTTTTCCGGCTTGTCGTACAGGCTGCCCAGGTTGTCGCCGTCACGCTCGACGTACTGGTAGGCCAGCCCGCCGACAAAACTCAGGTCTGGCGTGGCTTGCCAGCTGTCCTGCACCCACAGTTTCTGGGCCGGGGTCACGGTGTACTGGTGGCGGCCCTGGACGGTCTTGCCGTTCTTGTCGACCACCTGGCCGCCGCTGTTGTAATCACCCCAGATGTCGTCCGGTGCACCTTCGCTGTTGATCCCGATATACGGCTGGGTCTGGCGCTGGCGAGCGCGCTCGTACCAGTAGCCGTAATCCAGGCTGTGCTCTTCGTTGATGTCCCATTTCATTTTGACCGTGACACCTGGGCGCCAGGTTTCGGTCCAGGACGGCCGGTAGTAGTTGGCCGACTTGAGGTTACCCAGGTCGTAGTTACCGGCCTTGTCGGACTTCGGCCCCAGGTTGGTCGCGGTCTGGCCGCTGAAACTACCGCCGTTGCCCCAGTAATAGTAAGGCGCAACTGTCAGGGCCAGGTCATCACGCAAGCGCCAGCGCTGGGTGAAGGTGGTCATGACACTTTCGAAAGGGTTGCGGTTGAGCTTGTAGGAAGACGACAGCAAGCCGTTTTTGTAGACCGGGGTTTCCGAGTAATCCAGGCGCCGCCCCTGTTGTTGGAACTGGGCCTTGCTCAGGGTGTTGTAGTTGTAGTTTTCCTGCTTGTTGTACTTCATCGTGAAGTTGCTGGAGTTGCCATTGTCGTCTTCGAACAGCGTGCTCCACTCCACCTTGTCACCGCGCACAGTACCCTTGCCACGCCACTTGTCGCCTTCGGTGTGAGAGGCCGAGACCCAGCTCTTGAAGCCGCCCAGGTCGCCGGTGTTGAGCCGTGCGAAAGACTTTGTCAGGTTGTTCGAGCCGATGGATTGTTTGACGAACAAGCCTGGCTCTTTGGTCGGCCGGATCGTGACCATGCCGATGTTGCCGCCGCTGGAACCAATGTGCGGGCCGTCCGCTTCGGAGGAGCCTTGGGTGACAAACACTTCGCCGACGTTTTCCGGGTCGCCCAGCTGGTTGGCGTACACACCGTAGCTACCGGAGTCGTTGATCGGCACGCCGTCCATGGAAACCCCGACCTGGTCGGAGTTCATACCCCGCATGGTGAAGCTGGTGCCGCTCATGCCGCTGGCGTCATCGTTCGAAACGTTAATGCCCGGCGTGTATTTGAGCTTGTCGATGGCGTTGGCCGTCGGGGACATTTCGTCCATGGCTTCCTTGGTCACGGTGGACCGGGCCTTGGCGCTTTCTTCCTGAATCATGTGGCCGGTGCCCAGGGTACGTTCGCCGGCGACGTGCACCGAACCGACATCCTGGGAGTCGTCTGCCAGAACCAGCGGCGCAAAGCCGCCCAGGCCCGATGCTAAAAGCAGGGCGTAGAGTTTGTTGTAGGTCACGAGTAGATCCCTTACATGCATCCATCTGTTGTTATGGGGGAGGTCTTGGCGATTTGGGCTGGGTGAACAGCGCCGCCAATCTTCCTGACCACCTGCTCAGGAATCCGAGGATCATCCGTGCATCACGTAACGGTTTGGTTACAGGTTTTGGCGATTGCGATGAAGGTTAAATGAAAGGTCTACGGACACCGAGGTGCCAAAGCATGGGGATCTTCAAGGAGGAAAGGTGCAAGTAATGACAGTGCTACGCCATTGCAGCGTAGCAACCTGTATCTAGCGCAATACGATCATCCGACCGAGCAGCGTGTGCTGTTCAAACCCCAGGACGGCCTGCAGCGCGTTGAGTACCGCTTGCGGATCCTTGCTCGGGAAACTGCCGCTGACGCGGCGCGTGCCGAGGTCTTCGTTGAGCAGCAGAATGCGCCCGGGGTAGTAACGACCGAGGTCTTGCACCACGTCGGCCAGGGGCGTCTTGTAGTAGTTGAGCCAACCGTCGCGCCAGGCCAGGCGCGATTCGCTGTCGACTGCGTGCAGCTCATCGGCGACACCATCGGCGTAGGCCACTTGCTGGCCGGCCGTCAGAATCTGTTGCTGAGCATACTTCGACGGCGTAACCCCAACCCGGCCGGACAACACCGTCACCTGCGCACCCGCCGGTTGCAGGCGCACTTCAAACTGCGTGCCGAGCACCCGCGCTTCGCCGCTGCCGGCCTCGACCACGAAGGATTCGCCCGTGTGGGTCACACTGAAAAAACCGGCGCCACGGCGTAGCTGGATATGGCGCTCGCCATGCTTGAAATCCACGGAGATCGCGCTGTCGGCGTCCAGGGTAACCAGGCTTTTATCGGCCAGGGTCACGGTCTTCACCTCACCCGGCGCGGTGACGTAATCCGCGCCGAAGTCATCGACCCAGCGTGACGGCTGCCAGCCGGCGCCCATCGAGATCATCACCAGCAGGCAGGCGGCCATGGCCAGGGCGCCAGACCAGCGCCGCACGCTGGAGCGCTTTGAGGTATTCATCGCGTTCAAGTAACCCTGCAGCGCCAGGGCATCCTCATCCGCCAACGTTCTGGCCGGTACTTCACTCAATTCCCACAGCACCTGGGCCTGGGCATAGGCCTCGACATGCGCCGGGTCGGCCCGCAGCCAATGGCTGAACGTGGACTGGTCGCCACTGCTGGGCTGGTCGTGCAACAAGCTCAGCCAGGCCAATGCGGCCTGTTCCTGGTCGGGCGTCGGGGTGACGCGGGCAGTGGCGTTCACGGGGCTTTCCTTGGCGATGGTTCACGAAGGCTGGCCTTACAGGCTTCGAGCGCGCGCATCATATGTTTTTCCACGGCACTTTGGGACAGGCCCATGGCCTTGGCGATTTCCGCGTACTTGCGGCCATGGATGCGGTTGAGCAGGAAAATCTGTCGGGTGCGCTCCGGCAAGCTGCGCAGGGCCGCTTCGACATGGCGCAGATCATTGCCCGCCTCCAGCGCAGCCTGGGGCTCGGAGCCCTGGTTATCCTGTTGTTCCGGCAGCCAGCCTTCACTGCTGCGCACCCGGGCGCCTTCGCTGCGCAGGTGATCGATGGCGATATTGCCGGCACAACGCAGCAGGTAGGTGCTGAGCTCCTCGACCTGCACCAGTGGCCGGCGCCAGAAGCGCAGGAACAAATCCTGCACCAGGTCCGCCGCCGTCGCACGGCAACCCACGCGGCGGCTGACCAGCGCTTCCATCTGCGAGCGCTGGGACAGGAACACTTGCAGGAAATGCGCCCGTCCGCCTGCCGCGTCTGCGTGCTGCTCTTTGGATTCGGGAGGCGTGATGATCATCAACGGTGGACTCAAAGGGTCGCGAAGGCCGCAACCGGGCTGGCCAGCAGGCCGACGCCCGCCAGAATCAAAGCCAGCCTTGGCCGATACGGCAACAGCAACACCAGCAGCAATCCACTGAGCATCAACACCGCGCACCATTCCACCAGGCCCTGGCTCCAACCGGTCGCGAGCACCGCCGGCCAGATCGAGACGATCAACAGCAGCCAGCCGCCCACGCGCAAACCCAGGCGCCGGCGGGGTGAGGGTTTACTGCGCAGCAGTTCGCCATGGTGCCTGTCCATGGACAGGCACAACGCGGTAAACCCTGCGTAACACAGCAGCAGCGCCAGGAACATTCAGTTCACCTCGCCCTTGAGGGTCAACGGCCGGGCGCGTTCGGCCTTGGGTTGAGGGACGCGGCGGTGCTGCATTTTCCACGCAGCCCAGGCCAGGAACACGCCGCTGCCCAGGCACGTCAGGTCGAAGCCGGCCATGGCCCAATCGCCGTTGGCCAGGGACACGCCCAAATGCTGCGACGTGGTCAGCGCGTTGAGCACCGGCACGCCGATAAACAGCAGCGCGCCCACGCCCAATTGCTCAACCCAGCCGCGTCGACCCTGGCGGACAATCGCGTGCACAACGCTCAAGCCCCAGGCAATAAAGAAGGCTTGTACTTCCCAGTCCGAGCGCCCGGCAAAGCTTGCCGGCAACAGGCGGTTGGCCCAGAAGAACGCGGCGATGGCGATCATCAAGCCGGACATGCTGGCGATATTCAGCACTTCCACCAACCGCAGTTCAAAGGGCATCACCCCGGTTTTGGTGTGCTTGAGCTGACGCTTGCCCAGCCACATCACCAGCCCGGTGCCGATCATCGCGGTGCCTGCGAGGCCGCAGATGAAATACAGCCAGCGCAATACCGGACCGGCGAAATGGCCCATGTGCAAACCGTAGAAGCTGCCACCTATCGCCGCCGGCAGCGACTGCTCACCGCTCACCCGCAGCAGTTCGCCGGTGGTGCCGTTGAATGAGACGGTGCTGCCAAAGTCGTGCACCACTCGATCCGACCCGGCGCGGAAGACATTGACCGAGGCGTTCACATCGCTTGGATTATTCACCACCAGTCGCCCGACATGCCCGCCCGCCCACTGCTCGCGCGCCTGCTCGTACATCGGCCCCAGCGGCAACAGCTGCCCGGGTTGGCCAAGGGCCGGCGCGTTGTCGGTGGCCGGGAACACATCGTTGAAAAACGCACGGGTGTCGTTGCCGTAAGAGGCGAGGATGCTCGCCGGCATCACCATGCTCATGAAAATCACCAGGCTGCTGTAGGTGATCATCAAGTGAAAGGGCAACACCAGCACGCCCACGGCGTTGTGCCCGTCGAGCCAGGAGCGCTGGCCTTTACGCGGGCGGAAGGTGAAGAAGTCCTTGAAGATTTTCTTGTGGGTGATGATCCCGGTGATCAGGGCCACGAACATCACCATCGCGGCGATGGTCGACAGCCAGCGCCCCCACGGATACGGCATTTGCAGCTGGAAGTGGAAGCGATAGAAGAATTCGCCGCCCCTGCTTTCCCGGGCGTGGACCGGCTGGCCGCTGACGGGATCGAGGAGTTTCTCGACGAAATTGCCGCGCTTGCCCGGGTCGACCTTGTCTTGCCACATCACCGACAGGCCGGGTTCACGGGGGCTCGGCACGTTGATAAACCAGCGCGCTGCGTTGGGTGCCTGTTGCTGCAAATACGCTTGGGCGACGGCCAGGCTACGGGCGTCGTCCACGGGATGCGCCTGCACTTCAGGCTGCATCCAGTGGGTAATTTCGTCCTTGAAATAGGACAAGGTGCCCGTCAGGAAAATCGCAAACAGCAGCCAGCCAAAGATCAGCCCAGCCCAGGTGTGCAACCAGGCCATGGCCTGGCGGAAGCCCTCTTTCATGTGCGTGTCATCCAGTACGTCAACCCGGCGAACGTGGCCAGCATCGCGCTGGGCAGCAACACGCCAAACCAGGCGCGCCAGGCGGTACGGCAGGCGAAACACCAGATCACCGCCAACAGATAGAACACAAACGAACTCAGCATGCCGCTGATCACCGCATCGGCGCGACTGGTGGGCAGCCACAACGTCATGCACACGCTGGCCAGGGACGCCAGCAAGTAACCGCCGACCACAGCCGCCAGCACGCGCGAAGTCACGGCAATACGGTAGGAAACGGGAAGTGAGGTTTTGCGTTTCATGCACAGGGCGCCAGGTTCGTCAGCACGCAATATTAATGATAAAGGTTCTCATAAGCAAAAGAGAACGCATCACTGGTAATTGCCGAACCCGCCTACGCGCCCTACAATGCGAACAATTCTTGTTCTCTAAAGCATGCCCATGCTTGCGGAGTGTGCGCGTTGCAGCCGTCCAACACCGTCGAAGTGCTGTACCACGACCATCACCACTGGCTCACCGGCTGGTTGCGTCGCAAGCTCGGCTGCCCGGAAAGCGCCGCCGACCTGGCCCAGGACACCTTCATTCGCGTGCTGACCGCACGGGAAACCCCGACGCTGATCGAGCCCCGCGCCTTCCTTACCACCATCGCCAAGCGCGTGCTGTTCAACCATTACCGCCGCCAGGACCTGGAGCGCGCCTACCTCGACGCCTTGGCGCAGATGCCCGAACACGTGGCGCCGTCGGAAGAAGAGCGGGCGATCATCCTGCAAACCTTGATGGAGCTGGACCAGTTGCTGGAGGGCTTGGCGCCCCAGGTTAAACGCGCGTTCCTGCTGGCCCAGCTCGACGGCTTGACCTACGCGCAAATCGGCGCGGAACTGGGGATCTCCATCGCCACGGTCAAGCGTCACCTGCATAAAGCGGCGATGCGCTGCTACTTCGCCCTATGAGTTTCTCAACGCAAGTCGCCGAACAAGCGGTGCACTGGCTGATGGAAATGCAGCAGGGCCCGCTCAACCCGCGCAAACAGGCGGCCTGGCAACACTGGCTGGACGCCCACAGCGAACATCAGCGGGCCTGGGAGCAAATCCAGCGAGTGAACCAGCGGCTGCGCGGGATGCCATCGCCCCTGGCCCACGCCGCCTTGAATGCACCGAAATCCAACAGTCGCCGTCAGGCCCTGAAGTTGTTGCTGATACTCGGCGCCGGGTCGGCAGCGGCCTGGGGTTTGCGCCAGCAACATATCCTGCCGCCGTTGAGCGCCGACTACCGCAGCCCCATCGGCCAGCGGCGCACGTTCCAGCTGGCAGATGGCAGCCAGTTGCAGCTCAACACCGGCAGTGCCGTGGATGTGCATTTTGAGGGTCAACAACGCTTGATCCGCCTGCTCGAAGGCGAAATCCAGTTGACCGCCAAAACCGGCAAGGCCCCGCTGCGGATCGTCACCGCCCAGGGCTTGCTCAGCGCCCAGGCGGCACGGCTGAACGTACGGCAGTTCAATGATCACACGCAGTTGGCGGTGTTTGACGGGCACGTTGACGTGATGCCCAACACCTATAGCGGTTTGCCGCTGACCGTCGACAACGCCCATCAGGTCAATTTCACCCGCAAAGGCTGGGACACCGCCCGCCCCACCGACGCCGGCAGCGGTGCCTGGGCCGATGGCATGCTGGTGGCGGCCCACATGCGCCTGGCAGATTTCCTCGCCGAGCTGAGCCGTTATCGCCGTGGTCAGCTCAACTGTGACCCGCAAGTGGCCAACCTGCTGATTTCCGGCAGCTACCCGCTGGACGACAGCGAGCGAATCCTGGACCTGCTGCAAGTCAGCCTGCCGGTCAAGGTTCGGCGGTTTACCCGCTACTGGGTGACCGTCGAAGCCCGCGCCTGAATTATTTTCACAACCCGTGAGCCGTTTTCCGCACCTCGCGTGACAGAGAAGGAAAGCCACCTTGATCCTTTCTTCTCAGGACCGCACTTCATGCCCCAGCAACCGACTCGCTTGACGCCCCTCGCTCGCACCCTGCGCCATTTGTTGCTGGGGGCCAGCCTCAGTTTCAGCGCCGTGCCCTACGTGTTGGCGGCCGATGCCAAGCCCTACCGCATCGCCCCTACGTCACTTGAAGCGGCGCTGAACCAGTTTGGCCGTGAAGCCGGCGTGCTGATTTCATTTGGCTCCGACGTGACCGCCGGCGTGCAAAGCCACGGCCTGTCGGGCAACTACACCGCTGAAGAGGGCCTGAATGCCTTGCTCAAAGGCACCGGCCTGCAAGCCCGCGCCGAGGGCAACAATGCCTTCAGCCTGCAACCGGCGAATGCTCCGGCCACCCTCGAATTGGGCACCTCCAACGTGGTCGGCGACTGGCTGGGGGACGCGGCGCAAACCAACGTCTTCGAACACCCGGGCGCGCGGGACGTGATCCGTCGCGAAGAATTCGAACGCCAGGGCGCCACCCAGGCCCGCGATGTGCTCAACCGCATTCCCGGGGTCAACGCTCCGGAAAACAACGGCACCGGCAGCCACGACATGGCGCTGAACTTCGGTATTCGCGGGCTCAACCCACGCCTGGCCTCACGTTCCACAGTATTGATGGACGGCATACCGGTGCCGTTTGCACCGTATGGCCAGCCGCAGTTGTCGTTCGCGCCCATCAGCATGGGCAACATGGACGCGGTGGACGTGGTGCGCGGCGGCGGCGCGGTGCGCTATGGCCCGCAGAACGTCGGCGGCATCGTCAACTTCGTCACCCGCGCGATTCCCGAGGCCCCAACGGTGAAAGGCGGCCTGCAGACCGAAACCAGCCCGTCTTCCAGCCACGATGGCTTCAAGACCACCGGCAACCTGCTGGCGGGCGGCACCGCAGACAACGGTTTGGGCGGCGCGATCCTGTATTCCGGCACCCGTGGCGGTGACTGGCGCGAGAACAGCGACACCCGCATCGACGACCTGATCCTCAAGGGCAAGTACCAGTTGGACGACGCCAACAGCTTCAACGCCATGGCGCAGTACTACGAAGGCAAGGCCGATATGCCCGGCGGCTTGAGCACCGCGGCCTACAAGGCCGACCCGTACCAGTCCACCCGCCCCTATGACCAGTTCTGGGGGCGCCGCACCATGTTCAACGCCGGTTACCGCTACCAGGAAGATCGCCGGGAATTCACCGTCAACAGCTTCTTCACCACCACCCTGCGTAGCGGCTACCTCGACCAGGGCAACTTCCTCTCCCTGTCGCCTCGCGAGTACTGGGTGCGCGGCCTGGAGACCCGTTTCGCCCAAGGCTTCGACCTCGGCCCGACCAGCCACGAAGTGGGCGTGGGCTATCGCTACATCAACGAAGCCGGCCACGAAATGCGCTACCGCACGCCAATTACCGCCAACCAGCAACTGCCCACCACCGACAGCCGCAACGACCGCGACACCCGGGGCAGCACCGAGGCCAATGCGTTCTTCGTCGATGACCGGATTGATATCGGCAAATGGACCATCACCCCAGGCATCCGCTACGAGATGATCGAGTCCCAGCAGACCAACAACCTCAGCAACGTCAAATACAAAGGTGACTACAACACCGCCCTGCCGGCGTTGAACGTGCTCTACCACCTGACCGACGACTGGAACCTCTACGCCAACACCGAAGGTTCGTTCGGCAGCGTGCAGTACAGCCAGATGCCCAACCGCGTGACCAGCGGCGAAGTGAAGCCGGAAAAAGCCCGCACCTGGGAACTCGGTACCCGTTACGACAATGGCACCCTGCGGGCCGAAATCGGCGCGTTCTTGATCAACTTTGACAATCAGTACGACAGCAACCAGACCAACGACACGGTGATCGCCCGTGGCGAAACCCGTCACCAGGGCATCGAGTCCAGCATCAACTATGCCCTCGACGGCTTGAGCCCGGCGCTCGCCGGTTTTGATGTGTACGCCACTTACGCCTATGTTGACGCCACCATCCGCGAAGACGGCCCGAACAAAGGCAACCGCGTGCCCTTCTCCTCCAAGCACAAGGGCACCCTGGGCGTGGGTTACACCGAAGGTCGCTGGAAGTTGAATGTGGACAGCAGCTACCAGAGCAGCCAGTTCGCCGACAACGCCAACACTGAAGCGGAAAGCGCCGATGGCAGCACCGGACGCATCCCCGGCTACATGTTGTTCAGCAGCCGCGCGGCGTATGACTTCGGCCCGCAGCTGTCGGATTTGAACGTGGCGGTCGGTGTGAAAAACATCTTCAACAAGCAGTACTACACCCGCTCGTTTGACGATAACAACAAGGGCAAATACGTCGGCGAGCCGCGCACGCTGTACGTGCAGACGTCCATCGCGTTCTGATCAGCTACCCGCCAGGCACGAAGGTGTGCCGGCCACCAACGCGTCGATGGCACACCGGGTTTTGGCCGGCATGTGCGTCGCCGTGGGCCAGATGACATGGATCGGCATCGGTTGCTCGCGGTGGTCCGGCAGTACCGCCTGCAGTTGCCCGCGCAGTACGTAGTGGGCGATCAGCCAACTGGGCAACCAGGCCAGGCCGACCCCGGCGATGGCGGCATCGGCCACGGCCTGGAGGTCATCCAGGATCAACGGCGAGGCCACCCGCGCCCGGTGCGGGGCATTGCTGCGATAGGCAATGCCTCGATGCCCGGCCAGGTCCGCGATGGATTCGATTCGACGGGTGCGCTGCAGGTACGCGGGCGACGCCGCCAGGGCAATCGCCTGCTCGCCAAGGCGCCTTGCGCTCAAGCGGTCGGTGTCGGGCAATGCGCCGATGCGCACCGCCAGGTCGAAGCCTTCCTGGGCCAGGTCTATCAGCCGGTCGGAGAAGGAAATCTCGATCTCAAGTTGCGGAAAATGGTCCATCAGCCCCCACAACGCCGGCGCCGCATAGTGGTGACCGAACGCCAAAGGCAAGCTGGCCCTTAACCGTCCACGAGGCTGCTGGCGACCACTTTCCAGCACGGATTCGGCGGCTTCCAGTTCCGCCAGCGCGCGCAGGCAATGCTCGTAATAGGCCTGCCCGTCCTCGGTCAGACGCTGGCGCCGGGTAGAGCGTTGCAACAGGGACGTCCCCAGCCTCGCTTCCAGACGCGCCAAGCCCTTGCCCACCGCTGAGCGCGTGAGGTTCAGCCGTTCGGCGGCCTCGGTCAGATTGCCGCTCTCGACGATTTGTAAAAACAGTTCAACACCATCAAAACGCGGAGTGGCCATGATCGATTGTCGCCTTTAGATCCCTTATCCATGGAATAAGTATCGCTAATAAAGAACTGCATTCCCGTGAAAATGACAGCTTCCCCCATCGAAAGGAAGAGGCCATGTCATCCGACGCCGTTGTATCCGCCATCAACCCGCCGCGTACCGCCAGAGACGGCCTGGCGCTCACCGCCGTGTGCCTGGTGGCGCTGATGTTCGGCCTGGAGATTTCCAGCGTGCCGGTCATCCTGCCCACCCTCGAACAGCAATTGGGCACCGGCTTCCAGGACGCCCAATGGATCATGAATGCCTACACCCTGGCCTGCACCAGCGTGCTGATGGCGGCGGGCACACTGGCCGATCGCTTTGGCCGGCGGCGCATGCTGGTGCTGTGCCTGTGGGTATTCGGGCTGGCATCGCTGGCCTGTGGGCTGGCCAACGATGCGTCTACGCTGATCGCGGCGCGTTTTGTCCAAGGCGTGGGTGGCGGGGCGATGATGATCTGCCAGTTCGCGATTCTGTCGCACCAGTTCCGCGAACCGGCGGCCCGGGCGCGAGCCTTTGCCATCTGGGGTGTGATTGCCGGTGTGGGCCTGGGCTTCGGGCCGATGGTGGGGGCGTTGATCCTGGCAGTCGCGGATTGGCGCTGGGTGTTCCTGGTGCATGCGCCGCTGACCGTGTTCACCCTGGTATTGCTGCGCATCAGCGTGCAGGAATCCCGCGACCCGGCCGCTCATCGCCTCGACATCGCCGGCATGGCCACCCTCACTTTGGCGGTGTTCGCCCTGGTTTACTTCATCACCCAGGGCACCGAGAGCGGCTTTGCCACCCCAGCCATGCTCGGCTGGGCCGGATTATCGGTAGCCAGCCTGCTGTTGTTCGTGGTTGTGGAGCGGCGCAGCCCGCATCCGATGTTCGATTTCTCGGTGTTCCGCATCCCGCGCTTCAACGGCGCGTTGATGGGTTCGATCGGCATGAACTTCAGCTTCTGGCCCTTCATGATCTACCTGCCGCTGTATTTCCAGGCCGGCCTGGGCTACAACACCATGCTCACCGGGCTCGCCCTGCTCGCCTATACCCTGCCCACGCTGGTGGTACCGCCCCTGGCCGAACGCCTGGCGCTGCGCTACGGCGCCGAACGCATCATTCCGTTGGGCCTGGGCCTGATGGGCGTGGGTTTTGTGGCCATGGCCGCGATCAACCATAGCGACCAGCCCAGTGTGGTACTGATCCTGATCGCCTGTGGGATTGCCGGCAGCGGCTTGGCGTTTACCAACTCGCCCACCACCAACACCACCACTGGCTCAGTCTCATCCGACCGCGCGGGGATGGCGTCGGGCATCGACTTCAGTGCACGGCTGATTACCCTGGCGCTCAATATCGCGTTGATGGGCTTGGTGTTGATACTCGGGATCGCTCACCACCTGGCTGACGCATTGCCCGACACGGCGCAGTTGGCCACCCTCAGCCAGGACATCGCCGCCGGCAAGCTGGACGTGTTGCCGCAGGGCTCGTTGATTGCCCAGGCCGCGCTACGCAACGGTGCAGGTGGGGCCATGTTGTATGCAGGCTTGGGCGCTTGCGCACTGGCCGTCTTGAGCGCCTGTTTTTTCCGGCGCAGCCCGCGCTGACGCTTTAAACGAAAAACGGGCCTGCATCTGCAGGCCCGTTTTCAGTGGGGTTGAAAAAAGTATCAGCTATCAGCCGTTAAGCGCAGCCTGTTCGTTTTCCAGAAATTCCTCTTCAAGCTCGGCCTCGTCGGCCTTGGTATTGGGCAGGCTTTGACCCGCGGCGCGTGGTTTGCCGCGCAGTTTGCCGTACAGATGCTCCAGGGCATGCTCCAGCTTGGTAGCTGCGCCATCGATCGCCTGTTCCAGCGTATCGGCTTTATGGAGGACCGAAATCGGTTGATGGCCTTTTGGCCGTGCTTCCAGTCGGCAACTCAGATCGTGTGGACCGGGCTTGTCACCGTTCTCGTCCCGCAGATAAACCTCGACGCGGGTCAGATCTTCTTCATAACGTTCGAGCGTGCTCTCAATGGTGGTACGTACCCACTCCTCCAGTCGGATGCTGCTTTCAATATGGTTATCGCTATTGACTTGGATTTGCATAGTTTTCCCTTATTTCAGCTAGCTCGCCGAAGGCCATTCCTGCTTCACCGGATGGGTGAAAACCATGACCTCCTGATTACACAATTGAGCAGACGGAGGAACATTTCAACCCCTTTGCAAAGATAAATCCCACATTACAAATTAACCCTGACTACAACCAAAAACGCTGTTAGGGTGGGGAGTTGGTTACATCTTCTTACCGCCAACTTCCTTACAATTGCCCCTCTCCCAACGGGTGCAATCCGCGAAAAATCTCCGCTTCCTCCACCAGCCAGTCATGCACCGCCCGCACGCCCGGATGGCTCAGCGCGCCCGGGGCATACAGCAGCACGTAACGTTTGTGATTGGGTACAGCGAGGCCGAACGGCACGATCAAGGTGCCGCGCTCCAACTCATCGTTAAGCAAGGTACGCCGGGCAATCGCCACGCCCATGCCGGCAATCGCCGCCTCGATGGTCAGGTGGTTGCGGTTAAAGGTATGCCCGCGCCGTACGTCGGCAGCGTCGTAGCCGATGGCGTTCAGGTAGAACTCCCACTCCGCGTACTCATAACTCCCACGCCACGCGGTAATGTCGTGCAGCAGCGGGAAATGCACCAGGTCGGCGGGGCTATGCAGCGGCGGCCGCCCGCGCAGCAGGCTCGGTGCGCACACCGGGAAGATCTGCTCATCCAGCAGGGCTGTGGATAACAATCCGGGGTAGCTGCCGTCGTTAAGGTCAATGGCCAGGTCGAAGTCGCCCTCGTGCAAGGCGATGCTGCTGTCTTCGGCGACCATGCGCAATTGGATGTCCGGGAAGCGCTGCTGCAAACGCGGCAAACGCGGGGTCAGCCACTTACCGAGAAACGACGGAATCGAACGCAAGCGCAAGGTGCCGCTGATCATCCCGGCGTCCAGGCGCTGCAACTCGGCATCAATGCTGCCATAGGCCTCACCCACGGTAATCGCCAGCCGCTGGCCTTCTGCACTCAGCTCAACCCCGCGTGCCCGTCGATGGAACAGCCGGAAGCCCAAACGCTCCTCCAACTGACGAATCTGCTGGCTGACCGCGCCCGGGGTGATGTGCAGTTCTTCGGCGCAGCGGGTGAACGACAAATGCCGTGCCGCACAGGAAAAAACGTGCAACCAGACGTAGGTCTGGCCATGAAGCGGGCGAGCCATAGGGTTTAGTCCTGCTAAAGGGTGTCTTAGGATAATTCGTTGGTCACTGCCGATCCAGAGGCTCAGTATCGCGCTAATTCCGCTTGTCCTACAAAAGATGGCAGCGATTCCTACTCCATTGCTTGTAAGGGTTTAGCATGGCTATCAGTGTTTTCGATCTATTCAAGGTAGGCATTGGTCCTTCCAGCTCCCATACCGTGGGCCCGATGCGGGCGGCGGCGACCTTCGTCCAGGCGCTGATCGACCAGCAATTGCTCGACGAAACCCGTCGTGTAGAAGTGCATTTATACGGCTCGCTGTCCGCCACCGGTGTTGGCCACGCCACCGACCGCGCCTGCGTGATGGGCCTGATGGGCGAATGGCCAGACAGCATCGACCCCACCAGCATTGGCCCTCGCATCCAGCAATTGCGCGAGTCCGGCCAATTGCTGCTCGCCGGCCGCACGTCGATTGCCTTCAACTGGCAGCACGACCTCCTGCTGCTGGACGAAAGCCTGCCCTACCACCCCAACGCCATGTCCCTGCACGCCTACGGCGAAAACGGCCTGTTGAGCGAGCAGACGTACTACTCGGTGGGTGGCGGTTTCATCATCGAAGCGGCGGAAGCCGAATCCGGCATCGCGCCGACCAGCGAAGTGCAATTGCCTTACGACTTCTCCAGCGCCGTCGAACTGCTGGCCTTGTGCAACAAGCACGGCTTGCGGGTTTCCGAACTGATGATGGCCAACGAACGGGCCTGGCGCAGTGACGCCGAGATCCGCAGCGGCCTGCTGCATATCTGGTCGGTGATGCGTGAATGCGTCGAACAGGGCCTGCGCCACGAAGGCATCTTGCCCGGCGGTCTGGATGTGCCACGGCGCGCGGCGAAATTGCACCGCAGCCTGCTGGAGATCGGCAAACCCAACGTCATCACGTCGACCTTGTCGGCCATGGAATGGGTCAATCTGTTCGCCCTCGCCGTCAACGAAGAAAACGCTGCCGGTGGTCGCATGGTCACCGCGCCGACCAATGGCGCGGCGGGAATCATCCCGGCGGTGCTGCACTACTACATGAAGTTCAACCCGGACGCGTCCGACGATGACGTGGTGAATTTCTTCCTGGCCGCCGCCGCCGTCGGCATCCTCTGCAAGAAAAACGCCTCAATCTCCGGCGCCGAAGTCGGCTGCCAGGGCGAAGTCGGTTCGGCCTGCGCCATGGCCGCCGCAGGTTTGGCCGACATACTCGGTGCATCCCCGGAACAACTGGAAAACGCCGCCGAAATCGGCCTGGAACACAACCTCGGCCTGACCTGCGACCCGGTTGGCGGGCTGGTCCAGGTGCCGTGCATCGAGCGCAATGCGATCGCCGCGGTCAAGGCGATCAACGCCACGCAAATGGCCCTGCGCGGCGACGGCAAGCACTTCATCTCCCTGGACCGGGTGATCCGCACCATGCGCGACACCGGCGCCGACATGCACGACAAATACAAAGAAACTTCACGGGGCGGCCTGGCGGTCAGCTGGGTGGAGTGCTGAGGAGCATTCCCTGATCGCCCCAACGTGAGCCCGCGCAAAAACAATAACGAGGCAATAACGATGACCGATGTACGTACACCTGCTGCCGAAAATCCCGCTGTAGACCTGACGCCGACCACCGTTACACAAGGCTGGAACAAACACGACACCACCTGGATGCTCGGCCTCTACGGCACCGCCATCGGTGCCGGCACCCTGTTCCTGCCGATCAACGCTGGCGTAGGCGGCTTCTGGCCGTTGATCGTGCTGGCGCTGCTGGCCTTCCCAATGACCTTCTTCGCCCACCGTGGGCTGACGCGCTTTGTGTTGTCGGGCAAATCCGGCGACATCACCGACGTGGTGGAAGAACACTTCGGCATCGGCGCCGGCAAGCTGATCACCTTGCTGTACTTCTTCGCGATCTTCCCTATTTTGCTGGTGTACAGCGTGGCGCTGACCAACACCCTGACCAGCTTCATGGAACACCAACTGCACATGGCGCCGCCGCCCAGGGCGATCCTGTCGCTGGTGTTGATCCTCGGCCTGATGGCCATTGTGCGTTGCGGCCAGGGCGTGATCGTCAAGGCCATGAGCGTGTTGGTGTACCCGTTCGTCGCCGCCCTGCTGCTGTTGGCGGTGAGCCTGATCCCCAACTGGAACGGCGCGTTCTTCGCCTCCGCCAGCGAAGGCATGCCGCTGCCGGCGTTCTTCAAGACCTTGTGGCTGGCTATCCCGGTGATGGTGTTTTCCTTCAACCACTCGCCGATCATCTCCGCCTTCGCCGTCGACCAGAAACGCGTGTACGGCCCGCAAGCCGAGCGCAAAAGCAGCGGCATCCTGGCCATGGCCCACAGCATGATGGTGCTGACGGTGATGTTCTTCTGCTTCAGTTGCGTGCTGGCCCTGTCGCCGGCTGACCTCGCTGCCGCGAAGGCGCAGAACATCTCGATCCTGTCGTACCTGGCCAACCACTTCCAGACCCCGGTGATCGCCTACGCCGCGCCGTTGATCGCGCTGGTGGCAATCACCAAATCCTTCCTGGGCCACTACATCGGCGCGAGCGAAGGCTTCCAGGGCCTGATCGTCAAATCCCTGCGCGGACGTAACCGTTCGATGTCCGCCAAGTGGCTGGAGCGCTGCACCGCGCTGTTCATGGTGCTCACCTGCTGGGCCGTGGCCACCTTCAACCCGAGCATCCTCGGCATGATCGAAACCATGGGCGGGCCGATCATCGCCTGCCTGTTGTTCCTGATGCCGATGTACGCCATCCGCCGGGTGCCATCTTTGCGCCAGTACTCGGGCCAGGCGTCCAACGTGTTTGTGGTGTTGGTCGGCTTGATTGCGCTGTCTGCGATCGTTTTTTCCGTGATGCCCTGAAACGGATCACCGCGCGCAAAAACACCGCCAACCCTATGTGGGAGCGGGCTTGCTCGCGAAAGCGGTCGTTCAGCTGAGGATTCATTGGCTGACACACCGCATTCGCGAGCAAGCCCGCTCCCACAGGGGTCATTCGATGGCAGGCAGATTGCTGTACGGCACGCCCTTTGCTGTACAGCTACTGAGGAAAACGGACCTTGTGAAAGCCTCAGCGAGCGAATGGCCGGTGGTCAGGAAACGCGAACTAATCCCGACACCGGTCGTCAATGACTGCATGTTCTTATCAGGCGGTAACGCACCATGGACAACCCTTTTCAGATCATCACCGACACCTTCGCCCCGAAATACCGGGTCAATTTAAGCATCCAGCGGCTGGACGGCAGCATCATGCTGACCCTGTCCGATGAAGACGGCGTCGTGGCCAAACGCATGATCAGCGCCGAACAACGCAACGACCCACAGCGCCTGAAACGCCTGGTGCAAAGTGTGCAATTCGGGATTGCGATCGAGCAGGGGCACAGCGCGATCGAGATATTGGCGGTGATGACCGATGGGGACAGTCACAAAGTGTTGCAGCGGCCGCCCGTCACCAGGCCGCCGCTGAACGTCGGGTTCTAAACCTCGCCTTTCTCTGTTTCAAGGCTCGCTTCGCCCTTGCGGCGCGGGCCTTCGACCTTCACCGACGGAAACGCCGACGACGCATACCGCACCACCAGAATCGCGAATGCCAACAGCAAAATCCCGCCGCACAGGTAGATGATGCCGATGTCTGGCGGGTTGTGGTGGGAGACGTTGGAGATCAGCAAGCGGGTCAGCGCGGTGATCGCCACGTAGATCAGGAAGCGCACCGGCATGTGGTTGGTCTTGAAGTAAATCCCGACCATCGCCCCCAGTTCCAGGTAGATGAACAGCAGCAAGATGTCATCGATCTTGATGTGCCCCGTTTCCAGCATCCCCAGAAACTCCATAACCGCTGCATAGGCAGTCACCGCACCAATGGCGAACAGCGCCAGGTAGTGGAACGTCTCGACGAACAGATTTCCCAAGGACTCGGCCAGTTGGTGCACGGTCTTGCGCAGGTTTTCAGCCCAGTTGATTTTCACGATGATGCTTCCTTAGGTCGGCTCGACCGGATAATGCAGTTTGGACGTGACGGTTTCTCTGCATGCAGAAAAAAGGCCAGGGAACAGGAAGTGAGATGGTGGCGGGGTGATATGAGGCACTTATCTTGCTGCTTGCCGGGTGTGATGATCGTTCCCACGCTCTGCGTGGGAATGCCGCCCCGGACGCTCCGCGTCCCATGGTTTCGGTAGAGGTGAAGCAGAGCGTCACGGTATGCATTCCCACGCAGAGCGTGGTAACGATCCGGGTAACCGGGGATTCAGGTCAGGTCGGGGCGACTTGATCCAACGCTTGATCGACCAATAACCCACTCATTTCGAGCAGTTGGTGGATCGCCAGAAGCAAACTTCGCTGTGGGCCCTCAAGCTCAAAAGCCAGGCTACAGGCCATTTCACGGGCACTGTTCAAGGTTTCGCTGGCGTTGGCGAGTAACGTTTCCGTGTCGGCATTGGGCGTAACGCTGAAAAGAATCGAGGAGGGTTCGGGAGGTGGTTCAGGTGTTTCAGGGCGCAGATAGTGATCAATGGCGCGGTTGGCTGCGGCTTGAAGACGGGTGTCAGTGTGTGAATCGTAAGGGGGACTTGGGGTAAGCTTTTTCATGGCACAGACTCTTTCGTATTAAGGGCCGTCCCCATCTGCCGCCAAGCAGATTGGGTGACGGATTGCACAAGGTTGGCGGACCGGTACGAAAGAAGAAAACCGGCACCCCGAAGGGTCCATGCGCAACCCGTCATGACACAGGAATACAAACGCCAGGAAGCGTCTGCAATCTTGTTGGGACGTTGTTACGCCTTTCGTTACCGAGCCGCCAAGCCCGTTCGCTGCATTTGCAGCGCCCGAGGAAGGTAAGCGAACGGACGAAACCGGCGCAACCCCGGCAAGTTGTCAGAAATTTCTCTTGCTGCAAACCCCCGGATTCCAACTACATTGAAAAGCCACTACCCAAAGCCCATGGATTGGCTTATGCTTTTAGCTGTATATAAATACAGTAGTCGCGAGAACGCTTGGCGACACCCGAACCAAGGGCAACTCCCTTCAATACTGCACCGATGACGAGGCCGAAAAATGGCTGTTGAAACCCTGTATCGCAGTACCCGTGACCTGGAGACTACATTCGTGGATCGCAAACTTGCCGACGCACACGACCAGATGCTTGAACTGGCAGAGTCCCTGATGGAAGTGCTGTTGAAAAACGTCGAAGGCTTGAGCGAGAAGCAGGCTGAAGATGCCGGTATTTTCATGGCCAAGAACCGCGCGGCGTTTGCGGCGGCGTTCAAGAACAATGCGAGTGCGTTGGCGGAGATTGGGCAGCCAGCGGCTGAGTGATGCATTGCCAGTAGCCAGTGGGATTGTTGTAGCTGGGGGGGTTTGTCTTGTGAGGGGGCTTGTGTGTGGCGAGGGGGCTTGTCCCCCGTTGGGCTGCGCAGCAGCCCCAGTAAGAACGCCGCATTCCGTCAGTTGAAACTCTATCGTTGGTTTTGGGGCCGCTTCGCAGCCCAACGGGGGACAAGCCCCCTCGCCACAGGGCATGCCCCCTCACAGGGTTATGTATAGGCCGGTGAAGTGTGTTTTACGCCTGCCACAAGGTCTTGCCAAAGAACGTCAGCGTCCGGTCCCACGCCAGTTGCGACCAGGCGGCATCGTATTGCGTGTCCGCAATACGACCATCACCAATCGCTGTCTCGTTGGCAAACGCATGACGCGCCAGGTAACGATGGAAGGTCGCGTCCACACCGGCTGCGTGCAGTTTTGACTCCAGCTCCGCCACGGTGTCGATGTTGAAGAAGGCATCCTGTGTGCCCCAGTGCCCAATCAGCGGCGCCTTGATCTTCGACGCATCCAGGTATTCCAGCGGCGGGAAGCCGTACCACACCACGCCCGCCGCCACTTCCGGAATCGCGTTCAGCGCCAGCAAAGTCAACGCCCCGCCCATGCAGTAACCCGTCACGCCGACTTTTGTCGAGTCCGCCTGCAAGTACTGCACGGCACCCTTGATGTCCTGGGAAACCGCATCACCAAAATCCAAGCCATCCATCAGGTGATGAGCTTCTTCCTCTTCCACCGTGGACGCGCCGCGATAAAGATCCGGCACCAGCACCCGGTAGCCGCATTCGGCCAGTCGATTGGCAACGCCCTTGATCTGATCGTTGAGGCCCCACCATTCCTGAATCACCACAATCGCCGGCGCACCTTCGAGCACCGCCGGGCTGGCCAAGTAGCCGTTAACGTCTGCGCCATCCGGGCGTTTGAAGGTGATCATGCGCCCGCTGGAGCGCCCTGCTGTTTGTTTGGACATGCCAACCTCGTTCTGATGGGTTTGATAACAGAGATATCTGTATTTGCCCGTGACCGCCACTGCGGGTGTATCAAAGTGTGTATGGATGCCCCTCAGATACACACGTACCGGCAATCGCGGCAGCGCGACACACGACAGATACACACCGGCGTTTAAGTGATGAAGCCTGTTCAACATTCAATCACCCAGGGCCCGGAAAATAAAATGAATAACCTCCCTTCTGTTGACCGTCTCACCGTCACCTCCTACACCAATGGGCTGCTCGGCCCCAGCCAGAAAATGCTCGGCCCGCTGGCCGACGGTGGCACCTTGATCACCGGTACCCCGCCAGGCTGCTGGGGCCCGATGATTACGCCGGCCTTTGAGGGTGGCCATGAAGTGACCCAGCCGGTGTTTATCGCCGGGGCCGAAATCGGCGACGCGGTGGCGCTGAAGATCAAGCGCATGCGGGTCACCTCCTTGGCCACATCGTCGGGCGTCATGAGTTTTGTCGAAGGGCGTTACCACGGCGACCCGTTCGTCGCGAAGTTCTGCTCCAATTGCGGGCAAGAGCATCCCGCCAGCCACGTCGAAGGCATTGGCGAAGAAGCTATCCGCTGCGATGCCTGCGGGGCTGAAGTCAGTGCATTCCGTTTCAGTAATGGCTACGTGATCGTCCTGGATGCCGAGCATCAGGTGAGCCTGACGGTCAATCAGGCCGTGGCGGATCGCCTGGCCGGCAAAGCCTCGGACATGTCGGCGCTGCCCGAATTGTCTGCCCAGCATTCAATCCTGTCGCTGGCCCGCGCCGACATCCCCGGTCTGGCCGCGCATATGCGCCCGTTCCTGGGCAACATCGGCACCACGCCTTCGCGGGATCTGCCGGATTCCCACAACTGCGGCGACTTCGGCCAGTACCTGGTGGACGCGCCCCATCGCTACGGCATGACCCACGAAGAACTGCACACCGCGAAAACCGATGGCCACATGGACACCAATTCCGTGCGCGAAGGCTGCATCCTGATCTGCCCGGTGAAAGTCCCCGGCGCCGGGGTGTACATGGGCGATATGCATGCCCAGCAAGGCAACGGCGAAATTGCCGGGCACGCCACCGATGTGTCGGGGGAAACCGAACTGACGGTGCAGGTGATCAAAGGCCTGAACCTGGACGGCCCGATCCTGCTGCAAAACCTCGACGACCTGCCGCCCATGGCACGCCCGATGACCGTGGAGCAACGCCTGCGGGTGAAGGCATTGGGTGAGCGCTGGGGCCAGGTAGAGATCGAGGAGAATGCGCCCATCACCTTTATCGGCAGTGGGACCAATCTGAACGTCGCGACGGACAACGGACTGGAACGCGCAGCCGCCGTGACCGGGCTGCCGATCGACGAAGTGCGCAACCGCGCGACTATCAACGGCTCCATCGAAATCAGCCGCCTGCCGGGAGCCGTGCGGGTCACGATCCTGTGCCCCATGCACATCCTTGATCGTATGGGCGTGGGCCAACTGGCCCGGGAGAAATATCAGCTTTGACCCGCGTCAGCGGTACAGCAACCGCTCCGCCAGCTCATCCGCCACCCGCGCGGGTGAGCGTTTTTCAGCCTGGGCATGGGCGAAGATTTCGGTCAGGCGGGTGCCGATGTTCGACAGGTGCGCGGTGATGGTTTCCAGCTCCGCGCCGCCGTGCTTGAGGGCAACGTAGATCAGCCCGCCGGAGTTGATCACGTAGTCCGGCGCGTAAAGAATCCCACGGCCTTCCAGTTGATCGGCCACTTGCAGGTTGGTCAGCTGCGCACTCGCGGAGCCGGCCACCGCCGCGCACCGCAACTGCGCGACCGTGTAGCGGTTGAACACCGCGCCCACGCCGCACGGCGCGAGGATATCGCACGGGGTGCTGAGCAGGGCTTCGTTGGCAATCGGGTGCGCGCCCAGCTGTTCCATGGCCAGTTGCACCTTGCCGTGGTCGATGTCGCTCACCAGCAATTCCGCGCCGGCGGCGTGCAGTTGCTCGGCCAGGGCATAACCGACGTTGCCCAGGCCCTGGATCGCCACGCGCAAACCTTCCAGATTATCGCTGCCCAGACGGGCCATGGCGGTGGTGCGGATGCCGGCGAACACGCCCATCGCCGCGTGGGGCGACGGATCGCCAGCCGCCGTGGTGCTGGTGACATAGCGGGTCTGCTGGGCGATGCAATCCATGTCGGCCACCGAAGTGCCGCTGTCGATGGCGGTGATGTAGCGACCGTCGAGCTGCTCGATGCAGCGACCAAAGGCCTCAAACAGCGCGGCGCGGCTTTCCACATGGGCGGGACGGATGATCACCGCGTTGCCGCCGCCCACCGGCAACCCCGCCAGTGCGGCCTTGTAGCTCATGCCTTGGGCCAGGCGCGCGGCATCCTCCACGGCACTTTCATCGTCGGGGTAAGAGAGGTAACGGCAACCTCCAAGGGCGGGGCCCAGGCGGCTGTTATGGATGGCAATGACCGCCTTTAACCCGGTGGCCGGGTCAACGCTCAGGTGCAGCGATTCAAGGCGGGTGCTGTGCATGAGCGCAAACATCGTCGAGCTCCCGAATCACTTCTGGTAGGCGCCAAGTATAGGACTGCCAGCGAAACCCTGCCCGAGCGTGCAGGAATAAGGCCACCGGTTTTAAAGGGTTTGCGACATAAACAGGTAGGACACGTCTTAAGGTACTGGACGAAAGTTCGCAGCAAGGCTAAAACGAGACATCCGCCGGAGAACCCAATGAAGCCCCGCGACGCCTTTTTTGCCTGCCTTGAACGGTCACCGCCCGCGCTGTTTGAAGCCGCGCTGTGGATGGCGGCCGAGCACGACCCGGCGGTAGACCCGGCGGCCATCCTGCAGGACTTCAAGGTGTTGCAACAGTTGGTCAGCCTCAGCATGCCGATGCTGCCGGCGGATGAGCTCGGGCAACCCTTGCTGCGGCGCATGAATGACCTGGGGTTCGCCCAGGATGACCATACCCCGCTGCGCCCCGCCGCCGCGCTGCTGGACAAGGTGTTGAAGCGCAAACGCGGGCAGCCACTGGCGTTGGGGCTGATTGCCCTGGAGCTGGCGCGGCGCCTGGACATTCCGCTGGTCGGCGTCAACTTTCCGGGACACTTCCTGTTGCGCGTACCGGGCGCCGATCATCTACTCGACCCCTGCGGCGGCCGACGCCTGTACCCCAACGATTGCCGCGACCTGCTGACTCGCCAGTACGGCCCCAATCTCAAGTTGCAGGCCGACCACCTGCACACTGCCGAGCCGCGTTCGATCCTGCAGCGGCTGTCGCGCAATCTGCGCCAGTTGCACCTGTCCAACGACGACCACCTGGCCGCTCTGGTAGATGCCGAACGCGTGCTGGAGCTGGGCAATGCCAGCGCCGCCGATTACCTGGCCCGAGCCAGTTTGTATCAGCGCCTGGACTGCCCGAATGCCGAGCGTTTTGACCTGGAACACGCGTTGATGCTCAGCGAAGACCCGATCCAGCGTCTACGCCTGACCGAGCGCCTGGGGCATTTGCCGCCCAACTCTGTGGTGCATTGACCCGCTTGGCGTAAGCTGTACCGCCCCATGGATGAGGTTGTCATGCCCCTGCGCTCCCCCGCCGAACGTTACCTCGAAGATTTTCACCAGCGCCAGCCCGGCACCACCAGCGCGGCATTCGCCGAACTGCCGGCGGTGAAATACAGCTCCTCCTATGCTGCCTTGACTGCGCACGTGCCCACCGCGCAAAGCCCGTTGAACGTGCTGGACCTGGCCTGCGGTGATGGTTATCTGCTCAAGCTGCTGGCTGACCGCCAGCAACCCGGGCTGCAATTGATCGGTGTCGACATGAGCCAGGCCGAACTCGACGCCGCCCGCGAGCGTCTTCCAGTTGAGGTCACCCTGCTCAAGGAACGCGCCCAGGCATTGAGCGTGGCCACGGCCAGCGTCGACGTATTGCTGTCGCACATGGCGATCATGCTGATGGATGATCTTGAACAGGTACTGCAAGAGGTACAGCGGGTACTGCGCAGTGGCGGCACATTGGCGGTGCTGATCGGCAGGAGTTTTCTACTGGGCCCTGTCGGCGATGCGTTTCTGGACGCCTTTCGTCCAATCGCCAAGGAAGACCAACTGCCGCACTTGCCAATGGGCGACCCGCGCACGCGCGACGAAGACGGCTGGCGAGCCTTGCTGGCAGATCATTTCACTGACATCCGCTTCGAAGACATCGACGTCCACTGGCAGCCTCAGCCAGCGGCACTGTGGACGTCATTGAAAGAAACCTACGATATCGACCGGCTGACAATCCCTGCCAAGGCCCGCCTGAAAGAAAGCTTCCTGGCCGCCATCGCTCACCTTCGGCAGAACGATGGCAGCGTGTCCACCGGCTGGGGATTACGCGTGATCAGCGCCAGGCGCCAATAACGTATCAGGGCCTGTTGGCGCTGCGCCCTTGGGCGAACGCACCTGAATAATCAGCAACGCCGCTATCACCGCCGGAATCGCGCAGAAAAAGAAAATCTGCTGCACCGGTATGTGCATCGCCAGCAGCATGCTGCCGAACAGTGGGCCGAGGATCGAGCCGAACCGCCCGACTCCCAACGCCCAGCCAGTACCGGTTGCTCGCACGTGAGCCGGATAGAAGTTACTGGCGAACGCGTTCAGGGTCAGTTGGCCACCGATGATGCAGAAGCCCGCCGCAAACACGCAGGCCACCAGATAACGCGGGTTGTCGTGGTTCAGTCCCAGCAAAATGGTGCACACCGCCGCCGCTGCCAGCACACCGGACAAAAGGCGGACTTTGCTTTTCAACCGGTCGGCAAACCAGGCCATGCCGATGGCACCCAGTGTCCCGGCGAACAGGAACATCGAGGTCACCAGATTGGCTTCGTTCAGGCCCAAGCCGCTTTCCAGCAACAGCGAAGGCAACCAGCTGATCATGAAATACAGCAGGATCAGGCTGACAAAAAACGTCGCCCATAACAGCAAAGTCGGGCGCGCGTAACCATGGCGGAACAGCTCCACCACCGTCAATTTGCTGCCTTGCTCCTGGCGGTTTTGTTCCTCGCTCGCCGCCGGTGGTTGCCAGTCGGGCAGCATCCGCGCGGTGACTTTCTGCAGGCGCGCATAGGGCGGTGCATCACGCAGCAAGCGCGGCAGCGATTCAGGCAACATCCAGGCGAGAAACGGGAACAACAGCAACGGCGTCACACCCCCGGCGAGGAACACCGCCTGCCAGCCGAAACTGTCGATAAACCCGGCCGCGACAAAACCACCGGCCGCACCGCCGAAAGAGAAGCCACAGGCCGCCAGCGTCACCATCAACGTTCGCAAGCGTGGCGGCGAATACTCCGACATCAAGGCCATGGCGCTGGGCATTGCACCGCCCATGCCGATGCCGCAGATAAAGCGCGCGGCCATCAGGGTATTCAGGGAATTGGCGAACACCATCAGCACCGTGAGGCTGGCGTAGATCAGCACGCAGCACAGCAGGATGCGCCGCACCCCGAAGCGATCCGCCAGCGGTGTGACGGCCAGGGAGCCGAGGGTCAGCCCCAGCAGGTTGGCGCTGAACACCGGGCCGAACGCGGCTTTTTCCAGGCCCCAGTCCTTGGCCAGCGCCGGTACTACGTAGCCCAGGACCTGGGCATCGTAGCCGTCGGTGACCAGTAACAGCGCAAGCAACAGGAGAATCAACCACTGGTAGCGCGACACCGGGCGGGCGTCGAGTGCCGCACGAAAGCTGGCAATCTGATTGTGCATCGCAAGGGACCTGTATTGTTTTTATATATTTGGGAAACGCTGAAGATCACATGTGGGAGCGGGCTTGCTCGCGAAAGCGGTGTGCCAGTTAATACATCTGCTGACTGATACACCGTATTCGCGAGCAAGCCCGCTCCCACATTTGGCCGGTGTGAGCCTGGAGACTTATGGCGTATCAGGTTGGTTGGCGGGGTGAGCCGCCATGAACGCCGGATGCTGCGCCGCCAATCCCGCCACCCGCTGAATGCGCGGATACGCCGCCAACGAGACCTTGAACCGCTCCGCCGCATACAACTGTGGAATCAAGAACGTATCCGCTATCCCCGGCTGGTCGCCAAAGCAATAACCCTGATCACCAATCAACTGCTCAACCGCCGCCAGCCCCTGGCTGATCCAGTGCCCGATCCACTCCAGCACCTGCGCTTCATCGTGCCCCCACTGCTTGAGCAGATTCTGGGTACTGGAGTTGTGCAGCGGGTGAATGTCGCAACCGATGATCGACGCCACCGCGCGCTCATGGGCGCGGGTTGCCAGATCCCTGGAGAGCAACGGCACCTGTGGATAACGTTCCTCCAGGTATTCGATGATCGCTGGCGACTGAATCAACACATCCCCATCATCGGTGCGCAAGGCCGGTACACGACCTTGCGGATTGATCGCCAGGTACTCCGGCTGATGGTTGGCGCCGCCCTTGGGCACCAGCAGGTTGACCGGCACCGCGGTGAAGTCCAGGCCCTTGAGGGCCAGCGCGATCCGCACCCGGTACGACGAAGTGGAGCGGTAGTAGGTATAGAGTTCCATGGCCCTGCCCTCTCAGCGCGCCGCGACCACGGTACCCCGGCATTCGCCGAAGCCGATGGAGGCAAACCCGTCGCGGCTGCAGCGCGCGCGCAGGATGATTTCGTCGCCGTCTTCGAGGAATTTACGTACTTCGCCGGAGGCCAATTCGATCGGCTTTTTACCGCCCTCGGTGATTTCCAGCAGGCTGCCGAACTGACCGGCTTCCGGCCCCGACAAGGTGCCCGAACCAAACAGGTCGCCGGCCTGCAACTGGCAGCCGTTGACGCTGTGGTGCGCAACCATTTGTGCGACGGTCCAGTACATGTGTTGGGTGTTGCTCAGGGTCAAGCGATGGGCCGGCAGGTTCTGCTCACGCATCGAGGCGGTGGTCAGCAGTACTTCCAGTTCGATATCAAAACCACCGGCGGCCTGGTCGCGCTTGTCCAACAGGTACGGCAGGGGTTGCGGGTCGCCTTGAGGGCGCGCCGGTTGTGCCTTGCGGAACGGCTCCAGGGCTTCAGCCGTCACCACCCATGGCGAAATGCTGGTGATGAAACTCTTCGACAGAAACGGGCCCAGCGGCTGGTATTCCCAGGCCTGGATATCCCGCGCCGACCAGTCGTTGAGCAGGCAGAAACCGGCGATATGATCAGCGGCGTCACCAATGGCAATCGAGTCGCCCATGGCATTGCCCTGGCCGATCCAGATGCCCAGTTCCAGCTCGTAATCCAGGCGGGCGCAGGGGCCGAAGGTCGGCTCGGTTTGACCGGCTGGCAGAGTCTGGCCTTTAGGGCGGCGAACGTCGGTGCCCGACGGACGAATCGTCGACGCGCGGCCGTGATAACCGATCGGCACGTATTTGTAGTTGGGCAGCAGCGGGTTATCGGGACGGAACAGTTTGCCGACGTTTTGCGCGTGCTCGATGCCGACGTAGAAGTCGGTGTAATCATTGATTTTGGCCGGCAGGTGCATCTGGCAAGCGGCAGCCGGGTGCAGCGCTGCTTGCAGTTTGCCTTGCAGGTCGCTGCCTTCCGCCAGCAGTTCCAGCAGGCGCTCGCGCAGGGCCACACGCGGGCCACGGCCCAGTTCAAAAAACGCGTTCAGTTGACCGCCAGCGGTGGCTTCAACCGCACGGCGAGCCTCACCGTCAAAAAATTCCAACGCGGCATGCAGATCGAAAACATGATCGCCGATCGCCACGCCACTGCGCGGTTCAGCGCCGTTAACGCTGAACACACCCAAGGGCAGGTTTTGCAGCGGGAAATCCCGGTGACCGTTGGCGGAAGCCACCCAACTGCGGGTGAGATTAGGCTGAGTCATGGGTTATCTCCGATTCGGGTTGAAGGTTGCAGGGAGCGAGGCCCAGCAAGCGTCGTAAGAAGGTTGCAGCTGTGAGCATTCCAGCGCGAATTGTGTAGGACGCAGCACCTGGCTGGTCTCGAACATAAAGGCCATGGTGTTATCAATCTTGTGGGGCTCAAGCGTCGCGTTGATGGCCTTGGTGCAGGTCTCGCCATCCGGGCCATGGGCGCTCATGCAGCTGTGCAACGACGCGCCGCCGGGCACGAAGCCTTCGGCCTTGGCATCGTAGGCGCCCTGGATCAGGCCCATGTATTCGTTCATCAGGTTGCGGTGGAACCACGGTGGCCGGAAGGTGTTTTCGGCGACCATCCAGCGGGGCGGGAAGATCACGAAGTCGAGGTTGGCCAGACCGTGCACGCTGGTGGGCGAGGTCAATACGGTGAAGATCGACGGGTCCGGGTGATCGAAACTCACGGTGCCGATGGTGTTGAAGCGGCGCAGGTCGTATTTGTACGGCACGTTGTTGCCGTGCCACGCCACCACGTTCAGCGGCGAATGGTCCAGCTCGCAGCCCCAGAGTTCACCGAGGAATTTCTGCACCAGCGTGGTCGGTTGCTTGAGGTCTTCGTAATGGGCGACGGGGGTGAGGAAATCCCGTGGGTTGGCCAGGCCATTGCTACCGATCGGCCCGAGGTCCGGCAGGCGCAGTGGCGCGCCGTGGTTTTCAGCGACGTAGCCGCGGGCTTGTGCATCCAGCAACTCGACGCGGAATTTCAGGCCGCGTGGCAGCACGACAATTTCCAGCGGCTCGACGTCCAGCACACCCAGTTCGGTGGCGATACGCAGGCGGCCCTGCTCGGGAACGATCAACAGCTCGCCGTCAGCGTTGAAGAACACCCGGTCCATGGAACGGTTGGCGCGGTAGTTGTAGATGCTGATGCCTGAGGGCTTTTCCGACCCCGAGTTGGCGACCATGCCTACAAGCCCATCGATGAAATCTGTCGGCTCAGCGGTAATATCCAACGGGTTCCAACGCAGGCGATTAGGCGTCACAGCCCCAAGCGGGCCACCGGCCAGTTGCCGCTCCAGCTTGACGAACGCCGGGTGATTGGCCGACGGCTGGATGCGGTACAACCAGGTGCGCCGGGCTTCGCTGCGGGCCATGGTGAAGGCAGTGCCGGAGAAGAGTTCGGTGTACAGCCCGTAGGGCGCTTTTTGCGGAGCGTTCTGGCCGACCGGCAGTGCGCCGGGCAAGGCTTCGCTGGCAAATTCATTGCCGAAGCCTGATTGGTATTCGAGGGTCATGGATCGTCCTCTGAGCGGAAGTTGTTTTTATCGTAATCCAGTTACGCATAACGTAATTTGATACCTGTTGACCGTCAAGCTATAAAGACGCCCATTCGTCTTTCGGATTCATGCCTTCCATGGAAAAGCCGCCCGCCCCTCGCGACACCGGTAAACAGAAAGTCCGCTCGGCTGAAGTGGGCACCGACATCCTCAAGGCCCTGGCCGAACTGTCGCCGGCCACCTCGCTGTCGCGCCTCGCCGAACATGTGCAAATGCCGGCAAGCAAGGTCCACCGCTATTTGCAGGCGCTGATTGCCTCCGGTTTTGCCGAACAGAACACCGCCACCAACCATTACGGCCTGGGCCGCGAAGCCTTGCGCGTGGGTTTGGCCGCACTGGGCAGCATGGACGTGCTGAAAGTCGCCGCCCTGCCCCTGGCGGAACTGCGGGACGAGTTGAATGAAACCTGCTTCCTGGCCGTTTGGGGCAACCAGGGCGCGACCGTGGTGCACATCGAGCCGGCGGTGCGCGCGGTAACGGTGGTGACGCAATTGGGCTCGGTGTTGCCGCTGCTCAGTTCATCCACCGGGCTGGTGTTCAGCGCGTTTCTGCCGTCGCGGGAAACCGTGGAGTTGCGCGAGCGGGAGATTCAGGCGGGCATCGCCCATGCGTTGGCGGATGACCAGGCCTACGCCACCGCTTGCGAGCAGATCCGCCAGCGTGGCCTGCACTTTGTGCACGGTTTGCTGATGCCGGGTGTGGACGCATTGTCGGCACCGGTGTTCAACGCGGTCGGGCAGGTGGCGGCGGTATTGACCGTGGTGGGGCCGACGTCGCTGTTCCATGCCGACGAAGACGGCCCGGCGGCGAAGCGTTTGTTGGCGGCAACCCAGGCGGTGAGTTGGCGCATGGGTTATCAGCCCTGACTCCCAGTATCAGGCACACAACAAAGCAAAATGTGGGAGCGGGCTTGCTCGCGAATGCGGTCTGTCAGTTAAAGCATCAGTGACTGATACACCGCATTCGCGAGCAAGCCCGCTCCCACATTTGATCTTCATTGTTTGAGAAAGGGCGCTTGGCTTCAGGCCATCAATCCCAAGGTTTTGGCTTTCGCCACCGCCTGGGTACGCCGCTCCACCCCCAACTTGCTATGAATCCTCCGCGCATGGGTTTTCACCGTGTGCAGCGAGATAAACAACTGCCCGGCAATTTCCAGATTGGAATTGCCTTGGGCAATCAATTGCAGCACCTCAAGCTCGCGCTGGCTCAGAGGGTTTTCCCCCGCCGTCGCCAGGCACTCTTGCGGCTCCAGCCCCAACGCACTCAACAACCCCGGCTGCCTGAGGCGCAACTCGCGAATCGCCTGTTGCACCTGGCATCGTCCTGCCAGTCCCAACCCGGTTTCCAGTGAGCGCACGGCCAATGGTCGATCGCCGACTTGCCAGGCCACTTCCCCCAACACCAAGTGCAGCTCCGCTTCCAGGCACAGCATGCCGCGCTGACGGGCAGTTTCCAGCAATGCACTCAGGCGAGCGATAGGCTCTTCGGCGCGGCGCAATTTCACTTCCGCCAGCACCTGCAAATACTCAAGTCGTGGGATCAATTCAAGGGTGGCCGGCGGCGCCTGTTTGGCCTTCGGGCCACGGTAGTGCCGCAGCACGCGGGTCACCGCTTCCAGGGTCAGTTCGGCGCGGCCCTGTTGCAGCCAGAAATGCCCGCTGAGCAACAGCAACACGGCGCGGTACACAGTGTCGGGCACCTGGCGTTGCTGCATCAGGCGCTCGGCGTCCCGCAACTGGATAAACGCCTCGGCGTAATCGCCTTTGTTGGCGGCCAATAAAGCCAGACCGAGGTAGCCATAAAGCACGCGTTTGTCCTGGCTGTGCAGGCACATGCCCAGGCCGGATTCGAAGCATTCGGCGGCCACGGCGTCGTGCCCCTGGCGCAAGGCCAGATGCCCACGCCGCAAGGAAATCCGCCCCATCAACGGCCCGGCTTTAAGCCGCTGTTGCACGAGCATGCGCTGAACGTTTTCCAGCAGGCTCTGGGCCCGATACGGCGCACCGCGCTGCTCCAGCAACTGCGCATGATCGAGTTCCAGCAACGCCTCCAGCAGCAACGAGCCATGGGAACGCGCCAGGCAAAGTGCTTCACGGTTCAACGACTGGGCGACGTCCAACTCGCCACGCAGCAAGGCTTGCTGGGTCAGGCCCGACAGGCACATCAGGCGCGAGGTCCAGGCACTCTCGGGCAAGTCTTGCAGGGCTTCCAGAAAATGTTCCCGGGCGCGTACGGCTTCGCCTCCCAGGTGCAACAACCAACCCCATTGCGCCTGCCAGCGGGCCAATAGATAGCGCTGCGAATGCGCAGTCGGTTGCGGGGTGAAACGCGCCAGTTGATCGATACATAACGCTGCCTGGTCAAAGCGCCCGGCAAACAGCAACGCCGCCGTTACCAGGCCCACCAGCTGCGCCGAACCCAGCATCAATTCATCGCCATGCTGCTCATGCAGGCGCAACAAAAGCACCGCATTTTGCTGGCGGAACAGGTCTTCAAAACTGAAGTGCTGCAACAGGCTCACGGCCACTTCGTACTCTTCGGCCAGCAGCGCCTGCTCAAACGCGGCTTGCCAGTCCTCGGCGGCGGTAAACCACTGGCAGGCGCGACGGTGCCAGGAGCGCTTGGCCGGCCACGGTTCGTCGAGTAACAGTTGCGCCAGCGGCGGGAAGATTTGCAGCCAGTCGGTGGAGTCTTCCCAGGGTTCGATAAAGGCGCCCAACGTCTGCAAGTCACGCAGATAATCACCGAAGCCGAACAGGTGATCACACAGGCTCGGGTTGAAACGTGGCAAGTGCGCAAGCACGCGCCAGGCTTCGGCCAGCTCCGGCGCCAGGCCGCTGAACAGCTCGTGTTGCAGGTAGTCGAGCAAGGTTTTTTCGGGGTGCCCGTCGCTCTCAAGCAATGCGATGCGCACGCCGGCGCACCAGCCGGCGCTGAACTTCAGCACCTTGTCGGCGCAGGGCCCGGCCAAGTGCTGAATCTCGGTGTGATCAAACGCCAACTCGGCTGCGTTGCACTCCCACAACTCATCGTCGAGCAACAGCCGTGGCCAGTTGCACGCCGGCCGCCGCCGCGCGCCAATCCACCAGGTTAAAACGGGACTGCTGGCCGCCAGAATGCGATCGAGCAGCGCGTCCAGTTCAGGTGCCGGCACCCGGCAGAAGTCATCGAGAAACAGCCAGGCCGGCGCTTGCCAGCGGTTGAGGGCCAGCAGCAGCGTGGGTTCATCGACAAACACCAGTCCGAGGGTTTGGGCCAGACGCTGACACAAATCCAGGGCCGCCCCATTCAGCGGCAACCAATACACCTGGCAATCCGCAGGTGCCTGCAATGCGCATTCGGCAAGCAACGCGCTCTTGCCACTGCCGGCCGGGGCGCAGAGCAGCTTCACCCGCGCCGAGGCGTTGAGCAACGGCCCGGACAAACGCGGGCGCAACAGATGATGGGGAGACAAGCGTGGCATGAATCCAGGACGATCCAGACAACGGGTCATGGCGGTCATTACTGCGTCCCTGTTTTTTATTATTAGGCGGCGTGCGCCCTACCCTAGTCCTGTGTCTGGCGGTTGTTGAGGAGTATTCAGCAGGCTGATTACCGGGCATATGTTCCAAAGGTGGAACACCGTAAATGTGGGAGCGGGCTTGCTCGCGAAGGCGGAGTGTCAGTCACCGGATATATTGACTGATACACCGCTTTCGCGAGCAAGCCCGCTCCCACAGTTTGACCCTGTTCCAATCAGGTTTTAGCGCACGCCTTCAGAACGCAATGCCGCCGGCGTGTAGTCCGCCGCCTTCGCCGCAAAGCCGAACACAAAGCTGCTCTTCTCTTCGCTCTTCATCCCCAAGGCGATGTAGCGTCCGGCGATGATGTCGTACAGGGTCTCGACGGTGTAGGCCGGCACCTGGTGGTCGTAGTAGAACTGCGCGTGACCTTCAGCGACACGCCACAGTTGGCCACGGCCGTCGTAGTGGTCCACCAGCGCCACTTGCCAGCTGTCTTCGTCGATGTACATGTGGCGCTTGGCGTAGATGTGCCGCTCGCTCGGTTTTACGGTACCGATCACTTCCCAGACCCGGTGCAGCTCGTAGCGGGTCAAATCCTGGTTGATGTGGCCGGCCTTGATGATGTCATCGTACTTGAGGGTCGGCGAGTCGAGCTTGTAGCTGTTGTAGGGGATGTACATCTCCTTCTTGCCCACCAGCTTCCAGTCATAGCGGTCCGGGGCGCCGGAGAACATGTCGAAGTTGTCCGAGGTGCGCAGGCCGTCGGCCGCGGTGCCCGGCCCGTCGTAGGCCACTTGCGGCGCACGGCGCACCCGGCGCTGGCCGGCGTTGTAGACCCAGGCCAGGCGCGGCTCCTTCACCTGGTCGAGGGTTTCATGCACCAGCAGTACGTTGCCGGCCAAGCGCGCCGGGGCAGTCACCGATTGTTTGAAGAAGGTCAGCACGTTGGCGCCCTTGACCGGGTCCATGTCCGGTATCAGCTGCGGCACGGCCACTTCTTCTTCGAAACGGATCGGCGTGTAGCTGCCGTTGGTCTGCGGCGTGGCCTGGGTGATGATGCGGCGCAGATTGCCGCCGTGATAACGGGTGATGTGGTTCCACAGCACTTCCACGCCATTTTTCGGAATCGGGAAGGCGTAGTAGCGGTTACCGGTGAAGTTTTCCAGGCCATTGCCGTCGTTGATCGCATGCACGTTCAACGCGCTGCGCTTGATCGACTCGTAGATTTCCGGTGGCAAGTTGACCGTGCGGTGGGTCGGGTACACCGGGATCTTGTAGGTTTGCGGGTAGCGCTTGAACATCGCCACCTGGCCTTCGGACAGTTTGTCCTTGTACTTGTCGACCGTGGCGGCGGTAATCACGAACAGTGGTTTTTCACTGGCAAACGGGTCGGCGAGGAAGCCTTTGCTGTCCACCGCCCCGGCGTTTTTCGGGATACCACCGGTCCATGCCGGGATCGAGCCGTCAGCGTTACCGGCCTTTTCGGCACCCACCGGAGTCAGGGTGGTGCCAAGCTTGGCCGCTTCTTCCGGCGACACCGCGGCCATCACGTTGGCCGCCAACAGGCTCAGTGCCAACACGCCGCATTGCAGAATCATCTTGCGCATAGTCTTTTGTCCTTCTTTAAGCCAAATCAGAAGTTCACGCCAAAGCTGAGGGCGATGAAGTCGCGGTCGGTGAGGGTGTTGTAGTCACCGCCAAAAAAGTCGGTGTAGCTCAGGCTCGCGGTGTAGGTGTTGCGGTAGTCCGCGTCCACGCCAACGCTGAGGGCCTTGGCGCCTTCGTTGAACAGGCCGTTGGGGCCGTAGCCGCTGACGTCCTGGGACCACGACAGGTTGGGCTTGAGGTTGACCCCGGCGAACACGTTGTTGTAATCGAGGATGGCCCGGGCGCGATAACCCCAGGAGTTGGCCGTGACAAAACCGTCGGTGTCGCCGCCGAAGCCGTATTGGCCGTAGACCGAATCGCGGCCATAGCGCAGCTTGGATTTCGCCTCCAGCCCGCCGACGTGCACGAAAGCCGCTTCGCCCACCAGGGTCAGGCGTTCAGCGCCCAGTACCTGGTCGAAGAACTGGGTCATGGTGCTCTGGATCTGGGTGATTTCCTTGCGGCGATAGCCAGCGTTATCGGAACCGAAGGAACTGGCGATCGGTGACGCGGCGTTACCGGCAATCGGGTTGACCAAGGCCAGCGTCAGGTCGGTGGTGTTGAGTTGTACGGGGGCATTCGGGCGGTAGCTGATTTCGCCGGTCCAGGCCGTGCCGGTGGGCAAGGTGGTCGAGAAGCTGGCACCGAACAGGCGGATGTTTTCCGGGTAGTCGAGGTAATACTGGCCGCGACCAAGCATCGTGCTTTGCGCCAGCCCAGACCCGGAACCCGGTGCAATCCCGTTGGCGGCATTGACGATACGGCCAATGGTTGCCAGGTTGGTGTTGGCGGTGATGGTACCGACGGTGGGCGTGCGGCTGTGATAGTTCATGAAGTACAAGCCGTACTCCGTGTCATCCCCAAGCCAGCGCAGCGCCATCCCGAACTGGCCGCCATCGCGCGCCTCGCGGTCTTTTGCACGCTGCACCACCACGCCTTCGTTCGTGACCTGGAAGCCCTGGCCAAACGCCGCCGCCACTGGTTGCAACGGCGCAATCGCCGGGCTGCCGACGGTGTAGTTGCCGTTGCAGCCATGGGCCACCACGTCGTTGCCGAAGAAGGTGCCGCAGTTGTCCACCACGGTGTTTTCCCAGTTCAACTGGTAGAAACCTTCAACGCTCAACTGGTTGGTGAGGCTTTGGGATGCAAACACCATGTTGACCGGAATCAGCCCTTCCTTGATCTCGGCGCCGGGCCGGCGGAAGGCGGAAACGTCGATGGGGTTGATGCTGTTGATGGAGTTGCCGATGAACGTACTTTCACCCCAGCTGACCACCTGCTTGCCGACGCGCACGTTGCCCGGCAAATCGCCGATGGAGTAGTTGTGATAGACAAACGCGTCGAGTAATTCGTAGCCGGAAGAGCGTGCGCCCTCGTCCCGGTGGTTATTGCTGATCTGCTTGAATTCGCGGTCTTCGTCCTGCAGTTCGAAGTCGTACCAGTACTTGCCGCGCACGAACACGCCGCTGTCGCCGTACTTGAGCTCCAGGTCGTGGATGCCCTTGAAGATCTTGGAGAAGGTCTCGCCCTTCTTGAAGTTCAGGCGACCGTCATCGCCGGTGGAAGCCTGGCCCGTTCCGCCGTTGGGAATACCCACCAGCTTCTTGTCGGCGTCGCGCATGCCCCAACTGGCACCGACCGACAGCGAGGAATCGAATTGCCCTTCGATCTCGCCGATGTTGAACGAAACAGCCTGCGCCTGGGCACAGCAACCCAAAGCAACCGCAGCGGCCAGCGCCTGTGGCCTGAAGATGGCGCGCATTGTTGTTCTTGTCATGCGTCTTCCCCGGTGGTGTGACAGAAGGCCCCACCCTACTGCCCGCGATCAGGAGCGATAAGCGCACCAAGGAGGTATTCGTGTTGTCGCTCGAAAGGATGAAAGGGCGCTCTGGCCGGGGTATTGGCGAGGGTATGGACGAGATGGATGGAGGATTATCAGGAGGATGGATAGGGAGTTATTGCCACTGTTGCCAGTTTGGTAACAGTCCTTGTCTCGAATCGCTATTTTTCATTCTGTAACAAAAGCCTATTCTTGCTTGGCTTTCAGGGCAAACCGCCCGCTTCCAGAACCTGGAAGAACAGCAAGTTTTTATGGATTGATCACTATTTTCAATCTGTTACCCGCGTTCACTGACGTTGATTTATTGCTCCTTGATCAAACGTCTTACTTCAGCCGCTGCCTTTGCAGCGGCTTTTTTTATGCCTGAAATAAACCGGGGCGCCATGGCGCCCCGACTGATTAAAACTTTTTCATGCAACGATCACAGGCTGTATTTCTGCAGATTGGCCATCATCTCTTTCAAGGCTTCGATGTTGTCCTTGGGGTGAGCGGCCCCGTCGAAATCGCAGATTTGCTGCCAGTGGGCGGCGACGTCATCCGGCGAGAACCCTGCTTCAGGGTCGAAGCCAACCCCCAGGCTGCGCTCCCAGCGGGTCTTGCCGATCCAGCCACCGCCCACCTCGAATAGCCCGGAGGTTTCCTGGCATGCCTCGCTGCCCAGGTACACCACCAGCGGGCTGATCAATTCCGGCTTGAGGCGTTCGAAGACTTGCGGCGGGATCAGGCCTTCGGTCATGCGTGTGCCGCCGGTAGGTGCGATGGCGTTGACCAGGATGTTGTTCTTGCGGCCTTCCAGCGCCAGGGTGCGGGTCAGGCCGTACAGGCCGAGTTTGGCCATGCCGTAGTTGGACTGGCCGAAGTTGCCGTAGATGCCCGAGGTCGAGGCGGTGAAGATCACGCGGCCGTAGGCTTGCTCGCGCAAGTGTGGCCATGCGGCGCGGGTGACTTTGTAGGCGCCTTCGACGTGAACGCGGTAGACCAGGTCCCAGTCGCTGTCTTCCATTTTGTGGAAGGTTTTGTCCCGCAGGATGCCGGCGTTGTTGACGACGACGTCGATGCGGCCGAAGGCGTCGAGGGCGTTCTGGACGATTTTGTCGCCGTCGGTGACGGAGTCGTGGTTGGCTTCGGCTATACCGCCTGCTTCACGGATTTCGGCTACGACGCGGTCCGCCGCTGAGGCGTTGGCGCCTTCGCCCTGGGTTGAGCCGCCAAGATCGTTGACCAGCACTTTGGCGCCGTGTTTGGCGAACAGGAGTGCATGGGCGCGGCCCAGTCCGCCGCCGGCACCGGTGACGATCACGACCTTGTCTTGGAACTGCACAGGCTCACTCATTGGGGACTCCAGGGGTGGTTAGGGGTGGATGGGTTGAGTGTCAGGCACGGGGCTTGTGGTCACAATAAATACGGTTGGGGGTGAATGGTGCGCGATAAGGCTGGGGGATGATTGGCGGGGCCTTGGGGTGAGTACATATCCGTTATTTGAGTGATGGCTTGTATGGGTTCCGCCCTTACGGCGGGTCACTTTTGAAAAGAGCCCAAAAGTAACCAAAAGGCTCTTGCCCCACCACTCGGCACCTCGCTTGAGCTCGGTGTGCCCGCACTCCGGCATTACTCCGCGGGCCGCCGCGACGGGGCGTCCCTGCCCCGTCGCGGCTAAACCGGCGTCCTGCCGGTTTACCCGCTCCGTAATACCTGCGTTCGGCCAGCGTGGTTTAACGGGGCGCCTAAGATCAAGATCAAAAGCAGATCAAGGGCACAGCGGCCTACCGGCCGGCTTGAGTGTGGTGAAGCAACAGCAAAATCAGAATCTAAAGCGGGCACGGTCCAAATGTGGGAGCGGGCTTGCTCGCGAAGGTCGTTAACGATGACGTTGGCATTCTGATTTAACGCGGCGCCCTCTGGTTCTTCGCGAGCAAGCCCGCTCCCACAGAAAAGCAGCCCTGCTTTCGCTCTGGATCTTGCCTCTGCTTCTAACACTCAAGCCGGCCTGTAGGCCGCTGTGCTCTTGCTTTTGATCTTGATCTGACTGCCCCATTCAGCCCGAGGCCGAACGCAGGCATTGAGGAGCGGGTAAACCGGCAGGACGCCGGTTTAGCCGCGCCGGGCCATGGATGGCCCGTCGCGGCGGCCCGCGGAGCAATGCCGGAGTGAGGGAACGCCGAGCCACAGCGAGGCGCCGACAGGCGGGGCAGAGCGTTTTGGTTACTTTTGCGCTTTTCAAAAGTGACCCGCTGTAAGAGCGGAACCCTAAGTGGCCGTTACCGAAAAAACGGATATGTACACAACCAATCACCCCACCATCTCCCGCACCCGATACCACAACATCCCCAACGCCAACAGCGGCGAACGCAACACCCTCCCCCCAGGAAACGTCATATGCGGCACCTGACTGAAAATATCCAACCCCCGACTCTGCCCAGCCTGAATCCCCTCAGCCAACAACCGCGCACACCAGTGAGTCACGTTCAACCCATGCCCCGAATACCCCTGGGCATAAAACACATTCGGGTGCTGCTTCAACCGCCCCACCTGCGGAAACCGGTTAGCCGTAATCCCAATCTTCCCCCCCCACTGAAACTCAATCGCCGTATCCACCAGTTGCGGAAAAACCTTGAGCATCTTCGGCCGCATATACCCCGCGATGTCCACCGGATCACGCCCCGAATAATGACAAGCCCCCCCAAACAACAACCGTCGATCCGCCGAAAGCCGGTAATAATCCAACCCCACTTTCTGATCACACAACGCCAGATTCTGCGGAATCAACTGATCAGCCACCCCAACCGACAGCGGCTCGGTCGCAATGATATAGCTCCCCGCCGGCAACACCTTGCCACTCAACTTCGGCTCCAGCTCTTCCAGATGCGCATTACACGCCAACACCAAACTGCCAGCGCGCACCGTGCCAAACTCGCAACGCACCTGCACCGTATCGCCATGAACCAACTCCAGCACCGGGCTGTTTTCAAAGATCCGCACCCCAAGTGATTCGGCCAAAGCCGCCTCCCCCAACACCAGGTTCAGCGGATGCAAATGCCCGGACCCCATGTCCACCAAACCACCGGCATACATACCTGAGCCCACGATTTGCGCCATATCCTGCGGCGCCACCAGCCGGATTTCAGGCGCATACCCCAAGGCCGCCAGGCTTTCCAGCTCCCCCTGAAACGCCGCGAACTGCGCCGGCGTATTCGCCAACTCACAAAACCCCCAGCGCAGGTCACAGTCAATCCCATGCTCGCGAATCCGCTCCCCGACCAGCGCCACCGAATCGATCCCGGCCTGCTGCAGGTAACGCACGCCCTCCTCACCCACGTACTTGGCAAAGCCCGATACGTCATGCCCAATCCCGCGAATCAACTGCCCGCCATTGCGCCCACTGGCACCCCAGCCAATCCGCCGGGCCTCCAGCAAAATCACCGATAGCCCACGCTGGGCCAATTCGATGGCGGTATTGACCCCGGTGAACCCACCGCCGATCACACACACATCGGCCGTCAGGTCTGCCCCCAGCGCTGGGCGCTGGGGCATGGCGTTGGCCGAAGCCAGGTAATAGGATCGGGCGTGGTCGGACGAGGAACGGTTCATTTGTTGGTCTTCACTTTGCTCCAGGACCGCGTCATCAAGCGCATGACGGCAGGCGTCGGGGTGGTGGAAATGTAGAGTTTGTCGAGCACTTCCTGGGACGGGTAGATCTCGGGGTTGTTCACCAGCTCTGGCGCCATGAAGACCTTGGCCGCCGGGTTCGGGTTGGCGTAGCCGACGCTGGCGCTGACCTTGGCGATCACTTCAGGGTCCAGCAAGTAGTTGATAAAAGCATGGGCCGCTTTCGGGTTGGCCGCGTCTGCCGGGATGGCCAGCAGGTCGAACCACAGGTTGCTGCCTTCCTTGGGAATCGAGTAGGCGATGTTCACGCCGTTCTTGGCTTCCTTGGCGCGGTTGGCGGCCTGGAACACGTCGCCGGAATAACCGAAGGCGACGCAGATATCACCGTTGGCCAGGTCCGAGATGTACTTGGAGGAATGGAAATAAGTGATGTACGGCCGCAGGGTCAGCAGCTTGGCTTCGGCTTGTTTGTAGTCCTCGGGATTCTCGCTGCGCGGGTCCTTGCCCATGTAGTTGAGGATCGCCGGGAACAGTTCATCCGCCGAGTCGAGGAACGCTACGCCGCACTCGTGCAGCTTCTTGATGTTCTCCGGTTCGAACAGCACGGCCCAGGAATCGATATGGTCGATGCCCAGCACCTGCTTGACCTTGTCCACGTTGTAGCCGATGCCGTTGGTGCCCCACAGGTATGGCACCGAGTGCTCGTTGCCCGGGTCGTTTTTCTCCAGCAGCTTGAGCAGCTTGGGGTCGAGGTTCTTGAAGTTGGGCAGCTGCGAGCGGTCCAGCTTGAGGAACGCACCGGCTTTGACCTGGCGCGCCAGGAAGTGGTTGGACGGCACCACCACGTCGTAGCCGGTACGGCCGGCAAGCAGTTTGCCTTCCAGGGTTTCGTTGGAGTCGAACACGTCGTAGATCACCTTGATCCCGGTCTTGGCCTGGAAGTCGGCCAAGGTGGTCTCACCGATGTAGTCGGTCCAGTTGTACACACTGACCGTCTGCGCGGCGTGGCCCGCGCTGCTGAACAACGCCGCCAAGGCCAGCGGGAGTAGCTTTTTCACCAGACGCATATCGACACCCCTATGGTTTTTTTAGTGTGGTTTCTCAGACGCTCAGCAGCAGGAACTCACGTTCCCAGGAGCTGATCACCCGCTTGAAGTTCTCGTGTTCGGCGCGCTTGACCGCGACGTAGCCGCGCACAAACTTGTCCCCCAGGTACTGCTTGACGGTGTCGCACTCTTCCATGCGCGCCAGGGCGTCTTCGATGGTGATCGGCAGCCTCAGGTTGCGCCGCTCGTAGGCGCGGCCTTCCACCGGGGCGCTGGGCTCGACCTTTTCGATCATGCCGAGGTAGCCGCACAGCAGGCTGGCGGCGATGGCCAGGTACGGGTTGGCGTCGGCGCCCGGCAGGCGGTTTTCCACGCGCATGGCGTCGGGGCTGGAGCTCGGTACGCGCAGGCCGACGGTGCGGTTTTCTTCGCCCCACTCCACGTTGACCGGCGCCGAGGTGTCCGGCAGGAAGCGGCGGAATGAGTTCACGTTGGGCGCAAACATCGGCAGCAGCTTGGGGATGTACTTCTGCAAGCCGCCAATGTGGTTCAGGAACAGTTGACTCTTGTTGCCATGCTCATCGACAAACACCTGCTTGCCGGTGGCGATTTCCACCACGCTCTGGTGCAGGTGCATGGCGCTGCCGGGCTCGTCGGCCACGGGTTTGGCCATGAAGGTGGCGGCAACGTTGTGTTTGAGCGCGGCCTCCCGCAGGGTGCGTTTGAACACGGTGATCTGGTCGGCAAGGTCGAGGGCATCGCCATGGCGGAAGTTGATTTCCATCTGCGCCGGGCCGTCTTCGTGGATCAGCGTGTCGAGGTCCAGGCCCTGGGCTTCGCACCAGTCGTAGACGTCTTCGAACAGCGGATCGAATTCATTGGCGGCATCGATGGAGAACGATTGGCGGCCACTTTCGGCGCGGCCGGAGCGGCCCAGCGGGGCCTTCAGCGGCAGGTCCGGGTCTTCGCAGCGCTGGGTCAGGTAGAACTCCATTTCCGGCGCAACAATCGGCTGCCAGCCTTGATCGGTATACAGCTGCAGGACTTTCTTCAGCACGTTGCGCGGCGACAATTCGATGGGGTTGCCCTGCTTGTCGAAGGTGTCGTGGATCACGATGGCAGTGGGCTCGATGGCCCATGGCACCACGTAGGTGGCGTTGGACACCGGGCGGCAGATCATGTCGATGTCGGCCGGGTCCAGCAGGTCGTAGTAGATGTCGTCGTCGACAAAGTCCCCGGTTACCGTTTGCAGCAACACACTCTCCGGCAGGCGCATGCCTCGCTCATGCAGGAACTTGTTGGTGGGCGAAATCTTGCCGCGTGCGATGCCAGTCAAATCACTGATCACGCATTCGACTTCGGTAATCTTGTGTTCTTTCAGCCAGGCGGACAGCTGATCGAAGGGGGCGTTCATAAGGACCTCGTCATGGGTTGGATGATGCGCCGCGGGCTTCCCTCGCCGCGCATTGAGGTCTATCTTGGGCCAGCCGTCCGACGGCATCTATCCACTTTGCACCAACCACAACGCACCAATAGAGTGCGCCCAGGTCACCCATGACACAGGCAACAGCTTTGCGCGTACAGGCCTTCACCACCGGTGACGTGGCCGCTCAATGCAGTGCGACACCCGGTTGGGTGCAGCAGTACCAGCAGATGTCCCCGGGGCATTTTGCCGGGCAGATCCGCTACCTCGACCTGCAAGGTGTCGAGGTGTATGAAGAGCGAATGAACACCCGTGTGGAGCAGAACTTCAACGCGCCACCGGGCTCCCTGGCGTTCTGTTTCGATGGCAGCGACAACGCGCTGTATGTGCTCAATGGCGAAAGCCGCAACACCTGGATCACCCCGGAAAACTACCGCGAAGTGGCGGTGGTGTTCGGGCCACAGTTCGTCCAGCGCCATGGCCTGGATGTGGCGAAGTTGGAGGGGTTGTTCATGGCCCCGCTCAACTCCCTGCAAAACGCCTTGTTCAGTCGCTGGCTCAGCGGCACGTTGACCCGACTGTCCGCCACGTTTGACCCGCCAAGTCGTGATGCCCTCACCCAACAACTCCTGGACGACTGCCTGTTCATCCTCGACAACGCCTGCGTGTGCCTGGACAAGGGTTCATTGCAGCGGCGCACCGAGGAGCGAATCATCATGGCGCGCATTGGCGAATGGGCGGCGGATGTGCCGGATGAAACCGTCAACCTGCTGGAGCTGGCGCGCATTGCCGGCGTGCCGTTGCGCCAGTTGCAGCAGGGGTTCAAGACGTACACCGGGATGAGCCCGGCGCAATGGTTGAGGTTGCGCCGGTTGAACAGTGCGCGGCGGGAGTTGTTGAACCCGCCGTCAGTGGACACCACCGTGGCGGAAGTCGCGATGAATTGGTCGTTCTGGCATTTGGGGCGGTTTTCAAACAGTTATCGGGCGTTGTTTCAGGAGTTGCCCAGCGAGACCCTGAAACGCCACCAAAAACACCGCTGACCTTTCTGATGATGGGATTTCTGTGGCGAGGGGGCTTGTCCCCCGTTGGGCTGCGAAGCGGCCCCAAAAAAAAGCGGGAGCGCTTCGCACTCCAACGGGGGACAAGCCCCCTCGCCACAAAAGCGCCCTTATTTTTCAGGAATATTTTTTGAGAAACGCCAGCATCAACTGATTCACCCGCTCCGCCGCCTCCAGCTGCACCATATGCCCCTGCCCCGGCAGTATCTCCACCTGAGCCTCCAGTTCCTGGGCATGGCTCGCTGGAATGATTGCGTCCTCACTGCCCCAGATCACCAGGCTCGGCTGCTGCCCGACAACATTGCGCAGGTCCGCCAACTGCCGACCACTACTGAACAACGCCCCGGTGATCTCGCGCAACGCCTGATCCACCCCCTCCAGCCGCTTGAACTTGAGCATGTCTTCCAGCATCTGCCGGGTCACCAGCGCCGGGTCGCTGAACAGTTGCACCAGTTGCGGCTTGAGTGCATTGCGATTATTGGCCTCGATAAAACCTTGCAGGTAATCACCGTTGATTTCCGTACCCAAGCCAGCGCTGGCAATCAGGGTCAACGACACCACACGCTGCGGTGCCAATCGCGCGATGTTCAGGCAAACCAGCCCACCCATCGAGTGCCCCGCCAGGTGCGCGCGGTCAATCTTCAGATGATCCAGCAGCGCCAACACCGCTTGACTCAACTCCTCGAGGTCGCCGGCTTTGAGGTACTTGCCCGACTCGCCATGCCCCGGCAAATCCAGCGCGATCACCCGCCGTTCAGCCGCGAGCACCGGGTGATTGAACAGCCAGTTATTCAGGTCGCCACCAAAACCATGGATCAGCACCAGCGGTGTGCCGCCCTCCCCGAGGTCCAGATAGCGCAACAAGCGCCCGCCCACTTCGACCTTATGTGCCGATGGCCCGCTGGCTTCAGCCTCGGCAGCATTGGAAACGAACCCCGCCTGGAACGCCTCGATCACTCCATCAATCTCGGCCTCGCTGGCCTCGCCTTCCACCACGATTGCCAGCAATGCCCCCACCGGCAAGGTCTCATCGCTCTGGGCCAACACACGCCGCAGCACTCCGCTGAATGGCGCCTCGACGCTGCTGGAGATCTTGTCGGTCTCGACATCCAGTACTTCCTCGCCCTTCTCCACCCGGTCGCCCGGCTGCTTGAGCCAGACATCAACCCGGCCCTCGGTCATCGACAGCCCCCACTTGGGCATGGTCAGTGTATGGATCATGCGGCGTTCCTCTTGTCGGTAATCTTCAGCACCGCAGCTTCGATCTTCGCCGCGTTGGGGATGTACAGGTCTTCCAGGGCATCGGAGAACGGCACCGGCGTGTGGGGCGCGGTGACCATTTCGATCGGCGCGCGCAGGAAGCTGAACGCGCGTTGCGCCACCAGAGCGCTGATATCCGTGGCAATCGAGCAGCGTGGATTGGATTCGTCGATCACCACCAGGCGCCCGGTTTTCTCCACGCTTTCAAGGATGCTGTCTTCGTCAAGCGGGCTGGTGGTGCGCAGGTCCAGCACTTCGCAATCGATGCCTTGGCGCGCCAGGTTGGCCGCGGCTTCCATGGCGATATGCACCATGCGCCCGTAGGTCACCAGGGTTACGTCATTGCCTTCACGCACGAAGTTGGCTTCGCCGAACGGCACGGTGTACAGCTCTTCCGGCACTTCGCCCTGGAGGCTGTAGAGCATTTTGTGTTCGAGGAAAATCACCGGATCGTTGTCGCGGATCGCCTGGATCAGCATGCCCTTGGCGTCATAGGGCGTGGCCGGGCACACCACCTTGAGCCCGGGAATATGGGTCCACATCGAGGTGAGCATCTGCGAATGCTGGGCGGCGGCACGCAGGCCGGCGCCGTACATGGCGCGCACCACCAGCGGCGTGGTGGTCTTGCCGCCGAACATGTAGCGAAACTTCGCCGCCTGGTTGAGCAACTGGTCAAGGCAGCAGCCGATAAAGTCGACGAACATCAATTCGCACACCGGGCGCATGCCGCGGGTGGCCGCGCCGACGGCCATGCCCACGTAGCCGACCTCAGAGAGCGGTGCGTCGAGCACGCGGTCGGGGAATTCCGGATACAGGCCCTTGGTGACGCCGAGCACGCCGCCCCAGGCGTCCTGTTCACCCGGTGAGCCGGTGCCGCCGGACACGTCCTGGCCGATGATGAACACGCTCTGGTCGCGGCGCATTTCCTGGGCCAGGGCTTCATTGATTGCCTGCTGATAGCTGATTTTTCTAGCCATGATGACTTCTCCACGGATTGTTTTTGTAGTGGGTGGCGGTTAGCGGTAGGCGACGTAGACATCACTGAGCAGGTCGGCGGCCTGGGGTTTTGGATCGGACTTGGCCAGGCGCACGGCGTCTTCGATCAGTTGCGCAACTTCGGTGTCGATGCGTTCGAACTGCGCTGCGTCGAGCCAGCCTTCGGCGGTGCAACGCTGGCGAAACAGGCTCAGGCAGTCGCCGGTTTCCCGCAGGTGCTTCACTTCATCCGGGCCGCGATAGGTTTGCGCATCGCCTTCGAAGTGGCCGTAGAAACGGCTCAATTTGACTTCCACCAGCGTCGGCCCTTTGCCGCTGCGGGCACGCTCTACCGCAACGCCGAGGGCGGCGTGTACGGCAAAAAAGTCGTTGCCATCGACGATCACGCCCGGCATGCCAAAGCCCACGGCGCGCTCGGCAATGTCCTTGCAGGCCACCGACCAGCCGGACCCGGTGGCTTCGGCATAACCGTTGTTCTCGGCCACGAACAGGCACGGCAGGTTCATGATCGAGGCCAGGTTCATGGCTTCAAACACAGCGCCCTCGTTGGAGCCGCCGTCGCCAAAAAACGCCACGGCCACACCCGCGCTGCCCTTTAGTTTCGCGGCCAGGGCCGCACCGGCTGCCAGCGGCGCACCGGCCCCCACAATGCCGTTGGCGCCGAGCATGCCCTTCTCCTGGTCGGCGATGTGCATGGAGCCGCCCTTGCCGCCGCACACCCCGGTTTTCTTGCCGTAGATCTCGGCCATCATGCCGAACACATCCACACCCTTGGCGATGCAATGGCCGTGGCCACGATGGTTGGAGGCGATGCAATCTTCATCGTTGAGGTGGGCCATGACCCCGGCTGCACTGGCTTCCTGGCCGGCATACAAATGCACGAAACCGGGGATCTCGCCGGTGGCGAATTCCACGTGCAGGCGTTCTTCGAAATCACGGATGGTGCGCATCACGGTGTAGGCATGGAGCAATTGATCGGTGGACAGGTGAGTGGACATCTTGTTGTTCTCCAGGTTGTCTCGACACACAAAAGGCTGGATCAGGCCAGCTGCAAAGCACTCAGCACGGCCTGTGCCAATCCGCTGGAAAACCTGGGAAAGCCTTGATCCAGAGCAGCTGCCGGAAGACCCGGGCATGCCACTGTGGCCCGTTCAATGAGACGCGCCGTTGCAACCTGCCCGCAGCGTCTCAGGCGGGATGAGACGCTGCGTCTCACCTCGGGCAGTTGGTCAGGCCGCCCTTGTTCCTCCCGGCCCATGGGCGCTTAATGGCGGGCATAACAACAAGGATCGAGAACCGGAGGCTTCAATGCTCGCCGTGAACTCCAAGGACCATGTCGACTGCGTCAGCCGCGTGGTTCGCAACGCCGACCGCCTGCCCCAGGCGCCGGTGCCGTCGCTGATTTTTGACTCCTGGCGCCGCTCCATGGAGCAGCACCACCTCGACCCCGGTTCCCTGCAAGGGCCGCGCATCCTCACCAGCACCCTGCTCAAGGAATGCCGCGAGCGCGCCGAGCTGTTCATGCGTATCGCCAGTGAGGAAGTCGGGCAGATTCATAACCGGGTGCGCCACGCCGATTACTGCGTGATGCTCACCGACGCCCAGGGCCAGACCATCGACCATCGCGTGGACGCCGGCATTCGTAACGACTGCCGCAAGGCCGGCCTGTACCTCGGCACCTGCTGGTCGGAAGCCGAGGAAGGCACCTGCGGCGTGGCCACGGTGCTGACCAGCAAGGCCGCGGTCACCGTGCACAAGCGCGACCACTTTCGCGCGGCGTTTATCGGCCTGACCTGCTCTGCCGCACCGATCTTCGATCCCCAGGGCAACCTGCTGGGCGTGATGGATGCCTCTGCCCTCAAGTCCCCGGATGATCGGCGCAGCCAGCACCTGGTGCGGCAGATGGTGGCGCAGAGTGCACGGGCCATCGAGAACGCGTTTTTCATGCACAGCGCCCAGCAGCATTGGGTGTTGCAGGCCCACAGCACGCCGGGTTACGTCGACAGCCAGCCGGACATGCTGCTGGCGTGGGATCAGGACGGGCGACTGCAAGCCTTGAACAGCAAGGCGCGGCAGGCCCTGAGGGTGCGCTTCGGACAGTTGCCGGAGCATATCGGCGAAGTGTTTGACCTGGACGCGCTGCGCGCCGTGACCGATCAATCGACGCAGCAATTGCACTGGCTCGGCGAACCGGGGGCGTTGCAGGTGCGGGTCAGCGCGCCACGGCGTAAAGCGGCGCGGGCGGTAACGTCCTTGGCCAATCAGATAGACCCGCGTTTTGAAGAGCATCTGCGCCTGGCCGTGCGGGTCAAGGACCGCAACCTGCCGGTGCTGGTCCAGGGCGAAACCGGTGCCGGCAAGGAAGTGTTTGCCCGCCAGTTGCATGAACGCAGCGCCCGTCGCGACGGCCCCTTTGTGGCGGTGAACTGCGCGGCGATCCCGGAAAACCTGATTGAGAGCGAACTGTTCGGCTACGTGGCCGGCGCCTTTACCGGTGCCTCCAGCAAGGGCATGACCGGGCTGCTGTTGCAGGCCGATGGCGGCACGTTGTTTCTCGACGAGATCGGCGACATGCCACTGGCGTTGCAGACGCGACTGCTGCGGGTGATGGCTGAAGGTGAAGTCGCTCCGTTGGGCGGGGCAAAAACCCGTGCGGTGGATATCCAGGTGATCTGCGCCAGCCATCGGGATTTGGCGGCGCTGGTGAGTGCTGGAAGCTTTCGCGAGGATTTGTATTTCCGGTTGGGCTGTGCGCGGTTCTGTGTGCCGCCATTGCGCGAGCGCACGGACAAACTGGCGTTGATCAATCGGCTTCTGGAGCAGGAGGCGCGGCACAACGGTGTAGCCGTGGGAATCGCAGCGGCGGCGCTGGAGTTGCTGCTGGGCTATGCCTGGCCGGGGAATGTGCGGCAACTGCGGCATGTGTTGGCGTATGCGTGTGCGGTGTGCGATGGCGGGACGCTTCAATTGGCGGATTTGCCAGTGGAAGTTCGCGGTGAGGTGGTTGCGGTGGAAGAGCAGGAAAGCGTGAGTCCGGAACGGCAGCTAGTGCTGGATGCGTTGATTCGGCATCGGTGGAAGCCGCTAGCGGCGGCGCAGGCGCTGGGGATTTCCAGGGCGACCTTGTATCGACGGGTTAACCAACTGGGAATCGATATGCCCGGGAAGCACTGACAAGCCCATCGAATGGCAGCTTATAGCTGCCTACCCCAGACAGGCGTTATCAAAAACCACTTCTACTCTTATCTAATTAAGATTCCTCGACCCGCAAAGTACCTTCCGAAGGACTCAACATTCATGACGACGTTTTCCTGCGAATGTGAGTTATGACCCGATGGGTTATGAAACTTCAGGAAGTCGTCAGTTGCGTCTGTTACCAATACAAGATGACCTCCTTTCTTTGGCGGCTCTTGCTCAGGCCATCGAATAGAAGGGTGCACAGACGCAATAAAGAAATGACCGTCAGTAAACATCGGCTTGATCTCCTCCGCAGAGATACCGGTGACAATCTGTGCCTTAAGACCAAATTCTTTATTTAACATCTCAATCGCCGGCGCGTAAATCATCCCATGGATACTTTCGCCATCGACTACGTAGGCTCCGTAGGCCAACGCCTTTTCCAGAAGGCTGAACGTTGAGTGAACGAGACCCGTCTTGGCGGCAAGAAGCATCTTAAGGCAGGCCATGCCACATACGTGATTAGCCCACAATGCATACTCATCCACGCATCGGGCTCCAGAGTTTATCCAAAGCGGATCCTCAGAAACCGTCTTCTCGCCAGAAATTATATCGGCAGCCAAAAGTCGGGATTCCCATTGGCAGAAATAAGGAACGCATGCGACCATAACTAAACCTCAGCCAGTAAAAACGGAATAAACTTTAAAAAACACACCACAGACACTACAAATATAAAACAATGAAACCCTATTCAGCACAACCCACTTCCATAAGTTTTTTCTGCTAATCCAAACTCGGTAACTGATTCCTACAGAAGATTCCTTAAAACTAGAACCGTCAATTCATTCAGCACTTACACTCCGCACTTATATATCTAGAGTCGCAAGCACGAGCACTGACACAGCACGGTAAAAAATGTGGGAGCGGCGGTGCGACGATTCGACTTGCTCGCGAATGCGGTGTATCAGTCTCTGGATATCTTGACTGAACCACCGCATTCGCGAGCAAGCCCGCTCCCACATTTTGACCGAGTGATTCTGCCGGGTCAGCGGTAGAGAATCCCACCATCAATCAACGGCGATTGCCCGGTCATGTAATCCGAATCCGGCCCCGCCAGGTACGACACCAGCCCCGCCACATCCTCCGGCGTTTCCGCCCGGCCCAACGCAATCCCGTCCACATACTTCTTGTACGTCGCCCCTACCTCGGCGCCGGTAATCTCGGCCATGCGTTTGTCGATCTCGACCCACATATCCGTGCCCACCACACCCGGGCAGTAGGCGTTGACGGTAATCCCGTCACTGGCCAACTCCCTCGCGGCGGCCTGGGTCAGCGCGCGCACGGCAAACTTGGTGGCCGAGTACACCCCCAGCAATGCAAAGCCCTCATGGCCGGCAATCGAGCAGGCATTGATGATCTTGCCCTTCTGCTTCAGCGACTTGAATTTCTTGCCCGCGGCCTCGATGCCCCAGAGTGTGCCCTGCACGTTAATGCGCAGCGTGCGGTCGACCTGTTCCGGAGTCACGTCCAGCAGTGCGTCAATCTGTGCGACGCCGGCGTTGTTGATGATGATGTCGAAGCCGCCCAGGGTCTGGTGGGCATGTTCCACCGCCGCGACCACTTGCTCCAACTTCGAGACATCGGCGACATACACCGAGGCTTTGCGCCCGAGTGCAACGACCTCGGCCGCCACCGCTTCAATCTTGGCGCTGTTGATGTCCACCAACGCAATGTCGGCGCCGTCCCGCGCCAGGCGCAGGGCGATGGCCCGGCCGATGCCTTGCCCGGCGCCGGTCACCAGTGCAACTTTTCCAGCGATACTCATGACGATCCCCTTCAACGGTGAGAGAAGCCTTGTCTATCGCAGTTGCCGGGGGCCGCTGTCGAGGAGCAGCAGGATTGATCTGCGGGCTGAGACGGGACGTCTCAAAGCGAACCATTCTCGAAAACTTGTAAAACGCCGCCGTTATGCCTAGCTTATGCGCCCTCCGCTCTGCGCTCTCAGGCCTTCCCCCATGGTTTTGCGTCTTCGCCCCGCTGTTCCTTCACGTTTTGCCCTCGGCCTGTTGCTCAGCGCAGGCATTGGTAGCAGCCAGGCGGCTGATATCGAGCTGTCGGAGGTGAAGGTCCAGGGCCAGGATGAATCCGGCTATAACAGCGACACCGCATCGGTGGGCGGTTTCGATGAGGCACCATTGCTCGACACGCCGGCCTCGATCGCGGTGTTCAACGAGTCGCTGATCAAGGATCAACAGGCGCGCTTGCTCAGCGAAGTGCTGCGCAATGACGCATCGGTGGGCGACAGCTATGCACCCATCGGCTACTACGAAAACTTCGTGGTGCGCGGCTTCTCGCTGAATGCTGCCAGCAGTTACAAGATCAATGGCCGCACCATCACCGGCGAGCAAAACGTTGCCCTGGAGAACAAGCAGCGCGTGGAGTTGCTCAAGGGATTGTCGGGCCTGCAAAGCGGGATCTCCGAGCCCAGCGGCGTGATCAATTACGTGACCAAGCGCCCGGAGGATGTGCGCTCGGTGACGGTGTCCACCGATGATCGCGGCAGCGGCTACCTGGCCACCGATGTCGGCGGCTGGTTTGGCAGCGAGCAGCAGTTCGGCCTGCGCGCGAACGTGGCCCATGAAGACCTCAACGCTTATGTCGAACATGCCAATGGCCACCGGGATTTCATGTCCCTGGCGTTCGACTGGAACATCAGCCCCGACGCGGTATTGCAGCTGGATGCCGAGTATCAGAACAAGCAGCAGCGCTCGGTGCCGGGTTATCAATTGCTGGGCGGGACCGAGGTGCCGCACAACGCGTCACCGAAAAAACTGCTGGGGCATCAGAGCGGCGCGAATCAGGTAGGGATCGATTCGCTGAACCTCAATGGCAAGTTTGAGTATCGCTTCAGTGACCAGTGGAAAGGCAGCGTGAGCGCGGCGCGCAGCAAGGTGGTGATTGATGATTACAGTTCGTTTGCGTGGGGTGGCGACACGGCTGGCAACGGTAATTACTTCAGCCCGGAAGGCGACTATGGCATCTACGACTTCCGCAGCCCGGATGACACCCGCCGCGATGATGAAATCCAGGCAACGATGACCGGGTTGTTCAATACCGGTGGGCTGGGGCATGAACTGACGTTTGGTACGAGCGCGTTTCGCCGCGTGATCGACAAGCGGGAATCGATCAACGAGTGGATCGGCACAGGCAACATCAATCAGGAGCCTGATAACTTTCCACGTTACGCCGGTGCATTGAACGACAGCCACCGCAACCTCGACAGCCGCCAGTACGGACTGTTCGTCACCGACCGCATCAGCTTCAACGAACAATGGCAGACCATCGTGGGCGGTCGCGAAGTACGTCTCGACGAAAAGGCGTTCAATAAAGACGGCAACGAGTCCCGCCACACTCAGCAGTATGTGTTCCTGCCCCAAGCGGCGCTGATCTACAAGCCGATTGAGAACCTGTCGCTGTATACCAGCTACAGCAAAGGCCTATCCCTCGGTGGACAAGCCCCTTGGTTTGCACTGAACAACGACGACACCCTCGCCCCAACAGTTTCCCGCCAGATCGAAGCCGGTGTGAAATACGACTGGCGCCGCATCAGCTTCGCCGCCGCGATCTTCCAGACTCGCCAGGCCTATCAATACGCCAAACCCGACGACGCAGGTACGTTCACCTACGTACAACAAGGCCAACAGAAGAACACCGGCCTGGAGTTATCCGCCAACGGCTGGGCCACCGAGCGCTTGCAGATCGCCGCCAGCGTCGCGGCCATCCGTGCACGGGTGACGGGCAGCGGCACGCCGGAATACGAAGGCCATCAGGCGATCAACGTGCCGAAACTGCGCGCCAGCCTGTATGCCGACTACGCCCTGCCCTGGGTCGACGGCCTGGCGTTGCTCGGCGGCGTGCAATACAGCGCCAACAAGTACGCCAATCGCACCGGTGATGTGGAAGTGGGCGACTACGCCATCGTCAACGTGGGCAGCCGCTACACCACCAAGCTCGATGGCTATGAGACGGTGTTTCGCCTGAGCGTCGACAACCTGTTCGACAAGCGTTACTGGCGTGACGCCGGCGAATACATGGGCGATGACTACCTGTTCCAGGGTGCGCCGTTGACGGCGCGCTTGAGTGCAACAGTTAACTTCTAGAAGAACAAAGGTGGGAGCCGTCGAGCTTTAGCGAGGCCGCGATGGCGGTGGCTCAGCCAATATCAATATTGACTGTGCCGCCGCCATCGCAGCCTCGCCGGGGCTCGACAGCTCCCACACTGGATCTGCTTCGTAGGTTGAATACGGTTCCTTAACCGCCTGGACCGGACATTTCTGCTTCATCGCCCGATCAACCAACAATGCCGTCAACTCCAGCAACTGCCCGATGGCCAGTAACTGACAACGTTGCTTGCCGTCCATTGTCTCCGCCAGATCCTGAACAAGGCCGCAGGCGCCATTAAGGGTCTCATAGGCGTTGGCCAGCAGCGCCTCCGTATTGGCGGCAGCATTGATGGAAAACAGAGGAAGGTAGCCGTTGGTGTGTGGCGGGGGTGGAAGAGCGTGATGGGCAGCGCGACTCGCAGCGTCCAACAGCGCTGCTGAATCTTTAGGCGGGGGATTCGGCGTGACTTTGTGCATGACATATCTCCAAGTTTGGCTGGAGCTGCACCTGATCGCCGCGACGCGATGGAAGGTGGCAGCTGTACGCAGGTTCGCGGACCGAGAACTTGGAACTCGGCATACCCGAAGGTATCCCACGCACAGCTGCCATAACACGAAACGCCGAACACCAAAGTGTCCGGCGCAAAGCGGTGGCAATTATGCATCAAGTTAGCGGGCCGCGAAGCCCGGTTGCTGAGTGTCAGCAACCGGGGGAGGTTAATCTGCGGTCCAAATCGAAGCAATCCCGGCATCTCGTGGGAAAATTCTGTGGGCCTGCTACGCAGCCCAGCGGGAGCAAGCGCCCTCGCCACAGGTAACGCGGGGTTATTTAGGCATCTTGCGAAAGCCCACCGCCAGGCGGTTCCAGCTGTTGATGGTGGCGATCGCCACGCTCAGGTCGACTTGCTCTTGCGGGCTGAAGTGGGCGGCCAGTTCGGTGAAGTCGGCATCCGGGGCGTGGGTCTGGCTGAGCAGGGTCAGGCTTTCAGCCCAGGCCAGTGCGGCGCGTTCACGGGGGGTGAAGAACGGCGTTTCACGCCAGGCCGACACGGTGTACAGGCGGCGCTCGGTCTCGCCACCCTTGCGGGCGTCAGCGGTGTGCATGTCGAGGCAGAAGGCGCAGCCGTTGATCTGCGACACACGCAGGCGAATCAACTCCAACAGCGGCAGTTCGATGGACAGTTTGCCGACGGCAGCCTCCAAGGCCAGCATGGCTTTCATGGCGTCCGGGGAGGCGGTGTAGAAGTCGGTACGAGCTTGCATGGTGATACTCCAGAACAGTGGGGATTGGTGTCTAGAGTAGTGAGACGGGTGCGTTGGGCAAATAGCCAATCCGGGGAAAGATCAGGTAGCCAATGGGGCCAATCCTGACGATCACCCCGGCCCTGCGCCTTCGCCACGGAATGCACTGGGGCTCAGCCCGGTCCAGCGCTTGAACGCGCGCCGAAAACTGCGCACATCGCTGTAGCCGACTTCCTCGGTGATCCGTTCGATGGACAACCCCGGGTTGCTCAACAACCCCATGGTCCGCGCCCTGCGCACCTGCTCCAGCAAGCCTTCAAAGGTCAACCCGTGCTCGGTCAGGCGTCGACGCAAGGTACGTCCGCTCATGTTCAGGTCACTGGCGACCTTTTCCAGCTGGCTGCCCTGCAAATCCCGGGAAATCGCGCGCTCCACCGCCTGGATCAAATCCATTTTCTGATGCAACTGGGCGCTTTCCAGCTCCAGCAATTCCAGGGCCTGGCGCAGGGCCAGGGCGTGGTGATTGGGCAGGCGCACGTCCAGCCAGTGGCTGGCCAGGACCATGCGGTTATGCAGGCAACCAAAACGCACATCCGCGCCAAACAACTGGTGATAGTCGGCGACGTAGACGGGCGCAGCGTGGATAAATTCGACCCGCAGCGGCATGAAGCCCTCGCCCACCAGGGCCCGGCCATACACCATCAGGCTGGCGAAGAACTCCTCGGCGGCAAACACCTGCACCTCGGCGTAGGGCAGCAGGCATTCGATATCGACGAACACTTCCTGGTGGCCTTCATGGGTGCGCGAGGTGGCGATACCGCCGGAGGTGTGCTGGTGGCGTTCACCGATGGCGAAGGCATCGCGCAACGTCTTGCACAGCGAAATCACATGGCCAAGCAGGCCCAGGGTACCGAGCACATTCTGATGGCCCACCCACAGGCCCAGCCCTTGGTCGGGCAACACCTTGAGTGCACGCTGGATCATCGCTACCGCCTGGCGATAGGAAATCCGCTGGGCCGGGTCGTCCAGGTCGGCCAGGGTAAATCCCAGGCCACGGCACAGGTGCTCGGCACTCGCGCCCCTTTGCGCGACCACTTGTCCGAGGGTTTGCAGCAGAAATGGCGAGACCAGGGCCAAGTCATAGTGCGGATCAACGGCTTTCCTTTGCATGGGTGTTCGATTCCCGACTGAGTGCTTCAGTTCTTGTTTTTGAAACATCCTGACAATCATAGGCGCTTGCAAGAACTGCTGCACTCTGGATGAAAGCTGTCCGCCAAAGTCCCCCTATGTGGCCGCCAATACCCTGCCCCGCTGGCCGTTCAGGGCTTATTTCTATAGGTAGCGTCGCCCTAACAATAATAATGAGCCCAGCCATGAACCCGACCCGTGCGTTTTACCCCGTGCAACTCGCCCTGTTGACCCTCATCAGCCTGCCGGCCCTGGCCACCGAAGGCGGCGTCGACAACATCGGCCCCGGCACCGATGGCTTCTACATCCTGCCGCTGGACGTCAACAACCTGCCGGACCACATGTTCGCCTTCAACATTTACTACAACCATTACGAGGCCAAGAAACTCGATATCAGCTCGTTGGGTGGCAAGGTGCCAGACGTGAAGATCAAGTCCGATGCGATCATCCCGCGCCTGGATTACCTCAGCCCGCTGCGGGTGTTCGGCGGGCGCCTGGGCGGCTACATCGCCCAGCCGTACCTGAAGCAACAGGTGTCGCTGTTCGGCATGTCCGACACTCGGGAAAGCATGGGCGACACTACGGTGGCGCCGATCATCCTCTGGGACCTGGGCAAGAACCTGACCGTGGGCACCGCCCTGGAAATCACCCTGCCCACCGGTGAGTACGACGCCACGCGCCTGGCCAATACCAGCAACAATTTCTACACCTACAAGCCGCTGGTGTCGGCGACCTGGTTGCCCAATGAGCGCACCGAGCTGTCGATCAAGACCACCTATAGTTTCAACAAGGAAAACCCCGATACTCATTACCGTTCGGGACAGATTTTTCACTTCGATTATTCGGCCAGCTACAAGGTGACGGATAACCTCAGCCTTGGGCTCAACGGTTATTACCTCAAGCAGACCACCGACGATAAGCAGTACGGGCGTACCGTGGTGAACATCTACGGCGAGGATGTGGATGACGGGGTCAAGGGCCAGGTGTTTGCGATCGGTCCGGCGGTGTATTTCACCTTCCTCAAGTACGCGAGTGCCGAGGTGCGCTGGGCCAAGGAGTTTGATGTACAGAACCGGCCGGAAGGCGACATGTTGTGGGCGAAGTTGACGATTCCGTTTGCCCTGTAACCCGGCAAAAACTGTAGGAGCGAGCTTGCTCGCGAAAAACGTCAACGATAACGCGGTCTGCTGGAAGACCCGCGTCGTCCTTGGGTTTTTCGCGAACAAGCTCGCTCCTACAGTGGGACGGCGTTGTCAGGTGTAGACCGGCCAGGTATCGACGATTTTCCCGCCCCGCACTGCCAGCAAATCCCCGAACTGCAACAGCACAAACTCGCTCTGGGTCGGGCGCAGAAACACCTGGTCATCCACGTTCAGCCCCACTTTGGGCGAGCCATTGACCATCTCCTGATTGGAGCTGCGCCCGTACAGGTCATTACTCTGCAAGCCCTGGGGCGATTCAAACTCGGCCATCCAGTTCCCCCCATAAATAAAGAACGTGGCGCGCTGATTCGCATCCCACCACGAGAACAACCGCGACTTGCCGTCCAGCGCCGGGATATCCACCGGCCCGGTGCTTTTCAACACGGGCGTGGCGATATAGGCCGCCGGCACATGCTCACTCAGCGACGGCAAGTCATAGTGCGTCGGCTTGAGCAACGCGGTGCCCACCGACACCTCGCTGCTGAGCTTTTCCTGCTCGTGAATGCGATAGCTCGGGCTGCCCGCCGTGTTCAATGTCAGCCCGTCACGCCACAGCGGCGCAAAGTGCTGGCGGGTGTAATCCACGTAGCCGTTGTAGCGCTGCATGACCTTGTCGAACAGCGCCTGGGGCGAGCCGAGGATTCCCGGCACGCCCATGCCCACGAACGGGTCGTAGCCCATAAACCCGCTGAACTCCAGCTGCTGCGGATGCGCGCTGATCATCGTCAGCATCTGCCCCAGCACCGCGTTGTCGCTGATGCCGCCGCGATGCAGGCCCACATCCAGCTCGATATTGACTCGCAACTTGGTGCCCAACCCCTGGGCCAGCGACAGGTATTGCTGCAGGCGCTCGGGCGTGTCCAGCAGCCATTGCAGCTGTCGGGACGGGTCGAACGGGCCTTTGTGGGTCTGATAAAACAGCTCGGCCGAACGCACCGGCAACGGCTTGCCCAGCAGGATGTCAGCGTCGGGAAAGACCTGGGCGTCGTGGTTCAGAAATGGCTGGTGAAACGACATCAGGCGCTGGGTGCCGGCACGCTTGGCGATGTAGGCCAGCAGCCCCGGCGACGGCAGGGATTTCTCCACCAGCCGCAGGTGTTTGCCGCCGCGCTGCACCGACTGCATCACCACGTCGATGTTGTGGTCCAGCTTGTCCAGGTCGATCAGCATCACCGGGCGCATCGGCCCATGGGCCTTGAGTTCCTGGTTGAGGCTACGGAAATACTCGGTGTACGGGCTGCCCCGGTCGCCCGGCCTGAGCAAAATCGCACCACCCACCAGCAACACGCCGGTACCGAGCATGAAATGTCTGCGGTTCATCAGGCCACTCCCAAAATTGATGACAGGTGCGCATTGAGGAATTTGCCGCTGGGGTCCAGCTCGCGGCGCACCCGGCTGAATTCTTCCCAGCGCGGATACAGCGGCTGCAAGGTGCGCGCGTTGAGGGCGTGCAACTTGCCCCAGTGCGGGCGGCCGGCGTATTTCCAGAAGATCGGTTCCACGGCGGCGAAGAAATTGTGGTGGTCCATGGTGTAGTGCTGGTGCACGGAGATCGAACAGCTGTCGCGGCCCTCGAACATGCTCAGCGGAATGTCATCGGCCTTGACGTAGCGGTATTCGATGGGAAACCAGGTGCGCAGGTCCTTGTCGTTGATCAGCTTGAGGATTTCCCGCAGGCAGGCCGGGCCGTGTTCGGCGGGCACCGAATATTCCATCTCGTTGAAGCGCACATTGCGCACGTTGGCGTACACCTGGAACGACTCGGCCACGCGGTCATCGAAGCTGGCGAAAAAGCGCAGGCTGTTGAGCAAGGCGCGGCGGGCGTCGGGGAAATCGCTGCCGTATTTGTCGAGTTTTTCGATGATCGACACAAACTCGTTGCCGCCCGCCTCCGCCGGGTCGATGGGCGGGGTTTCGGGGTCGGTGGTTTCATTCAGGGCGATGGACAGCGCGTAGTCGGAGTGGGTCACCACGAGCATTTCCCAGTGCTGGTTTTCCCGGGTGTTTTTTGCCACGTCCTCCAGCAGTTCTTCAGTCTTGGCGATCCATTGGCGCTCTCGCAGGCGGTAGGTTGCGCGGTTTTGCAGGCGGACCTGGGTGGCCACGCCGAGAGCACCGAGGGACACTCGCGCGGCGCTGAACACTTCGGGGTGGCGGTTGGCGTCGCAGTCCAGCACCTCGCCCTGGGCGGTCACCAGTTGCAGGCCGGTGATGCAACCGGAATACGAGGTGAAGCCCACGCCGGTACCATGAGTCGAGGTGGAGATGGCACCGGCCAGGGTCTGGTAGTCGATATCCGCCATGTTCGGCAGCGCCTGGCCCACGTCCTTCAATGCCTGGCCCATGCGCGACATCGGCGTGCCGGCGGCGAAGGTGGCCTGCAAGGTGTGCGGATCGTGCTCCAGCAGACCGTTGAAATAACTCAGGGACAGCAGCGTGCCGTCGGTGGGCACCAGCGCACTGAACGAATGGCCCGAGCCCACCGGCCGCACCTTGCCCGGTGCCTGGCGGATGACCTGCACCAGTTCATCGAGGTTCTTCGGCGCCAGCCGGGCCAGGGGCAAACAGGTTTGCGCCCCCGACCAGTTGCGCCAGGGAATCAGCCGCGGTGCCCGGGCCAACTGGGCCAGCACCGGGTTACTGGTCAATGCCATGAACGCGCCGGCTACCGCGCCGCGTTGCAATAATTCTCGCCGTGAAAGCGCCATCGCCTACCCCGTTATTCTTATTGGATGTGTCGGCCCGACATAAAGCTGATCAGCCCCAGGAATTGCTCTTCGGAGCACTGCACGCACAGGCCCATCGGGGGCATGCCGTTGTAACCGTTGATGGTGTGGTCCAGCAGGGTGTCCGGGCCCTGGGCGATGCGCGGGCTCCAGGCCGGGCCGTCACCGGTCAGCGGAGCGCCGGAGGCCGGGTTGGCGTGGCACAGCTTGCAACTGCTGTCGTAGACCTGGGCCAGGGCTGAATCGCCGGGCATTGCATTGGCCGCCGTGGCACGTTCGGGGGGATGTTTCGGTTTGTCGTCACAGGCTGTCAGCAGGCAGGTCACCGCCAGCAGCAGACTGATGCGACGGGGGTTGATTGCCCGCATAGCCACCTTTTCTCTTATTGTGTGAAAGCGTGATCCACACTAAGGCAGCCAGGGCGCGGCGTTGAGGGTATTGGGGGACAGAAAGGGGGGCTTGGGCGGACAGTTGATTGAGCAGCAACGCCGATCAAATGTGGGAGCGGGCTTGCTCGCGAATGCGGTGTATCAGTAACAGATCTGATGACTGACACACCGCATTCGCGAGCAAGCCCGCTCCCACAGTTAGAATCGAGGTGGGCTTAGAACGCGATACCGACCTTGAACCCATACTCGTCACGCTTGAGCTTGGTGTTGTCGGCTACGTACGAGTCGCCATCGAGCTTGTACTCGGTGCGGGTGTAGTACAGGCCCGCCATCACCGGCAGGTCGCCTTTCTGGTTCATCAGCAGGCTGACTTCGGCGTACGGGTTGGTGCGGTCCTTCAGGTCCACGGTGTCGCTGCCGATGCCGTCGACCTTGAGCTTGGCGCGGCCGTCGATGGTATGACGGGCACCCAGTTCAACACGCATGGTCATGTCGTCGAACTGGTGGTTGTAGCCCAGGGCCGCCTTGGCGAACGGCGATTTGTTGGTGAGTTTCATGTCGTAGTCGCCCGAGTCCGGCTCGTAGCGGGTCCAGCTGTAGCCGCCACCCACCAGCACGTCGACGAAGTTGCGTGCGTCCAGCGCGGCACGCCAGCCGAGGTCGAGGTCGGCCTGGCCTTCCTTGAGCTTGTTGTCGCTCTTCTCGCCGTACTTGGCCTCGATACCGGCCTGGTAGATAAAGCCCGATTCAGCCGTCAGCTTGTTGCCGAAGTTGTAGAACAGGCCGGCTTCAGGCATGTGGTCCTTGTCGCTCTGGCTACCGCCTTCGAGTTTGAAGTCGTTGTAGCTGCCGAGGATACCGAAGGTGGAAATCGGGTCAGTCGGCGCTGCGGCGAACACCACACCAGGTGCTGCAATCAGGGCCAGGACCGAGGAATTCTTGAGGATTTTTCCGAATAGTTTGGACATCGTTTTACGTCTCCATTGTAGGTGGCAAATTATTCAGGAAACGCTTCGAACCCTCGTTTTGACGAAAGGTTCGAATTAATTTGCGCCTTTTTTGAAAGTAAAACGATTCAGCGGAGGCTCTATATCAAGCCTCTTGGACATTGGCCAGTAAACCAGCGACGATTGGCCGCAACTGTGGATGCTCCGGCAGGCGAATGCCAAAGCTGGCTTGCAGCAGCGTCAGCAGCTCGTCCACATCCTCGATGGCGCGCTTCTCGCTGGCCCGGTCCAGGTAGTGAACCGCGTACTGGCCATTGTTCAGGGTGCGGCGAAATCCCGGGCCGATCAGCGCGACTTTCAACTGACCGAAGAACGGTGAGTCCGGATGGGTGGAGACGTACCAGTTGCCGATTTCGTAGTCGATGCGCGACTGCAACTGCAGGTCGAACACATACAAGCCGCGCCACTCACCGGCGACCTGCGCCCACAAGGTGTAGCTGCCCTCGTTCAGGCTCAGGCGATAGGGTTCATGGGCCGTGGCCTGGGTAGCGTCGGTGTCCAGTTGCAACGGGCTGGTGGGCACCATGCCACCAAAGCCGACATCGCTGATGTAACGCATGCCGTCCAGGGTCACCAGGCTCAGGCGATGGGTGCGCCCCGTCAGCGCATCGGGCGGCCCGCCCATCACCACGCGACCCGTGATGCCCCGCGCGTCGAAGCCCAATTCCTGCAACAAGGCCAGGAACATCTGGTTCAGCTCGTAGCAATAACCACCGCGCCCGTCGAACAGGACTTTGTGCTCGACACTGGGTAAATCGATGGGCACAGGTGCATGCAACAAGGTCGACAGGCTTTCAAACGCGAAGGTACTGACGTGGCGCAACTGCAGATCCTGCAGGGTTTGCAGAGTGGGCGGCGGCGGCGTGTCGTAGCCCAGACGTTGCAGGTAGAGGCGGCTGTGGGTCAGCTCTGGCATGACGCGATCCTGGAGTCGTTGGCGAACGCATCACTAATACCCTGAAGGTGGCTATTTGCCAAATGTGATTTGAATCAAATGCAAGCCCTCAGATGCAGAAACTTTCTGAACCTTTCTGAACTGTTTTATATCCATTCACTACAAGACAGGGAGGCATCATGAGTACCGCAATGATCTACACCATCCACTACTTGCTACACGGCGAACCGAAAACCTTTGTGGTGCGTGCCGAGGTCATGAACAACGCCGAAGCGTGGCATTGGGCGGCCGTTGACGCCGACATTGCCCACGTGGGGCGGATAGGCCGACCGGGCCATGAGCGGGTGAAAAAAACCACTCGGCCCTGGGCGGAGAAGTTCGGCATCACCGAGGTGACCTGGGTAGCCCCGAAACGGCTTGGCTGATGAAAAAAGCCCCGCTCGATGGCGGGGCTCATTTCACGGTTTCAGATCACCCAAGGGATCATAGGCCGGCTTCTTGCCGGTTTTTTCAGGCTTGTCCAACGGTGCAATCGCGGGCCCTACCGGGTCGACCTGCGGGTCGGCGACGTCCGGGGAATCGGGGTCGAAATCCAAGTCGTCCTTGCCGCTGGAATGCTCTGATGAATGCGGGCCGCTTGTACTATTAGTCATAACTCTCTCCTTGGCGCGCCGGGTTTACAGCGGGCGGGCCTTGTCGTGCAGGTTTTCCAGGTCTTCTTCGACCCGCTCTTCGTCGTCTTGCCGTTCGGCGGGATCGTTGGGGCGCAGGGCGTCGTTGTCGCGCTCCTCTTCGCCGGGGGTGCGGTCGGGGTTGGGTGTGCCGGGCGGCTGTTGCTGGTACCGGGTCATGGTTCACCTCGCTTGGGGGTCGGTTGCCTACGAGGTTTAGAGAAATTGCTGTGTGCCATCGTTCAACCTGATTACCGTCACTCCGACGGGCGAAGCATGAGAAGATGCCGGCCGATGCGATACCCCTACTTTGCCCATGGAGACTGCACCCGGATGTTTGAGCTAAAACCCTGCGACCCGATTACCTTTCGCCAGCAGACCCGCCGCAGCACGCTGATCGTCGCGGGGCTGTTTGTGGTGTTGGCGATGGTGCTTTCCAGCCTGGCGGTGATGGTGTTTGGCGAGCCTGGGGGGGATAACTTTCGCTTCAACGTGGGTGGGGTGTTTGCCGGGGTATTGATTACCGTGGGGCTGGTGCGGGGGCCGTTCTGGAGCCAGGCGTGGCTGGCGCCGGCGGTGTATGGGTGGCAGCTCAAGCGCAGTTTGATGAGTGTGACGAACGTGATGCACAAGGTGACTGACGGGGTGAAGGTGAATGATCCGGTGGCGATCAAGTTGCTGCGGTTTTATCACCTTGGGTTGATGCAGATGCACGAGCTGGACGCCAATTCGAGTTCTCAGGCGCAGTTGGTGCGGGAGGTTGATGAGCACCTGGAGAGGATGCGGGGGTTGGGGATTGAGCCTGACCAGACGCGGTTGGATCCGGGGTGGGTTGAGGCTGTTAAGGCTCGCTGATTGGGAGGGCATATCCGTTGCTGCGGTAACGGCCGCCTATGGTTCCGCTCTTACAGCGGCTCACTTTTGAACAGCGCAAAAGTAAGCAAAACGCTCTTGCCCCACCACTCGGCACCTCGCTAATGCTCGGTGTGCCCTCACTCCGGCTTTGGACCGTGGGCCGCCGTCATGGGCCATCCCTGGCCCAGGACGGCTAACCTGGCGTCCTGCCAGGTTACCCACGCTCCAAACCCTGCGTTCGGCCAGCGTGGTTTAACGGGGCGCCTAAGATCAAGATCACAAGCAGATCAAGAGCACAGCGGCCTACCGGCCGGCTTGAGTGTGGTGAAGCAACAGCAACAGCAACAGCGAAATCAGAAGCTAAAGCGGGCACGGTCCAAATGTGGGAGCGGGCTTGCTCGCGAAGGTCGTTAACGATGACGATGGCATTCTGGATGAACGCGGCGTTCTCAGGTTTTTCGCGAGCAAGCCCGCTCCCACAGAAAAGCAGCTCTGCTTTCGCTCTGGATCTTGCCTCTGCTTCTAACACTCAAGCCGGCCGGTAGGCCGCTGTGCTCTGCTTTTGATCTGCTTGTGATCTTGATCTGCGGGCCCCGTTAACCACGATGGCCGCAAGTAGGCACGGTGGAGCGGGTAAATCGGCAGGGAAGCCGATTTAGCCGCGCCGGGCCATGGATGGCCCGTCGCGGCGGCCCGCGGAATCGGGCCGGAGTGCGGGCATGCCGAGCCTGGGCGAGGCACCGAGTGGTGGGGCAAAGACCTTTTGGTTACTTTTGGGGCGTTTGCCAAAAGTGACCCGCTGTAAGAGCGGAACCCTAAGTGGCCGTTACCGAAGAAACGGATATGTACTCAATCCCCACATCTCATGCTAACCCCCTCGCCCGCCAGCAAAACACCGCACTAACCGCAATCGCCGCCCCCGCCACGCCAAACACCCAAGGCGCCGACGCCACCGGCAACAACAACCCCGCCAGCAATGGCCCAAGCCCCGCCCCCACATCCCGCCAAACCGCATTCGACGCCAACGCAGAAACCCGCATCGCCCCCGGATTACGCTCCGCCACCAACGTCGTCACCAGCGGCAACTGCAACGCGCGCAACACCAACACCGCCGCCGCCCCCACAATCACCCAGTGACTACCAAACGCCCCCAACGCCAACGCACTAAGAAACGAAAACAGCAACAACATCGAAGTAGCACCAAACTGCTGAGCGAAGCGCCCCCCTAGCGGACTCAGAAGCAACTCCGAAACATATCGCAGCGCCATCAACCCACCGGCAATCAATACCGCATTCCCACCCAGCATCTTCTGCGCCTGAATCGACAAACCAAAGATAAACAGCCCATCCAGCGCCACCCCTTCGATAAACGACCAGGTCGCCACACTGTCAGGCAACTTGAACCGCCGCCCCGGCGTGCCATGCAAATTGTGACCCGCAGTCGGCAACCCCCGCGCCATCCACAACCCCACCAGGCAACACACCGCCAGAATCCAAAAGATCGGCCGCGGCCCCACCTGTAACGTCAGCCACCCACCCAACGGCAAAGCCAGCATCGGCCCCAGGGCAATCAACGCCCGCGACCGCCCCGCCCGCCACGCTGCACCCAGCGGTTCAGAGGTGGCCAACACTTGAGTGGAAAGGTTCAACGCAGCAAAACACAGCCCCCAGACCAACCGCAGCCCGAGCAAGGCCGCAAAGCCGGACAGCATCGAGTTGCCAAGGGCACACACCGCCGCCGCGCCGGCGGCGATGGAGCACGTCAGCCGATCACCGTTGCGGGCATAGAAATTCAGAACATGCTTGTAGCCGAAGATCCGCACCAGGCGGTTGGCCGCCAGCAGCACCCCGGCCTGGGCCAGGGTGATACCAAACGCCTGGGACTCCATCGGCAGCACCAGGTACAGCAACACATCACTGGGCAGGCACAGGCCAAGGGTCAGCGCGGCACGGCGGGAGTGGGAATCAGCACTGCGTTGGGCCAGATCAGACATAAAGGCTGAAACATTCAGAATTATTTAGACGGCCACGGTAGCCGCCTACCTCAATGTTTTACAAGGCCCAAATAATTAAACCTTGGCGCCGTCCTGCATCAGGCGCAACCCGCTGGCCACCGCGCCCACCAGTGCGAACCCGCACCCCAGCCACAACGCGTACTGCGGACCGCTGCTCAGGGACAGGTGGAAGCACAACGCCACCAGCGAAGCGCCGAGTGTCTGCCCCATCAACCGCGACGTGGCGACGATCCCGCTGGCACCGCCACTGCGGGCGATAGGCGCACTGGTCATGATCGCCTTGAGGTTGGGCGACTGGAAGAAACCAAACCCGGCGCCGCACAGGGCCATGCGCCAGCCGATATCGAAGGTCGAGGCGTCGTTGCCCAGGGTCGCCAACGAGGCCATGCCCGCGCTCAACATCACCAGGCCGATGCCACACAGCAACGCCAGGGAGATACGGTCCGCCAGCCGGCCGGCAATCAGCGCCATCACTGCCACCACCGCCGGCCACGGCGTCATCAGGAAGCCGGTGGCCACCTGGCTGTGACCCAGCACCGTTTGCAACAGGAATGGCAGCGACACAAACGCCAGGCCCTGGGCGCTGAACGCGCAAATCGCGGTGAGGGCCGACAAGGTGAACAGCGGGCGCTTGAACAAGTCCACCGCCAGCATCGGCGCCGGGTGCCCGGCCTGACGGCGGATCAGCAACAGCCCGCACAGCAGCGCCACGGCGATCAGTCCCAGGGTCAACACCGCCTGCGCGCCGTGCACCGCCGAACCCAGGCCCAGCACCAGCAGGGCGAACAACCCGGCGCAGAGAATCGCCGCCAGCCGGTCGAAGGCATGCCCGGTGATCGGGATCACCGGAATCGCACGCACCCCCAGCCACAAAGCCAATGCGCCCAGAGGCAGGTTGATCAGGTACAACCAGTGCCAGGTGGCCACCGACAGAATCGCCGACGCCGCCGTAGGCCCCAGGGTAAAGGCCAGCCCCACCACCAGCGAGTTATACCCCAGCCCCCGGCCGAGTATTTTTGCCGGGTAGATATGCCGCAACAGCGCAATGTTCACGCTCATGATCGCCGCCGCGCCCAGGCCCTGCACCACCCGGGCGGCAGTCAGCGTCGGCAGCGACCAAGCCAGCCCGCAGAACAGAGACGCCACTACAAACACCAGCAAGCCGCCGAGGAACACCCGGCGGTGGCCGACCACATCACTCAGGGAAGCAAAGGGCAGCACCGCAGCGATGGTCGCCAACTGGTAGGCATTGACCACCCAGATTACCGAGGCGGAGTCGGTGCCAATGCCTTCGGCCAGGGTCGGCAACGCGGTGTTGACGATGGCCGTGTCGAGGGTCGCCATGCCGATCCCCAGGGAAATGGCGACAACCGCCGCGAGACGTTTATCACTGGGCAACCCATCAGCTACTGAAGACATGGACAATCCGCACACGTGGTAAGGCCTCTAGATTACGGGCAGCGGCCTTTTTTTTCAGCGGGCAAATGCGCGGCTGTCCAAATATTCATGTTCAGGTGCGCCAGCTGCCCATCCGGGCCATCTGCACCAGCACCTCGGCCAGGGCGGGCTGCGGCGCGCTGTTGACGGTGACCAGCGCTACACAGCGGCTCGGCCGCAAGGTGGCCGCTGCCGTGACGGCACGGCCGCCGAGATCGAACCCACCCAGCACCGCTTCAGGGATGTGCAAGGCGTTCATCAGGTCCAGCACGTCCTGGCCGAGAACGACTTCCTGAGTGACGGCGGGCGCAGCCTTGTCCAGTTGCGTGGTGCTGCCATGGCCCCGCAGGTACGGGATGACCACCCGAAAGCCCTGGGACACCAGATGCGGCGCGACCTCGGCAAAACGCTCAAGGTCGCCGTCAGCACCATGCAGCAAAATGACCGGCCGGCCGTCTTCCGGGCCGGCTTCGTAGTAGCCGATATCCAGCAGGTCGGTGCTGACCTGGCGAATCGTCCAACGCGCAGGCGCCGCCAATACCGGCAGTGACAGCGCGACCGAGGCAATGGCGCTGGAAATCAGAAAGCGACGACGATTGAAAAAAGACATGGGTTTATAGCTCCGAAAAATACGCCACAGGAAGGTCGTCAACGACCCCCACGATCAACTCACTGCCGATCCAGCCGGCCAGCCACTCACCGGCTTGCGCCACGCCCTCCTCTTCCCCCAGGCGCTCCACCAGAAACTCGCACAGCCCGGCAAAACTGCCGTCGCCTTGCAGATGCACCAACGCCTGGAATTCCAGGGCCTCGACTTGCCGCAAGCGCGAGGTGAACTGCCGACGCCACACCAGCAACCCACCGGCCTCGGCCAGCATCACCGCCTCGGGCGCCGGGGTTTGCTGCCACAACGCCGACCAGATCGCCTCGGCGTTGGTGGTCAGCCGGTGGCAACGCAGCGACGGCGTGAGTTGCAGGCGTGCCGTGTCCCAATCCACCGCCGCCAGCACATCCATGGGCAACGGGCTGGCATCGGCGGCGACAAATGCCTCGTTGAGCGACGACTGGATCCAGGCCAGTTCATGCACGTCGGGATTGTTGGGGAACCGTTCACCCAGGGTCAGGTGAAAGCCCTCGGGATAGACGTCCAGGGTCCAGGCATGGGGCGGATGCCGGTCGATATGGCTGACGCACGCAGCCAGAAACGCCTCATCCCCCAGCCAGCGCCGCAGGTTGGGAAATGCCTGCTCCAGGCAACCCACCAACTGCGCGCGGTAGTTGTTCTGGTAAACCGCCAGGCCTGCGGCCTTGTTACCCAGCAACTGGGCCGACTCGTCCGAGGCACTCACCAGCCAGGTGTGAAACGCCTGCTGCCATTGGGCGAGATTCATGAGCGCACCTGCGCACGCTTGCAGGCCTCGGAAGCCCCCAGCATACGGGCGATGGACAGTTCCTCCAGCAGCTCGGCCAAGGGCGGAATCTCGTCATCGCGCTCGATCATCGTGGCGACCGGACCGAGCAACGCAACGGCCTTGGCATACAAATCCCAGACCCCGTCACACACCGGGCTGTCATGGCTGTCGATCAGCAAATCGCGGCCCTGACTGTGCCCGGCCAGGTGAATCTGCCGCACCCGCTCGACCGGAACCCCATCGAGAAAGGCCAGGGCGTCGAAGCCATGGTTGCTGGCACTGACAAACACATTGTTGACGTCCAGCAACAGCTCGCAGCCGGTGCGCCGGGACATGGCGGCGATGAATTCCCACTCGCTCATGGATGCGCCATCAAAGGCCAGGTAGCTGGACGGGTTTTCAAACAGCATCGCGCGGCCCAACACGTCCTGAGCCATGTCGATATTGGCGCAGACCCGGTCCAGTGCCTCATCGGTATAAGGCACCGGCAGCAAGTCATGGGAGTTGAAGCCTCCACTGCGGGACCAGCTCAGGTGGTCGGACACAAACAGCGGTTCGATCTCGTCCACCAGCGACTTGAGGCGCTTCAAGTAATCGCGATCAAGGCCCTCGGCGGTGCCGATCGACATCGACACCCCATGCAGCGCCACCGGATACCGCTCACGAATCTGGCGCAGGATATGCCGGGGCTGACCGCCCGCGACCATGAAATTCTCGGAGATCACTTCAACGAAATCCACCGCCACCGGGGTCTCCAGGAACTCACTGTAGTGCTCCTTGCGCAGCCCCAGGCCATAGCCCGGAAAACGCGGGTTGGGTGTCGGCATCACATGGTCTCCGTTAAAAAACTGTAGGAGCGAGCTTGCTCGCGAAAAACCCGAGAACAACGCGGGCTGCCAAGCAACCCACGTCATCGTTAACGGTCTTACTTCGGCTCAGTCGTGGTACCGCCCAGCTTCAAGCACTCAGACGGAGTCTTAACGACAACGCCCTCACCCTTGCAGCTGTTGAGACCCTTGCAATCGTTCTTGGCCGTGGCGCACAGGCTTTCGCCTTTGCAGTTGTTCACGCCGTAGCAGCGACCCGGCTGTTCCGGCTGGTCGGCGGCGCTGGCGGCAGCGGCAAAAGACGCCGACGCCATGGCGATCAGGGCGGCAGCAGTAGCAAGACTCAAACGGGATTTAATGGATGTGCTCATGGGTATTACTCCTCAGGGTGGGGTTTATTTGATGACGGATGCAGCGTCTTCGATGACCTTCGCCACAGCCTCGGGCTGGGAGATGTACACCGAGTGGCTGGCCTTGATTTCAGTGACTTTCGAGCCGGCGCGCTTGTACATCCAGCGCTGCAGATCGGGGCTCAGAGCACGGTCTTCGGTGGACACCACGGCGTAGGTCGGTTTCTTGTGCCAGGCCGCAGCCCACACGGTGCCGCCGAACAGCGCAGTGGTGGCCGGCACCTGGGAGGCGGCCATGAAGTCGGTGCGGTTGGTGGTCAGGTCGGCAGCAAAGTCGGCATTGAATTTGGTGCGATCAAAGAACAGGTGCCCGTCGCGGGTCTGCTTGACGTCATTGCTCGGCGCCGGCATCGAAGACAGCAGTTGGCTCATGTTCTCGCCGACTTCCGGTTGCAGGGCGGAGACATAGACCATCGACTTGACCTTGTCGCGGTCACCGGCAATCGAGATCACCCCGCCGCCGGAACTGTGACCCACCAGCACCACCGGGCCGACTTGCTGTTCCAGCACCTCGCGGGCCTCGGCCACGTCGGCGGCGAGGCTTTCATGGCCCTGATGCACCACGGTGACCTTGTAGCCCTTGTGAATCAGGATGTCGTGCACCACTCGCCAGCCGGAGCCGTCGACGAAGGAACCGGGCACGATCACCACGCTTTTACCGGTGCCCGGCTGAGGCTTGGCTGCATCGGCGGCCGAGGCCACTAACGGTGCAGCGAGTGCCATGGCGATCGCCAGGGAAGAAAGAATACGCATGCGACTCTCCACAGGCCTTGGGGCCTGATCATTGTTGTGAAAGGGTTAACGGCGTTGGCCGGACAACACGCGGTCCAGTGACCAGGCCCCGCCGCCATACGCCAGCAGCGGCAACAACAGCCCGGCCCAGGTCAGGTGGGTCGGCCAGGCATCGGGGTACACGAACACCTCGATCACCAGGGTCATGCCCAACAGCGCGGCGGCCGCCGGGCGGGTCAGCAGGCCCAGCACCAGCAACAGCGGGAACAGATGCTCGGCGTAGGTCGCCAGGTGTGCCGCCCAATCCGGCGGCACCAGCGGCAAGGCGTATTCCGAGCGAAACAAGGTGTAGGTCGACGGCTTGAGTTGCAGAAAACCGGTCACCTTGGTGCGGCCCGAGAGGAAAAACACCGAAGCGATACCCACGCGAGCCACCAGCAACAGCAGCGCCTCAGGCAGCACACGCTTGAGCACCGCAGGGGCCAGGGCAATCATGGTTGTTCCGTCAGGCTGCCGAAGCCTTTGGGGGTTTTGATCTGGGTGCAGGTGCCTTTGTCCACCAGCACCCAGGCGTTGCCCTGGTAATCCGCCTTGGCGGTACCGGCGCAGGAAGTCCCGGCACCGGCGGCGCAATCGTTGGCACCGGCGAGGGACACGCCGAAGCATTTCTCCTGAGGCTTGGCATCCTCGGCATGGGCGGTGGCGGCGAAGGCACCGAGGGACAGTGCGAGGGTGGCAGCAAGGGCCGCGTAGTGGCGCTTCATGGTTGAATCTCCTGGCTTGACTGAATGTGGCCAGGGCGCTTGTGCGGTGCGTGACCACTTGCGCCATCTGGTAGACAGATTTAAAGCCAGGCGTGTATCCCGTCTGTGTCGCGTTCCCTCCTGCTAATCATGCCGCTGTATCAGATGGGTGCTGATACACAGTCTGATACACAGCCAAAAAAACCGCGCCAAACCACCACCGTTTTATTCGGCATCCCGAACGACACAATTAGAAATATTCGCCTTTCCGAACACTCCTCTCTCGCCGCCTCCGACGACCTTAAAAATCACCATAAATTTCATACGGTTGTTGTCATCTTTGTTACATGCCAACTGGCATACATTCTGCTACATCAGGTTTTCTAGTAATAAAATGTTTCTGAATTGAAACAGTCTCATCGCCTGAACCCCAACGGCCCCGCGCCCTATAACAATGTCCATGCCCCAAAGGAGGGCGGCAATTCTCACCTTTTTGATCGACTTCAACTCTCCAAGCCTGCTGCCGCACGTAAGCACCCAAAAGGGCGAATGGCCTGATCGCCAATAACAAGCCCGACTACAAAAAAGGACAAATTGATGAGTTCGAGCAAATACCACGCAGTGTCCTTCACGGACCTCGTCCCCCAGGCCCCGGACCACACCGAGAGCGCAATCGGTTTTGGCCCCTTTCTCTTGTTGGCGCGCCAGCATGTATTGCTGCGCAACGGCGAGCCGGTGACCCTCGGCAGCCGCGCCTTGTACTTGCTGATCGCCCTCGCCAGCCGGGCTGGCGAGTTGCTGGAAAAGTCCGAACTGATCTCCTTCGCCTGGCCCAAGGTGGTGGTTGAGGAATGCAACCTGCGCGCACAGATCGTTGCGCTGCGCCGGGCGCTGGGGGATGACGGCAACTTCAGCTACATCGTCACCGTACCGGGCCGGGGTTACCGGTTTGTCGCGCCCGTGACGATGCAGGCGGTGAGTGAAGGCGCTATGATCCAGGCCCTGCTGCCCGCCCCGACCATGGAGGCACCGAACCTGCAACCGCCGCCCACCACGGTGATTGGTCGCGAACAACTGATCCTGAGCCTCGCTGACCAGCTTCTAAGCCAGCGCTTTGTGACCATCACCGGCCCAGGCGGCATCGGCAAGACCACGGTCGCCCTGGCAGTGGCGCAACTGCTGCAGGGCCGCTTTCACCAGGGCATGTGCTTCGTCGACCTGGCCCCCGCCACCAGCGGCCAATGGGTGGCCGGCATGCTCGCCAACGCGCTGGGCATTCAAAGCGTGAGTGACGACCCCTTGCAAAGCGTGGCCTCGATGCTCGCCAACAGCCCGTTGCTGCTGGTGCTCGACAACTGCGAGCACGTGCTGCAAGCCACCGCCGACGCCGTCGAAGTGCTGCTGCGCTGCGCGCCCCAGTGTTGCGTGCTGACCACCAGCCGCGAACCGCTGCGGGCCGAAGGCGAACGGGTGCACGACCTCGCACCGCTGCTGGTACCGGACGAAGACTTAAACCTGAGCGCCGAGCAAGCCATGACCTGGTCGGGCATCGCGTTGTTCATCCAACGGGTCAAGGCCCTCGATCCCGGCTTCGTGTTCAAGGACACCGACGTCGCCGCTGCCAGCGCCATCTGCCGCAAGCTCGACAGCAATGCCCTGGCCATCGAAATCGCTGCGGCGCGGGTGCGCACCTTCGGCATTCAGGACCTGGTGGGCTTGCTCGACGGCAGCTTCCGCCTGCAAATGACCGGCCGACGCACCGCCCTCGCCCGCCATCGTTCACTGAGCGCGACGCTGGACTGGACCTACTCGATGCTCACCGGCGACGAGCAGGCCATGCTGCGTCAACTGGCGGTGTTCACCGGTTCCTTCACCCTGGATGCAGTCAAAGCCATGACCGTCAGCAGCACCCTCGACGCCCGCAACGCCCTGCCCTTGCTGGAAAGCCTGATGGACAAGTCGCTGCTGATCGCCGGTGAATCGCAGTTGCTCAAGCGCTACCGCCTGCTGGAAACCACCCGCGCCTACGCCCTGGAAAAACTCAACGAACACGGCGAAGCCGACGCCACCCGCCGGCGTCATGCACGGTATGCCCTCGGGGTTTTGCAGGAAGCCGGGCAAACCCTCGACAGCCTTTCTCCCGAGACCTGGGTTGGCCTCTATGGCCCGGAAATCAACACAGTCCGCGCCGCACTGGAGTGGGCCTTTTCAGCCTCGGGTGACCTGCCTACCGGCATCGAACTGACACTGGGCGGCGTGCCGTTGTGGCTGCGCCTGTCGCTGGTCAGCGAGTGCCGTACCTGGGTCGACAAAGGCCTGGCCAGCGCCGACACCACCCCGCTGCCGCTGCGCCAGCGCATGCTATTGCAAACGGCCTTGGCCAGCGTGCTGATGCTCACCTACGGCACCGGCGGGCCCATGCGCGAAGCCTGGCGCCAAGTGCGCGAAGACGCCCGCGACCTGGGCGATGCCGAGCACAAACTGCGGGCGCTGTGGGGCCTGTGGAGTGACCGCTGCGGCTGCAACCAGTACGCCGAAGCGCTGGAACTGGCCGAGCGCTACATCAGCCTGAGCAACAGCGGCAACCAGCAACTGCTGGGTAAACGCATGCGTGCAGTGGCGTTGTTTCACATGGGCGACCTGGCCGGTGCCCGGCAGAATATCGACGAGGCGCTGGGGTCACCGTCGGCGCCGCGCTCGCACATTATCGACGTGCATTTCGACCAGCGCATCGCCGCCCGCTGCCTCAAGGCGAAGGTGCAGTTGCTGGAAGGCGATGTTGACCCGGCGCTGCGCCTGATCGGCAGTTGCGTCGATGAAGCCATCACCCTCGATCACCCCGCGACCCTCTGGTACACCCTGTGCCTGGGGGCGATTCCCCTGGCGTTGTTGGCGTCCAACCTGCCCAAGGTGCGTTATTACCTGGGCTTGCTGCAGAGCAGCACCACCCAACAAGACTTGCATATCTGGCGCCAGTTTCGGTTGTGTTTCGAGAGTATTTTGCTGATTCGCCAGGGCTCGCCTGAGGAAGGTGTGCCGCTGTTGGGTGAGGCGTTGCATCACTTGAGTGGGCAGGGAGACAGCCAGTTGTATAGCTTGCTGCGCTGTGAATACGCCTTGGGGCTGGCGCGACTGGGGCTGGAGAAGCTGGCGCTGGAGGTGTTGGAAGACACCTTGCAATTGGCGCTGGGGCGGCATGAGCACTGGTTCGTGCCGCAGATGTTGCGTATCAAGGCACAGCTGATCTTGCGTCAGGCCCAGTATGGGTCGGTGGACAAGGCCAAGGTGTTGCTGCGCCAGGCGTGGGTGGATGCGCAGTTGGCCGGGGCGCACTTTTGGCGGGCGCAGATTGCCAGTGACCTGGCCAGGTTGCAGGAACCGAAGATGCGGATTGCTTCGTTGCCCCGGTTTCAGCATCGGTAGGCGGCCGTTATTCGGTACGCACTTGAGTGTTCTGGGGTGCGGGTAATGTTATGGGGCAGGGTTTCTGATCGGGTCGGGTACATATCCGTTTCTTCGGTAACGGCGGCTATTGGTTCCGCTCTTACAGCGGCTCACTTTTGAAGAGCGCAAAAGTAAGCAAAACGCTCTTGCCCCACCACTCGGCACCTCGCCTAGGCTCGGTGTGCCCTCACTCCGGCTTTGGACCGTGGGCCGCCGTCATGGGCCATCCTTGGCCCAGGACGGCTAACCTGGCGTCCTGCCAGGTTACCCACGCTCCAAAGCCTGCGTTCGGCCAGCGTGGTTTAACGGGGCGCCTAAGATCAAGATCAAAAGCAAAAGCACAGCGGCCTCCCGGCCGGCTTGAGTGTTGAAGAGCAAAAGCCAAATCAAAATCTAAAGCGGGCACGGTCAAAATGTGGGAGCGGGCTTGCTCGCGAAGGTCGTTAACGATGACGCGGGCATTCTGGATGAACGCGGCGCTCTCAGGTTTTTCGCGAGCAAGCCCGCTCCCACAGAAAAGCAGATCTGTTTTCGCTCTGGCTTTTGATCTGGCGGTCAAATGTGGGAGCTGGCTTGCCTGCGATAGCATCAACTAGGTCTGCCTGATACACCGAGTTGTCTGCATCGCAGGCAAGCCAGCTCCCACAGAAAAGCAGAGCTACATCAGCTTCTGATTTGGCTTTCGCTCTGGTTTTTGCTTTTGCTTTTAACACTCAAGCCGGCCGGGAGGCCGCTGTGCTCTTGCTTTTGATTTTGATCTTAGGCGCCCCGTTAACCACGATGGCCGCAAGTAGGCACGGTGGAGCGGGTAAATCGGCAGGGAAGCCGATTTAGCCGCGCCGGGCCATGGATGGCCCGTCGCGGCGGCCCGTGGAACCGGGCCGGAGTGCGGGCATGCCGAGCCTAGGCGAGGCACCGAGTGGTGGGGCAAAGACCTTTTGGTTACTTTTGGGGCGTTTGCCAAAAGTGACCCGCTGTAAGAGCGGAACCCTAAGTGGCCGTTACCTAAATAACGGATATGTACTCAACCCCAACCCCCTAGCGAAACCGCGCAATCACCGCCTCCACCACCGGATTCGGCCGCTGGGTATTCCACGCGACAGCCGTAGTCACCACATTGAGTTTCTGACTCAACCCACGAAACACCACATTAGCCGGCGCCAGCTTCTTCAACGACGCCGGCACCAACGCAATCCCCTGCCCATAGCTGACAAACGCGATCTGCGAGGCCACCGACCGCACCTCATGCAGCACCCGAGGCGAAAACCCACTGGCACGACAGGTAGCGATCAAACTGTCGAAATACACCGGACTGACGTTGCGCGAAAACATCACCAACGGCTCGTTAGCCAGACTCGACAAACTGATGCGCGTGCGGCTCGCCAGCGGGTGATCCGCCGGCAACGCCACCACCAGCCGGTCCTCCGTCAATGGCAATGACTGCACCGAAGCCCCAAGGTCGCCATCCAACCGGGCAAACGCCAGGTCGATATCCCCAGCCTCCAGCGCCGGCAACGCCTCGACGCTGTCGATTTCCCGCACCGAAACGGTGAGCTGCGGATAATCAAGCTTCAGTTGCTCAATCAACCCCGGCAGCACATCAAACATCGCCGTGGAGATCGCACCAATGGTCAACATCCCCGACTGCCCCGCCACCGCTTCCTCCACCGCGAGTTCCAGACGCTCCAACTGCTCGGCGAACTTGCGCACCGCTGGCAGGATCGCCGCGCCCACCGGGGTGAGTTTTGCGCCGCGTCGGGAGCGGTCGAACAGCTTGACCTTGAGCGCCTGTTCCAGCACCTGGATCTGCTCGCTCAGCGGTGGCTGGGACATGCCAAGGCGCTTCGCCGCACGGCCGAAGTTCTGCTCCTCAGCCACCGCAAGGAACAACCAGAGGTGGCGAATCAGGCGAAAATTGATCATGGTTTTATCCATAGGTTAAGCGTATGTAAGGCTTCTGTACTTCGTAATATACCTATCATAGCCACTCACTGACACTGGCCGCCTCCGTCACCCGAGGCTTGCCCATGACCCCTGACCGTTTGCTCGATCGCCTGGCCGCACTGGACACCAACACCGTGTCCGACGCCCTCGACTTCCTCGGCCTGCCCGGCGCCACCGTGGGCCTGCGCCCGCTGTGGAACTGCCCGAAGATCGTTGGCCGCGCCAGTACCGTGCTGCTCGGCCCCAAGTCCGACATCGCCCCCACCGTGCACTTGATCACGCCGGTGATCGAACAGGTCGAAACCCGCGACCGGGTGCTGGTGATTGCCGGCGGTATCGAGGGCATTTCCTGCTGGGGCGACATCATCGCCAACGCCGCAGCGCGCAAACACATACGCGGCACGGTGATTGATGGTTTCAGCCGCGATATCGACGGCAGCGAAGCCATCGGCTATCCGGTGTACGGGAGGGGCGTGACCATGATCAGCGCGCGCAACCGCGTGGTGCAGCTCGACGCCGGCGTGACGCTCAGCGTTGCTGGCGTGAGCGTCAGCGAGGACGACTACGTGATCGCCGATACCTGCGGCACGGTGTTCGTGCCCCAGGCGGTGATCGAAAAGGTCCTGGACCTGGGCGAGCGCATCGCCCGCCGCCAGGACGGCATGGTGCACGCGGTGCGCAGCGGGCGTTCGGTGGTCGAGGTGATGCACGACGCACAGTTTGAGGCGATCACCCGATGAGCGCCGATATCCAGCGGCTGAACCCGCGCCTGGCCAGCGCACAACCGTCCGCCACCTATCGCATCATGGACCGCGTCGCCGAACGCCGGGCACAAGGCGCGCAGGTTATTTCGCTGTGTGCCGGCGAGCCGGATTTCGACACCCCGGTGCATATCCGCGAGGCTGCGATCCAGGCCATCGAAACCGGGCATACCCGCTACACTCAGGTGGCCGGTGCGCGGGCCCTACGGGAGGCGGTGGCAGCGAAGTTCCGGCGCGAAAACGGCCTGGACGTGTCCTGGCAGGACACCCTCGTGTGCAACGGCGGCAAGCAGGTGATCTATAACGCCCTGGCGGCCACCCTCAATGAAGGCGACGAGGTGATCGTGCCCGCACCGTACTGGGTCAGTTACCCGGAGATGGTGCAACTGTGCGGCGGCAAAGCGCGCATCGTCACTTGCGATGCCGACAGTGGGTTCAAGCTGACACCCGAGGCCCTGGCCGCTGCAATCACCCCGCAAACACGCTGGCTGATCCTCAATTCACCGTCCAATCCCACCGGCGCGGTGTACAGCGAGGGCGAGCTACGGGCGCTGGCCGAAGTGCTGTTGGCCCACCCGCAGGTGCTGATCCTGGCCGACGACATCTACGAGCACCTGATCTTTGACGGCCAGGTGTTCCATACCCTGGCCCAGGTTGAACCCCGGCTGGCACCGCGTACATTGACCATGAACGGCGTGTCCAAGGCCTACGCCATGACGGGCTGGCGCATCGGTTTCGCCACCGGCCCACGCTGGTTGTTGGAGGCCATGGAAAAGCTGCAAGGCCAGCAAACCTCTGGCGCCTGCTCGGTCTCGCAACAAGCGGCACTTGCCGCGCTGGAAGGCCCCAAGGATTTTATCCGCAACAGCCGCGTGGTGTTCCAGGCGCGCCGGGACTTGATGGTGAAGTTGCTGAATGACACGCCAGGCCTGACGTGCATCAGCCCCGCCGGTGCGTTCTATGCGTTCGCCTCCTGCACGGCGCTGATCGGGCGTACCTCGGCGGGCGGCCGCGTACTGCACAGCGATGAAGATGTCGCCCTGGCGCTGCTGGAGGAGGCCAATGTGGCCGTGGTCCACGGCAGCGCCTTTGGCCTGGGGCCTTACATCCGCATTGCCTATGCCCTGGATGATGCGTCGTTGCGCCAGGCGTGCGAGGCAATCCGCAACTTCTGCAGCCACCTGCTGACCGAAGAAAAAAAGTGATGAATTCACATAGATAAATATCGCTAATGGTGGCGTTCGGCCCTTCTTAAGATTGGGGCCGAACAGGACAACACTCACAACAACAAGGTCCGCCCTCATGTCTATGCCTGAAGTCATAAAACCCGCTGTGCGCAGCCAATACCGCTGGGTGGTTGCGGCGCTGATTTTCCTGATCTACACCGTGGCCGCCGCCGACCGGGCCAACCTCGGTGTGGCGCTGCCGTTTATTCGCCAGGAATTTGAAATGAGCAATGCCCAGGCCGGCGGCCTGGTCAGCCTGTTCCTGCTGGCTTACGCCCTGGCACAACTGCCGTCGGGCTTTGCCTTCGGGCGCTTTGGCGTCAGCCGGATCCTACCGGGGGCCATGGTGCTGACCTCCCTGTTGACCGGGCTGGTGGGCACCGCCAGCTCACTGCTGGCGCTGAAACTCTATCGCCTGGGCCTGGGCATCGCCGAAGGCCCGCTGCCCATCAGCATGACCACCACCATCAACAACTGGTTTCCGGCACGGGAAAAGGGTACGGCGTCGGGGATCTTCCTCTCGGCCGTGAAGTTCGGGCCGGTGATCGTGCCGCCGCTGTGTGCCGTGATCATTTCGGTATGGGGCTGGCGCGAGATTTTCTACTTCTTTGCGATCCCGGGCATCGTGCTGGCGGTAGTCTGGTACTTCCTGGTCACCGACCATCCGTCCCGCAGCCGCTTCGTCAACCCGGCCGAACTGCAGTACATCGTCGAGGACACGGCAATCAGCCAGACCGCCCGCTTACACAAGACGCCGGCCTGGGTTGAGAAGCTCGACCGGGTGATCCGCACCCGCGATGAAACACCCCTGGAAACCAACCGCCAGGTGTTCAAGTCGTGGAACATCTGGGGTTGCGCCACCAGCTACTGCTTCCAGCTCGGCGTCTCCAGCGTGTTGCTGGCGTGGATTCCAACCTACCTGATGACCGTCAAGCAGTTCTCGATCATGAACATGGGCCTGGTCTCGGCAGCGCCCTGGGTGGGCGCGGTGCTGGGCAACCTGCTGGGTGGTTTCTGCTCGGACCGCCTGATGGGCGGGCGCCGCAAGCCGGGCATGTTGCTGTCGGCGGTCGGCACCTCGCTGATGATGTACCTGCTGATCAACTCACCGGCCGAGCCCCTGCCCTACGGCTTGCTGCTGATGCTGACCGGCGTGGTGCTGAGCCTCGGCTTCTCGTCCTACATGGTCTACCCGATGGGCCTGACCACCAAGAAGACCTTCCCGATCTCCAACGCCATCGTGAACATGATCGGCCAGTTGGGCGCCGCCGCCACGCCCTTCATCACCGGCCTGCTGCTGGACAACTACGGCTGGAACTACGTGTTCGCCTGGCTGGCGATCGGCTCGTTCATCAGCTTCATCATTTTGCTGACCATTGCCGAGCCCCGCCCGGCCTCCAGCCAACCGACCTGATTTGTCACCCCACGAGGAGTTACCCATGTCGCCCCAAGACCAAGAATTGGTTGCCCTGTTTGCAGGCCTGGACACCCCGGGCGTGTCCGATGCCCTGGACAAACTCGGCCTGCCCGGCCAGTGCCTGGGAATCATGCCCCTGGACAACTATCGCCAGGTGGTGGTCGGCCCGGCCTTCACCGTGCGCTACGTCAGCGCCAGCAACCCGCCGGGCACCGTAGGCGACTTTATCGATGACGTGGCCGAAGGCGATGTGGTGGTGATCGACAATGACGGACGCACCGACTGCACGGTGTGGGGCGACATCATGACCCAGTACGCAGGCAGCCAGCGGATCGCCGCGACGGTGATTGATGGCGTGTGCCGCGACGTCAGCAAGGCCCTGGGCGACGGTTACCCGCTGTTCACCAAGGGCCGGTTCATGCGCACCGGCAAGGACCGGGTTGAAGTGGAAGCGGTAAACCAGCCGGTGTCCGTCGGCCAGGCCCGGGTGCGCGCCCGGGACATCGTGATCGCCGACGCCAACGGCGTGGTGATCGTGCCGCGTGAGCGGGCCCATGAAGTGGCAGCCTGTGCGCGCTCGATTGAAGCGGTGGAAGCACGTATCCGGGGATTGCTCGATGAAGGCAAATCATTGAGGGAAGCGCGGGCAGTGCTGGGTTATCACACCCTGCAACGCAAGGGCTGAGACGCACCGGGCCGCTCCGCTGATCCAACAGATTTGCGCAGCGGCCCCTGCATTCCTCACACTACCCGCCCTCACCGCCTTCCCCGGAATGTGAAAAATGTCCGACCTGTTGCTCAAGCCTGCCCTGCCCGGCATTGCGTTGAGACGATGGCGTCTGCTGCACCGCGTCAAACAGACTCACGCCGCCGAGTTGTTCAACGTCACCCAGTCGACGATTTCCCGCTGGGAAAGTGGCGTGCAGGCCATGGAGCCTGCGGCGCACCGACAACTTGAACAGTTGCTGGCCGCACGCCTGAAAGCCGCCGCCGATCAGGCCCTCGCCCGGCTGGTCAAGGAAAGTCCGCGCCCGATGCACCTGATATGTGACCTGACCCATCGTCTGCTGGCTTGCTCGGCCTCCCGTGCCGCCGAGTTCAGCAGCCCGTTGGCGGACCTTCTGGGGCATTCACTGTGGCGCTTCGTGACGCCGGAAATACTGCGCATGGAGTCCGCGCTGGATGACTCGGGCTGGCGCGACAGCCTCGCCCCGCCGGCCCTGGAGTTCATCACCGGCACCAACGACTCCACGGTTGTACCGATCCGCCAGAGCCTGTGCCGCTGGACCCGCATCCCCCTGAGCGATGGCACCGCCGCGCGGCTGGTCGAGACGCTCTAACTCCCCGGCGCATATTTTATGCGTGGACGCTTCGCACCACCGCGCCTAGTCTTGAATCCTTAACCGCGACCCTGCCGGGGCAGATTCATGGACATCGAAAAACTCAAGGGCCGCCTCGACTTCCTGCGCGAAGCGGAAAAACTCAAGGACGTGCTCAGAAGCGCGCATACCTCTTCCGGCCGCACCGAAAGCACCGCGGAACACAGCTGGCGCCTGTGCCTGATGGCAATTACCTTCGGGGATGAGCTGGCCGGCCTCGACCTGCTGAAAATTCTCAAGATGTGCGTAGTCCACGACCTGGGAGAGGCCATCCACGGCGACATCCCGGCGGTCAACCAGGCGCAGTTCCCCAACAAGAGCCAGCAAGAACACGACGACCTGCTGCTGTTGACCCGGGCACTGGATGAACCGCTGCGAGCCGACATTCTGGCCCTGTGGGACGACTACGAAAACGCCCGGTCTGCCGAGGCCAGGGCAGTCAAGGCCCTGGACAAGCTGGAGACCCTGCTGCAACACAACCAGGGCCTGAACCCGCCCGACTTCGACTACGCCTTCAATCTGGCCTACGGCAAGAAACACACCAGCGCCGAGCCGATTTTCCAGACGCTGCGCGAGATCATCGACCAGGACACAGAAGCAAAAATCCTGACTCCCAACCGGTAGCGCGAACTAGTTCGCCGGCCGCAACAGTTGCATCTGCTGGCGATAGTCATCCGTCACCTGCCGCGACTGGCTGCTGCTGGTAATCACCCTCGGCGTGATCAGCACGATCAGTTCGGTGCGATCCTTGGACTTGCTGGTGTTGCCAAACAACCAGCGCAGCCCCGGGATTTTCCCCAGGTACGGCACCGCACTGACGCTCTCGGCGTTGTCCTGTTTGATCAGCCCGCCGAGCAATACGGTCTGGCCGCTTTGCACCGCCACCTGGGTGGACACCGAGCGTGTGGAGATGCGCGGGTTGTTGGGCGTGTCACTGCTGTTGGTGGTCTGGTTCTCGGCATCGCTGACCTGTTGCTGGATGTCCATGTACACCAGGCCGCCCGGGTTGATGCGCGGCACCACGTCGAGAATGACCCCGGTTTGCACGTATTCGACGCTGCTCAAAGTGGTGTCGGAATTGCCGGTGTTGACGGTGGTCTGGCTGATGGGGATGTTGTCGCCCACCTGGATCTGCGCCTGCTGGTTGTTCATCACCACCAGCGACGGCGCCGACAGCACCTGGGTGCGGCCGTTGGTTTCCAGGGCATGCAAGGCCACTTGCAGGTTGGAGCTGACGAAGGAATAGAACAGCGAATCCGCGCCCAATCCCGCCCCGCCACCGCCCAGCGCGCCCTGGCTGCCAGGAGTATTGGCCACCGTGGTGCTGGTGGAATTGCCCGCCAGACGGCCCAGGTACCATTGCACCCCGAGGTCCAGTTCGCCGGTGAGTTTGACTTCGAGGATGCGCGTCTCGATCTGCACTTGCAGCGGCGGGTTGTCGAGGCGCTTGATCGCCGATTCGATCTCCTTCCACTGCACCGGTCGGGTGCGTACCAGCAACTGGTTACTGCTTTTTTGCGCGGTGATCCGGGTACCGGCGTCGAGGCTTTTGGCGGCAGTACCGTCGGCGGCGCCCTGCTCTGCGCTTTCACTGTCTTCGTTGGCGCTCGGGGCCTGATCTTCGTCGTCGCCGCCGGCCTGGTTGTTGTTGCTGAGGCCCGCGTTATTGCCGCTGTTGTTCAGGCCACCCGAGGTGCCGCCGCTGGTATTGAGTGAGGACAAGGTCGCCGTGCGCAAACCCGGCGCCACCTTGGCTGGCGTATCGTCCTTGATCGCGCCGGTGCCGTAGATCTGCCGCAGGTACTTGGCGAGGTCTGTGGCCTTCATGTTGCGCACGTCATAGACGTACATTTGCGGCTCGTTGCCGCCGCCTTCGTCGATCGTATGAATCCAGTCGCCGACTTCGCTGAGGTACTGCGGCTGGGACGAGATCGCCACCACCGAATTGGTCCGCTCGATCGGCAAGAAGCGCACCATGCCCGCCAGGGGCATGCCGCTGTCGGGGCCGAACATCTTTTGCAACTCGGGCATCAACTCCGCGACCGAAGCCCGCTGCAAACCGAACACCCCGACCGACATGCCTTTGAGCCAATCGACGTCGAAGGTGTCGATGGTGTCCTGGTAGTTGGCCAACTCATCCGGCGTACCGGCCAGGCTCAGCACATTGCGCGCCGGGTCCACCAGCAGGAACGCGTTTTCCCGGGCGAACGGCTTGAGCAGTTTCTGCATTTCCGTGGCCGAGATATAGCGCAACGGAAACAGCCGCGCCGAGAGCCCGCTGGAGGGTTGCGACACGCTCATCTCCGGCACCAGCTTGCCCGCCACCGCCTGGTTGGCGGGCAGAATCACGTAGCGCTGGCCCTGGCGGATCATCGCATTATCGGTCCAGGACAGCAGGGTTTCGAGGATCGACAACGCCTGCTTCTTGTTCACCGGCTTTGAGGTGGAAAAGCTCACGTTGCCTTTCACGCCCTGGGCGATGCTGTAGTTCTCGTGCAACAGGTCGCCCATGACGCTGTTGATCACCGCTTCAATCGGCTGGTCGGCGAAGTTGAACACGATGTCGCCACTGGCTTCATCCTTGACCGCCGGCGCCGGTGCGGGCTGGCGCACGAACTGCTGGTTACCGCGAATCAACTGGCGCTGGGGCGGCGTGGGCGCCTGGGGTTGGCGACTTTCAGCCGCAGGCGACTCGCTGGCCGGGTCCACGGCGGGCCGTTGCGAACCGGTGCCCTGCATCGCCTCGTGGAGCAAGGCATCGTCCGGGTCGAGGTGATCGGGGAATGACCCACAGCCGCCCAGGGCGACGGCGGTGGCCAGGCAAAACACGGTGGTGCGCAAGGCGCGAGGGGAAGTATCGATCAAGGGGCGGGCTCGTGAGGAAGGGAAATCGGGGGTGTGGTGGACGGCGGCGGCAAACGCGGAACGCTGAGGCTCAGGGTTTGCGTGCGGCCCTCCAGTACAAAACGGGCGAGCAGCGGTGTCAGGTGTTCCAGGCGCCAGCCGTTGGGCAGGGTCTGGCCTTGGTGGACCTTGAGTGGCGGGCCGTCTGCGGGTTTGAGCAGCGCGACGCGAAGGTCGCCGTCGAGCAGCACGCCGGTCAGCTTCAGGCTCGACAGGCTGGAGATCTCGGCCTGGCCCACGGCGGCATCGGGGCTACGGTCGGGGCTGAACAGCGGCGCCTGCCAGGTGCCGGCGAGGCTTTCCAGGGTCGCACTTGGGGCCACATGAACCTTGGCCGAAGCATTGGCGCGCGTAGCGGAGGCTGGCTCATCCAGCCACTGGGGCGCATCGCCGATGCTGCTCAAGATGCCCACCATCAGCAGGCCCAGCAGCCCGGCTACACCGAGCAATCCCCACTCCAGAGGGCGCAATGAATTGATCATCGGCGGGCCTGCGTGGCCGCTGCCGGTTGCAGATAACCGCGCACCAACAGGTGCACCACCAGCTTTCCGGCACCGCCGCTGGCGGGGGCATTAGGGGCCCGGCGGATGCTCATTTCATCCACGAACAGGAACGGTCGCTGGTACTCCAGTTCATGCAGGATCGCGGTCAGGGGCTCGATGGCGCAGTTGAGGGTCAGGCTGACTTTAACCTGGCGATAGGGCTCGGTGTCGTCCTGCTCCGGGGTGATGGGCATGCGCTGGGTCAGGCTGCAGCCGCCGCCGAGGCTGGCGCGGCTGTTGATCAGGTCGGCGATGCGCTGCATCAGGTCCGCCGCCACGGCGCTGGGGTCATCCCCGGGCAACAGGCTGGTGCTGCTGGCCGGGTCCTGACGGGCGTGCTCCAGTTGCTCGCGCAAGGCGGCGCCCTGGTGCAACAGGCCGGCATAGCGTTGCTGCTGTTCGCGCAGTTGCTCGGCCTGCTCGCCCATGGCGCGCAATGGCCCGGCGAACCAGCTGTCGATCAGCAGCCAGTAACCGCTGCCGAGCACCAGCGCCAGGATCAGCAAGGCCGCGCCGCGACGTTCACGGGGTGTCAGTGGTCGGCGCATCGGCGGCCTCCTGGTGCAAGTGGGCGCGCAGGGAAAACTGATCCTTGCCGGTTTGCGCATCGGGCTGGATCACCCCCTCGAACTGGGCGTTTTCCAGGCTGTGACAGGCCTTGATCCGGGTGATCAAGGCGCTGGCCTTGGCGCTCTGTCCGGAGAAGGAAACGTCGGCGCCGTTGTTGACTTCCAACTGGTCGATCCAGGTGTCGGCGGGCAGGCACGCGGTCAGCTCATTCAGCAGCGCGGCCAACGGCGGCTGTGCCGACTTGCGGCGAATCAGGTATTGCGCGGCGCCACGGGTGTTGAGCAGTTGCTGGCGCAGGCTCTGGATCTCGGCGACCTGGGCTTTTTGTTGTTGCACCTGCGCATCCATGACGTCGAGTACCCGCTGGCGGTCGTTGAGCCACAGCAGCATCGCGGCAATCAGCAAGGCACCGCACAGCCACGGCAGGCTGCGTTGCAAACCCTTCCCGGCCGGACGCTGGCGCGGACGCAATGGCGCCGGCAGCAGGTCGATACCCATCAGCCCGACCCCGTCGGCCACATCCACGGCATGGGGCTGCAAGCCAAGGGCCGCGCATTCATCAAGCATCTGGTCAAGGCGCTCGCGCAGGATCGCCACCAGTGTCACCTGCAAGTGCGTGGGTGTACGGCGCTCCTGGCGCACGACGAAGTACAACTGGGCGGCATCGAACGGGGTAAAACGGTCCAGCTCATAACCCACCACTGTCGCCAGGTTACGCGCGGCGGCCGGGGGCAACTGCACGGTTTGCACCAGCACCGCCGAGGGTGGCAGTACCAGCACCCGACGCGCCTCGCCGGTGAGCTGTTCCACGGGCGCAGTCAACGGCCAGCGGTAGACATGCTCGGGGATGTCATGCAGCGACAACCAATCCGGCAGGCAGCCATGCAGCTCCTTGAGCCACAGCTGCCAGCCCAATTGCAGCACACTGCCGCGCCAGCGCTGGGCGAAAGGTGCCACCAGCACTTGCAGCCGTGCGGATAAGTGTTCGTTCATTCTTGCCAACGTAGGACTCGATAAGGTTGTGCGCTGCCTTGCGCGGGGCTCAATAACACCGTGGCTTGCAACCGGGCGTGATAGCCGCCGGGCCGTTGTGCGCGGCTGTCGATCACCAGCACGTCGCCAGGGTCGGCGCCCGTCGCGCTCTGCCGGGGCAGGTTCAACGCCTGGCGCATCAATGGGCTGGCGAAAGCAGGATCGGGCCGGTCCAGACCACTCCACAAGCTGATTTCCGGGACCAGCCGGCTGTACAGCGCCTGGGTCATGCCGGGCAATTGCCGCAGTTCTTCCACCACACGGAACGGCGGCAGGCCTTCGTTGCGCCGCACTTCCAGGTCACTGGCGAGCCGGCTGGCCTGGGCCTGGGTGGCGCCGCAAGCCAGGGCCAGACGGGCGAAGTCGGCCGCCTCGGCGCTGTTCAAATACAGCTTGCCGCGCTCGCTGTGCAGGCTCACGAGCAGCTGTGCGTCATCAAACACCAAGGGCATTTCGCGGCCGTCGGCAATCCATTGTTTGCGCTGCAACGGGTCGGCCACAGCCTGCATGGCCAACGCCGCGCCCGCCTCCGCCGCCAGCAGCGCCTGGGTGTGCTGGCGATGCCACAGGGCCTGGCGGCTTTCCAGTTGCACCCAACCGGCCAGGCCGCCCAGCAGCAGGCTGAGCAATGCCAGCACCCACAGCACCAGCAGCAGTGCAACGCCACGCTGACGCTTCATTGGTCTGATGCTCCGCCGGACAGATTCAGGCGCAGGGCAACCACTTGGGTCACCCACGGCACCGGCCCGTTGACGCGCGCCACAATGCGCACTGCATAAGGCAAGCGCTTGGTCCACGGCCAGTCACTGATCCAGCCGGTGGCCTGGCCCTTGGGCGACACGCCGCGATAGCTGAATTGCAGGTCCTCGACGTTCTTCAGCAACACCTGCGGCTCGCTGCGGGTGGCCGGCACACTCACTTGGGCACTGGACTCAAACCGCGCGAACGCCACTTGCAAATCGCGCTGCTCCTCGGGCCCGGCCAACTGCAAGGTGAAGCGCTGGATACCGCCACCGAGCACACCGGGCAAGGTCGCGACGAATTGCAGGCGTTGGGCGGATCCGGCAAAAAAACCGTTGGTTTGGCTGTCGTCCTCAGTCACGTCCAGCGGCAGCGCCTCGCTGATAGAGGTGCGCAAAAACTGTTGTGCGGCGCGCATTTCATCGAGGCTGACCGTGTAGCGCTGGGCCTTGAGCACCGCGCGGTTGGCACCCAACAACGCGCCGCCCACCAGTGTCAGCAATACACCCAGCAAGCTGAGCACGATCATGATTTCCAGCAAGGTAAAGCCCTGTTGACGCTGATTCACGGGCCCGCCCTGTCGGTGACGGCGCGCAATTTCAAGGTACTGAAATGGGCCTGGCGCCGGGCCTCACTGACGGTAAGGTCAAGGCGAAACAAACGCGGCTGACCGATACGGGTCGGCTGCTGGGCGATCGTCAATTGCCAATCGATACCGTCGCCCAGGCTGCCCTGGCGAGTGCCGCTGGCCAGCGGGCCGGATCCTTCCTGGTCCATCACGCTCAAGGCGGCATGGGTCAGGCGGTCGCTGTGGGCGACCTGCAACAACGAGCGCGCGCTCTGCCCGAAAGCGACCAGCAACACCGTGCTGCAAATGGCCATGAGGGTCAGTGCAGCAAGCATTTCCAGCAAGGTGAAACCCGACTGGCGATTCATGGCAACGCCTTGGACTGCACGCTGCCAGTCAGCCAGCCAATATCGATGCGCCAACGCCGCGAGCCATTGGCCAACAACAGGTTGCCGCCGGTGGAACTGCCGTCAGGGTAAAACTCCACCGCAGAGCCTGCTTGCTCGGCGGTGTGCAGGGTCACTTGCAGGTCGGCCGGCCAGTGTTTGACCGGGCGTCCCGGCGCATGGAAACTCAGTTGGGCCAGGTCGAATACGGTCCTGGCCGAGGTGCCGCTGACAATCGCCCGCGCCCGCGTGCTGCGCAGGGCATCGACCATCTGCCCAACCGCCTGACGCTCTTTGGCAACCCGCAGGCCTTGTTGCAGGCCAAATCCCACCAACCCGGCCGCGATGCTGATCAACACAATGACCACCAGCATCTCCAGCAGGGTAAAGCCGCGTTGGAGGGCCTGCATTATTCCCAGTTGCCCAAGTCAGCGCTGTAGCCTTCGCCGCCGGGCTGGCCGTCTTGACCGTAGAAAATCAGGTCGAAGGCCCCATGTTCACCGGGGAAACGATAGCCGAAGGCATGGCCGAACGGGTCCTTGAGGTCTGAGGGCTTAGCGTACGGCCCGGCCCAACCGGCGGCGTTGCCGGATTTCTCGACCAGTTGCTGCAAACTCTTGGGCGGCGACCCCACATCCAGGCCGTAGCTCTCGATCTTCATGCTCAGGCTGGCCAGTTGCGCCTTGCCCGCGCCGTACTTGCCCTTGTCGACATTGCCGCCCACTTGGCGCACCACGATGGTGGCGACGATCCCCAGCAACACGATCACCGCGAGCATTTCCAGCAAGGTAAAACCGCCTTGGCGGCGGGCGGGTTTGAAACGGGTATGGCGCATCGGCTTGCTTCCTCGGGTTTTCATATATTGCTGGTCAGACTCATCAACGGCAGCATGATCGCCAGCATGATCACCGCCACCAGCACCGCCATGACCACGGTCAGGGACGGCACCAGGGCGGCGAGCAGGCGGTCGATGCTGCGCTTGGCTTCGACGTCGAACACGTCGGCGACCTTGAGCAGCATGCTGTCCAGTTCACCGGCCTGTTCGCCGACTTCAATCATTTGCAGCGCCAGGTCCGGCAGCAGCGGTTGGCTGCCAAACGCACTGGCCAGGGTGCCGCCGCCTTTCACCGACTCGGCGGCCTGGGCCACTTGTGCCTGCAAGGCTCTGTTGGTACAGACCTGGCGAGCGATCACCAGCGCTTGCAGCAACGCCACGCCGTTGCTCAGCAAGGTGCCAAGGGTGCGTGCCAGGCGTGCGGCTTCGACCCGCTGCAACAGCGGGCCTATAACTCGGATACCCAGCACGCGCCGGTCGTACGCTTCACGGTGTCGAGGGTTGCGCAGGCGTGCCGCCAGGCCCCAGACAGTCACGATCAACCCGGCGAGCACCGCCAGGCCATAGGCGCCGAGGAACTGGCCGAGTCCCAGAATCACTTCGGTGATCAGCGGAATCGGCACGCCCAGGTCCTTGAAGATCGGCACGAACTGCGGCACCACGTAGGCCAGCAACAGCGCCAGGGACCCGAGCACGCCGACGACCAGGAAGGCGGGATAGATCAACGCGTTGATCACCTCGCCTCTTAATAACTGGCTGCGTTCCAGGTAGTCACTGAGTTGGCGCAGGGTGTTCTCCAGCGCGCCGCCCGCCTCACCGGCGCGGACCATGCTCAGGTACAGCGGCGAGAATTGGCTGCCCTCCTCCTCCAGCGCTGCCGACAAGGGTTTACCGGCCTTGACGTGCTCGCGGATGCGCTCGATCAACGCGCGGGTTTGCGGTTGGCCGGGTTGCTTGAGCAGGATGCCCAGCGAGCGTTCCAGCGGCTGGCCCGCGCCGAGCAGCGTGGCCAATTGTTGGGTAAAACTGACCAGCGCCGCGCCATTCAAATGGCCGCGCCCGAAAGCGTTGCGCAGCCCCTGGGCGCTGGCGGGATCAATCTGCAACAACAGCAGCCCACGCTTGTGCAGCGCGGCGACGGCGGCGGCCTGGTCCTTGGCTTCGAGGGTGCCGTTCTGCGCGGTGCCCTGGCTGTCCAGGGCGCGGTATTTGAACAGGCTCACGCGCCCTCTCCACGAGTGACGCGCAGCACTTCTTCAAGTGAGGTGACACCGGCCACCGCCTGGCGCAGGCCTTCTTCATGCAGGGTGCGCAAGCCACCACGGCGGGCGGCTTGTTCGAGGGTCGCGGCGTCGGCCTGGCGCATCAACAAGCTGCGCAGTTCGTCATTCATTACCAGCAATTCGGTGATTGCACTGCGGCCGTGGTAACCGCCGCCCGGAGCGTCGGCGCGGGGCCGGTACAGCAGGATCGGGCGCTGGTCGGTGAAGCGGTCGAGGCCGTGTTCCTCGATCAGTTCCGGCGGGGCTTCGAACGCCTCGCGGGTCGCCGGGTCGAGGCGGCGCACCAGGCGCTGGGCGAGGATGCCATTGACGGTGGACGCGATCAGGTAGCTCTCTACGCCCATGTCGAGCAGGCGGGTGATACTCGCCGCGGCGCTGTTGGTGTGCAAAGTAGAAAGCACCAAATGCCCGGTCAACGACGATTGAATAGCAATGCGGCAGGTTTCCAGGTCGCGGATTTCACCGATCATGATCACGTCCGGGTCCTGGCGCACGATGGAGCGCAGCGCCCCGGCGAAGTCCAGCCCGATGGCCGGCTTGACCTGGATCTGGTTGATGCCTTCCAGTTGGTATTCCACCGGGTCTTCGACGGTGATGATCTTGCGCTCGGCGGTATTGAGCCGCGACAGCGCGGTATAGAGCGTGGTGGTTTTACCCGAGCCGGTGGGGCCGGTGACCAGCAGGATGCCGTGGGGTCGCTCGAGCACTTCAAGAAAGGTTTCCAGGCGCTGGCCATCAAAACCCAGGCTCTGGAAATCGAACTGCACGGTCTGGCGGTCCAGCAGGCGCATCACCACCGACTCGCCAAAACTGGTGGGCACCGTGGACACCCGCAGGTCCAGCTCCTTGCCCTGGATGCGCAACATGATCCGGCCGTCCTGCGGCAAGCGCCGCTCGGCGATGTCCAGCCGCGCCATGATCTTGACCCGGGAAATCACCGCCGCCGAGGAGCTCGATGGCGGCGCCTCGGCTTCATGCAGTACACCGTCGATGCGGTAGCGCACCTTGAGCTGGTTTTCGAAGGGTTCGATATGGATGTCCGACGCTCGATTCTCAACGGCCCGCTGCAGGATCAGGTTGACCAGGCGAATCACCGGCGCCTCGGACGCCATGTCCTTGAGGTGTTCGATGTCTTCCAGGGCGCCGCCCTGCTCGTCGAGATTTTCGATCAGGGTGCCCATGGCCGAACGGCCCTGGCCGTAATAGCGCTCGATCAGGGTTTCGACTTCATTGCGCGGGCCTACCGCCAGCCACACCGGCACGCCGCACGCATACGCCAGGGCCTGGAACGGATACAGCAGCGCCGGGTTGGCCGCCAGCACACGCAAGCCGCCGTGGCTCCAGCCCACCGGCACCACCTGGTAATGACGCATGAAGCGTTCGGTCAGCGCCGGCAGCGGATCGAGCACGGGCGGTGCGGCGTCCGCCAGCAGCAACGGAGCGCCAAGCAAATCCGCCCAGGCCCGCGCCAGCTCCACTTCGGAAACCAGCCCCAGACGCGTCAGCAGGCCGAGCAGTTCAGGGTCGTCGGACTCCTGAGATAACCGTCGGGCGCGTTCCAGGTCGACGGTTTTCAAACCGGCCTGCTGCATCAGCCATGCACACACCTGTTCGGTATCCGGAATCTGCATTCGGCAAGCATCGATGGGCGTGGACGGCATGGGCTGGGGCATCTGCGAAATCTGAGGGGCTATTTAAAAAAACTGTTGCCGTGGCGCCTGCTGGTAAGGCGCCCGGAAACAGGTGCATCCAACCTTAGTTGGAAGTTTTTGGCGCAGTCGCCTGGCTGTTACTCAGCGGGCGGCCGCCCTTGGTGGTTTCGGCCTTCTGCTTCTTCGCCGCCTTGGCATCGTGGGCCTGGGTGATCACCGTGGAATCGGCGGCACCGGACTTCGCGTCAGCGTCCGTCGACTCGACGGCCATTGCCGCCCCACTTAGCGCAACGCCCAGTACAACACCGGCACTCAACAGGGAAATCTTCATTAACTTTCTCCAGATAAAAAACAATCAATCGCCCAAGCACGGTCCTGACAGGGTCAAGACCCTACACCAAAGCATTTTGTATTACAGCCCATTTGGATTATGGCCATTTAGAACTACTGGCGAACGCCACTAGTTAGCCATGACTGCGCATATTTCCTTAAACCAATCGACTAGTAGGTTTAATCTAAGTTCATAAACGTAAGAAAATATTTCTTATTTTACGCAGATATTAGCTTTCGTTTGACATTTTACGGCAAGAATTGACTTAATTACGGCGTTTTAGCGGTTCAAAATGCCATCTCGTGATATCGCATAGACACTACTCAAAACAATAACTAGTTCAATTATTACACTTTTAAAACTGCGGAATCCGCCCCGTAATCGCAATTAGCCATCGGCAAAAAGTTGCGACAAGGGTGAACTATTGCCCGTAAAAAAGTGACGAGCGTGCACAACGAAATGCACTTCTCGGCACCCAGCTATCAATAATCAGTTGTCGGAGAGTCCCATGAGTAAACGCAAAATGATCGGTGCGCAGTCGGCATTCGCCCTGCTGGCGCTCGCTGTGTCCCAGGTGCATGCGGCCACCAGCCCCGCCCTCGATGAAGCGCGGGTAAACCGTGCCGAAAAGGCCGCAAACAAGACCCTGGCCAAGATGACCCTGGAAGAAAAACTCGCCTATATCGGCGGCACCGGTGGTTGGGACGTCAAGCCGCTGACTCAGTATGGCGTGCCGCAGATTCATGGCGCCGACGGTGGCGTGGGTGTGCGCTACACCAGCGAAGGCAACGACCAGGGCGTGGTGTACCCCTCCGGCCCGAACCTGGCGGCCAGCTGGAACCCGCGCCGCGCCATCGACCTGGGCCGTGCCCTGGGTTACGACACCGCAAGCGGCGGTTATCAATTCGTCACCGGGCCCGGGGTGAACCTGTACCGCATGCCTTACAGCGGCCGGGCGTTTGAGTACCTGTCCGGTGAAGACCCATTCCTTGGCGCCAGCCTGGGGCCGGCGGTGATCAATGGTATCCAGTCACGCGGGGTATGGGCCAACGCCAAGCATTTCGCCGCCAACGACCAGGAAAGCAACCGCTTTCACCTCGACGAGACCATCAGCGAACGGGTGCTGCGGGAAATGACCCTGCCGCCCTTCGAATCCGCCTCGAAGAACAGCAAAGTGGCGATGATGATGTGTTCGTTCCAGAAGGTGAACGGTGAGTTCGCCTGCGAGAACAAGCACCTGATGCACGACATCCTGAAGACCGAATGGGGCTATCCGGGCTTTGTGCAGAGTGACTACAACGCTGTGGTCAACGGCTTGCCGGCGGCACAGGCGGGTACCGATCTGGACATGATGGGCTACCAGATGAACAGCACTGTACTCAAGCCGTTCCTCGACAGTGGCGAACTCGCCGGCGCGACCATCGATGACAAGGTGCGGCGCATCCTCAAGCAGATCTACCTGTACAAATTCGACAGCAAGGCGCCGCTGACCACCCATAACATGAACAGCGCAACCAGCAACCGCGTGGCGTTGAATGCGGCCCGCGAAGGCATCGTGCTGCTGAAAAACCAGGACAGCCTGCTGCCCCTGGACGCGAAGAAGGTCAAGCGCATCGCCGTGGTCGGCAACCTGGCCAAATACGCACCGCCCACCGGATTCGGCAGCGCCAATGTGATGGCCGCCAACTACATCAGTGAACTGAGTGGCCTGCAGCAACTGGCGCCGAACGCCAAGGTCGAGTTCATCGAAGGGCTGTCCCTGGACCAGACGGCGTCCAACTGGACCCACACCGACAGCGACGGCAACAGCGTCAAGGGCTTGAAGACCGAGTTCTTCAGCAATGCCAACTGGTCCGGCGACCCGGCTGCCACCCGCACCGACAACCATGTCGACCTCGACTGGTCCACCGACAGTCTGCCGGTGAATGGCAACACCGCCGCCACGTCGATCCGCTACAGCGGCCAGATCACCCCGACCGTCAGCGGCGAACAGGTGTTCAAGGTGCGCGCCGACGGTGCCGTGCGCCTGTACGTCAATGGCCAGAAAGTGCTCGACAACGGCGACGGCAACCCACTGCCCAACAACAGCATCCCGCCGACGATTCCGGTGTTCGCCAAGGTCAATCTTGAAGCCGGCAAAGCCGTGGACATCAAGCTTGAGTACTCGCGCCGCAAAGGCTACATCTCGACCATGGGCGGCCTGGTAGGCGTGCAAATGGGCTGGGCCTCGCTGGTGGCGCCCAAGGACCTGGCCCAGTACGACGCGGTGCTGGTGGCGGCAGGCAACAGCAATGAGTACGAAGGTGAAGGCTTCGACCACAGCTTCGATTTGCCGGAGTACCAGAACCTGCTGATCCAGAGCATTGCCAAGGTCAACCCGAACACCGTGGTCACCCTGCACGGTGGCACCGGGCTGAAGATGAGCGACTGGATCGACCAGGTGCCGGCGGCGCTGCATGCGTTCTACCCGGGGCAGAACGGCGGCCAGGCCCTGGCGGAGATTTTGCTGGGCAAGGTCAATCCATCGGCCAAGCTGCCCATCAGCATCGAGCGCAATATCGAAGACAACCCGATCTACGCGACTTTCCCGAAATTCGACAATCAGGAAACCCTCACGCAGATGAGCTACAAGGACGACCTGTTCCTGGGTTATCGCGGCTACGAGAAAAAAGGCATCAAGCCGCTCTACCCGTTCGGCTACGGCCTGTCGTACACCACCTTCGGCTACAGCAACATCAGCGTGACACCCGGTGTCGCGGTGGCGGGCGCGCCGATCAAGGTATCGTTCGACCTGAGCAACACCGGCAAGGTGGCGGGCGCTGAAGTCGCCGAGCTGTATGTGGGCCAGAACCACCCGAAAGTCGAACGGGCACTGAAGGAACTCAAGGGCTACAAGAAGGTGTTCCTCAAGCCCGGCGAGAGCAAGCGCGTGACCATCGAACTCAACGACCGCTCACTGGCGTACTTCGATGTGGCGAGCAAGCAATGGGTGGTGGACGCCGACAGCTTCAACCTGTCGGTCGGCGCCTCGTCCCAGGACATTCGCCTGAACGCCAAGCTGGTCAACCCGTTCCGCCAGGAACTGTCGACCACCACCAGCAACCCGCTGCCACGCTCGGCACTCAACTCCACGCTGCGTGAGCTGCCAACGGTCAAGACCGGTGGTGTGCTGCATCAGAACCAGGGTGATTCCGGCACCAGCGACGGTGACGGCTACGACACCTCGGATGACAGCAGCCAGGGCAGTGCTGTGGGTAACTGATAAAAACCTGTAGGAGCGAGCTTGCTCGCGAAAAACGCAAAGACACCGCGTTAATCCAGGATGCCCGCGTTATCGTTGACGTCCTTCGCGAGCAAGCTCGCTCCTACCTTCACGCGCGTATGGCCGCATCGACCCGCGCGATGTAGGTATCGAAACGCGCCACTAGGTCCACCTGATCGGGAAAGCGCAACCACTGGATCTGCAAGCCGTCCATCATGGCCAGGATCTCCTCCACCAGCCCGGCGATGTCCACATCACCGCGCACTTCGCCCATGGCCACAAGGTCTGCAAACTGCCCGTGCATGCGCCGATGAATGCCCGCATAGCGCTCCTGAAACCAACCCCAGGCCGGGTGTGTGTCCAGCAGGCTTTCCGCATTCAGAATCGTAAAAGCCCGCACCACCCCCGGCGCTGTCGCGTTGGAGCGGTTGATCGCCCGCAGGCTGCCGAGCAACCCGGACAATGACTTCTCGGCCCGCACCTCATCGGCAATCCGCTGATTGACCTGGTCCCGGCGTTGCAGCACCCCCATCAACAACGAAATCTTGCTGGGAAAGTGATGCAGCAGGCCGGCCACCGAGATGCCAACGATCGCCGCCACCTGCGCCATCGAGGCGCCGCTGTAGCCTTCGAGGGAAAACACCTGCAGCGCGGCGTCCAACAGTTCTTCCCGGCGTTTTTCACCTTTGGGCGCACGGCGGGATTTGGGCACGGCAGCGGGTTGTGGTTCGGTCATTGGCAGGTCCTTTGGGCAGGCCTGCACCGTATCCAAAATGGCCAGGCGCCGCAAATAAACCTCAGCCGCTCTCGCGCTCGATCAAGCGGCATTCCAGCAGGTTCAAGCGCTGCACCTCGTCCTCAACCGGCAACACGCCCAGGCTTTCCAGCACCCGCGTCGCCGCCAGCACGCCAATCTCCAGGGCGGGCGGCTTGATGGTGCTGAGACTCGGCAGAAGCATTTCGGCAAACGGGTAATCACCAAAGCCGAGCACCGCACAATCCTCGGGGATTTTCAGCCCTGCCCGTTGCCCCGCCAGCAAGCCACCGGCGGCGAGGTTGTCATTGGCGAAGATGATTGCGTCGGGCGGCGTGGCGGCGCTCATCAACACGTGCATGGCTTGCTTGCCCGCCTCAAAGGGCGCGCGATCGGCGTCCGGGGCAAACACCCACGGCTGCATGCCCAGCTCAATCAGGGTTGCGCTATAGCCATCCCGGCGTTCCAGTGCACTGAAGTCCCCTGGCGCGCTGTTCTGCACGAACGCGATGCGCCGATACCCCTTGCCATGCAGGTAGCGCGCGGCCGTCACGCCCACCTCGTAATGGGAGAAGCCAATCTGCAACGGCTCCCGCTCGGGTTGGTAATCCCAGGTTTCAACCACCGGAATATCCGCCTCGGCGATCATCTTCTCGGTGCCCGCGCTATGGAAGCGGCTGGTGAGCACCAATGCCGCCGGGGACCAGCCGAGGAACGCGCGTACTGCGTTTTCTTCCTGCTCGGCGCTGAAGTAACTGGACGCCAGCAGCAGCTGGTAGCCGTGGCGGCTGAGGGTGTCGCTGAAGCCCTGGATGGTATTGGCGAAGATCGGCCCGGAGATGTTCGGAATCACCATGGCGACGATCCGGCCTCGTGCCGACGCCAGCCCACCCGCTACCAGATTGGGCACGTATCCCAGCTCGGCGACCACCGCCGCGATGCGTTCGCGGCGTTCGGGCGAGACCTGCTCCGGCTGGTTGAAATAGCGCGACACGGTGATCGCTGAAACACCGGCCTGGCGCGCCACGGTGTTCAAGGTGACGCGGCCGGCGCCACGGCGTTTCCGGGGTTTGTCTTCGCTCAAGGGACGATCCTGTTAAAAACCTAAAAGAATATAAAACTAATTTTTTAGTATTTGACGCTCTATGTCACACCTACCAATAATGCCGATGTTAGCGCTACCAAAGCGTTTTGTCTGCTACTCGCTCGAGCGAATGCCCAAGACAGATTCAACGGCGCTGTCGTCACAGAACGGCAGCGGTTCAGGGCACATTTCGAGCGGTCAGAGCATGCACACACAGCCGGGGCAACCTCAAAAACTTTCGCAATCCATACGCGCCGCCACCGGGCGCCGCGCCCATCTGGGCTGGTTACTCGCCGGGCTCGCCGCCCTGCCCGTTCCCGCTGCATTCGCCGCCGACGAGCAGGAACCCACCCTAAAGCCGGTGACGGTCACCGCCACCCGCCGCGAAGAGTCGCTGCAAAAAGTCCCGGTGGCGGTTTCGGTACTCGATGGCGAACAACTGGAGCGTGACAATCGCAACGGCGTGGCCAGTATCGTGCAGCAAGTACCCTCGCTGAATTTCCGCACCGGCGCGTCGAACAAGGACACCTCGCTGTTCGTGCGGGGCGTGGGCACGATTTCTACTTCGCCCGGGGTTGAGCCCACCGTGGCGACGGTGATTGACGGCGTGGTGTACGCCCGCCCCGGCCAGGCCACCCTGGACCTGCTGGACCTGGAACGCGTCGAAGTCCTGCGCGGCCCCCAAGGCACGCTGTTCGGCAAGAACGCCTCGGCCGGCGTGCTGAATATCACCAGCAAGGCGCCGACGGCCGAGACCCACGGCTACATCGACCAGTCCTACTTCAGCGGCAATGAAAGCCGCACCCGCTTCGGCCTGGGCGGCAGCTTGATTCCCGGCACACTGAAGGGCTCCATCAGCGGCCTGTTCGGCACCTACGACGGCAACGTCGACAACAAGCACAACGGCCAGGAAGTGAACGGCTACAACCATCAGGGCGTGCGCGGCAAACTGGAGTTCACCCCCAACGACGACGTGAAACTGACCCTGATTGCCGACTACATGCAGTCCCACGACGACGCGCCGAATGGCGTGGTGAGCCAATCCCTGACCCCGGCGTTCGCCAATGCGTTGAACCCGGTGCGCGGCTCCAGCGACAACCGCGACATCAACACCGACACCCGCAGCCACGTGGAGGACACCAACAAAGGCCTGTCTGCCCAACTGGACTGGAACCTCGGCGACTACACCCTGACCTCGATCACCGCCTGGCGCGGTTGGGACAACACCCAGTACCAGGACGGCGACCGCCTGGGCACCGTGACCGCCGCGTTCCCCGGCACCGCCGACAAAGGCCAACTGGCGTTCGACCAATACTCCCAGGAGCTGCGCCTGGCCTCGCCCAAAGGCGAATTCCTCGAATACGTCGGCGGCCTGTTCTACATGCACGGCAAGGATCAGGAAACCTACCAGCGCACCCTGACCACCACCACACGCACCGACCGCGGCATCGCCGACTACGGCACCACCAGCGACAGCTACGCGGTGTTCGGCGAGACCACGCTGAATTTCACCTCGGCTTTCCGTGGCATCGCCGGCCTGCGCTATACCCACGACGACCTGGAATACGATCACCGACGTGTCTCCACCTCTGCCACCACGGTCAGCGGCATTCAACCGGCCACCAGCAGTTCGGGCTCGGTGGACGAAGACGGCTGGTCCGGCCGGCTGGGGGTGCAATACGACCTGAGCGACACCGTCACCAGCTACCTGACCTACTCCCGCGGCTACAAGGGCCCGGCCTACAACGTGTTCTTCAACATGCAGCCACGGGACACCGACGCGCTGAAACCGGAAACCTCCAACACCTGGGAAGTCGGGATCAAGGCCACCAGCTGGAACAATCGCCTGACCACCAACCTGGCGATCTTCCACAGCGACTACGACAACTACCAGGCGAACTTCTTCGACACCGTCGCCGGGCAAGTGGTGACGCGCTTGATCAACGCCGGCAGCGTCAGCACCGAAGGCGTCGAACTCGACTACGCGTTGCAGGCCACTCAACAACTGAAGCTCTCCGGCGCGCTGGCCTACACCCGGGCCCGCATCGATGAGTTCGCCTGCCCGCCTGGCGCGGCGGCGTCCTGCAACGTCAACGGCAAGCCGCTGCCCTTCAGCCCGGACTGGAAAAGCTACGTGCGCGCCGACTACAGCATCCCGCTGGATAACGGCCTGGATATCGAACTGGGTACCGACTACAGCTGGCAGAGCGAAGTGCAGTACGACATCAGCCAGAACGTCGACACCAAGCAAGGCGCCTACGGTATCTGGAACGCCAGCGTCGCCCTGGCCGACTACAGCGACGGCTGGCGCGTGGCCCTGCTGGCGAAGAACCTCACCGACAAGTCCTATTCACCGCTGCTGGCCAGTGGCGGCAGCTACATCTACCGCGCCGTGCCCCGTGACGATGAACGTTACTTCGGCGTGCAACTGCGCAAGGATTTCTAAGCATGCCCCGTCAACTTAAACTCGGTGCTTTCCTGATGGCCACCGGGCACCACGTCGCTGCCTGGCGCCATCCCGATGTGCCGGCCAATGCCGGGCTGGATTTCGCCCACTACAAGCGCTTGGCGCAGATTGCCGAGGCGGCAAAATTCGACGCCTTGTTCGTGGCCGACAGCATTGCCGCCGCCACCGGGGAGATTGCCAGCCGCATGGCGCGCTCGGACCATTTCGAGCCACTGACGTTGCTGTCGGCATTGAGCGCGGTGACTGAACACATCGGCCTGATCGCCACGGCCACCACCAGCTACAACGAGCCGTACCATGTGGCGCGCAAGTTCGCCTCACTGGATCACCTGTCCGGAGGGCGTGCAGGCTGGAACCTGGTGACCTCGGACAACGCCGCCGAAGCACAGAATTTTGGCCGCGACGAACACCTCGGCCACGGCGAACGCTACAGCCGTGCCCGGGAGTTTCATCAGGTGGTGACGGGGTTGTGGGACAGCTGGGAAGACGATGCCTTTGTGCGCGACAAGGCCAGTGGCAGCTACTACGACCCGGCGAAACTGCATGTACTCGGGCATGTGGGCGAACACTTTCGTGTGAAAGGCCCGCTGAACGTGGCGCGCTCACCTCAAGGCCAACCGGTGATTGTCCAGGCCGGCTCTTCCGAGGCGGGCCGTGAATTAGCGGCACAAACTGCCGAAGTGGTGTTCACCGCCCAGACATCATTGGCCAACGCCCAGGCGTTCTATGCCGACCTCAAGGGTCGCCTGGCTCGATACGGGCGGGAACCGGATGCGCTGAAGATCATGCCGGGGGTGTTTGTGGTGGTCGGGCAGACAGAAGCGCAAGCGCGCGACAAATTCGAGGCCTTCCAGCAGTTGGTCGAACCGCAGGTGGGTGTCGCATTGCTGGGGCGCATGCTGGGTAATTTCGACTTGTCCGGCTACCCGGTCGACGGCCCGCTGCCAGACCTGCCATTGACCGACAGCGGCCAGCGCAGCCGCCAGCAACTGCTGACCGAACTGGCGGGCCGCGAACAGCTGAGCCTGGCGCAACTGGGCCGTCGCATCGCCGGTGGCCGCGGGCATTACAGCCTGATCGGCACGCCCGCGCAGATCGCCGATGAACTGCAACACTGGTTCGAGAATGGCGCCGCCGATGGCTTCAATGTGCTGGTGCCGCACCTGCCGGGCGGGCTGGAAGATTTCGCCCAATGGGTGGTGCCGGAACTGCAACGGCGCGGGCTGTTCCGAACCGAATACGCCGGTACCACCCTGCGTGAAAACCTTGGATTGGCGCGGCCGGCCAATCGCTTTGCGGAGCAACCGGCATGAGAATGTCTGCACTATTGTTTGCGCTGTTGGCCCTGACTCAAACCGCGATGGCCGCCGAGCCGGCCAGCCTGAGGATCGGCTACCAGAAAGGCTCGATCGCCCTGGTGCTCGCCAAGGAACATGGCCTGCTGGAAAAACGCTTCGACCAGACCAAAGTGCAATGGATCGAATTCCCCGCTGGCCCGCAGATGCTCGAGGCCTTGAACGTGGGCGCGCTGGACGTGGCATCCACCGGGGATATCCCGCCATTGTTCGCCCAGGCGGCGGGCGCCGACCTCGTCTACATCGGCGCTGAACCGCCCAAGCCGACGGCGGAAACCATTCTGGTGCAGGCCGACAGCCCACTGCACAGCATCGCCGACCTCAAGGGCAAGAAAGTCGCCTTCCAGAAAGGCTCCAGCTCTCACAACCTGATCCTGCGGGCCTTGAACAACGCCGGCCTGAGCTACAAGGACATCAAGCCGGTTTACCTGCCACCGGCCGATGCCCGCGCCGCCTTCGAGCAAGGCAGTGTCGACGCCTGGGCGATCTGGGAGCCCTACTCGTCACTGGCCCTGAGCCAAAGCCCCAGCCGCGTGCTCGCCAATGGCGAAGGCTTGAACCTGTCTGGACCAATCTATACCGCACGCCGTGATTACGCTCAGGCCAACGGTGCTTTCATCCACGCCCTGCTCGACGAACTCAGCGCCGCCGAAGCCCTGACCCGCAGCCAGCGCGAAGACAGCCTGCAGGTGCTGACCCGTTTCATGGGTTTGCCGACCGGGGTGATTGCACGTTATGTCGATAACCGGCCGCCATCGCCGATCCTGCCGATTGATGCGCACATCCTTCAGGCGCAGCAGCAGACGGCGGACCTGTTTTACCAGAACCGCCTGCTGCCCAAGCCCATCGATGTGCAGAAGGCTATGTGGCAGGCTCCTCAGAAGTCGACGGTGGCCGACAGCAAGTAAGTACGCGGCGTCGACAAGGTCAAACCCGGCTCGCTGTCATCCGAGGCACCGGCCGAACTCCAGTAGCGCCGATTGGCCACGTTCTCGACGTTGGCCCGCAGGGTGATGTGCTTGTCGTCGACCTTGAAGGCGTAGCGTGCGCCAACATCAAGACGGGTCCAGGCGTCGATTTCCTTGACGTTGGACTGGTCCAGGTACTGGGAGCTGGAATAGATCCCGCGGCTGGTCAGGGTCAGGCCTTCAACGGTCGGCACATCCCACTCAGCGCCGAGGTTGACGTTGTACTTGGGCGTGGCCGGCGCGCGGTTGCCGTCGAAGGTGCCGTTGGTGGTGTTGGTCAATTCGCTGTCGATGTACATCACCCCGCCCAGCAGGCGGAAGCCCTTGAGCGGTTCGCCGAACACGCTGAGTTCGACGCCGTCGTTCTGGCGCTTGCCGTTGGGGCCGAAGACCCGCGTGGTGGCGTTGGTCTCGTAGGCCGGCTGCTTGATCCGGAACACCGCAGCGGTGACCGCGAACGCCCCCGCGTCGTACTTGGCACCGACTTCAACCTGGCGGCTGATGAAGGGCGGGAAGATTTCATCCTCGTTGATCGAGGTCGACGGCGCGATCTTGCCTTGGCTCAGGCCTTCCATGTAGTTCGCGTACAGCGACAGCTTGTCGGTGGCCTTGAACAGGATGCCGCCCGACGGTGAGATTTTTTCCTCGTCGTAGGCGGTGTCGCCTTTGACGTCATCGGTCCAGTCATCCACCTTGACCCGCTGCCAGCGCGCACCGAGGGTCAGCAGCAACCGGTCATCGAAGAAGCCCAGAGTGTCGGACAACGCCACGCCGCTGAAGCGGTTTTCGGTGTAGACCTTCGAGTCAAATCGCGTTGGCCGGCTTGGCGTAGGTGTTTCTACCGGATTGTAGATATTGCTCGAACCTGGCGCATAGCGTGCGCCGCCGTTTTCGAAGTCCATATAGAAGTAGCTGGCCGCCAGGTTGACCTCATGGCTGACCGGGCCGGTATGAAACCAGTTGCGCACGCCCGCCGTGGCGGTACGCACGTTTTCGTCGCGGGTGAAGTCGCGGGGCTGCACGCTGAAGTCACCGGCGTTGTTGCTCACCGACACCGCATGACGCAGGAAGTCATGGTTACTTTTGCGCGCGCCGACACCGCCATAGAGCATCACGTTGTCACTGAGGTCGAACTCGCCGTTGACCGTGCCGAAGGTGTCGTTGGTGCTCGCCTTGCTCCAGGGTTGCGCGTAGTTGTGACGCACGTCGTTGGCACTCGGCACCTTGGCATTGGGACCAACTTGCACGCGCTCCTGCGGGGCGTCGGTGTCGCGCTCGGTGCGGCCGATGTCGGTGGAGAGTCGCAGGCGTTCACCGCGAAAATCCAGGCCCAGTACGGCCATTTCGCGATCGACACTCTGGTCGTCCCAGGCAGTGTCGCCGGACTGCTTCACGCCGTTGAAACGCAGGCCGAATTTATTGTCTTCACCAAAACGCCGGCCTATGTCCACGGCCCCGCCCGCCTGGCTGTCGGAGGCCCAACTGCCGGTTAACGAGGTGATGGGCTTGTCGGTAGCGCGCTTGGGCACCACGTTGATCCCGCCGCCGACGCTGCCCCGCGGCGAGATGCCGTTGATCAGTTGGCTGGGGCCTTTGACGATGTCGACGCGCTCGGCCATTTCCATGTCGATGGTGTAGGTCGGCAGCACGCCGTAGAGGCCGTTGTAGGCGACATCGCTGTTAAACAGGCTGAAACCGCGAATGGTGAATTGTTCATAGCGCCCGCCCGCCGGGTTGGTGGCACGCACCGAGGGGTCGCTGGCGATCAGGTCGCCGAGGGTTCGCGCCTGCTGGTTCTTGACCGCCTCGCTGGTGTAGGTGGTCATGCTGAACGGGGTTTCCATGAAATCCCGTGAGCCCAGCAAACCCTGGGAGCCACGGCGTGCCACCTGGCCCCCGGCGAAGGACTCGCTGCCGGCATCGCCGACGGTGCCAAGAATCGAGGTGGGTGCCAGTTGCAGGCTGCCGCCTTCCGGAATCGGGGTCAGCATGTAGGCCTGCTCGCCCAGGGGTTGCAGTTGCAGGCCCGAGCCTTGCAGCAAGCGGGCAAACCCTTCTTCGACGCCGTATTCGCCGGACAACCCGCTGCTGTTACGGCCGCTGACCAGCGCCGGGTCTACCGAGAGGTTGACCCCGGCCAGGCCGGCGAAACGGGTCAGCGCGGCGCTCAGGCTGCCGGCCGGCACCTGGTAGCTGCGCCGGGACGCGCCGTCTTCGGCATAACTGATGGGGACGAACAACGGGCTGGCACTCAGGCTCAGCATCAGGCTGAAATTCAGCAGCGGGCGGATTGCGGGCATTGGAAGAAGCTCTCGATTTTGTTCACTTACCTGGAATGACCAGCCACGTGAAAAAAAGGGACAGGCTTCAGCCAATTTTTTTGAGGATTACGGCTTGATGCCTTTCAGCTTTTGGAGCAGCTCCATCAACTGCTCCAGGGATTCCTCGCCGAACTGCTCCTGAATCTTCTGGTAGTTGCTTTCCATCCCGGCGCTCATGTCGACAAAACACTGCTGGCCCTGTTCGGTCAGGGCGACGAAGACCCGGCGCTGGTCTTCGGCGGATTTGCGCCGGCGCACGATGCCGTCACGCTCCAGCCGGCCCAGCACGCCGGTCATGCTCGGCTTGAGGATGCACGCGAGGTGCGCCAGTTGATGGCTTTCGAGTTCGCCCTGCTGACGCAGGATGCGGATCACCCGCCATTGCTGTTCGGTCAGGTCATGTTCATTGAGCAATGGCCGGAAGAACGCCATGGTCGCTTCGCGGGCCTGGAGCAAGGTGAGCGTAAGGGACGGTCTAGGGGTGGGCATGGTTCACGCGTATCAAAGGTCGAAGCGTCGAAGCTTAGAGTCGGTACCGTGTGCATGCAACCCGAGGCATGGAACAAATCATTAATTTAGAAACGATTTTTAAAAAACCTGCTAATCCCGCTATTCAGCCTATAGATAACATGTTAACAATATGCCGCCCCTGACCTAGCAGAGGGCGCATACCAACAAAAACAACAAAAGGAACGCCCCTCATGCATTCGTGCCTCTTTCGCAAGGCGGCAAGCGCTGGCCTGTGCGCCGCGTTTACCCCTCTGGTCGCCCACGCCGACTTCATCCAGGACAGCAAAGCCAGCCTGGACCTGCGCAATTTCTACATGAACCGCGACTTTCGCCAGGCCAACGCGCCGCAGAACAAAGCGGACGAATGGGCCCAGGGTTTTGTGCTGCGCCTGGAGTCGGGCTACACCGAAGGCGTGGTCGGTTTTGGCGTGGATGCCTTGGGTGAAATGGGCTTGAAACTCGATTCCAGCCGCGACCGCCGTGGCACCGGGTTGCTGCCGTCTGGCGCCAGCGGCGAGCCGGCCGACAGCTACAGCGAACTCGGCCTGACCGCCAAGCTGCGCCTGTCGAAAACCGTGCTCAAGCTCGGCACCCTGCAACCGGTTTTACCGGTGGCCGCCTACAACGACACCCGGCTGCTGCCGTCGACCTACAACGGTGAACTGGTGACCTCCCAGGACATCGACGGCCTGACGTTGAACGTCGGCCGCCTGGAAAAGCAGAACCTGCGGGACTCCTCCAACAACGAATCCATGAGCTACGGCGGCGTCACCAGCAGCCACCTGGACCTGGCCGGCGGCACCTACGCAATCAATCCGCACCTGGCGGCGACCTATTACTACGCGCAGATGCAGGACATCTACCGCCAGAATTTCATCGGCCTGGTGCATGACCTGCCGCTGGCCCAGGGCGTCAACCTGCGCACCGACCTGCGCTACTTCGACACCCGCGAGCAAGGCAGCACGCTGTTGCGCAGCCCTACCCGGGTCGACGGCGGTCGGATCGACAACCGCTTTTTCAACGGCATGTTCAGCCTGTCGGTAGGCGCGCACAAATTCGGCCTGGGCTATCAAAACCTTTCCGGCGACGGCGACTTTGCCTTCCCGGGGCAAGACCCGTACTCGGTCAACCTGGTGACCATCAATATCTTCACCAAGGCCAACACCGATGCATGGCAAGCGCGCTACGACTACAACTTCGCCGCCCTCGGCCTGCCCGGCCTGACCTTCATGACCCGCTACGTCGACGGCAGCCACGCGCAAACCGCCACGGTGCGCAACGGCCGGGAATGGGAGCGCGATACCGACCTGATCTACACCGTGCAAAGCGGCCCGCTGAAGAACGTCAACGTGCGGCTGCGCAACGCCACCCTGCGCTCAAGCAACGGCCTGACCAGCGATATCGACGAAAGCCGGGTGATCATCGGCTACACCGTGGCCCTGTGGTAACGCCGGGCGCCTCAACGCAACCCCGATTGACGCTGGCGGTACTCCCCCGGCGTCATTTGCGCGTAGCGCTGGAAGAACCGGCTGAAATACGCCGGGTCCTTGAACCCCAACTGGTAGCAGATTTCATTCGCCGAGCTGCCGGTGAACAGCAGCAGGCGCCGGGCTTCCTGCATCAGCCGTTCGAGGATCAGGCGTTTCGATGGCAGGTCGGCGATCCGCCGGCACACCTCGTTGAGTCGCGCTTCAGTGACGCCGATACCGTCGGCATAACGCGACAGCGGCCAGTGTTGCAGGTAGTGGTCTTCGATCAGTTCGTTGAAGCGGTGGAAGATTCGCAGGTCTTCGTGACGTGCCGGACGAGCCTCCAGGGAATTGGCGCAGAGCCGCAGCAGGCTGATCATGATCAGCCGCGTCAGGCTGTCGAGGGCCGAACCGCGTCCGCTGGCCTGGGCGTTGATCTCGCTGCACAGCTCGTCGAACAGGAATTCCAGGCGGCGTACCTCGGGCTGAAACTCCGGCGCCAGCCGCGCCAACGCCACACAGGCCGCCGGCAATTGTGCGCCGGGGGCCAGGCTTGGGTCGGCGTCAATCAAGGCCCACACCAGTTGCTGGCGCACGGTCAGCACATGGCCGTCGGCGTCGGCTTCGGTGACGAAGGAATGCGCCACCGTCGGCGGCGTGAGGAAAAACATCGGCCCGGATTCGAGGTACTGCTGGTCGTCCAGATAGACCCGCACCGCGCCGGTCTTGACGTAATGCACCTGGAAAAACCGGTCATGACGATGCACCGGCATGTTCCGGCCAAAAAATCCCGCCAGGTTGCCGAGCCGGTCGTAGTGCACCTCGGCATCGCTGTAACGCTGGTCGTAGACCTGCCCGATGTTGATGTTGGGGATCGGCTGACGATCGCTCATCACTGCATTCTCTTTGTTGTTTTGAGTGCCCTGAAATATTGCCACGCTTGACGATAGTTAACATCTTAATTATAACGTTAACAGGTTAACGAATATCCCACGGAGCAGGCCCGAATCTGCCCCGCCACTGCCAGGAGAAAAGCATGAGCCGTGCCCTGCATGATGTTGCGAACGGCACCCTGTTCGGCGTTGCGCTGAACTACCAGGGGTTGCTGAACCAACGTCTCGCCGAATTCGAACAAGCGCCTTACCAGAAACCACCGGTGAAGCCGGTGCTGTTCATCAAGACGCCCAACACCCGCAACGGCCACGACGGCGTGGTGCTGCACCCTCAAGGTGAACGCCTGCAACCCGGCCCGGCACTCGGGGTGGTGATTGGCAAGAGCGCCAGCCGTGTCAGCGTCGAAAACGCCCTGGAGCATGTGGCCGGCTACACCATCATCAATGAGTTCAGCCTGCCGGAAGACAGCTACTACCGCCCTGCGGTGAAAGCCAAGTGCCGGGACGGTTTCTGCGCCTTGGGCCCGGAACTGGTGGCCCGCGACCAGGTCGCCAACCCGCACCAACTGAGCGTGAAGCTGTTCGTCAACGGTGAACTGCGCCAGCAAAACTCCACCGCCAACTTCGTGCGCAGCCTCCCGCAATTGATCGCCGAGATCAGCGAGTTCATGACCCTGCACGAGGGCGATGTGCTGATCACCGGCACTCCCGAAGGCCGCGTGGATGTGCATCCAGGCGACACGGTTGAAGTCGAGATCAGCGGCCTGGGCCGCTTGGTCAACCACATCAAGGCAGAGGAGCTGTCATGAAACACGCGCGTATTCGCTTTGAAGGTGAAGTCCATTCGGTACAGGTCGAAGCTGAGAACGCCGTGCGCCTGGCCGACGGTCGCCTGCTGGCTGAAGACCAGGTCGAATGGCTGCCACCGGCCAACGGGAGCATGTTTGCCCTGGGCCTGAACTACGCCGACCACGCCGCCGAACTGGCCTTCAAGCCGCCGACCGAACCGCTGGCGTTCATCAAGTCTCCCGGCACCTACACCGGCCACAACCAGGTGACCTGGCGCCCGGACAACGTCGCCTACATGCACTACGAGTGCGAACTGGTGGCGGTCATCGGCAAACCGGCGCGCAACGTCAAACGCGAGAACGCCCTGGAGTATCTGGCCGGCTACACGGTGTGCAACGACTACGCGATCCGCGACTACCTGGAAAACTACTACCGCCCCAACCTGCGGGTGAAAAACCGCGACGCCACCACGCCTGTCGGCCCATGGATAGTCGACGTCGCCGACGTGCCAGACCCGAGCAACCTGAAACTGCGCACCTGGATCAACGGTGAACTGCGCCAGGAAGGCAGCACGAAAGACATGATTTTCGACATCCCGTATTTGATCGAATACCTGTCCAGCTTCATGACCCTGCAGCCCGGCGACATGATCGCCACCGGCACGCCGGAGGGCCTGGCCGATGTGGTGCCGGGGGATGAAGTGGTCGTAGAAGTGGAAGGCGTTGGTCGCCTGGTTAATCGAATTGTCAGCGAGGCGGACTTTTTCGCCGCCCGGAAAGAGGCTTGAGCAACATGATCAAACACTGGATCAACGGCCGTGAGGTCGAAAGCAAAGACACCTTCATCAACTACAACCCGGCCACCGGCGAAGCCATCGGTGAAGTCGCCAGCGGCGGCGCCGAGGAAGTGGCGCAGGCGGTAGCGGCGGCCAAGGAAGCCTTTCCGAAATGGGCGGGAACACCGGCCAAGGAACGTGCCCGCCTGATGCGCAAGCTCGGCGAGCTGATCGAACAGAACGTGCCACACCTGGCCGAACTGGAAACCCTCGACACCGGCCTGCCGATCCACCAGACCAAAAACGTGTTGATTCCCCGGGCGTCCCACAACTTCGACTTCTTCGCCGAAGTCTGCACCCGCATGGATGGCCACAGTTATCCGGTGGACGACCAGATGCTCAACTACACCCTGTACCAGCCGGTGGGTGTGTGCGCATTGGTGTCGCCGTGGAACGTGCCGTTCATGACCGCCACCTGGAAGACTGCGCCGTGCCTGGCGCTGGGCAATACCGCGGTGCTGAAAATGTCCGAGCTGTCGCCGCTGACGGCCAATGAACTGGGGCGCCTGGCGGTCGAAGCCGGGATTCCCAAAGGCGTGCTGAACGTGATCCAGGGCTACGGCGCCACCGCCGGTGATGCACTGGTGCGCCACCCCGACGTGCGGGCGATTTCCTTTACCGGCGGTACTGCCACCGGCAAGAAAATCATGCAGACCGCAGGGTTGAAAAAGTACTCCATGGAACTGGGCGGCAAGTCGCCGGTGCTGATTTTTGAAGACGCCGACCTGGAACGCGCCCTCGACGCGGCACTGTTCACCATCTTCTCGCTGAACGGTGAACGCTGCACCGCCGGCAGCCGGATCTTCATTCAGGAGAGCGTCTATCCGCAGTTCGTCGCCGAGTTTGCCGCCCGCGCCAAGCGCCTGATCGTCGGCGACCCGCAGGACCCGAAAACCCAGGTCGGCTCGATGATCACCCAGGCCCACTACGACAAGGTTACCGGCTACATCAAGATTGGCCTCGAGGAAGGCGCCACCCTGCTGGCCGGCGGCCTGGAACGCCCGGCCAACCTGCCGGCGCACTTGAGCCGCGGGCAGTTTATCCAGCCCACGGTGTTTGCCGATGTGAACAACCAGATGCGCATCGCCCAGGAAGAGATCTTCGGCCCGGTGGTGTGCCTGATTCCGTTCAAGGACGAAGCCGAAGCGCTGCAATTGGCCAACGATACCGAGTACGGCCTGGCGTCGTACATCTGGACCCAGGACATCGGCAAGGCGCATCGTCTGGCCTACGGCATCGAAGCCGGCATGGTGTTCATCAACAGCCAGAACGTGCGGGACTTGCGCCAGCCGTTTGGTGGGGTAAAAGGTTCCGGCACCGGCCGTGAGGGCGGCCAGTACAGCTTCGAAGTGTTTGCCGAGATCAAGAACGTGTGCATTTCCATGGGCAGTCACCACATCCCGCGCTGGGGTGTGTAACCCGGATATAACAACGCTCCCTGTAGGAGCGAGCTTGCTCGCGAAGAACCCGCAGGCGCTGCGGGCTAACAGAAGTGCTGCGTTATCGTTGATGTTTTTCGCGAGCAAGCTCGCTCCTACAAAAAAATAAATACTCAGGAGAATGATCATGGGCGAAGTGGTTCTGGCAGCGAAGATCTGCCACGTCCCCTCGATGTACCTGTCGGAACTGCCCGGCAAGCACCACGGTTGCCGCGAAGCAGCCATCGCCGGGCACAAGGAAATCGGGCGGCGCGCCCGTGAGCTGGGGGCCGACACCGCCGTGGTGTTCGACGTGCACTGGCTGGTCAACAGCGGCTATCACGTCAACTGTGGCGAGCATTTCAAGGGCACCTATACCAGCAACGAACTGCCGCACTTCATCAAGAACATGGAGTACGAGTACCCGGGCTGCCCGGAGCTGGGCGAGTTGATCGCCGCCGAGGCCAACCTGGCCGGCGTGCGCACCATGGCCCACAACATCCCGAGCCTGGAGCTGGAATACGGCACCCTGGTCCCGATGCGCTACATGCACATGGGCGTGCCCGACGAGCAGAAGTTCGACGTGATCTCCATCGCCGCCTGGTGCGCCTGGCACCGCCTGGAAGACAGCTTCGCGTTTGGCGCCGCCGTGCGCCGGGCCATCGAGAAGAGCGACCGCAAAGTCCTGGTGCTGGCCTCGGGTTCCCTCTCCCACCGTTTCTCGGACGACCGCGAAGCCGAAGCCAACATCCACAACTGGACCCGTGAATTCGACAAGCAGATGGACCTGCACGTGGTGGAAATGTGGAAGCAAGGCCGCTTCAAAGAGTTCTGCGCGATGCTGCCGGACTACGCCGAGCACTGCTTCGGCGAAGGCAAAATGCACGACACCGCAATGCTCCTGGGACTGCTGGGCGGGCCGGACTACAACCAGCCGGCCGAGATCATCACCCAGCCGTTCGGCAGCTCGGGCACCGGCCAGATCAATGCCATTTTTCCCCTCTGATCCGGGAGCCGCACATGCCGCACTTCATCGCCGAATACACCGACAACCTCGAACAGCAAGCCAACCTGCCCGCTTTGTTCGAGCAGGTTCACGCCGTGCTGGGCGACAGCGGCGTGTTTCCCCTCGGGGGTATTCGCAGTCGCGGGGTGCGCCTGGACACCTGGCGCATGGCCGACGGCAAGCATGACTACGCCTTCGTCCACATGACCCTCAAGGTCGGCCACGGGCGAGACCTGGAAACCCGCAAGACGGTGGCTGAAGCCCTGTTCAACGTCATCACCGAACACTTCGCCGAGCTGCAATCCCAACGGCTGCTGGCGTTGTCGTTCGAGATGATCGAGCTGCACCCCGAGCTGAATTTCAAGCAGAACAACGTGCACGCATTCCTGAAGAACCAGGCGGGCTGACCGCAGCCCACCTTTCCGCCCATGGCACTCAAACAAAAAAGAACAACATCATGAGCACAGCCAATACCGCCGACAGCACCACCCTGATCGAACATCAGCGCACCCACAGCATCGTCACCTGGCGACTGATGCCGTTGCTGCTGATCTGCTACCTGTTTGCCCATCTGGACCGGATCAACATCGGCTTCGCCAAGATGCAGATGAGTACCGACCTGCATTTCAGCGACACGGTGTACGGCCTCGGTGCCGGCCTGTTTTTCATCGCCTACGCGCTGTTCGGGGTACCGAGCAACATGGCCCTGGACCGGGTCGGGCCGCGGCGCTGGATCGCCTGCCTGATGGTGGTGTGGGGCGTGCTGTCCACCAGCATGCTGTGGATCGAAAGCTCCACGGGCTTCTACGTGTTGCGCTTTCTACTGGGGGTGGCGGAAGCCGGCTTCTTCCCGGGGATCCTGGTGTTTCTCAACCGCTGGTACCCGGCACGGCGCCGGGCGCAAGTCACCGCGCTGTTTGCAATTGCGGTGCCCATGGCCGGTGTGGTCGGCGGGCCGTTGTCCGGTGCAATCCTGGAGCACTTCCATGATTTCGGCGGGCTGCGGGGCTGGCAGTGGATGTTCCTGATCGAAGGCGCACCGGTGGTGCTGCTCGGTCTGGTGGTTCTGAAATACCTGCCCGACAGCTTCGAAACCGTGAAGTGGCTGGAACCGGCGCAAAAGCAGCAACTGCGCGAGCAACTGAGCAGTGAAGAACAGCGCAAATCCATCACCTCCTTCGGCGGCATCGTGCGTGACCCGCAGGTGTGGCTGCTGGTGGCGGTGTACTTCGCGGTAATGCTGGCGGTGAATACCCTGGCGTTCTGGATGCCCACCCTGATTCACGGCGCCGGCATCGGCCGCGACAGTCAGGTCGGCCTGCTGAGCGCCGTGCCGTACCTGGCCGGGTGCTTCTTCATGATCGGCTGCGGACGCTCATCCGACCGCAACCGCGAACGCCGCTGGCACCTGTGCGTGCCGTTGCTGATGTCGGCCATCGGCATCGCCGTGGCCGGGCTCTCGCCCACCAATCCGACCCTGGTGCTGGGCGGCCTGATCCTGGCCGGCATGGGCGCCAGCGCCGCGTTGCCGATGTTCTGGCAATTGCCGCCGGCGTTCCTGTCCAACAGCACCCAGGCGGCCGGCATCGCGTTGATCAGCTCGTTCGGCAGCATTGCTTCGTTCCTCGCGCCGTACCTGATCGGCTGGATGCGCGACACCACCCAAAGCGCGAGCCTGGCCCTGTATGTGCTGGCGCTGCTTATCGCCCTCGGCGGCCTGCTGGTGCTGCGCACCCACGCTGCCATCGTCAATCCCCAGTAGAGATTTCGTCATGCTTGATCAAGCCCACATCCAGCAAGCCGCCGCCCGCCTCGACCAGGCTGAGCGTTCCCGTGAACAGGTGCGCCAGTTTTCCCTGGAACACCCGAACATCACTATTGACGATGCCTATGCCATCCAGCGCGCCTGGGTGGCACAGAAAATCAAGGACGGGCGCAAGCTGGTCGGGCACAAGATCGGCCTCACGTCCCGGGCGATGCAGGTGTCGTCGAACATCACCGAGCCGGATTACGGCGCCCTGCTCGATGACATGTTCTTCGACGAAGGCACCGATATTCCGTTCGAGCGCTTCATCGTGCCAAGGGTGGAAGTGGAGCTGGCGTTCATCCTCGGCAAGCCGCTCAAGGGGCCGAACTGCACGATCTTCGACGTGTTGGACGCCACTGAATGGGTGATCCCGGCCCTGGAAATCATTGACGCGCGCATCCAGCAGATCGACCCGCACACCAACGCCACGCGCAAGGTGTTCGACACCATTTCCGACAACGCCGCCAATGCCGGCGTAGTCATGGGCGGCCGCGCCGTACGCCCCACCGAGATCGACCTGCGCAAGGTGCCGGCGGTGTTGTACCGCAACGGAGTGATCGAAGAGTCCGGGGTGTCGGCTGCCGTGCTCAACCACCCGGCCAAGGGCGTGGCCTGGCTGGCGAACAAACTGGCGCCCTACGACGTGACCTTGCAACCCGGCCAAATCATCCTCGGCGGCTCGTTTACCCGCCCGGTGGCGGCGAATCCGGGCGACACCTTCCATGTCGACTACGACATGCTCGGTTCCATCTCCTGCCGCTTTGTCTGAATACTGGAGGACTGCTTCATGGACATGCCCATCAACCGCTTCAAGCAGCGCCTGCAACGTGGCGAAACCCAGATCGGCCTGTGGCTCGGTTTGGCCGACGCCTATTGCGCCGAACTGGCGGCGAATGCCGGGTTCGACTGGCTGCTGATCGACGGCGAGCACGCACCCAATGACCTGCGCGGCATGCTCGGCCAGTTGCAGGCCGTTGCGCCTTACGACAGCCAACCGGTGATTCGCCCGGTGATCGGCGATACCGCGCTGATCAAGCAGGTGCTGGATATTGGCGTGCAGACGCTGTTGGTGCCGATGGTAGAGACGGCAGAGCAGGCTCAACAGTTAGTGCGGGCCGTGCGCTATCCGCCCTTTGGCGTGCGGGGTGTTGGCAGCGCGCTGGCACGGGCGTCGCGCTGGAACAGCATTCCGGGTTATCTGGATGAAGCGGATGCGCAGATGTGCCTGCTGGTGCAGATCGAGAACCGTGAAGGCCTGGACAACCTCGACCTGATTGCTGCGGTTGAAGGGGTGGACGGGGTGTTTATCGGGCCGGCGGATTTGAGTGCGGCCATGGGGCATCGGGGGAATCCCGGGCATCCCGAGGTACAGGCGGCGATTGAGGACGCGATTGGGCGGATTCAAAAGGCTGGCAAGGCGGCGGGGATCCTGAGTGCGGATGAGAAATTGGCGCGGCGGTACATCGAGTTGGGGGCGGCGTTTGTGGCGGTGGGGGTGGATACGACGGTGCTGATGCGCGGGTTGCAGGGGTTGGCTGCCAAGTTCAAAGACACCGCAGCACCTGCGACTACCGGCGGCGTGTACTAACTCTTTGAAACGACAAAGATCCAAAATGTGGGAGCGGGCTTGCTCGCGAAAGCGGTGTGTCAGCCGACAAATCTGGCACAGATACATCGCTTTCGCGAGCAAGCCCGCTCCCACATTTGGATCGGCGGTGTGTCAGCGTTTGATGGTTTTCAACTCATCCAGCAACCCCAACAACACCTGCAACTTTTCCTCCCCAAACTGCTCCTGCAACCGCTGATAATTCTCCTCCATACACTGGCTCATCGACTCGAAACTGGCCTTGCCCTTCTCCGCCAGCGTCACCAGCACCCGCCGCTGATCCTGCTCGGCCTTGCGCCGGTGCACCATGCCCGCCGCCTCCATACGCACCAGCACGCCGGTCATGCTCGGTTTGAGAATGCACGCCAGTTCCGCCAGTTGGTAAATCTCCAGCTCGTCATGCTGGCTGAGAATTCGAATAACTCGCCACTGCTGCTCGGTCAGCCCATGCTCATTCAGCGAGGGCCGGAAAAAACTCATGGCCGCTTCACGGGCCTGCAACAGGGTCAAAGTCAGGGATTGTCTGGGTTTCAACATAGGCTCAGGGTCACGATAGATTTAGTTAATGTTTTAACGAAACTCTAACACTCTCCTCCCCGCCTCACGCTATAACTTGTGAACCCGGCGAAGGCTCTGGCGCGCAGGATCAAAAAGCCCGGCACACAGAATCAAGACATCCAGCGCGCCAACGCCCTTAATACACTCATTAGCTCTTCACTGTCAGGCAGCGCAATGATCAATATCGAAACGCCGACCTATTACACGGCAACCAAGAAATACAACCTCAGCTTCCCCACCCTGGAACAGGATGTGGAAGCCGACGTGGTGATCATCGGCGGTGGCTTTTCCGGGATCAACACCGCCCTGGAACTCGCCGAAAAAGGCATCACCAACATCGTCGTGCTGGAAGCGCGTTACCTGGGCTTTGGCGGCACCGGGCGCAACGGTGGGCAGATCATGGCCGGCATCGGCCACGACCTGGAGAAGATCAAGAAGGACGTGGGTGAAGACGGCCTGCGTCAGATCTTCGAGATCAGCGACCTGGGCGCCGACATCATCAAGAATCGCATCGCCAAGTACGACATCGATGCCGACTTCTGCCATGGCTACGGCTACATGGGCTTCAACGCCCGCCAGGAAAAGACCCTGCGCGCCTGGGAAAAAGACTTCAAGTCCATCAACACCCAACACGAGATCCGCTTCCTTGGCGGTTCCGACGTGAAGCAGATCATCGGCTCCGACGCCTACAGCAGCGCCCTGCTGCACATGGGCGGCGGGCATGTGCACTCGTTGAACCTGCTGCTGGGCGAGGCCAAGGCCCTGGCCGGCCACGGCGTGCAGATTTTCGAGAACAGCCCGGCATTGGAAGTCAGCTACGGCGAACGCATCACCGTGCGCACCGGCCGCGGTTCGGTCAAGGCCAGCAAGCTGTTGTGGGCCTGCGACAGTTTCCTCAACAAACTGGAACCGGAACTGCACCGCTCGACCATCAACACCTACGCGTTCCAGATGATGACCGAGCCGTTGTCCGAAGAACTGATCAACCGCATCAGCCCGATTCGCGGGGCCTACAGCGACATTCGCCCGGTGATCGACTACTACCGCGTCACCAACGAAAACCGTCTGCTGTTCGGGGCCGCCACGCCATTGGTGGAGCACATTCCCGGCGATTTGAAAGCCTGGAACCGCAACCTGATGCTGAAGATCTTCCCGTACCTCAAGGACGTGAAGATCGACCTGGCCTGGGGCGGCCCGATGGCCTGCAGCCCGAACCTGTTCCCGCAGATCGGCACCCTGCCCGGTCGCAGCAACGCGTTCTATGTGCAGGGCTATTCAGGCTTCGGCGTGACGCCGAGCCACATCATCTGCAAGGTGCTGGCCGAAGGCATGAGCGAAGGCTCGGCGCGGTATGACCTGGTCAGCTCGATCCACCGCCCGACCATCATCGGCAAAGACGCGATTCGCCCACTGCTGCTCACCGCCGGCAAGTCCTGGCACCAGCTTTCCGGTTATTGGAACGGCCGCCGCTAAAGCCCGATTCCTGACACCTGACACCTGACACCTGTCACCTGTCACCTGTCACCTGTCACCTAATACCTGACACCTGACACCTGACACCTGTCACCTAACACCTAACACCTGACACCTGACACCTGTAGGAGCGAGCTTGCTCGCGAAAAACCCGAGGGCACCGCGTTCATCCAGGACGCCAACGTCATCGTTGACGACCTTCGCGAGCAAGCTCGCTCCTACAGTTGATCGCTAATTTTTTCTCATCAGGAGCAACTGCCATGACCCTCGTTACCCTCAAGAAAGACATCCAGCTATCCGAACTCGACGCCTGGGGCACCGTCGCCGATCTCGGTTCGACCATCCTCGAAGGCGAAGTCCGGGCCTTCGGCAAAATGACCTTCGGTGCCCCCACCGACCCGGTCAGCAGCGCTTATTTCGGCACCACCCAGGGCAAATTCCGCATGGTCTATCCCTTCGCCGAACAAGCCACCGTGGTCTCCGGCGAGGTGGTACTCACCGATGAATCCACCGGCCAGAGCACCCGCTACCAGGCCGGCGACAGCTGGTTCGTGACCAAGGGCACTCCCGTGCTGTGGGAAGTGGTCAGCGAAAGTTTCGTCAAACACTACTTTGCCGTGGTGTGATGGCCCCGGCTGCCGCACCCGTCGGCAGCCTTTTGGCGCAGGTGACCTACCATGCACGCCCTCCCCGTCCACGAAGTCGCCGGCCAGTGCCTGCAGGCTTTCACCCGCTTGATTCCGGTCAGCCAGGCCGCGTTCTACTGTGTCGACCGCCACCTGCAAGCCCGGGATTTCCAGTTGCACGGCATGAGCGGCGAGATGCACCGCGACTACCTGGACAACTACCGCCAATTCGACCCGTTGCAACCACGCAACTGCCTGTCCAGTGGCTTGGCGGTGGTGCCGCTGGGTTTTGCCATGGCCCGCCAGCCGGTGCGGGATACTCGGCGCTATGGGGATTTTCTGCGGCGGTATGGCGTGGTGGATGTGGTGGAAATCCTCGCCCAGCGTGGCGGCCAGCCCCAGGCGGCGATTTCGTTGCTGCGCACCGCCGACCAGGGCGCCTTCACCGGCGAGCAACTGGCCCAGCTGAATGCACTGCAAACCTTGCTGCAACTGGCCGTGGCCAATATGCAACCCGCTGAAGATGCACTGGCCGACCTCACGCCCAAGGAGCGCCAGATCGCCCTGTTGTTGCGCCAGGGTGCCAGCAACAAACAGCTGGCCCGGGAGCTGGAAGTCGGCCTGCCCACCATCAAGACCCACCTGATCAACCTGTTTCGCAAGACCGGCGTCAGCAGCCGCACCGAACTGGTGGGCAGCCTGTTTCTGTAGCCCGCCTCAACCATCCGGTTGATACCCGGGCCTGCTCCCGGGCGCGATGATCCGAGGTGTTCACCCACTCAACCGGAGCATCGCAAATGACCACACCTTCTGACTGGATCACCGTGGGCGCCCTGGCCGACGGCTTCGCCCCCGAAGCGTTCATCCTGCCGAACCTGGCGGACCTGAGCGGCAAGACCTTTACCCTGTACTTCGCCAATGGCTGGCAGATCGAGCACCGTTTCGAGCGCGACAGTCTGTCCTGGGTCGCGGCCGACGGTCACTCCAGCGGCAGCGCATCCTACCGCGCGACCTCGGTGCGCCCCGGCTTGTACCTGGTGGATTTCATCAAACGCGAAGGCGCCCAAGCCTGGTCGGTCAGCCTGGTGCTCGACACCGCCAGCGCCTCGTTCACCGCCGTGCTCGGGCGCATGCCCACCCAGGAACAAACCCGCGAAGGCCTTTACAGCCGCGCCCTGGCCGGCAAACCGCTGACTTCAGTGGAGGTGGAATTCCTCCACGGCAGCCTCGACCGCCCCTGGCAAGCCGGCCAGTGCCCCCACGCGCCCACCACCGAACTGACCGGCCTGCGCAACCAGTACCGCTACAGCCCGAGCGAGGTCTACGAGCACATCTACCTCAACCACCAGTTCTACGCCTGGCAATGCCTCAAGGGCGTCGAGCAAGGCCTGTGCGACACCGACCGCTGCCATTACTACAAGATCGCCGACCAGTTGTACCTGTTCGTCTGGCGCGAAAAAATCATCCCCACCCTTGGCCTGGTGCTGATCGACCTGCAACAGCACCGCAGCGACGGCAAGATCTTCGGCTATGCCGGGGCGGCTTTCGATGAGCTGTCGAACTTCCCCATCAGCTCCTACTGCCAGGTACTCAACCGCACGGAGCATCCCGATGACTGAGCCGCGCACGATTGTGATCACCGGGGCCGGCACGGGCATCGGTGCCGCGTGCGCCCGGCTGTACACCGCCGAGGGTGCGCATGTGGTGCTGATCGGCCGTCGTCGCGAGCCGCTGGAGCAGGTCGCGCGGGAAACCGGAGGTTTGGTGCTGGTGGGTGATGCGGCCTGCCCTGTCACGTGGGCGGGCTTTGTGGAGCAGATTCGCCAGCGCTTCGGGCGGATCGACGTGCTGCTGGCCTGCGCGGGCGGCCATGGCATGGGCAGCGCCACCAACACCAGCCCGCAGACCTGGGAAGCGGCGCTGCGCAGCAACCTCGACAGCGCTTTCTACAGCGCGCGGGCGTGTTTGCCGCTGCTGCTGGAGAGTGGCGGGAACATCGTGCTGATGGGTTCGATTGCCTCACTGGCCGCCGGGCCCGAAGTGTGCGGCTACACCACAGCCAAACATGCATTGCTTGGGCTCAACCGTTCGCTGGCCCGGGATTACGGCCCGCGCGGGGTGCGGGTAAATGCGGTATGCCCGGGCTGGGTGCGCACGCCGATGGCGGATGAAGAAATGCAGCCGTTGATGGATTTTCATGGCGAGACACTGCAAAACGCCTACGACCGGGTGTGCGCCGACGTGCCGTTGCGACGCCCCGCCAGCGCTGAAGAAATCGCCAGGGTGTGCCGCTTCCTCGCGTCCAGTGAAGCGTCGATCATTACGGGTGCGGCGCTGGTGGCGGACGGTGGTTCGAGCATCGTCGATGTACCGACGTTGGCCTACGCGCATATGGAGCTGAATCATGGATGAGGACCTGGATTTCAGCGGGCGCAGCGTATTGGTGACGGGTGGCGCCCAGGGCATCGGTCGGGCCATCGTCGAAGCCTTTGCGCTGCGAGGTGCGCGGGTGATGATCGCCGATCTGCAACTGGCCCAGGCACTCGCGCTGGAACTGTGCGGGCGCGGCTGCCAGGTGGAAGCGGTGACTGTGGATCTGGCGGATGCGGCTGCGGTTTTCGCGCTGATTGCCGGGCTGGAACAAAGTTGGGGGCGGCTAGATATTCTGGTGCATAACGCCGGGTATTTTCCGCTGACGCCCTTTGCCGAAATCACTCCGGCGATGCTCGACCGCACCTTGGCGGTCAATCTCTCGGCGTTGTTCTGGCTGACCCAGGCGGCGTTGCCCATGTTCCGCCGTCAGGGTCGGGGCTGCGTGCTGGTCACATCTTCAGTCACTGGGCCGAGGGTGGCATTTCCGGGTTTGAGCCACTATGCGGCGTCGAAGGCCGGGGTCAACGGGTTCATTCGCAATGCCGCGCTGGAACTGGCCAGTTTGAACGTGCGGGTCAACGGGGTGGAACCCGGCATGATCGCCACGCCCGCCATGGGCAATCTGGGGGATGACCAGGTGAACGCACAGATCGCCAGCCGGGTGCCGCTGGGACGGTTGGGTGCGCCAGCGGATATTGCCGGGGCGATGCTGTTCCTGGCATCGGACCTGGCGGGTTACATCACCGGACAAACGCTGGTGGTAGACGGCGGCTCGACCTTGCCGGAGGTTTAACGAAACGTCCTACCGAACGGCCGGATAACCTCTACTCCCCCGCCTTGAGAACCGCTGCAAAGTCCCTCGCCTGATCACACAGTGCGAGGGAACGCCGATGCTTTTTCCGATTAATGCCCTGCCCGATGGGGCTGTCTCTTGATTCCCGCCATAGGCTTTCTGGTCGTGGCGGCGATGGACCCGAAGACGCGCGACGTCGGCGGGGTTCTCAACGACTTCACGCACTGCCTGAACACCTACGACGCATGGGCCGAGAGCTTCTGGAGCTTTTCGGCGCTGGATGTCGAGCAGGTGTTCAAGGTGGGGGATGAAGTTGCGCTGGTTGCGCCCATCACCCGTTCTCTTTATCCCAGCAGCACCGTCGCGACCTGCAAAGCCAACGCGTCGTTGAAGCTGGTGCATATGTTCCATAGCACGCGTTTCGTGCCCATCGGCAATACGCCAGTGATGCTGCAGGAAGTCGCGCAAGACGGTGGCGCCCTCGGCGACCCCATCCATAAAACCATCGGCCCCAGCGGCATTCTCGAAGTCACCGAGTGCACCGTCGACCGGCAGTACCGGGTCAGCTTTTACCCCAACGTTTCCAAGGACCACGTCAAGGCGCTGTATGCCTCCTATCAGTCCGAGATCAGCTCGCTGGAAGGCCGCTTGCGTGACGAGTGGACGAGCACATTCAAGCCGATATGGGAGAGCTATTCCAAGGCTGACTTTGTCGATCGGTACACCTCGCTGCAACAGGCGTACGCGCAAGGCTTTGGCAACGTGCTTTACGGTCTGTGGGACGGTATTGCGCAACTGTACCAGTGGCTGGCAGATATCAGGCCCAACAGCGAAAAGCTGCTGCAGTACCTCTCCCAGGCCGAGCTTGGAGCGCTGCTGCAGCTCAGTAATGAGGCGATTGCCAAAGGGTTGCTGATCCTGAGTGATGAACCGTTGCTGTTCATCTACCTGTCCGCAATGGTCAGTTGGATGCGCATGCTGCCACCGCATTACATGCTTGAGTTGCTCGGGGAAATCACCACCGAGGTGCTGCTCAACCTGCTGTTGCTATGGGCTACCGGCGGGATGGGTGTGGCGGTGCGCTTGGGTGCGCAGGTGCTGGGCAAGGTCAAGTCCGAGCAGGCACGGGAGTGGTTGGAGCAGATTGCCAAGCTGGGTGGTAAGGCCCCGTTGGATGGGCATGCGGAGGTGCTTAAGCCGTTATCGCTTCAGAGTCATGCCGTGCCGGTGAAGGCTGCGGCGGTGCCGTTGAAGGCTGGCGTGGAGGAAGTTTCGAACCCGGCACCCATGGTGCGGGAGCCCAAAACGGCGCGAACAGCGCTGGTGAAGCAGGAGCCTGTGGATGATGTGCCTGCTTCGGCGAAAAATCCCAATGGGGATGCTTCGGTCTGTTCGGCGAATACCTGTACCGATGGCTGCCCGGTTTCGATGGTTACCGGTGAGGAGCTGCTGACTCTCACTGACGGCTCGTTGGAGGGTGTGCTGCCGTTTGCCTGGACGCGGTTGTATCGCAGCAGTGCCGTGGAAGTGGATTGCGGGTTGGGGTTTGGCTGGAGTCATTCGTTGGCTCAGCGGTTGGTGGTGAGCGGCGAATCGGTGGTGTGGACCGATCACGAGAATCGCAGCACCACATTTCCCCTGCCCTCTGCTGCGCGGCCGGCCATCACCAATAGCCTGGCGGAAGCGGCGGTTTATCTGGGCTCGTTGCCCGATGAACTGGTGCTGGCTCAGGCGTCCTTTTTCTACCACTTCCGCAACGGTGTTCTGACGTCGATCAGCGATACGTATGACAACCGGCTGCGCATTTCCCGCGACTATTCAGGACGGATCCAGCGGATCGATAACCACGTCGGCCAGGGATTGCTGCTGCGGTATGACCGGGGGCACATCGTTGCAGTCGACTATCAGGTGCAGCGGGAACTCAGCTGGGTTACCGAACAGAACGTTGTTTCCTACACGTACGACGATGCTTGGCGGTTGATCGAAGCGACCAACGCTATCGGCGAAAGCGAACGTTATCGCTACGACGATCAACAGGTGATCCTGGAGCGGGAGCTAGCCGGTGGGGCGAGTTTCTTTTGGGAGTGGGAAAGGTCTGGCAAGGCGGCACGCTGCATCCGGCACTGGGCCAGCTTTTCGCAGATGGACACGCGGTATGTGTGGGACGACAACGGCACTGTCACCGTGCACAACGCCGATGGCAGCCAGGAAGTCTACGTCCACGACCAGCGCGCACGGCTGGTGCAGCGGATCGATCCGGACGGCGCGCAGCACTTCAAATCCTACGATGAAAAAGGCCGCCTGACGGTCGAGCAGGACCCGCTGGGAGCGGTCACGGCGTATCAGTACGACGAAGCCGGTCGGTTGATTGCGCTGTTTCCCGGTGACGATGCACCCACGTCCTACGAGCATGACAACGGGTTCGTGCGGGTTGTACGTCGTGGTGACGCGGTGTGGAAATACCAGCGTAACGACCAAGGCGATATCACCCGCAAGACCGATCCGGATGGTAACTACACCGAATACACCTACACCCAACACGGAAAGCTTACAGGCGTCTGGTATCCGGACAACAGCAGCCAGCGGCTGATCTGGAACGAGCGTGGCCAGCTCACCGAAGAGAAGCTGGCGAATGGCGGAGTGCGGCGTTATCGCTATGACGACCTGGGGCGACAGGTGGCTTGCGAGGATGAGCATGGCGCGCTGACCCAGTATCAGTGGGACGCCGTGGGGCGCCTGCTGAAAGTGATTCAGCCCGACGGCGGCACTCGCGAATTCAGCTACAACCCGTACGGAAAAATCACTGCCGAACGTGACGAGCTGGGGCGGGTTACTCGCTATGAGTATGCCGACGGCCTGCATCTGATCAGCCGTCGGATAAATCCCGACGGCACGCAGCTCAAATACCGTTATGACAATGTCCGGCTGTTACTCACCGAGATCGAAAACGAGGCTGGGGAAACCTATCGGCTTGAGTACCACGCCAACGGCCTGATCCAGCAGGAGACCGGATTTGATGGGCGCCGCACCGCCTATGCCTACGACCTCGCCGGGCACCTGCTGGAAAAGACCGAATACGGCGATGACGGCAGTCAGTTGGTTACCGGTTATCAGCGAGACAGCGCCGGTCGCCTTGTACGAAAAACCCTGCCTGACGGCAGCAGAGTCAATTACACCTACGACCGCCTCGGCAATCTCCTCAACGTCGACGACGGTAATTGGCCGCTCCACTACGAATACGACCTGCAAAACCGCCTCACCGCCGAGCACCAAGGCTGGGGCACGCTGCGCTACCGCTACGACGAATGTGGGCAACTCAACTACCTGCGCCTGCCCGACAACAACCGCCTCACCTTTCACCACGACAAAGGCGGCGACCTTGCCACCGTCGAACTGAATGGCAAACCGCTCACCTCGCACCTGTTCAAATCCGGCCGTGAACACCAGCGCCAGCAAGGCCAACTTCTCAGCCACTACCACCACGACGACCAGGGCCGCCTGCACGCCCACGCCATCACCCAACAAGAACAACGCCACCAACGCCGCCAATACGACTACGACAAACGCGGCAACCTGACCCGCATCCTCGACACCCGTAAAGGCCAGCACGACTACCACTACGACCCGCTCGACCGCCTGACCCGCGCCAACCATTCGCACGATCTGCAAGAACGCTTCGTCCATGACCCGGCGGGCAACCTGCTGATGCAAGACCGCGTCGGTCCCAGCATCGTCAAAGGCAACCGCCTGTTGATGCAAGGCGACCGTCATTACGACTACGACGCCTTCGGCAACCTCCTGCGTGAACGCCGGGGCCGCGCTCAAAAACTGGTCACCGAATACCGCTACGACTGCCAGCACCGCCTGATCGGCGTCACCCAACCGGACGGTACCGAGGCCGCATATCGCTACGACCCGTTTGGACGGCGCATCGCCAAAGTCGTCAACGGCGAGACCGAATTCTTCTGGCAAGGCGACACCCTGATCGCCGAATACAGCGCCGATCACCACCAAAGCTACCTCTACGAACCCAACAGTTTTCGCCCGTTAGCACTGCTCAAAGGCTACGGCCCGGAAGACGTAAAACCCTTCCACTACCAACTTGACCACCTCGGCACCCCACAGGAACTCACCGCGCCCGACGGCGAAATCGTCTGGTCCGCCCACTACCGCGCCTACGGCCAAATCGCCAAGCTCGACGTCAACACCATCACCAACCCGCTGCGCTTCCAGGGCCAATACTTCGACCCGGAAAGCGGGCTGCACTACAACCGCCATCGCTACTACAATCCGGATATTGGCCGCTACCTGACGCCCGATCCCGTGAAGCTGGCGGGTGGGCTGAACGGCTACCAATACGTGCCCAACCCGACGGGGTGGGTGGATCCGTTGGGGTTGAGTACCTGTCCGGGAGGAGATGGATGTAAGCCGACACATCGTGCTGAAGACCCAGCGAGCAAAGCCAAGGTAAACGAGGGCGACGTAGAGCCGCCTAAAGGCTTCGATAGTAAGCTCTCAAGAAATGCAGCGCTGAGAAGAGCTAAAGAGATTGGTGGTATTCCACGAAGCACGCAGCCTATAGCGGTTGAAAGAGATAAGATCCGTGATCAAGATAAATACATATCGGGCAGGACATATGTTTTTAGCCTTAAAGAAGGCCATATGACCAAAATTTATGAGCACTCGCTAGGTCATGTAGAGGGCAATCACGGCCCACACTTCAACACAAAAAACACAGTTGACGAAATAAAAGTACCTTTGAAGATAGGCGATGACTCACATACGTATTTCAAGGAAAAACCATGAAAACAGCATACATAAATGAAGTTGGAGTAAAACCTTGGAATGAAATAGAGCAGATAGATGATGCTCGATTTTCCACATTAACGTTAATCGATCATGACTTCCATGGAGTCTGGAGCTCCTGGTGCAATGTAGCTGAATATTTACTTGAAGAGTGGCCGATCAAACGAGAATGGCGGTCGATAGGATGGGGCGAGTTCTTCTCAAAGACAGAGGAGTACCTACTAAAAAAGAGATTATCTGACCAAATAAAAAATGGAGACGTATTCGAAAAAAACATAAACACAAACATATACTCTATAATAAAAAACCTTCCAACCAATCCAAAAAAAATAATAAATTCCGCTCTGGAAGGCTCAAGCGAAACTATTTTAGTGATGCAAAAATCCGGTGCTGCAATAGAACAGCTTTGGATCGACATGACTATTTTCGAGAAAAGAGCCACTACCGAAAGCACAAGCACCTTCCTTAAAAATCAAACACATACGATACTTTGCAGGTTTTTTGATTCAGAAACACATGCCGCCGCTCAATTTATAAGCATGATTGATGCTCAAGAAAACTTAGTAAGCGCAATCAAAAAAAATGAAATCCGAGAAATCACCCAACAAGATGTCTACAGGTACATACACACCAAATCATAAACGAACACCTGAATCCGCTACAACTACAACAACACTGGCGCGCACATATATTTTTGCATCAAAAAATCCACACCATACTCCCCAAGAACTCATCACATTTTAAAACCAACAAGGCAATCAAATAAACATGAACCACTTCGATACCGAACTTGAAAAATCCCTAAAAACAGACAACATTCATTACGAGCGACTTCCTAAAAAAGATGAGGAAAACCTTATAAATAAAATACAACAAAAAATCACCTTTTCTGGAAGTCAAATCAACTGGAAGATCCTGCAGAACGCAACCGACCTGAGCCATATAGATAAATCCTTAGCATTCAGTGAAATCTCAGAAAAGCTGAATAGTCTTGGGGTTCAGAGGGTGATTTTCCTAGGCGATTCAGCTATTGAATATGCTTACTCAATAGCGATAGCCGACCTAAGGAGAGCACTTGATATCTTTGCAGAGTTCCCTCAGCACACCTACATTTTTCCTGAACAGCTACATTGGATCGCCTGCCTAGCATTTGAAGGTCACATAGATTACGCCGACCTGCCGTACGACGAGGCTTGAAGTCGGCAGCTTCCCATAGGGGGGGTAATGGATAATGCGATAGAAGTGATCAGATATACCTACCAAAATATCCAAACTTCAAATAGATCAACCCATTTTTCCGAATCGAAAACCACGAAACGGCAAAATTCTCGGAGCGAAAGAACACTATTTGTTTAAGGAAAAAAAATGAAATTCTGGAACGACTTTGACGGAAGCATTTTGTTCAACAAGGTGTTCACAACCCCCATACCCATCGGAGAAATCACTTTATTCTCAGTAGACATCAATAACGATCATTCACACATCCACATAGCATTTGACATCTCTGAAATCCCTGACAACCCACCTATTAAATGGGTTACAGCAGGATTCAACACTTGCAGATTAGGGTTGAGCTGCGGTGGCCTTAGCGACGTACTAATAAAAAATATACCCAACACTCAAAAAATGAAGCTTACCATCGAAAAACATGAAAGCTATTTTTTGGTTCGTGCTCAATCATCTAAATCTTTGATCGAACTTAAAACCAAACATCCATCGCTTTGCGGCCCATCGGTCTATACAAATGACCCTGACTCAGCGTGCTATTAGTAACGATCTGGCTAGCAATAGATACGAGAGCGATGCCACACCATTGTTCAAATGCAAAAAAAATACTTATATAAACACGCAGCGCCTTATCACAAAGTCAACAACATGAAAAATCGAAATCTAGAAAACCTAATTCATGAGTACCTAGCTCAAGTAAAAAGAGCGACCAATTTACTTGAACATACCTTCAGAACAAAAAACATCCTCCGGCTATGGCGCAGCAAAGACATCCCGCAACGCGGGAGGATCACTGACAACATCTCCTACGAACTACACGGAATTGGCTGCAGAGTCGATTTTTCCGGAGTATGTATCGATTTCGACTACGGCCCAAACGAAAGGGTGGACGGCTTCGACCCGTGGCGGCTTTATATATACGCATGCGAAGTACCACACCGGTACAAAAAGTACACTAACCAGAACACACTCAAACTTGAATTCAATAATTATGTAGCACAAGGAAAAGCACAAAAAATCACTGATTCAATGTCCAACCTATACTTCCTGAATCCTTGACCCTGCTCGCCCCCTGACCAGCTGTCACCAGGCGAGCATTCGAGTTTACCCAGCGCAAAACTCACTCTTTCGCGGTAAACACTCGCCCTCAACTCCACGCCACCACCAACAACCCCGCCCCCAGCACCAAACACAGCGGCGAGTAAAAAAACGTATCCAGCCGCGCAAACCGCGACCCGCCGACCTTCTTGAAAAACCCCACCAGCTCCGAATCCCCAATCGCCCGGGCAAACATCACCAGTGCCACTGCACTAATTCCCCACTGCAACGCATGATTGGACACCGGCTCGAAATACAGCCCGGCCCGCAAACACACCAACACCGCAATCGCCACCAACCCCACGCCCACCAGCAACGTACCCAGCGCCGACGGCTTGAACGCCGGGCGTGGCCCGCTGGCGAATTCACCCGGCAGCTGCGGAATGGCGGCGGTAACGCCCAATTTGCCACCGGCGGCCCAGTACAAATGCACCAGGCTGATACAGCCAAAAACCCCGACAATCCATCGCGCGACTAAAAAGCTCATGGCTGGATATCCTTGGAAAAGTCCGAAAGAGGATAGACCTCTTGAGATTTTTTGCAGGCAATTCGTCGGCGGCTGATGGTAAAGTGCCGCCCCATGAAACTCGCCCGTACCGACCGCTCGCTCATTGCCTGGATGCTCTATTGCTGCGTCCTGTTCAATGTGTTCGCCTGCAGCATTGGTCATGGGCAAATGGTCGGGATGCAGCTCAACGGTATCGGCGGCCAGTTCTGTACGGTGGACCCGCGCACCCAGGCGCCGGCGCCTTACAAGTCCACCGATGAATCCCTGCCCACGCTCTCGAAAGCCTTCGGTTGCCCGCTGTGCTCCACCGGCGGCATGGGCCCGGCGCTCAACTCCAGCCTCAATGTGGCGGTGCTGCCGCAACCCCATGCGCCGCCGCCAGCCATCGTTGCCAGCGCTGACATTCCTGCCCGCTTCACCTGGCCTGCGGCTAATCCGCGCGCCCCACCCGCCTTCGCCTGATACCTGCGCTTTTTTGATTTGCCCATGCGGCTGCCTCCTTCGGAGTGCGGACGGCTGTGGGTTGTTTTCAAGCCATGTTTTTCAGGATTCAACCATGAAACATTTACCCCTTTTGGCGGGCCTGTTCGGCTGCCTGCCTGTCAGCACCTGGGCGATTGAGCTGGCACCGACCACCATTGATGGCGAGCAAACCGGCGATGCCGGCCTGGCCCTGGATCAGTCCAGCGGCATGGCTTCGCGCCTGGGGCTGAGCGTGCGGGAAACTCCGGCGTCCATCGCCATTGCCAATCGCAACGACATCGAGCGCCGAGGCGCCAAGACGTTTCAGGACGCGGCCAATACCCTGCCCGGGGTCAACGCCAGCGCACCGCCGGGGTTTGGCGGTTTTATCTCTTATCGGGGTTTTACCAGCAGCCAGATTACCCAGATGTTCAATGGCGTCGCGGTGTCCGGCGGCCTGGCTCGCCCGGTGGATTCATGGATTTATGATCGGGTCGAATTGGTCGGCGGCCCCTCCTCGCTGATCAACGGCGCCGGTTCCGTCGGTGGCTCGCTGAACTATGTGACCAAGCTGGCCACCCGTGAAGAACAGGCTGCCGAAGGGCAACTGACGTATGGCAGCTACGATACCGCCGGGATGGCCTTCGGTCTGAACCACGCGCTGACCGAGCCGGGCGCTGAGGTCCAGCACTACGCGCGCCTGGACGTGAGCCGCAACACCAACCACACCTATATCGATCGCCAACAGCGCGATGCCTGGAGCGTGGCGTTTTCCCTGCTGAGTGATTTCACCCCGAACCTGTCCCACACCCTGGCCCTGGAATACCAGGACGAACACGAAGACAGCCCCTACTGGGGCACGCCGGTGCTTAACCCGAAGTCCGGCGAGTTGAAGATCGACAAGCACAACCGCTTCAACAACTACAACGTCGCCGACGGTCGTTATGAGCAACGCACAATCTGGGTGCGCTCGATCATCGACTACCGGATCAACGACAGCACCACCCTGAAAAACACGCTCTATCACCTCGACAGCCAGCGCGACTATCGCAACCTGGAAACCTACCAGTACAACGCCGATAACAGCGCGGTGAATCGCTCGACGGCCTATCAGGTGCGGCATCAGGGTGAGCAGAACGGCAACCAGTTCGAGCTGCGCCATGACGACACGTTCTTCGGCTTGAGCACAACCTGGTCGGGCGGCTTTGAGTACAAGGTCAACAGCACCACCAGCAACCCGTTGAACGTATCCGCCAAAAACACAGTGGATCCGAACAATTACGATCCGGGGCATTTCTATGACCTTCCCGGCACCAAACCCGGCTTCGATCCGGACAAGACCAACGCCGTCACCACCAAGGCGCTGTTCGTGGAAAACCGCTTGGGGCTGACCGATAAATTGTCGCTGCTCACCGGCCTGCGCTATGACGCGATTGACCTTGAGGTCACCAACCACCGCGCCATCACCGCCAGCAATCCCCGGCACGTCAAGCGCAGTTGGGAGCCGGTGACCGGACGCATCGGCCTGACGTATCAGTTCATTCCACAAGCCAATGTCTACGTGCAATACAGCACCGCCGCCGAACAGCCGAGCAGCACCACCCAGGTGTTCGACGTGTCCACCGGCAAGCAGTGGGAAGTGGGCAGCAAGTTCGACTACCTGGACGGTCGCGGCTCGGCCACCGTCGCCGCCTACAAGATCGAGCGCAAGGACTTCGCCGTGACCGACCCGCAGGACCCGACCAACAGTATTCCGGTGGGTGCACAGTCGTCCAAGGGGATCGAACTGGCGAGTTCGTTGCGGGTCACGCCCAAGCTATTGGTGGAGGGCAACTATGCCTGGGTCGATGCCGAATATGAGGACTTCAACGAGAAAACCGTCAGCGGTGCGGTGGTGTCGCGCAAGGGCAATACGCCGACCAATGTGCCCAAGCAGGTGGGCAATTTGTGGCTGACCTATGATTTTGCGGAGGATTGGCAAGGGGGTGTGGATGCACGGTATGTGGCGTCGGCGTATGCCGATAACGCCAACACCCTGACGGTGCCGGCGTATACCTTGTTCGGGACGTTTTTGACTTACAAGGTCGATCAACACACCTCCGTGACGGGCCGGGTGCGTAACCTGACGAATGAGGTGTATGCCGAGTTTGCCCATGTGTCGCCGGCGTATTACCTCGGGTCGCCGAGGACGTTCGAGCTGGCGGTGCAGACCAAGTTCTAAGTCCCTGCAAGTTTCAAGGTAAAAATGAGGTCAGTGTGGGAGCGGGCTTGCTCGCGAAAGCGGCGAGTCAGTCAATACAAATGTTGCCTGCAAAACCGCTTTCGCGAGCAAGCCCGCTCCCACATTTTTGATCTCAATCGGGCTGTTATATCGGTGCTATTTCAGGCTGGTCTCGACCTTCTGCGCCACATCCTCAGTCAGCCACGCCTTCCAGATCTCCGGATGATCCTTGAGGAACGCCTGGGCAACTTCACGTGGCTGGCTGTGCTTCTCGCTCATCTCGGCCAGCGCCTTGTTCAACGGTTCGATCGGAAAGTCGACCTTGGCAAAGAATTCGGCGATCTGAGGATGCTCTTTCTGGAACGGTGTAGACACACCAATGCTCAGCTTGGAAGCCAGCGAACGGGTGGGTTTCGGATCGGGATTGTCCGAATCCGTCAGTGTCTTCCACGCCTCGGCATCAAATGGCGGCTCTTCCAGCTGGATCAGCTTGTAGCGCCCCATCAGCGGCGTAGGTGACCAGTAATAGAACAGCACCGGTTTGCCCCGGCGGATCGACGAGGCAATCTCGGCGTCCAGCGCGGCACCCGAACCACTGCGGAAATTCACGTAGCTATCATCAAGCCCATAGGCCTTGAGCTTTTGCTTGTTGACCACTTCCGAGGTCCAGCCAATCGGGCTGTTGAGGAAACGGCCCTTGGCCGGCGCTTCGGGGTCCTTGAACACGTCCTTGTAGCGCGCCAGGTCCTTCACGCTGCGCAGTTCCGGCGCCAGGGGCTTGATGCCCTTGGCGGGGTCGCCCTTGACCACGTACTCCGGCACCCACCAGCCTTCGGTGGCGCCCTTGACGATATCCCCGAGCCCCACCACTTTGCCTTCGGCCTCGGCCTTGACCCACACCGGGCTACGGCCGGCCCATTCTTCGCCGATCACCTGGATGTCGTTTTTCGCCAGGGCCGTTTCCAGGGTAATGGTGGTGCCGGGCAAGGTGTCGGTGGGCAGGTCATAGCCCTTTTCGACAATCACCCGCAGCACCTCGGTGATCAGGCTGCCGCTTTCCCAGTTCAGGTCTGCAAAATGAATCGGCGCCTGGGCGGCCGATACGGGCAGCGACGCCGCCGACAAACTCAGGGTCGTCAGCGAGGCCGCCAACAGCGCTCGAATTCCTTTCATGCTTTGCACCTCATGCCTACAGCAATAGCGAACGGCTTTGCTGTAACACCGCGAAGCCTCTGAATACTTAAGTCAACTCAACTGTAGTAGAGGTTCCGGCGAACATGGCATGTCGCATGCTTTTACGGCGGATTGGTCAACCGCTGCAACTCGCGGCGCACCATGCTGGCGAATTCGGCGGGCTTGAGTTCATACAACTGGCCGGCGACCCAGTTTAACCAGGCGCCCTGCAACTCGGATTTGCGGGCAAACAATTGCGCCGCCCTGGCTTGGGCATCGAGCAGGTACTGCTCGTGAAACTGCGCCCTACCCTGGCTCATTACTCGCTGGCCTTGAAGGTCACGAGCTCACCCTTGCGCCATTTGGCGGCCTTGCCGGTGACGGCCTTCAGGGTTTTGGTCAAGCCTTCTACCAATTGCTCATTGGCAGCAAACACCAACATCACACTGTGGCCTTCCTTGAACACAATGCCCTGGCCGTCAGTCGTGGACACAAAGGCGTAATCGCCCAGGCCATACACCGTCAACTTGATATCGCGAAACTTCAGCTCGAACTTGCCGCCTTCGCGACTGGGCAATACAGCCGCCCGGAAATGATCACCGACCTTGAGCTCCAGGCGCGGCTTATCGTCCACCACCAGCGCCGCTTCGGTGTCGATCTCGGCGATGTAGATACCTTCAGGTGTCTGTTCAGTGACGTAGACGAAACGGGATTGAAACTGCTTGACCAACTTTGCGCGCAAATCACCCAGCACGAATAACGCGTGCATATCCAGATTACTGACTGCCAAGGAAACGCCCCCACATCAAAAGGGTGCTGTCCGCCCAAGCGGGCAGCACAAAAAAACGGCCGAAACGGCACGATCACACAACAAATTCATTGATAAAAACTGAAGAAGATCACTCTGCCAAGCCGCAAGACTAGTACAGACGTGCCCGACGCACCTTACGCAGGTCGTCAGGCGTTGCAGGAGATCACAGGTTTAACGACCAGAGAACACTGGCCGACCCACTTCAGATAATAACCCTTTAAAAAATGCAGTTTCCGACATCAAACACAGAAATTAATGCTTCGGATGGAACCGAACGCCAGATGCTGACGACAATACTAAAACAGCACCACGGGTTAAAACCACCCGAAATACTGCAAACGGGTCCGCAAGTTCGATCGACAGGAGCTGATTATGCAACGACCTCAACCGATTGCCACACCCTCGAACACGGGTTCATCTTTTATGGATGACCGCCAATTCTACTCCCTATACACCCACGACGGTGGCCTGCATTCGGCGCTCTACCGTGTGTTGCCTGCCGGAAGAAACTTCTTTCATATCCTTGAAGTGCCCAGCGGACGCATCAAGGGCTTTCGCAGTGGCCATAGCGAGGCGTGCGAACTGGCCAGGCAACTGGAAGCGATCCTCTGCGCCACCCAAGGTTGAATACCTGGGTTGGCGTTTCGTCATCTGGTTGACTTTACTGCGCCGCCAGCGCGTAACAACTGCCATACTGGTCCGTCCATTGAGATTTGTCCCCTTGCGGTTCAGGTTTCATCAGCGCAATTACCTCCAAGGGAAGGCTATACGTGACGGAATTTGATATTGGCGAATTTTTCATCCATGGCGAAGCCAGGGAAGTAGACGGTGAGTTCCAAGCCGTGATTGTGATGCGGGCCAAGGCTCCCCTGACCACCGTGACGACCCACCAGGTAGAAAAGGACCGCTGGTTCAAAACCGTAGACGCCGCCAACACGGCTGCCAAGGATGCTGCCAAAGCCCTTAAGGCCGCCGTCGATTCAGGCGCGCTGACTTCCTGATTAACCGGCGCGAAAATCCGATCGAACTCTGCCCCGCCTCAAACCTCCCATGCATACGATGATCAGCCTGCATGGAGAACGATATGGAAGCGCCGACTTACACCCTCGAAGCCTTGTTTGAACAACTTGGACTGGAATCGTCCCCCGAGGCGATTGACGCCTTTATCGGCGAACACACCCTGCCCAACGATGTAAAGCTGATTGACGCGGATTTCTGGTCACCGCAACAAGCCCAATTCCTTAAGGATGAACTGCGTGAAGACGCCGTCTGGGCGATTGCGGTCGATGAGCTGAACCAGCGCCTGCACCAGCCACGCTAACCTTTCAATGCAGGCTGTCTGACTGCTCCAGGTGCAACAACGCCTCCCAGGCAGCCCTGCACTCTTCGGCTTCATCGCGGCTGGCAAACGCCGTGCCGCGCTGCTCGCCGTTAAGCAACACCACCCAACAGGCCTTTTGCCCCAGCGCGCGCAGGGTGGGTGGTACGCCACTGCCAATCATCACGGCGACATCGACTTTGGTTTGCATGGAATGCCTCCAGAGAATTAGTTAGCTGGCTAACAATGTTCGCCATGCTACGGTTTTCCTCCAGTTGGAAAAAGCTATCCCCGGAATAGCTCCCTTGCATAACCTGCAACAATCCCCCGCTGAATCAGCGCCCCTCGGGTTTGTAGCCCAGGCGCAGGCCGCCCCAATGTCGGCCATTGACCGTGATCGGCACCGACAGGTCGTGCATCAATTCACCGGTATCGCGAGTGTAGGTCTGCAACAACACCGCCTGCTGGTGGCTGCCGCAGCGGATTCCGGTACGGTCTTCAAACTTGCGCTTGGTGCGGTTTTGTACCGCGTCTACCTGGGCATCACCGGTCAACGCCTGGGAAAACACCTTGTTGTGGGTCGGCACGTAACCCTGTGGCGTGCAGGCAATCGCGAACACCAGTCCCTCGTGCCGAGGTAATAAGGCTTCCTGGATCGCTGGCAGTACCTGATCGGTATAGCCATCAAAACGCGTGTGGTATTTGCTCGGCCGGGTGTTGGGAATGGGGGTGTAGCTGCGGTCGAACAGGTCATCGAGGCTGATGCGGTTTTGCAGCACGTCGGCTTCAAACTGCGCGGCGATCCGGCTCGCCCCTTCGCGGGCCAGGTCGTAGATGCGCTGGTGATAGTCGTCCAGGCCGACCTCGGCCAGGCGCTCGCTGATGGTTTCAGCCTGCCCTTCCATTTGCACGGCGGCGGCAGCCAGCTGTTGGGTCTGCTGGTCACTGACGGTCAAATCGCTGCGCATCTGCTCCACTGCATGGAACAGGCTGTCGAGTTGGGCGCGATTGGTGTCTGTGCCTTGGGCGATCACGTTGACCTGCCCTTCCACATTCGCTGCAAGGGTGGCGATGCTCTCCAGTTGCTCCCCGGCGTGCTCTACCTGCTCTACACCGGATTGCAAATCCGCTGACAATTGCCGGATCTGTTCCACCACTTGGGCGGTCCTTTGCTGGATATCCGCCACCATCACCCCGACTTCATCGGTAGCCGTGGCGGTTCGTCCGGCCAGGCCACGCACTTCGTCGGCGACGACCGCAAACCCACGACCATGCTCACCGGCCCGAGCCGCTTCGATCGCCGCGTTCAAGGCCAACAGGTTGGTCTGGCTGGCGATCGACTGAATCACCAGGGTGACGCGCTGGATTTCTTCGCTGCGCTGGCTTAACGCCTCAATCAATTGGCGACTGTCGTTGGCGCGCTGGCTGAGCTGGTGCATGCGGGTGATGGATTGCGCCAGCACTTCACGCCCTTCGGTACTGCGTTGATGGGCCTGGCTGGCAGCGCCGAGGGCTTGGCGGCTCAGTTCCGAAGTGACTTTCTCGGTGCCGATCATCACTTCGGCACTGCTGACGATCTGCTGCGCCGCGCCTAATTGTGATTGCAGCCTGGCCGCCAGTTGCTTGACCGAATAGGCCACGCCGGCAGCAGACAATGCGTTATGACTGGTGGTGTAGGACAGGTCGCGGGTCAGCTCGCCGATAGCATCGGTGGCTTCGGACGCGGTAACGCTGGGGGTGCGATGTGTCAGGCGGGGCAGCCAGATCAGCAGCAGGGCGACCGGCAGGCACAGGTAAATCGAGAGTTGGGCGAACGCCAGGCCCAGCAGCAACAGCACCAGGGCGGTACTTTGCAGGAGCGGCGTCAACCAGCCGGGCAACTGACGCGCCACCACTGGTGGTGACACTGCTGCGCCCATGAGAGATCCGTCTCCAGCCATGTTCGTTACCCCGCTGCTTGTCGTTATTGTGACTGCATTAGACGCCACTATGTAGCCATTATCCATGGGCCTTTAGTGGGGGGCTTGCAGCAGATCAATAAACGGGGGTAACACGGGCGAAATCTATGCAGGAGCGAACGTGCTCGCGAAGAACCTGAGAGCACCGTTGGGTATCAGGTTTCCCGCGTTATCGTTAACGACCTTCGCGAGCAAGCTCGCTCCTACACGGGCGGCATCAGGCTTGGCGCTGGTGCTTGTCGATTTGCTCGTGGCGCTCTTGGGCTTCGATGCAGTACTTGGTGGTCGGGCTGATCAGCAGGCGCTTGAGGCCGATAGGCTCGCCGCTGTCATCGCACCAGCCGAAGGAGTCTTCCTTGATACGGCCCAGGGCCTGCTCAAGTTGCGGCAGCATGCGCTGGTCGCGGTCGATGGCATTCACCAGCCAGGTGCGCTCTTCTTCGACAGAAGCGGCGTCAGCCGGGTCAGCCGGGGTGTCCAGGCTTTCGATGGCGATGCGGTTCTGCTCGATGCGCTCGTGGTGTTCCACTTTCATGTCTTGCAACAACTGCTCGAAAAAAGCGTGCTGCTCGGCATTCATGTAGTCATCCGCCGGCATGGCCAGCAACTTTTCCTTTGTCATTGATTTCTCTATAAAAAATACGTGCATTAAGGCGAATAAGGGAGCGTTCCGGCCGACCTCAGCAGGTCTCGGAAAGGCGCCGTCCATTTCAAGCGCCACCCGGCACTCAATTTACGAGGGGCGGCAGTCTAAGGCCGACTTGAGGGCTCAGCAACTGAAATGACAGGCATTTTTTCCAAGATAACCCGCAAAGGCACCAGGACGGGCTCGGCGAACGGTCATCGGAGTGCGTTTATAGCAAGAAATTCAGTGTTGTGGAGCTATATAGAAGACAAACGGTTAAACGTTGGTGGCAAAACGCCTATGTGGGAGCCGGGCTTGCCCGCGATGCAGGCGACTCGGTCTGGAAGATTGACCGAGTTGATGCTATCGCAGGCAAGCCAGCTCCCACATTTGATCTGTGTAAGTTTCAGGACCGTGTTAGCGCTTGAGTTTGCGCTTGTTGCGATACTGGTCGATCACCACCGCCACCACGATGATCAGGCCCTTGATGATGTCCTGGATGTACGCATCCACGCCGACGAAGGTAAACCCGCTGGCCATCACCCCGAGGATCAGCGCGCCGATCACGGTTCCGGTGATGCGCCCTACTCCGCCTGCCAGGCTGGTGCCGCCGATCACCGCTGCGGCAATCGCGTCCAGCTCATAGGACATGCCCATGCCCGCCTGCCCGGTGGCAGCCCGTGCCGAGGCCACTACACCGGCCAGGCCGGCCAGCAAGCCGGCGATGCTGTAGACGATGATCAGGTGGCGCTTGACGTTGATCCCCGAGGTGCGCGCCGCCTGCATGTTGCCGCCAATGGCGTAGGTGTATTTGCCGTATTTGGTGTAGCGCAGGGCGATATGGAATATCACCGCCACCACCAGGAAGATCACCACCGGCATCGCGCCGTGGCCGATCGCCGTGTAGGAATCCGAGAGCATGCTCACCGGCTGACCTTCGGTGTAGTAACGCGCCAGGCCACGGGCCGAGACCATCATGCCGAGGGTCGCAATAAACGGTGGAATCCCGGTGACCGCGATAATGCTGCCGTTGATTGCCCCCGCCAGCAGCCCCACACCCAGCCCCATCGCCACCGGTATCCACACCGGCAGGTCAGTCAATGACGGAAACACCGCACGGGAAAAGTCGGAAGTCTGCGCCAGACTGGCGGCGATCATCGCCGACAAGGCCAGTACCGAGCCCGAGGACAGGTCGATACCGGTGGTGATGATCACCTGGGTCACGCCAATCGCCAGCAGGCCGATGATCGACACTTGCAGGATCATCAACACCAGGCGCTGGGAGTTCATCAGGAAGCTCTGGTCGCGCACGATCCAGCCGAACAACTCAAACACCAGGCCGATGCCAATCAGCACCAGCAGGATGCTCAGCTCGGTGGGCATGCGTCGACGGTGCTTGACCGGCGCCGCGGCGGGCTTCTTTTCCTCGGGTTTGCTTTCCAGTATCGCGTTCATAACCACTCACCTTTTTTTATCGCGTTGCGCCGGCCGCAACGGGCCGGCGCCGTCTGTTCGTTAGTGGACCGCCGTCATACCGGAAGCCAGTTGCATGACTTTTTCCTGGGTCGCATCGCTGCGATCCAGGGTGCCCATCAGTTCGCCTTCGTGCATCACCATCACCCGGTCGCTCATGCCCAACACCTCCGGCAGCTCCGAGGAAATCATGATCACGGCCATGCCTTCGCTGGCCAGGTAGGAAATCAGCCGGTAGATCTCGGCCTTGGCCCCCACGTCGATACCGCGAGTGGGTTCGTCGAGGATCAGCAGCCGCGGGTTGGTCATCAGCCAGCGGGCCAACAGGGCTTTTTGCTGGTTGCCACCGGACAAGGTGTCGATGCACTGCTCCAGCGACGGGGTTTTCACCCGCAGCTTGGTGCACATGTCTTCGCACAGGGCCCGCAGGGCTTTTTGCTGGATGAAGCCGTTGCCGGAGTAAAGCGGCAGCACGGCCATCTCCATGTTTTCCAGGACCGACAGGCACGGGAACAGACCACTGAGCTTGCGGTCTTCGGTCAGCAGCGCGAAGCCCTTCTCAATGGCCATGTGTGGGTCGGTGATGCGCACGGTCTTGCCGTCCAGCTGGATCTCGCCACCGGAGCTTGGAGTGATGCCAAAAATGGTTTCGGCCACATTGGTACGACCGGAGCCCATCAACCCGGCGATGCCGAGAATCTCCCCGGCGTGCAGGTCAAACGACACGCCCTGGAATACTCCGTCCAGGCGCAGGTCGCGCACCGACAGCAGCAGATCACCGATGGGTTTGTCGCGCACCGGGAACAGCTGGCTCAGCTCACGCCCCACCATCATCGAGATCAGGCTGTCGCTGTCCATGCTGTCGGCCCGTTGCAGGCCGATGTACGCACCATCGCGGAACACCGCCACCTCATCGGCGATGGCGAACACTTCGTTCATTTTATGGGTGATGTAGATGATGCCTTTGCCCTGGGACTTAAGGTCGGCAATGATCGAAAACAGGTGGGCCACTTCCTTGTCGGTAATCGCCGAGGTGGGCTCATCCATGATCAGGATGTCTGAGTCATAGGACACGGCCTTGGCAATCTCGACCATCTGCCGCTCGGCGATGCTCAGGTTGCCGACGTGTTCTTCCGGGTCTAGGTTGATCCGCAGCCGCGCCAGCAGTTCGGCGGTGCAGCGGTGCATTTCCCGGTGGTTGACCATGTGCAGGCCGTTGAGCTGTTCGCGGCCGATCCAGATGTTCTCGGCGATGCTCATGTGCGGCATCAGGTTGAGTTCCTGGTGGATCATCGCGATGCCGGCTTTCTGCGCCGCCAGCGGTGTCTCAAACACAATCGGCTTGCCCCGCAGGCGGATTTCACCAGCGTCGGGCTGATAGATGCCGGCGATGATCTTCATCAGCGTCGACTTGCCCGCGCCGTTCTCTCCCATCAGCGCCAGCACCGAACCGGGGCGCACCCGCAGTTGCACATCGGCCAAGGCCACGACGCCGGGAAAGCCTTTGCTGATGTTGGAGATCTCCAGCAGATAGGGTTCTTCCAGTACCAGGGGCTGGATACCGGGAGGCTGGGAAGCAGTCGCTTGAGCAAACATATCGGGTACTCCGTCAGCAGGGCCGCCGTGGCTGCCCTGCCGGTTTATTGTTGTTATTAAGGGCTACTTGAAGTCTTTGACGTTGTCCGGGGTGATCAGCTTGAACGGGATCACCACGTTCTGCTCGACCGGCTCGTGCCTGGCCATCTTGCGTGCCGCTTCCACCGAGCCCACGGCCTGGCCGTTGGCATCCTGGAACGCCGAGGCGGCCATGTCACCCTTGGTAATCGCGTTCAGGCCGTCCGGCGTGCCATCCACCCCCGCGATCAACACGGTGCCCGGCTTGGTCCCCGCCGACTTCAACGCCATGGACGCACCGATCGCCATCTCATCGTTGTTGGCCAGCACCGCGTTGAATTCACGGCCCTGGGTCAGCCAGTCGTTGACCAGGGTCATGCCCTTGTCACGCAGCCAGATGCCGGTCTGTTCCTGCTCGATCTTGATGTCCGGGTATTTGGCCAGCACTTCCTTAACACCCTTGGTGCGGTTGGTGGTGGAGTTGTTCGCCAGGTCACCCAACAGGATCACGATCTTGCCCTTGCCGCCGAGCTTTTCGGCGATGTACTGCATTTGCAGGCGACCCGCCTCGACGTCATTGGAGGTCACGGCCACGATGCCTTTGGGCAGATCCGTCTGGTCGGGACGACGGTTGACGTACACCAGCGGAATGCCCGCTGCGAGGGCCGCTTTACTGATATTGGCGGTAGACGCCGTGTCGACCGGGTTGACGATGATGGCGTCGACTTTCTGGCTGATAAAGTTCTCGACCTGGCTCAGTTGCTTGACCACGTCGGCGCGGGCGTCTTCGAACTGCAACTGCACGCCGTCACCCTTGGGGTAGGACTTGGCTTGCTTGTCCATGTCCTCGCGCAGGTAAGTCAGGAAGGTGTCATCGAACGCCGACATGCTCACGCCCACCTTGATATCGGCCGCCGTGGCGAAACCACTGGCGAGCATCATGGAAAGGGCCAGCGCGGTAAAACGGATCGGGGTCTTCATGAACGGTCTGTCTCCAATTTCTTGTTGGTTTTGTGGACGTTGCGTTTTTCAGAGCGAAGCGGTCGGCAGTCGAACGATCGGCGCCCCCGGAATGCAGCACACCAGGGAACCCTTGCTTTCGACGCACAGGACATTCAGGAGGGAGAAGTAAAACGGCCGGGCGCGGGGCAGACCGCGAGGCTTGAGGGCAGGACGTAAAACTCGCAGTACAGCGTTGAAGATTTTCATCTGACGGTACCTGGTTGTTTTGATCTTGTTTTTGTCGAGTCGCCCGAATCGGGTCCGAACGTACTTTATGCAACCTGGAATGACTTTATTGGAAAATAATTTCCATATCAACCTGTTTTAGAATTTTATTCTATTTTTCATCTGTGAGCCTCCACAGCCGCCATTTCCACCACCTGCTGACGCTCGGAACTCAGGCGCGCCGCGTCCAGTACACGGGTGGTTGCCAGCGCATCCAGGACGTTCACCGGCAACTCGCCATGACCGTGCACGGCGCTTTGCAACTGACTGTAGAACTGATTCCAGCGGCCCTTTTCCGACGGCACCCGCTCACGATCCGGACCTTGCTCAAACCAGCCCCAGCGTCGGTGTTCTTCGGCGCCCCAGTGCTCGCCTTCGGTTTTCGGGGTCTTGCCGGCCAGCAGCGCGTCTTCCTGACCGTCCAGCCCTTCGACGGTATAACAACCGGCGGTGCCGTTCACCCGAAAACGCGGGGCCTGGCTGTTTTGCAGGGCACTGCCCCACAGGTGCGAAATCACCCCGTTGGTGTGGGTCAGCGATACAAAGAAGCCGTGATCCACGTTGGGCTCATCGGCGGTGTAGTGCAACTGCGCGAACACCCGGTCCACCGGGCCGAACAGCTGCATGGCCTGGTCCACCAGATGGCTGCCCAGGTCCCGCAGGAATCCGCCGCCGCTGGCGTTGCCCACGGAGCCCGGGTTGTAGCGCTCCACGCGGGATTCAAAGCGGGTGACGGTACCCAGGGCACCGGCGTCGATCAGTTTGCGCAGGGTCAGGAAGTCCGAATCCCAGCGGCGATTCTGATAGACGCTAAGCAGCACGCCCTGCCGCTCGGCGGCGGTAATCAAGGCCTGGGCCTGTTCGGCATTGCTGGCGAAGGGTTTGTCGCTGACCACCGCCACACCGTGTTCAATGGCCTCCAGCACCAGCGCCGGACGGCCCTTGAGGGTGGTGGAGATCACCAGCACGTCGACACCGGCTTCGGTGATCTGCCCGATACTGTCGAAGGCCTTCACTCCGGGGTGATCCGTCGCCAGTTGCTGGCGACGTTCGGGTGACCGTGTCACCACGCCGACAAAGGTCGCCCCCGGCAGGCTGGCTATCAGGGGTGCATGAAATACACGGCCACCTTTGCCGTATCCAACCAGTCCGATTCGCATAAAAATACTCCTTGGTTAATTGTGGCGAGGGAGCTTGCTCCCGCTCGACTGCGTAGCAGTCGCAAGCTTTTGGGGGCGCTTCGCCCCCCAGCGGGAGCAAGCTCCCTCGCCACAGAGCAAGCCACCACGATCTAACAGCAAAGTTCGCGGGTAACCCGCTCCAGCATCATCCGGTTGGATTCATCCGGCCGGTCTTCCCAGGCAAACACCGACACCGTGGCGATGCCGTCGAACTTGATTTCCCGCAGGGTGCCGAAAAACGCCTCCCAGTTGACCTCGCCCTGGCCGATGTCCAGGTGCTGGTGCACGGTGGCAGTCACGCCCGGCGGGTTGACGATGTAACGCAGGTTGGACGAAGCGCGGTGGTTGTAAGTGTCGGCGATGATCAAGTGGCTGAGCTTGGAGCCCGCGTACTTGAGCATCGAGGCGATATCGCCCTTGCCGTCGTCGTAGAAGAAGGTGTGCGGCGCGGCATAGAGGTAGTTGATCCAGTCACGGTCTAGGCCGCGAATGATGTCCACCGACTCGTTGTTGCGCTCGCAGAAGTCGTACGGGTGGGCCTGGATATCCAGCTTGACGCCTTCGCGTTCGAACTCCGGTATCAGCTCGTCCATGGAACGCATGAACTGGTTTTCACACACCAGCGGGTTGTCCGACTGGCCAGTGAATTCGGTGTTGACCAGCTCGCAGTCCATTTCCACGGCGATCTGGATCGCGCGTTTCCAGTTGCGTACGGCGGCAACCCGCAGGCCTTCGTCGGCGGCGGCCCAGTGGTACATGGGCAGCAGGGATGAAAGTTGCACGCCGGCGTCGCTCAGGGCCTTGCGAAACTCCTTGATGCGCGCCCGGTCGACCCGGGCGGCCTTGTAGAAAGGCAGGAAGTCTTCCCGGGGCGAGAGTTCGATGTGCTGGTAGCCGAGCTCGGCGGCCTTGTCGACCATTTGGCCGAGAGGCAGGTGGCGGTACATGTAGGGGTCTAGGGCGATGCGCATGCTTGAGATCTCCCGAATTTGAGGTAGGAACTCGGTCAAATGTGGGGGCGGGCTTGCTCGCGAAGGCGGTTTTTCAGTCGACATTTGCATTGACTGACCCACCGCATTCGCGAGCAAGCCCGCTCCCACACTGACTGCGTTCCATCAGTGAGGGTTGTGGTTAGCCGTAGAAATGCGGACGCTCTGGCAGCCCCACCTTCACAATCTGCCCACTGTTCTGCGCCTCAATGCACGCATCCGCCGCCACCGCCGCCGCAAAACCATCCCACGCCGACGGCCCACCCACTTGCCCTGCCCTTACGCCGTCGATAAACGCCTGCAACTCAACGTCATACGCCGCGATAAACCGGTCTTTCCAATCCATCAGGATCGCGTTGGACAGCTTGGCCCCGCTGCGCATCTGCACCTGGGACGGCTCCGGCAATTTCGCAATACCGGTCTCCCCCACCACTTCGCACTGAATGTCGTAGCCGTACTGGCAGTTCACAAACACTTCCACATCGATGCGCGTGCCCTTGGCGGTTTCCAGCAGCACGATCTGCGGGTCACGCAGATGGGCCAATGCCTTGCTCGATTTACGCGGGAACACCACTTGCACCGACACATAGTCATCGGCCAGCAACCAGCGCAACACATCCAGCTCATGGATCAAGGTGTCGGTGATCGCCATGTCGGTCTTGTAGTTCTCACCCACCGTCGGGTTGCGGTGAGCGCAGTGCAGCATCAACGGCTCGCCGATCTGGCCGCTGTCGATCACGGCTTTCAAGGCGCGATAGCCCTGGTCATACGGGCGCATGAAACCCACCTGCACCAGGCGCTTGCCGTGGGCCACTTCGGCCTCGACGATCTTGCGGCAGCCTTCGGCAGTCACCGCCAGCGGCTTCTCGCAGAACACCGGTTTGCCGGCGGCAATCGCCGCCAAAACAAATTCTTCGTGGCTCGGGCCCCAGGAGGTCACCAGCACTGCCTCGACTTGCGGCGAGTTGATCAGCGCGTGGCCGTCCGGATACACCTCGGCGGTGAGTTTCAGGTCCGAGACGACCTTGGCAGCCTGCTCAAGGTTGATGTCGGTCACGGCCACTACCTGGCTGTTGAGCAAGGTCTGGCTGCAACGACGAATGTGATCCTGGCCAATGGCGCCAGTACCGATAACACCCAACTTCAAAGACATGAAAACACTCCTCTTGTTATTAGTACTGCCGGGCCTTGGCCAAGCGTTCATTGAGTTGTTTGGCCACCGCGTCGGTGCGCTCGCTGGTGGACACCTGCGCCACACCGACTCGCCACCACGACAGGTATTTGTGGATCATGGTTTTCGGCAGGACCTTGATATCAATCAGCGTCGACACCGTTTGCGTGCGCGCATCGGCCAGCGCCGCCTGCAGCTGCTCCACGGTGTTGACCTTGTAGGTCTTGCAGCCATAGGCCGCCGCGCTCATGGCAAAGTCCACCGGTACAAAACCACCGTCGAGCTTGCCGGTCTCGGGATTGCGGAAGCGAAACTCGGTGCCGAAGCTGTCCATGCCGTGTTCCATCTGCAAATTGTTGATGCAGCCAAAGGTCATGTTGTCCAGCAGCACCACGTTGATCTTGCGCCGCTCCTGGATCGAGGTGGCCAGCTCCGAGTGCAGCATCATGTAGGAGCCGTCGCCCACCAGTGCGTACACCTCGCGCTCCGGCTCGGCCAGCTTGACGCCTAACGCGGCGTTGACCTCGTAACCCATGCACGAATAGCCATATTCGACGTGGTAAGTGTTCACGCCCTTGCTACGCCAGCTGCGCTGCAAGTCACCGGGCAAGCTACCCGCGGCGGCGACGATGATTGCGTCGTCGGCCAGGGTGTCGTTGAGCACACCGAGTACGCGGCTTTGGGTCAGGCAGGAACCGGTCAGCTCGATGAATTCACGCAGCACCGCCGGGTCCATGTGGTCATGGATTTCCGGGACGAAGTTTTCAGTCTGGTATTCGGCCTGGTAGATGCGATCGACCTCGACGTCCAATTGCGCCTTGGCATCCCGTGGTTGATCGCCCCAGTTGGAACGGTAGTCGCCCAAGGCTTCAGCCAGAGCTTCCAGGCCGACCTTGGCATCCGCCAACAACTGCACGCCATCGAGTTTCAGTGCGTCGCACGGGCTGATATTGAGGTTGAGAAACTGCACCTCGGGATGCTTGAACAGTGACTTCGACGAGGTGGTGAAATCGGTATAGCGCGTGCCGATACCAATGATCAGGTCGGCCTCCGGTGCCAGCAGGTTCGCCGCCAGGCAGCCGGTTTCACCGAGGCCGCCGAGGTTCAGCGGATGGCTTGAAACCACCGCACTCTTGCCCGCCTGGGTTTCCGCGAAAGGAATGTCGAAGCGCTCGGCAAAGGCTTGCAGCGCGGCATTCGCGCCGGAGTATTTGACCCCGCCGCCACACACGATCAGCGGCTTGCGCTTGCCCTTGAACGCCGCCACGGCATCCCCCAGCATCGCTTCGGTCGCCGGGCGACGGTCGATACGGTGCACGCGTTTTTGCAGGAAGTAATCCGGGTAATCCCAGGCTTCACCCTGCACGTCCTGCGGCAACGCCAGGGTCACGGCGCCGGTTTCCGCCGGGTCGGTGAGCACGCGCATAGCGTGAATCGCCGCCGTCATCAGCTGTTCCGGGCGGTTGATGCGGTCCCAGTATTTGCTGACCGCACGAAACGCGTCGTTGGTGCTGATGCTCAAGTCGTGGAACTGCTCGATCTGTTGCAGTACCGGATCGGGCTGGCGACTGGCGTAGACATCACCGGGCAACAGCAGCAGCGGAATCCGGTTGGCCGTCGCGGTCGCCGCAGCGGTCAACATATTCGCCGCGCCCGGCCCTACCGAAGAGCTGCACGCGTAGATCTTGCGGCGCAGGTGCTGCTTGGAAAAACCAATCGCTGCGTGGGCCATGCCTTGCTCGTTGCGGCCCTGATGCACCACCAGGTCGCCGCTGTCCTGCTCCAGGGCCTGGCCCAGGCCCAGCACATTACCGTGGCCGAAAATCGTGAAAATACCGGCGACAAACTTGCTTTGCACACCATCGACTTCGATGTACTGGTTATCCAGAAACTTCACCAGGGCCTGGGCCATGGTCAATCGGGTTGTGGTCATGGGGTGCCCCTTATCGTTTCTGCAGGTGGGCGATACTCGCCCCCAACGCCTGCTTGATATCTGCCAGGCCGTGCACGCTTTCGGCGAACGGTTCGAACGACAGGTAACCGCTGTAGCCGGTGCTGAGCAAGGTGTCGATCTGCGCGGTATTGCCGAGGATATCGCCTTCTCCCACCAGCACGCGGTGACCGTCGCGGATCGAGTTCAGCGGTGCGTCGGCATCTTCCACGCCGGAGATGTGCACCAGCCCGGTCAGCTCGGGGAAGAACTCATGTTCGCTGGCCAGGTGGTGGTGGAACGTGTCATGCACCACGCGGAACACATCCAGGCCACCGATGGCCTTGATCGCATCCACCGCCACGCGCTTGCGGCGCAGGGAGCATTCTTCAAACCCCAGGGGTTCGACAAAACCGAGAATCCCGTATTCCCGCAGGATCGGCGCCAGTTCGCTCAATGCCGTGCGCAAACCGGCTGCACGCTGGGCTTCGCTGCGCGGGTCGGCGCGGTCGTTCAACGGGCACATCACCAACGCCTGCGCACCGCATTCGCGGGCATAGGCGGCCAACTTGATGGCCTGGGCGCGGCGCTCGTCATTCCACACGTCGAACGGGTACAGCGCGTTGATCGACAGCACGGTGATGCCGTGCACCGCGCACAATTCACGCACGCGGCTGGGGGGAGTACCGTCTTCAATCTCGATGCCCTTGAGGTCGTTGCGGATCTCGATGGCGTCGCATTTCAGGGTCACCGCCAGCTGGATAAAGTCCGGCAGGGAAAGGCTGGGGGCGACCATGCGGTTCAGGGCAAAACGTAGAGGCGACTTCATTATTGTTGTGCTCCACACTCGAAAAAGTTACTTGGCGGTTGGCATGCTGAATTCAGGGCCCTTGGCGATGCTGTCAGGCCAGCGTTGCATCACGCTTTTGTAGCGGCTGTAGAAACGAATGCCTTCTTCACCGTAGGCGTGGTGGTCGCCGAACAGCGAGCGCTTCCAGCCACCAAACGAATGCCAGGCCATCGGCACCGGAATCGGCACGTTGATGCCGACCATGCCGACCTTGATGGTGCGGGCAAAGGCGCGGGCGATGCCGCCGTCGCTGGTGAAACACGACACGCCGTTGCCGAACTCATGGGCGTTGATCAAGGCCACGGCGCTGGCAAAATCCGCCACCCGCACAATGCCCAGCACCGGCCCGAAGATCTCTTGCTGGTAGATGCTCATCTCGGTGGTGACGTTATCGAACAAGGTCGCGCCGACGAAGAAGCCGCCCTCCGCGCCCGGTACCTTGAAGCCACGACCGTCGACGATCAGCTTCGCGCCCTGGGCCACGCCTTGGTCGATAAAACCTTCAACCTTGGCCTTGTGCTCGGCGGTGACCAACGGCCCCATTTCGCTGTCTTTCTGCATGCCGTTGCCGACCTTCAACTGGTCGATACGCGGCAGCAGTTTTTCGATCAACTTGTCACCGACATCACCCACCACCACGGCAATCGAGATTGCCATGCAGCGCTCGCCGGCCGAGCCGTAAGCCGCGCCGATCAAGGCGTCTGCCGCCTGATCCAGGTCGGCGTCCGGCATCACGATCATATGGTTCTTCGCCCCGCCCAGCGCCTGCACACGCTTGCCGCGCTGAGTGGCCTGCTGGTGGATGTACTCGGCAATTGGCGTGGAGCCAACAAACGAAATCGCCTCGATGTCCGGGTGCTGCAACAGGCCGTCGACCGCGCTCTTGTCGCCCTGCACCACGTTGAACACACCGTCGGGCAGCCCGGCTTCGGTCAACAGTCGGGCCATCAGCAAACTGGCGGACGGGTCGCGCTCGGACGGCTTGAGGATGAAGCAGTTACCGGTGGCCAGTGCGATCGGGATCATCCACAGCGGCACCATCACCGGGAAGTTGAACGGGGTAATGCCGGCGCACACGCCCAGTGGCTGGCGCAGGTTCCAGTTGTCGATGCCGCCGCCGATGTTGTCACTGAAATCGGTTTTCAGCAGGTTAGGCGCGCCACAGGCGTACTCGACGATCTCGATGCCGCGAGTGACTTCGCCCTTGGCGTCGGAGAACACTTTGCCGTGTTCCCGACTGATGATTTCCGCCAATTCGTCATGGTGCTGGTCGAGCAATTCCTTGAACTTGAACAGCACCCGCGAACGGCGCAGGGACGATTGCTCGGACCACGCGGGGAAGGCTTTCAGTGCCGACGCGACGGCTTCATCGACGGTCTTCTGGCTGGCCAACCCGACGCGGGCCTGGACTTCGCCGGTGGCCGGGTTGAACACATTGCTGAAGCGCTCACTGCCGCTGTCCTGCACCTGGCCGTTGATGTAATGGCCGATTACCGGGGCGTTGCTCATTGTTCTTGTTCTCCGTCGAAAGTGCTTAAAGATCCAGCAGCCAACTGTGCTGCGGGTCGTTATGGAAGTGCCAGGCGCGCTTGGGGCCGGCCATCACGTTCAGGTAGTAAGACTCGTAGCCATACGGGACGCTGACCGGGTGATACCCCTTGGGCACCACCACCAGATCGCTGTTTTCCACGGCCATGGCCTGGTCGATGCTGCGGTCGTCGGTGTAGACCCGCTGGAACACAAAGCCCTGGGGCGGGTTGATCTGGTGGTAATAGGTTTCTTCGAGAAAGCTCTGGTGCGGCAAGTCGTCGGTGTCGTGCTTGTGGGGCGGGTAGCTCGACGAGTGACCGGAGGGCGTGCGCACTTCCACCACCAGCAGCGAATGAGCGGGCTCGCTGTCGGGCAGGATGTCGCACACATAGCGGGTGTTGGCGCCCTTGCCGCGTACGCTGCGCTTGCATTGCTCGGGGCGGATCAGGCGTGGCGCCAGGCCTGCATCGGTTGAGCCGGGAGCGGCGCAGACGGCGATCTGCACGTCGCTCAACGCGGTGACCTGGGCGTCGGTGCCCGGTGGCAGGTAGGCGGCGAAGGGAGATTTATCTTCGAAGACCGAGTGGCGATCACCGAGGTTTTCCCAGTTGAAGCCTTCGCCCTGGATATTCACCCGGCCGCTGAGCAGTACCAGGCACAGCTCTTTATCACCGGCCGTCACGGGCAAAGTTTCGCCCAGGCTCAGACGGTAGGCGGCGAAGCCCACATATTCCAGGCGCCCTTCTTCCAGGGCGACCATGGTTTGCCCGCGTTTGCTGCTTTTGACCAACAGGCTCATTGTCCAATCCTCTCATTGAGAAGCGCGCGCAGCGTGTCGTAGCCCTTCTTCGCATAGATGTAGCTCGGCGCCACGGCGGGATCCTGTTCCGCCTCCACCACCAGCCAGCCCTTGTAATTGGCGGCGAGCAGCACGTCCAGCAATGCGGCGAAGTCGATATCACCGTCACCGGGCACGGTGAAGGTGCCGTTGACGATGCAGTCCGGGAAGCTCCACATCTGGTTGCGCGCCAGTTGCACCACCGGTTTGCGCACGTCCTTGAAGTGCACGTGGCAGATGCGGTCGATGTGCTTGCGCAGCACCTCGATGGGTTCGCCGCCGCCCATGTAGCAGTGGCCCGAGTCGAACAGCAGGCCGACTTCCGGGCCGGTGCGGCGCATCAGTTGGTCGATGTCGTCCGGGGATTCGACGTAGGCGCCCATATGGTGGTGGTACGCCAGGCGCACGCCCTGGGACAGGGTGAAGCGCGCCAGTTCGGTGAGTTTGTCGGCGTATTCCTGCCAGGCCTGTTCGCTGTGGAAACGCGGGCGCTCCATCAGGCGCACCGGCGAACCCTGGATCGAATCGGCGACTTCGCCGTACACCAACACGCTGGCGCCGTTTTCGCGAAGCAGTTCGACGTGGCTGGCGATGGCTTCGATTTCTTCCGCCACCGAGCGCCGGGCCAGGCGGCTGGAGTACCAGCCGGAGACCAGCGCGAGGTCATACGGGCGCAAGACATCGCCAACGCCTTTGGCGTCCTTGGGGAATTTGCCGTTGAGTTCGAAACCTTCATAGCCGATGTCCTTGCCTTCGCTGAGGGCTGTGCTCAACGGCGTTTCGCCGCCCAGGGCCGGCAGGTCGTCGTTGCTCCAGGAGATCGGGTTGATGCCAATTCGGATAGCGGGCATGGCTGCACCTATTATTGTTTTTCAGATAACGTGAAATCGGGCTTTCTGTAGGAGCGAGCTTGCTCGCGAAAAACCTGAGGACGCCGCGTTCATCCAGAATGCCAGCGTCATCGTTAACGACCTTCGCGAGCAAGCTCGCTCCTACAGTGGAATCAATTAACCGCGGGCGCTGCGCCAAGCATTAATCAGCTGTTCAAATATGCCCTGGGCTTGTTGAATCAACCCCTCATCGTCAATCTCCCCCGCCAGCCAGGCACGGCTTGGCTCCTGGAAGATCGTGCGACCCACGGCGAAACCGCGGCAGGTCTGGCTCTGGCTGGCTTGCTGGAAGCCATCGGCCAGGCATTCGGCGGAAGCGTTCAGGCCCAGCAGTACCACGCCCCGGCAGTAGGGATCGCGTTCCTGGATCAGTTCGTCGAGCTTTTTCCAGTCTGCGGCCGACTGCGCCTCGATCTTCCACCACGCTGGGTAGATACCCAGGTTGTACAGGCGCTTGAGGCTGCGGTAGAGCACGTCGGGATAGGTGGACGGATGATCCTTGGGCGGCACGATTTCCAGCAGCAACTCATGCCCGCTGACCAGGGACGCTTGATACAGGGCCTTGAGTTGAGCTTCCTGTTCCAGGCGCAGCAGCGGCTCGTCGTCGGGGTGGAATTGCACCAGGCACTTGATGATTTGCTCTTGGGGCCAGGCAATCAGGTTGCTGCCCACCGAGCGGCCGTGTTCAAAGGCCAGCGGTCGTGAGTTCTGGACTTCAACGGGACGGGCGATCCACCAGCCGCGACCGCTGGCGGCGTTCAGCGCGTCCTGGCCAAAGCGTTGATCGGCCAGAATCCCGACGTCAGCCTCGATGCCCTGCTCCACCAGTTTGCTTTCAACCCGTTCCACGGCCTGGATAAACAGTTGCTTGAGGGCGCTGATGCGCGCCGGGTCCTGGCCGCCTTTTTGGGCCAGTTCCACCAACTGCCAGCGATGATCGAAGGCAAACACAAACAGCTGCTTCCAGGCTTTGCGCGGCACGCTGACCCGGTGCAGGCGTTGCAGCACCGCGTCCTGGTCTGGACGGGTAATCGGCACCGGGCTGTTGAACAGGTAATCGAGTTCGGCGCGGGTCGGCATCGCCGGTGCGCAGGCATGGCGCGACACCACCAGGCCGCCGCAGGCATTGGCCAGCTGGGAGCAGCGCTCGTCGCTGGCGTCTTCAAGCCAGCCACTGAGGAAGCCGGACATAAAGGCATCACCGGCGCCCAGGACGTTGAGCACTTCCACCCGTACGCCAGGGTAGATCGCGCCATCTTCGAGGCGGGCCGGGATGTCGCCGTGGATCACCGTGCAGCCCTGCGGGCCAAGCTTGACCACCAGGGTTGCGCAAGTCAGGCCACGCACCGTGCGCAGTGCAGTGAGCAAATCTTCACTGCCACCGGCAATCAGGAATTCTTCTTCGGTGCCGACGATCAGGTCAAAACGCGGGAGGATTTTTTGCACATGCTGGCTGACATTCTGGTCGGCGACAAAACGGGTCTCACCGTCGGCCTTACCGGCCAGGCCCCAGAGTACCGGGCGGTAGTCGATGTCGAGCACGCGTTTGACGTTGTGTTTCTCGGCGTAGTCCAGGGCCTGGACGCTGGCCTTGTACACGCCGTCGGTGGAGAAGTGCGTGCCGGTGATCAGCAGCGCCTTGCTGGAAGCGATGAACGCTTCGCTGATGTCTTCCGCGCGCAGGGCCATGTCGGCGCAGTTCTCGCGATAGAACACCAGGGGGAAGGTTTCGCGGTCCTTGAGGCCCAGCAGCACCAGGGCGGTGAGGCGTTCCGGGTCGACCTTGATGCCGCTGACATCGCAACCTTCACGGGCCAGGGACTCCAGCAGGAAACGCCCCATATGGTCGTCCCCTACCCGGCTCAACATCGCCGACTTGAGCCCCAGCCGCGCGGTGCCGAACGCGATGTTGGCGGAGGAACCGCCGAGGTACTTGGCGAAGCTTGAGACATCCTCCAGCCGTGCACCCACTTGTTGTGCGTAAAGGTCGACGCCCAGGCGTCCCAGGCAAATCAGATCCAATTGACGCCCACTGGCAAAACGAGTCTGGCCCATGCTGGCTCCTGTTATTTTTATCAGCCTGCGTGTGCCGTCGTGGTGGCGGCATACGCTCTTGGTGCAAGCAGACTAGAACGTCTGGCGACGCCAATCAATATTTATTCTATAAATATTTTTTGTGGAATATATTTTCCAATAAGCCACCATTGGCGTGTTCCAGCCACGGTGCATCGTTTCAGCTGCACCGAGGGCCAGGATGCCGAGGTATTTTTTTGCGCCTACCCTGTAGACTTGCGCACATCGACTTATTGTCTGGGGCGACTCAACGCGCCCTATAAGAACAAGCCAGAAGGATTCCCTATGTCCCAGAGCGCCCCGGAAGACGCACTCGCCAGCCCGCCGCTGAACGCCGAGCGGTTGTTGCAGCTGATCACCGATGAGTACGAGAGCCTGCCGCGCCAGCTCAAGCGCATCGCCAGCTACATGAGCCAGCAGAGCGACCGGATCATGGTCGACCGCATCAGCGACATTGCCCGGGAATGCGAAGTGCACCCGTCGGCCATCGTGCGGTTTTCCCAGCGTTTCGGGTTCAGTGGCTTCAGTGAGATGCAGGCGTTGTTCCGCGAGGCCTACACCCACAAGACCACGCCGGTGCAGAACTACCAGCAGCGCATCCGCAGCATGATCGCCAACAAGTCACAGAAAGCCAGCGGCGGCGATCTGGCGCGTGAGTGCGTGAATGCCACGCTGTCGGGGATCGAACGCCTGGGGCTGGAACTGGATGACGTGGCCTTCGACAAGGCCGTGGACCTGGTGGTGAATGCCGACAATATCTACGTGGTGGGCGTGCGCCGCTCGTTCGCCGTGGCGGATTACCTGGTGTACAACCTGCAGCACACCAACAAGCGCATTCACCTGGTGTCGGGGTTGGGCGGCAGCTACCGCGAGCAGATGCGCAGCGTACGGGCGAATGACCTGGTGATTGCCATCAGCTTTACGCCCTACGGCAAGGAAACCCAGCACTGCCTGCGGATTGCCCAGCACCATCAGGCCAAGACGCTGATTATCACCGACAGCAACCTGTCGCCCCTGGCCAAGCGGGCGAGCACGGTGTTGCTGGTGAATGAAGGCTCGTCGTTTGCGTTCAGGTCACTGAGCGCGACGCTGTGCCTGTGCCAGGCATTGTTTATTGCCGTGGCGTATCGGCTGGAATTGAAGGTCGATGAGATACATGAGCAGGTGGGATTCGACGACTGACGGCGATCATGTAGGAGCTGGCTTGCCTGCGATGGCGGTGGATCAGTGCCAGATGTACAGGCTGACACACCGTCATCGCTGGCAAGCCAGCTCCTACATTTAGCGCAGTGCCCGGCGCAGCACCTTGCCCACCGTCGTCTTGGGCAACTCTTGCGTACGAAACTCCACGAACCGCGGCACCTTGTACCCCGTCAAATATTCCCGGCAATGCGCCAGAATCTGCTCCTGGGTCAAGCTTTGGTCCTTGCGCACCACGATGATTTTCACCCGCTCGCCGGTCACCCCATCCTCCACCCCGATCGCCGCCACTTCCGCCACGCCGGGATGCAGCGCCACCACGTCTTCGATCTCGTTGGGGTACACGTTAAACCCGGACACCAGGATCATGTCTTTCTTGCGGTCCACCAGGCGGATGAAGCCCTGCTCATTCATCACCCCGATATCGCCGGTGGACAGCCACCCTTCGGCATCCAGCACCTCGGCCGTTTCCGTCGGGCGCTTCCAGTAACCCTGCATCACCTGCGGCCCGCGTACTTGGAGTTCGCCCTGCTCGCCCAGCTCCGCCAGTTCACCATCTTCACGAACAAACCGCACCCAGGTCGACGGCAGCGGCACGCCGATGCTGCCGGTGAATTCCATCTCGCGCATGCGTGAGATGTCGATGGGGCTGATGCTCACTACCGGCGAGCACTCGGTGAGGCCGTAGCCTTCGATGATCGGCAAGCCGGTGACTTCCTTCCAGCGCTTGGCCACGGCGGTGTGGGTGGCCATGCCGCCGGCAATCACCATGCGCAAATCGGAAAAGTCCCGGGCGCAGAACTCCTTGTTTTCCAGCAGGCCATTGAACAGCGTGTTCACCCCGGCAATCCCGTTGAAACGCTCCTTGCGCAGGATCATCTGCACCCGTTTCACGTCCCGCGGGTTGGCGATCAGGATGTTGCGCCCGCCCAGGCACATGAACATCAGGCAGTTCACCGTCAGGGAAAAGATGTGGTAGAGCGGCAGCAGCGTGACGTTGGTTTCCTGCTGGTTCTGGTCGAGTTGATCACCGACCCACGCCTTGGCCTGCAACAGGTTGGCGATAATATTGCGATGGCTGAGCATCACGCCCTTGGCATCGCCGGTGGTGCCGCCGGTGTATTGCAGGAAGGCCAGGTCTTCGCGATTCATCGGCACCGCGAGATGGGTCTGCCCGCGTCCCTGCTTCAGCACCTTGTTGAAGCGCACCGCCCCCGGCAGGTTGAAGCGCGGAACCTGCTTCTGCACGCTGCGCAGGATGAAGTTCATCGCCGCGCCCTTGAAGGTGCCAAGCAAATCGCCGATGGCGGCAATCACCACACGTTTGACGGTGCTGGCCGCGACCACCTTCTCTAAGGTGTGGGCGAAGTTTTCGAAGATCACAAGGGTCTCCGCTCCGCTGTCCTTGAGCAAATGCTGCAGCTCCCGGGCGGTGTAGAGCGGGTTGACGTTGACCACCACGGCGCCCGCGAGGATCGTGCCCAGCAGGCAGATCGGGTATTGCAAGCAGTTGGGCATCATCAGCGCCACTCGATCGCCCTTCTTCACGCCCTGGGCTTGCAGCCACGCGGCAAAGGCGATGCCCTGTACTTCCCAGTCGGCGTAGGTCATCTCGGTGCCGATGCTGACGTAGGCCACGCGCTCGCGAAATTTGTGCAGGTGTTCCAGGAACACCTCGCGCAACGACGGGTATTCCTCGATGCCTGCATCAATGTCTGCCGGTACGCCGGGCAGGTAAGCGTTCAACCAGAGGCGTTCGGTCTGTTCCAGGCTTACAGCGTTCATGGCAGTCTCCTTGTTGTTTTTATGGTGGGAACTACTTTTCGACGATAGCGGTAATGCCCAGCCCGCCCGCCGCGCAGATCGAAATCAAGCCTCGGCCGCCGCCCCGCTGGTGAATAGCCTTGGCCAGTGCTGCGAGCTGCCGGCCGCCAGTGGCAGCGAACGGGTGACCGCAGCCGAGGGAGCCGCCGTTGACGTTCATTTTGGCGCGGTCGATGCTGCCCAGCGGCGCGTCGAGGCCCAGGCGGTCGCGGCAGTAGTCCGGGTCTTCCCAGGCCTTGAGGGTGCACAGCACCTGGGCGGCGAAGGCTTCATGGATCTCGAACAGGTCGAAGTCGGCAAACGTCAGGCCTTCGCGCTTGAGCATGCGTGGCACGGCGTAGGCCGGGGCCATCAGCAGGCCTTCGGTGCCGTCGACGAAATTCACCGCTGCGGTTTCGCCGGTTCTCAAATAGGCCAAAACCGGCAAGCCGCGTTCGGCGGCCCATTCCTCGCTGGCCAGCAACACCACTGAGGCGCCATCGGTCAGGGGCGTGGAGTTGCCGGCGGTGAGTGTGCCGTTCTGGCGGTCGTAGGCCGGGGACAGGCCGGCGAGTTTCTCCAGGCTGGTGTCGGCCCGCAGGTTGTTGTCCCGGGCCAGGCCGCGATACGGGCTGATCAAATCATCGAAGAAACCCTGCTTGTACGCCGCGTCCAGCCGCTGGTGGCTGGTGAGCGTCAGTTCGTCCTGGGCCAGGCGCTTGATCTGCCAACGCTTGGCCATTTCTTCACAGTGTTCACCCATGGACAGGCCAGTGCGCGGCTCGCCATTGCGTGGCAACAGCGGCTTGAAGAACATCGACGGGCGCACGCTCATCAGTGCCTTCAACTTGGCGCCGGTACCCTTGGCGCGGTTGGCTGAAAGCAACGTGCGGCGCAGGGACTCGTTGATGCCGATGGGCGCATCGGACGTCGTGTCGGAACCACCGGCAATGCCCACTTCGATCTGCCCAAGGGCGATCTTGTTCGCCACCAGCAACGCGGCCTCCAGGCCGGTGCCACAGGCTTGTTGCAGGTCGTACGCCGGGGTTTCCGGAGACAGCGTGGTGGACAGCAGGCTTTCCCGGGCCAGGTTGAAATCCCGGGAATGCTTGATCACCGCACCGGCGGCAAACTCGCCCAGGCGCAGGCCGTGAAGGTTGTAGCGATCCACCAGGCCTTGCAGGGCAGCGACCAGCAAATCCTGGTTGCTGTCATGGGCATACACGGTATTGGAACGAGCGAACGGAATACGGTTGCCGCCGATAATCGCCACGCGGCGGGTCGGGGCCGGGTTGAAGCTGTAGTCACTCATCGAGGGTTCTCATTCCAGATAAACAGCCCACGCATATGGGGTTTGTCACCGGCGAAATTGCGCACTTCAAACTCACGACGCGCGCCGGTTGGCGGGACGTTCCACAAGGCGACCTGGCCGGGCAGGAAGATCGGCAACTTGAAGTCGCAGTGGGCTTCGGCCTGCTCCAGTCCACCCGGAGGTTGCTGGGCGGCCAGTGCGCGGCCAAGGGTCCACATGCCGTGGGCGATGGCCCGGCGAAAGCCGAAGAGTTTGGCGCCGATCACCGAGGTATGAATCGGATTGAAATCCCCCGAGACCTTGGCGAAACGCCGCCCGAGATCGGCCGGCAGCACCCAACGTTGGGTGCGCAGCAAACCTTCCTCTTGCAACGGCAGCACGTCGTTCCACGGTTCGCCGACCGGGTCTTTTACGTCACGGCGCAGGTACAGGCTGTCGCTCTCCCACACCAGGGTACCCGCACTGTAGGCGCGGGTGGCGATGCTAAGGGCCTGGCCCTTGGGATGGGCGACCCAGCGCTCGCAATACACCTCCAGCCGCAGGGCCTGGCCCGCGTCCAGGCGTTGATGCTGACGGATGCGATTGGCCAAATGCACCATGCCGCTGGCCGGGTACGGGAAGCTCGGCCGGGTCAGCAGCATCAGGTGCAGCGGGAACGCCAGCACATGGGGATAGGACAGCGGCACGCCTTGCTCACGGCGGAAACCGCAGGCCCGACCGTAGGCCGCAATCCCCTGGGCAGACAGCTCAACGGCCGACCGTACCAAGCGGTCTTTCGGTAACGTCGGCGTACCTTCCACCTTGGGTTTGCGCAGGGCCAATACCCCGTCCAGCAACAGCCGCGAGCGTGATGGCGGCGGGTCAATAATCTGCGTTACATAGTCCATAGGTCAGGCTCCCAACAGGCTTTGGCCGCAGACCCGCACCACCTGGCCATTGACCCCGCCGGAAGCCGGATGCGCCAGCCAGGCAATGGTTTCTGCCACGTCGATGGGTTGCCCGCCCTGAGACATGGAATTCATCCGCCGCCCCGCTTCGCGAATCATCAGCGGGATCTTCGCGGTCATCTGGGTTTCGATAAAACCGGGAGCCACCGCATTCACGGTCACTTGCTGCGCCGCCGCCTGAGGTGCCAGACCTTGCACCAGACCGATCACACCGGCTTTGGACGTGGCGTAGTTGCTTTGCCCGAGGTTGCCCGCAATGCCGGAAATCGACGAGACACACACGATCCGCCCACCGGGGTTCAGGCCCTGGTTTTCCAGCAATGCGGTACTCAGGTGCAGCGGCGCTTCCAGGTTCACCGCCAGTACGCTGCGCCACGCCGCTTCGGTCATCTTGGCGATGGTCTTGTCGCGGGTGATCCCGGCGTTGTGCACCACCACGTCGAATGCGCCGTGTTGGCTTATATGGGCTTGCAGTTGCTGCGCGGCGTCGGTGGCGGTGATGTCCAGCGCCAGTGCGCTGCCACCGACACTGCTGGCCGCCTGTTGCAGGGATTCCTGGGCCTGGGGCACATCCACGCAGACCACCTGCGCGCCGTCACGGGCCAGCACCTGGGCGATTGCCAGGCCAATGCCACGGGACGCGCCGGTGACCAAGGCACGGCGGCCGCTGAGAGGTTTGTCCCAGTTGATGTCGGCTTGGGTGTCGACTGGTTTCTCAAGGCGCACCACCTGCCCCGAGACATAGGCCGAGCGCCGCGACAGGAAGAACCGCAGGCTGCTTTCCAGCGCGCCTTCGGCACCCGGGGCGACGTAGATCAACTGCACGGTGATTGCCCGGCGCAGCTCCTTGGCCAGTGAGCGCACCAGGCCTTCGAGGGCGCGTTGGGCGATGGCCTGGGGCAAGTCCTTGCACAACTCCGGCGCGGTACCGAGCACCACCACTCGGGCGTGTTGGCCCAGGCGCTTGGCATTGGCGTGGAAGAATGCGTAGAGCTCGTCCAGTTGCTTGAGGTCGGCGATGTCGCTGGCGTCGAACACCGCGCCCTGGACTTTGACCGTAGAGGGCGCCTTGAGGGTCGCGGCGGTGGCGGGCACCGTGTCGGTGGCGCTGAAGATGCGCTGGATCTCAGCAGTCAGGCGCCCTGCCCCGGCGACGATCACCGGGTTGGCCAGGCCGTGTTGGCCGCTGCGATGGCGTTGCAATGCCAGGGGTTGCGGCAGGCCCGCGGTTCGGGCCAGCCAGCGGCCCCAAGGCGAATTGACGAACGAGAGGTAGCTGTCACTCATAAAAGGATCCTGTCGTAATTCTCTGTAGGAGCGAGCTTGCTCGCGAAAAACCGAAGAGCGCCGTTGGGTGTCAGGTTTCCCGCGTTATCGTTAACGACCTTCGCGAGCAAGCTCGCTCCTACAGTGGGTCAGTTGACCGGCGCGTTTTCGCTTTGGTTGGCGCGGCGTTTGGCGGTCGGTTTGGCGGCCTGTTCCAGTGCCTGTTGGCGCTGTTGCAAGGCTTCCAGCAAGCCGAAGTCCTGCGGAAAATCGTCCACCTGGATCGCGTGATCGCCGTATTCCACATAGCGCGCCAGCAAGCTGTCTTCGTCGTCGCTGATCAGGTCCAGCGCCCGTGCCTTGACTCGCCACGGCGTAAACGCCACACCGGAAATCGGCATCGGTTCGATCAGGCCTTGCTTGATCGCACCCTTGAGCCGCGCCTCGATCAGTTCCACTTGTGGCAACAGACGGAAGCCCAGTTCGCCATACGCGAGCTTGTCGATTTCCGGACGCGGAATGTAGGAATTGCCCAGCAAGCGGTCGCGGGTTTCCCCCGGCACTTGCACCAGCTCCGCCACTTGCGCCAGCAGGCGATCCGACGGTTTGCGCAGGGGAATGCCAAACGGGAAGGTCAAGCCACGCACCACCGCCGCTGCGGCTTTCGACGGATAGTTGTCGAGCACTTCAGCCAGGGCTTCATGGGCACGCAGCAACGCGTCCTGGGCCGCCCAATGCACCAGCGGCAAATCTGCCTGGGGCCGGCCATCATCTTCAAAGCGCTTGAGCACGCAGGACAGGATGTACAGCTGGGACAGAATGTCTCCCAGCCGCCCGGTGATACTTTCCTTGCGCTTGAGGGCACCGCCCAGCACGCCCATGGAAATGTCCGAGATCAACGCCAGTACCACCGACAACCGATTGGCCTGGCGGTAGTAGGACGCCAGCGCGGGATCGGTTTTGCCGGGCACGGAAATCAACCGCCCGCCCGTCAGCGAATGCACCGCTGCACGTACGGTATTGGCCAGCACAAAGCTCAGATGCCCGAACATCGCGCTGTCGAAATCCACCAGGGCCTTGCGCCGGTCGGTGTTGCGCGCCGCTTCCATCTCGCGGAACACATAGGGATGGCAACGAATCAGGCCCTGGCCGTAGATGATCAGGCAGCGGGTCATTATGTTCGCGCCTTCCACCGTGATGGCGATGGGGCTTTGCTGGTAAGCCCGGGCGAGAAAGTTGTTGGGCCCCATGCAGATGCCCTTGCCGGCCACAATGTCCATGCCGTCGTTGACGATGATCCGCGCCCGCTCGGTGACATGGTATTTGGCGATGGCCGAGATCACCGAAGGCTTTTCACCGGCATCCAGTGACGCCACCGAGACCTTGCGCACTGCGTCGCAGGCATACAGATGCCCGGCCATGCGTGCCAGGGGCGCTTGCACGCCTTCGAACTTGCCGATAGGCAGGCCAAATTGTTTGCGCATCGCCGCATAAGCGGTGGTACCGCGTACGGCCACCTTGCCCAGGCCGACGTTGGCCGACGGCAGCGAAATCGCCCGGCCAGCCGCCAGGCATTCCATCAACATGCGCCAGCCATTGCCGACTTGTTCGCGGCCACCGATTACCCATTCCAGCGGAATAAATACATCCTTGCCGGTGGTTGGGCCGTTCTGGAACACGGCGTTGAGTGGCCAGTGACGCCGGCCGCTGTTCACGCCCGGATGGGTGGTCGGGATCAACGCACAGGTGATGCCCAGGGAGCCGGGCTGGCCGAGCAAACCCTCAGGATCTTCAGCACGAAATGCCAGGCCGAGCACGGTGGCGATTGGGCCGAGGGTGATGTAGCGCTTGTCCCAGGTCACGCGGAAACCCAGCACTTCCTCACCTTCGTGCAGGCCTTTGCAGACGATGCCCAGGTCTGGAATTGCCCCGGCGTCAGAGCCGGCATACGGGCTGGTCAGGGCGAAACACGGGATGTCTTCGCCACGGGCCAGGCGTGGCAGGTAATAGTTGCGCTGGGCGTCGGTGCCGTAGTGCAGCAGCAGTTCTGCCGGGCCCAGGGAGTTGGGCACCATCACCGAAATCGCCGCCGCCGAGCAACGGGTCGAGAGCTTCATTACCACTTGCGAATGCGCATAGTGGGAGAAGCCTTTGCCGCCGTATTGCTTGGGAATGATCATGCCGAGGAAGCCGGCATCCTTGGTGTACTGCCAGCCTTCGGGGGACATGTCTTGCCAGACCTGGGTGGTTTCCCAGTCGTTGGACATGTCGCACAGGGTCTCCACTTCGTTGTCGAGAAAGGCCTGTTCTTCAGCGCTGAGGCTGGCCGGTGCGGCTTGCAGCAGGCGCTCCCAGCGCGGTTTGCCGCTGAACAGCTCGGCGTCCCACCACACGGTGCCGGATTCGATAGCAGCGCGCTCGGTGTCGGACATCGCCGGCATGATGCTGCGGAAACGGCCCAGGGCCTTGCTGGTCAACAGCGCGCGGCGCAGGGGTTTGATCGTCAGTAGCAACGCGGGCAATACCACCAGCAACGCCACCACGCTGGCGCCGAAACCGGCCACCACGCTGAACAGGTAACCGACCACCAGCCAGACCAGGCCGGCACCCAGCCAGAAGGTGGCAGCGGCTTGTCGATATGCCAGGGCAATCGCTGCTGCGAGTCCCGCCAATAACCAGATAACCATGGGGATACCTCTACTCAATTCAGGGTACGGCAAACGCCCGGGCAGATCGGAATGACCTGTGACGTAAAGCCACACTACAAACTTGAAAAGATAAATTCAAATTTTGTTTTGAAATTTTTATTTAATGCTTGGACGAAAAAATAGCGGCTGAACAAAGTCAGCCTTGCAGGTTAAGCGCAAGGAATCGAAATCGGACGACAGCGTGGAGCCGGGCAGCAAGATGCGCTGGCTGCCCTTCTCCACGACTGCCCTCGACAACCTTAGAACTTATAGGTTGCCGACAAGCTGACCACATCCCCTGAGGATTCAGCCTCGCCATCCAACTGCGCCCCACCGAGACGATCAACGTTCTTGGTCTTCAGGTTGACCTTCTGCACGAATTGGTGCGAGTACGCGGCATCCACCGACAGGCCAGGAACCGCCTTGATGTCATAACCGGCACCAAAGGCCAGGAAGTAACGGTCACCGTCCGGAATTCGCGGGTCCCGGGTGGAGTTGCGGGTAGGTGTCTGGTCGTAAGCCACACCAGCGCGCAGGGTGAGTTCGTCGGTGGCTTTGTAGTCGCCGCCAATCGAGGTCATCCAGGCGTTTTTGTAGTTGTAGGGAATGGCAACAATGGTGGTGCCTTGGGACTTGAGCGTCAGGTCCTGGAAGGAAGACCATTCAGTCCAGGTGGCACTCACCCCCAACGTCCAGCGGTCGTTGAACTGGTGAACCCAGTCAATCGACGCGGTCGCCGGGATATCCAGTTGGGTACTGGCGTGGGCACCGTCCGGGAACAGCTTGAGACCCGGGTAGGCGATTTCAACCAGGGTTTCGCCGTTTGGACCGATCGGATTGGTCATCGCGTTACGGCCGATGGCATCGGTGTAGATATTGTATTTGCCGGTCATCTTGTTTTTGATCTTGGCGTGATAGTTCAAGCCAAGTGTGTCTTGCAGCGTCGGCTTCCAAACCACGCCACCAAACCAGCCCACAGAGATGTTATCGACTTTCACACGCATCAAGGAATGCCCCAGCCCCGTGGGGAACCCTGAGCCTCCCAGCCCAGGAGAAACATCCGCAGCGGCCAGCAAATCAATGTTCTGGCTAACAAACCCTTGACTGCGCTGGACGATGGCACCACCACCGACCGAGAACTGATCATTCACCTTGAACGACAGGGAGCCGGTCAGACCAATGGTCTCGATTTTGGTATCGACCGCGAAATCCCGCAGTTTTGAATCTTCGTTCCAGGTGGTTTTCATACCCTGCGGTACGACTTGGCTGAGACCAAAGGCGAAACGGTCGCCCATGGGAATCACCAGAAAGCCGGTTGGCAGCCAAGCAGTGAAGCCGCCTTGCCCGCCATTATTATTGTTAAGGGCCGGGTCGCCTGTATTGCCCAGGTCATCCAGTACGGGCGTATTGGTCACCGGGTTGCCCGCGTAGTCATAGGCCTGGCCGCTGTATTTGATCTTGACCCGAGCGTAGTCAACGGTCTGTTGCGCGATGGTTGAATCTATAAAGGCCATGGCTGCCGGGTTGTTGTACGCGGCACTGGGGTCATTTTTGAACAGTGAACCGCCACCAAACGCACGACCCCATCCAGGCGCGCCGTAGGTCGGTGTGGAGAACCCACCCGCCTGGACTTGCCCCGCGGTCATCAAGCCCCCCAACAGGGCCAGTCCCAGTAACGTGTGAGCGTGTTGTTTCTTATTGTTCATGCGGCACTCCTTATTATTATTTACACCCGGCCCCTGCCGGTGGGTCGTATAACCACAGAACGTCTTTCAAAGAACGCCTGTCCTGGAACGGTGTATCGGTATTCAGGGATTGCGGGTGAGCGAACCGGTCAGCGTGGCGTTCAACGACACCAGGGTGCAGTGGCCATTCATGGCTTGACGGGTTGCGCTCAACACGTGGGTCCTGTTCTCCCCGACGGACTCAGACCACAGGTCATCGGGGCTTGAAAGTATCCAACCGGCTCCACCGGTGGTTTCCCCAACCGGTGCCTCACACGAGGCACCGGTCTTTGAACGGGGTGATCAGCCCTTTACGGAGTCGCGCTTACGGGTTAACGGTCAGCGTTGGGGCAACAACACTCAGCGAAACCACGGTGCAGTTGCCGGTCAGCGCCTGATTGGCTGCCGACAGCGTTTTGGTGCCTGGCGTCCAGGTCACAGCGATGGTGGTTGGGCCGCAGTTGGTGGCCGGGATCGAGGTGATCTTGTAGCCGACGTTGGTGACGCTACCCGTGGTACCCGTTGCAGCCGTCAGTACCCAAGGCAGGTTGGTCAGCGTTGGCAGGCCACACAGACCGCCACCGGTCAGGGATGCACCGTTGATCGAGGCCACGCCACCGCTAACGTTGCCGGTAAAGGTGATGCCGCAGGTCACGGCGGCACCGAAGGACGAAGGCGACTTCACGACGATGGTGCCGGCGCTGGTCGAGAACGGACCATCCGGTGAGATGGAGGCCGCACTTGCCATGGAAGCTGCGCCGAAGCACATTGCGAAAGAAGTTGCACAAACGAGGGTTTTCAAGCTTTTCATTGTTTTTCCTCACATGTTATGGCGAGTCGTTTCGCCAGGGGTAATGGCCATGATCGAGAGGTCACGGTGAATCTGCAGAACTTCCCTTTCCAGCCAAATTTCAATTCAATTACCGCTACAACGCCTAACTGTTACTCAACAACTTTGAAAGTCGGCGGCATCTTGATCGACACCGTTTTAATCGTGCAGTCTTCGCCGATAGGCACATTGGCAGCCTCTAACTTGCCCGTGGCGTTATCCCACGTGCCATCGGCGGTAGAAGGCCCGCATTTTCCGCCCAAGCCAAAGGCGTGCACATCCACGGCGATCTTCGACATCGAGCCGCTCTTGGTATCTTTCGCCACCAATACCCACGGCAAGTTGATCGCTTCCACCCGGCTGCACTTGAGGCCGCCGTCGAACTCGACTTTATCGACGTTCACAGACGAGCCATCCGCCGCCACCTTGCCGGCGACCTTGATGGTGCAGTCCGCGCTGATCAGCGCGCCCTTGGAAAAGCTGATGGGGCCCTGAGCAGTAAACGCGCTGCCGGCGGGTTCGATACGGGCGGCCTGGGCCTGGTGGTAAACGATCAGGCCCAGGGCGGCCAATACAATGTGCGTGGTGAACTTGGCAGGATTTTGCATGGTGTACGTCCTTCCCTTAATTTTATTTTTGTTCGGGTCAAACAACTTTCTTGCAACTAAGCCGTACTCGAAACCGGTAAAGCCTGGGCGATGAAAACCTGCGCGATACACAGATCCCGAGTACGTCCTACGACTGACCGCTTACGTTAGAAGGGTTTGGTGGTGTTGCTGTACTTCTCCATGTACTTCAAACGTTGTGAAGGTTGAAGATTGGTCAGGGTAATATCCCCGGCATAATGATTAAGGACTCGGTGGTCCATGCGTCGTCGCCACAAGTACGGCACGTAAGCCCAGACAATCATGCTGGCATAGCCGTATGGCAGTTGCGGCGATTCATCAAAGTGACGCAGGGATTGATAACTTCTGGTTGGATTGGCGTGATGGTCGGAGTGCCGCTGCAGTTGGAACAGAAAGATATTGGTCACAATCCGATTGCTGTTCCACGAATGCCGGGGCGAGCAGCGTTCATAACGCCCGTTCGGCAACTTCTGGCGCTTCAGGCCGTAGTGTTCAACGTAGTTCACCACTTCCAGCAGCGAGAAGCCGTAGATGCCCTGGATGATCAGGAACGGAATCACTGCCGCACCGAGCCAGGCGATCATCGCGCCCCACAACACCACGCTGTACATCCAGGCGCTGAGCACGGCGTTCTTCCAGTGCCAGGCCGGCAGGCCGAGTTTGCGCAGGCGTTCACGTTCCAGGTTCCATGCCGAGCGGGCGCTGAACCAGACCGAGCGCGGCAGGAAGGCCCAGAAGCTCTCCCCCAACCGCGAACTGGCCGGATCTTCCGGGGTGGCAACGCGTACGTGGTGGCCACGGTTGTGTTCGGTATAGAAGTGCCCGTAGAAGGTCGGTGCCAGGGTGATCTTGGCCAGGATGACTTCCAGCAGGCGCGGTTTGTGCCCCAGCTCATGGGCGGTGTTGATGGCGATGCCGGTGGCGGCGCCAGTGGACATCGCCATGCCCAGGTAGGTGAACCAGCTGATTTCGCCGTGCAGTTGGGTGCGGGCCGTGATGTATGCGGCAGTTTTAGCCAGCCAGCTCGACGGGTCCAGCGCAGCGGTGGCGTGCAGCAGACCGCCGCTGATGATCCAGTCGATCCCGCCTGCCGCCAGCCACCCGGTGACCAGCACCGAGGCGATGACAAACAGCACGCCGGTGTAGACGATCCAGCGGTAGTAGCTTTGGGATTCGAGGTTGCTGACGGCGGATTCCGGCGGGTTGCTGACGTCTTCACCCAGCAGGCCGTCGATCAATGGGATCAGGCCGAAGATCACCAGAACGCCAACCCACCACAGTTGTTGCACACCGGTGGTGATGGCCAGGGCGCCTGAGAGCAAGGGGGTTGCCAGGGGCATGATGCCGAGCCACCACAGGTGGCGCTTGGCGTCGGTCCAGACGTTCGGGGCGGCCAGGGTCTGATTCATGGCAACCTCCGTACGAGGCAGGTAGGCAGGGAGCAAAAATCAACACTGAACAGGTACACGGAGCGATGACTGCTCCGAGAATTCAACCATGCGATAAAAGGCGTTTTTTTCATTATTTTATTCGCTCTTAGGCATTTCAAAAATTATTTCAAATTAGACATTGAAATATTTTTTTAAATAAATAGCGCGGAATCGTTAGGTCGTCAACTAAATTCTTGAACCCTTATGAACGTGACCGGGCAGTCTCTTTTTCAGCCGATTGGTCAGGTGTCTAGGGCAAGCATTGACGGGGTCGAACCGTGAGTTCAGTCGCACAACTATTTACTCACCACGGCAAACGACGGATGCACCACCGTGGCGCTTTCCGGGGGCCGGACACGCTTGGCCACCTGCTCGACCACGGCCGCCACACGCTCTGTAGCGGTAATCGGCAGCATATGCCCACGCCCTTCCACCAACTGCAGCTTCAGGCCCGGCACCAGGCTGGCCAGGGCCTGGCCGTGTTTGCGGAAGTTCAACACCTTGTCTTGCGCGCCATAGATCAGTCCGATGGGCAGCGTCAGTCGCGGGTAGCGCTTGACCATGTCCGGCAGGAAATCGTTGACCAGGTTGATCTCGGTGGAGGCGGCATAGAAGTTGTCGGGGCGCATGCCCAGCAAGCCACCGCCGCGAGTGGCGAAGTCTTCCGGGGCGGGGTCGGGGGCGAACACGCCTTTGACCACCGAGCCTTTGGTCAGCAGGCCGATGGGCAGGGTCAGGGTGTGCGACATAAAGCGTCGCAGCCATCCCGGACGTATCGCCAACGACATAAACACCAGCGGCAGCAAGCGCTGGGGATGGGTGAGCGGCGCCACCAGGATCAATCCGGACACCGCGTGGGGATGGTCCAGCGCCAGGGCCAGGGAAATCGCCCCGCCAAGGGAATGCCCCAGCACCAGCGGTTTATCCAGGTCCAGGGTCTTGATAAAGCTGGCGACTTGCCGGGCCTGGCCAGGCAGGTCGGCGGCCGTCCCGGCACGCCGGGTGGAATAGCCCGAACCCGGACGATCCAGGGTGATCACCCGAAAGTGCTCACGCAACTGGGCCGACAAGGCATACGTCAGGTTGCGACTGCTGCCCATCAGCCCGTGGATCATCACCAACGGCGGGCCCTTGCCCTCGTCTACATAATGAAAGCGCTCGCCATTGATCTCCAGAAAGCGCCCGTTGATCGGAACAGCCGCTTCTATACGCCGTGTCATCCGGGCACTGAAGCCCCACAACACTACGCTTAACCCTACAAACACACCCGCAGCGACAACCCACTCGACAGCCATAGCTCGGTCCTCTGCATCCCTGCGTTGCTGGCGGCCCGACCGGAATTGGTCAAGACCTCAGCCATCGTCCACACCCTGGACCTAACTGCGTGCGTAAAAGCCCTCGTCCGTCGGATAAGTCGCACTTGAGGAACTGGGTCGTAGCCTAGACGAAATTTTCAGGTAGATTATTTAAAATCTTTTTTAAAATAATAAATTCAATTTTTCTTTGCAATGGTGTTCTATCTAAAAGCCAAAACAAAAACAAGGAGCACATCCGATGTCGAAACCCGTAAGGCGCCACTGGCCCACGAGGGACAGCCTATGAATGCCCATGACACCGTCGACATCGCCATCATCGGTTCCGGATTTGCCGGGCTGTGCATGGCGATCAAACTCAAGGAAGCCGGGTTCAACGACTTCTTTATTGCCGAGCAGGCCGATGCCCTCGGCGGCACCTGGCGGGACAACCACTACCCTGGCTGCGCCTGCGACGTGCAATCCCATGTCTATTCGTTTTCCTTTGCACCCAACCCGGACTGGACGCGGCAATTCGCGCCCCAGGCGGAGATCCGCGCCTACCTGGAACAGTGCGCCCAACGCTTCGAGCTGGCGCCGTTCCTGCGCTTTGGCATGGGGCTGGAGAAGGCAGTGTTTGATGAGGCGCAACAGCGCTGGAGCCTGAGTTTCAGCAATGGCCGCCAGGTCAGCGCGCGGGTGCTGGTGTCCGGGATGGGTGGCTTGTCGCGCCCGGCGCTGCCGGACATTCCCGGCCTGGACAGCTTCAAGGGCAAGCGCTTCCACTCCCAGCAGTGGGACCACGAGTATTCGTTGAAGGGCAAACGCGTGGCGGTGATCGGCACCGGCGCCAGTGCCATTCAGTTCGTGCCGCAGATTGCGCCGCAGGTGGCCCATCTGGACCTGTTCCAGCGCACCCCACCGTGGATCATGCCCAAACCCGACCGGCCGATTTCACGCGTCGAGCGCTGGGCTTTCAAGCATCTGCCCTTCACTCAGCGCCTGGTGCGCGGTGCGTACTATTGGGCGCTGGAAGGCCGCGTCGTGGGCTTTGCCCTGCACCCGCGCCTGATGAAAATGGTGCAGAAAATCGCGGTGCGCCACCTGCACAAACAAGTGGCCCGCCCTTCCCTGCGCAAGACCCTGACGCCGGACTACACCATCGGCTGCAAGCGCGTGCTGATCTCCAACGACTACTACCCGGCACTGTCGCGCAGCAATGTGCAGGTGGTGACCGACAACGTGCTGCGCATCGAGGCCGATGGGGTGATCACCGCCGACGGCATCAAGCACCCGGCCGATTGCATCATCTTCGGCACCGGCTTCCAGGCCACCGATCCCCTGCCCCGGGACTGCATCATCGGCCGCCACGGCATCGACCTGATGGACACCTGGCAAGACGGCGCCCACGCGTACCTGGGTACCACAGTGCCGGGCTACCCGAACCTGTTCCTGATCGTCGGCCCCAACACCGGGCTGGGGCATAACTCGATGATTTTGATGATCGAGGCCCAGGTCACCTACATCCTCGATGCCTTGCGCCAAATGCAGCGCCATCGCATCGCCACGGTGGACGTCAAGCCCGTGGTCGAACTCGCCTACAACGCCAGGCTGCAGGACAAACTCAAAAGCACCATCTGGACCACCGGCGGCTGCAAGAGCTGGTACCTGGACCCGCGCACCGGCAAGAACACCACGCTGTGGCCCGGCTCCACCTGGCGTTTCAAGCAGGTCACCCGGCATTTCGCCCTCAAGGACTACGTCGCCAGCCTGGTGCCGGTGCCGTCCACCCCGCGCCCGGCCGCAAATACCCACCCCACCGCAGAAGGGAGCCTGTCATGAAGTCATTCAACGGCCGCGTGGCGGCCATCACCGGCGCGGCGTCAGGCATGGGCCGCGCGTTGGCCCTGACGCTGGCGCGTGAAGGCTGCCACCTGGCGCTGGCGGATAAAAACAGCCAGGGCCTGGAGCAGACCGTCGCGCTGATCAAGGCCCAGGTGCTTGCGCCAGTGCTGGTGACCTCCCAGGTGCTGGACGTTTCCGACCGCCAGGCGGTGGAAGACTGGGCGGCCCGTTGCGCCGCGGAACATGGCCAGATCAATATGATCTTCAACAACGCTGGCGTTGCGCTGTCCAGCACCGTCGAAGGCGTGGATTACACCGACCTGGAGTGGATCGTCGGGATCAACTTCTGGGGCGTGGTCTACGGCACCAAGGCTTTCTTGCCTTACCTCAAGGCCAGCGGCGACGGCCATGTGATCAACACTTCCAGCGTGTTCGGCCTGTTCGCCCAGCCGGGCATGAGCGGCTACAACGCCACCAAGTTCGCCGTGCGCGGCTTTACCGAATCCTTGCGCCAGGAACTCGACCTGCAAAAAAGCGGGGTCTCGGCCACCTGCGTGCACCCCGGCGGGATCCGCACCGACATCTGCCGCAGTAGCCGAATCGACGCCAACATGACCGGCTTTCTGATCCACAGCGAACAGCAGGCCCGAGCCGACTTTGAAAAGCTGTTCATCACCGACGCCGACCAGGCCGCCAAAGTGATCCTGAACGGCGTACGCAAAAACAAACGCCGCGTGCTGATCGGCCGCGACGCCTACTTCCTGGACCTGCTCGCCCGCTGCCTGCCGGCCGCCTATCAAGCGCTGGTGGTGTTCGCCAGCAAACGCATGGCGCCCAAACATCGCAGTGCGCCCTCGCCCGTCCTTGAAACCAACGAAGAGCACCGTCTCTGAACTGGAGTACCGACCATGCTGCCGATTCGCCGCGACCTCCGTTTTGCCCTGCCGGCCGAACGCATCAAGAACTGGCATGAACAAGGCCCGTTCATCACGCACTTTTTCAACGCGCTGTCGTTGCTGTTTCCACAGGGCGAACTGTTCTTCATGGACAGCGTGCGCCACTATCGCCAGCGCATCGAAGACCCGGAACTGAAGAAGGAAATCCAGGGGTTCATCGGCCAGGAAGCCATGCACAGCCGCGAGCACGTGGCCTATAACGACCTGCTGCAAGCCGCCGGGCTGCCCGCGCATACTCTGGATCGCCGGCTGAAGATGATCCTCGACGCGCAAAAGAAGTACATGCCCGCCTCGTTCAATCTGGCGGTGACCATTGCCCTGGAGCATTACACCGCGATGCTCGCGGAAATCCTCCTCAGCGACCCGTCGCGGTTCGGTGATTCGGTCAAGGGTTATCAGCAGATGTGGTACTGGCATGCCCTGGAAGAAACCGAGCACAAGGCGGTGGCCTTTGATGTGTGGAACAGCGTGATCAAGCCAGGGCCCCTGCGTTATTTACTGCGCACCGGCACCATGCTGACCACCACGCTGCTGTTCTGGGTGGTGATCTTTGATTTCCACCTGCGCCTGCTGTTTGCCGACCGGCGTTCAGGCGGGCATTTGAAGGGCTTCTGGCGGATGCTCAAGTTTCTCTATGGGCCCAAGGGTGTGTTTCCGCGTATGGCGTTGCCCTGGTTGCATTACTTCAAGCCCGGGTTTCATCCCTGGGACCACGACAACCGGGCGCGCCTGGCGGGCATTGACCAATTGGTGGAAGAGATCGAGCAGACCCATAAAAGTTATGGGCCCGCCTGAGTCCGCTTAACGCTGGGTCGGGATACGAATGTCGCCATCCCGGCACTGGCTTTTGACGCTGCGCGGGCAGCCGGCGAATGCCAGGTCCTTGGTCAGGCACACCCGCACTTCGGTCAGCACTGCGCCCTTGCAGATCACTGCAAGGCCGTGGTTGCCCATGGCCGGGTTGCTCTCGCGAAACAGCGCTTCAATGTCCCGCGCAGCGAGGCCGCTGGGGACATTGAAGGGTTCCAGCTGCTGCGGGATCTTGACCACGCCCAGCGCCGCGTCGGTCTTGTCCAGATAGGCTGATGCCTCAAGCCCGCTGCAGGTGCCGTGCTTGGCCCATTCGTGCTTGAGCAGCTTGGGCGACGGGAACAACGTCTTGCCCCGAGCATAGTCGGCATCCGACAAGCGCGACTGCGGCGCACAGGACGCCGGCCAGCCACCCTTCGCGTATTGCGGCCACAGCCCATGCAGCACAAACCCGTAGCCCTTGCCCGAACATTGCTGGTCGTCGGGGTGCGTCAGGCAGAAGGTCGGCGACCAGGACAACGACAGCACGTAAAGATCAAACTCCCCGGCCTGCCCCTGGGCCCGCGGCGCTGCCGTCGCGGCACTTGCCAGTACCCACCACAACACAATCCAGGCTGCTTTGATTTTCATCCGTTCATTCCTTAAAAACAGAAAATTGAAGCACTGCTAGACCGCCAGGTTGGGGTTACGTTGTAGCACCCGGTCCATGACCCGATCGGTCTTCAACGCCTCGATCGCCAGCGCCGGGTGTTTGCTCTCGCCGCGAATATGCGCGTTCATCCCGAGTACGTGATGCCACTGGATATGCGCATGATTGGGCACCTCCAGCGCTTCGCTGGTCTCGCCCTCAAGCCGCAACGGCGCCTCATCGAACACCGAGAACGTGATGCGGCCCTTGCTGCCGATCATCTCCACCAAGTCCTCGCGACGGTCCGCGACAAAGTTCCAGCAGCCCATGCCCAACGCGCCCGAGGCGAACGTCCAGCAGGCGGTGACGGCATCTTCGGCGGCATAACGCCCGGCCTGGCGCGCGGTAAACCCGGCCACATCGACGATATCCCCGACCAGGTACTGGAACAGGTCAAAACCGTGGCTGGCCAAGTCGGCAAAATACCCGCCGCCGGCAATCAGCGGGTCGGTGCGCCAGTTGGCACTGCTGGCATCGTCTTCAGACGGCGGCTTGCACAAGGTCCAGGTCAGATGGCGCAACTCGCCGATGCGCCCGTCCTGTAGCCAGTCCCGCACCTGCTGGAAGCGCGGCAGGGAACGCCGGTAATAGGAGACAAACAGGTGCAGCCCGGCCTGCTCGAAGGTGCGTTGCATCAACGCGCTTTGCTCGGCATTCAGCGACATCGGCTTTTCGACGCAGCAATGCTTGCCCGCAGCGGCCACCATCAGGCTGTATTCGAGGTGGCTGTCGGGCGGCGTGGCGATGTAGACCGCGTCCACTTCCGGGTCGTCAATCAGCGCCTGGGCGTCGGTGTAGAACCGGGCAATGCCATGGCGTGCCGCATAATCGCGCACGGCTTCCTCGCGGCGCCCCATCACGGCAACCAGCGCCGAACCTGGCGCTTTGTAGAAGGCGGGTCCACTCTTGAGTTCAGTGACACTGCCACAGCCGATCATGCCCCAGCGTACGGTGTTCATCTGCATCTCCTTCAGGTGAGGTTTTTTCGATGGGGCAGTATCGGTGTTTTCCGGCCCCCTCTCCAGCCTGCCGGATAAAGACTGAGCATGACAATTGCATTACACTTTTATGACAATCATCTCACTGCGGGGGCACAGACGATGAAAATAAGGGCTACGGTGATTTGCGAGCACGACGGGCACATCCTGTTCGTGCGTAAAGCCCGATCGAAATGGGCACTGCCCGGCGGCAAGGTCGAGCGCGACGAGCGGCCAGTGGGCGCGGCCGCGCGGGAACTGGAAGAGGAAACCGGGCTGAACGTCGACGGTTTGCTGTTGTTGCAGGAACTGAAGGCCAGCGACACGCTGCACCACGTGTTCGAGGCGTCGGTGGTGAATATCGACGAAGCCCGGCCGCTGAGTGAAATCAAGGAATGCCAGTGGCATCCCTTCACCCAGATGAAAGACCTGGACACCACCCAGGCCACCCAGAAAATTGTCAAATCTTTCCTGCGCCGTCTCTAAGGAGCCGCCAGCTCCGGGCTTTGCCTACTGCGCGACAACGCCTGTTTTACCAAGCCATTGGCTTTCTGCCGTTCGACAAAGGATTTGACGAACGCGGCAGCGGCTGCGTGCGCCACCGGTACCGCGACGGCCTGGCTGATGCTCATGAAGTCATCGTCCAGCAGGCGCCAACGCCCGTCGACCCGGGTTCGCAGGTAATCCCGAACCCCGGCCGCCGCATTCAACCCTTGCTCGATAAACAGGTCCACCGCCCCCGCCGAGGTGGGCGCGCGTACCAGTTCGGCGTGTTGCACCGTGCGGCTCAGGTACAGGTCATACGCGGCGCCCTGGCCGACGGCAATGCGCTGGCCGGGAGCATCGAGTTGCGCAACGCTGCTTAAAGGAGAATTAACCGCCACCAGGTACGTGCCCTTGATGATGACGTAGGGCGCGCTGAAGGCGATTTCCTGCTCGCGCACCGGCTCGATGGCCAGGAACGCCACGCGCCAGATGTCGTCAGCCAGCGCGGCGAAGACCTTGCCTGCGGCTTCAAACGTGACTAATTCAAGCCGCACACCCAACTCATCGGCCAGGGCCGTGGCCAATGCCACCGACACGCCCTGGGGCTCGCCGCCTTCACCGCGCTGGGCCAGCACCGGGTTGCCGAAGTTGATGGCCGCCCTGAGCACGCCCTCGGGGGCCAGTTGTTGCAGTACCTGCGGGTCAATCATTACGCGCTCCTTGAACAGTTCTTTGCACGGTCTTGCGAATCACAAAGGGCAAGACGCCGCCGTGTTCAAGGTAACCAAGCTCTTGCTGCGAGTCGAGGCGCAAGGTCAGCGCGGTGCGCGCTGTTTCACCAGCGGCACGCTCAATCAGCAAAGTAATCGGGTTCTCGCCGACCCGCAGGTGATCCAGGCCAAGGAAGTTCAGGGATTCACTGCCATCAAGGTTCAAGTCCTGCACCGATGCGCCCTCATCGAACACCAGCGGCAACACGCCCATGCCGATCAGGTTGCTGCGATGAATCCGTTCGATACTGCGGGCCACCACCACCTTGATCCCCAGCAGGGTCAGGACCTTCGCCGCCCAGTCGCGGCTGGAGCCGGCGCCGTAATTGATCCCCGCAAACAACACCGTCGGCGTGCCGGCATAGCTCTGCGCGGCGAGGTACAGCGGCAGGTAGTCGCTGTGGTCGGCATTCCAGGCCCAGACGCCCTGGCGCGGGGGCTGATCGCTGGACAGCAGGTTACTCAGGCGCGGGTTGGTAAACGCGCCGCGCACCATCACTTCGTGGTTACTGCGGCGGGTCGAATACTGGTTGAAGTCCGCCAGCGCTTCACCGCGCTCACGCAGCCAGTGCCCGGCCAGGCTGTCGGCGGGAATGCTGCCCGCCGGGGAGATATGGTCAGTGGTGACATTATCCCCCAGCACCACCAAGGCCCGGGCGTTGCTGATGGACAACGACGAAGCCGGCGCCGGCGTTACCCCGGCGAGGTAGTGCGGGCGGCGCAGGTAAGTGGAGTCCGGGTGCCAGGCAAACTGCACACTGCCGTCGGCTTCCAGCGCCTGCCAATGGTGAGTGCCTTGCCACAGCAATTCCTGGCGCTGCCGGAACAGCGCCGGGCGCACCACCTGCGCCACTTGCGCAGCCACCTCGGCTTCGCTGGGCATCAGCTCATGGAGGAACACCGGTTGGCCCTGGGCATCCCTCGCCAGGGGCTGGGCCGACAGGTCAATGTCGATGCTGCCGGCAATCGCATAGGCCACGCACAACGCGGGCGATGCGAGGTAACCGGCGGGGACTTTAGGATTGACCCGGCCTTCGAAATTGCGATTGCCGGAGAGCACCACCACCCCCTTCAAGCCTTGCTGGGCGAAGGTTTCCACATGGCTTTCAAGGCTGCCGGAATTGCCGATGCAGGTCATGCAGCCAAAACCCGCCAGGTCGAAACCCAGCGCGGCAAAATCCTCCAGCAAACCGGCGGCCTCAAGGTAGTCGGCCACCACCCGCGAGCCCGGGGACAGCGACGTCTTGACCCACGGCTTGCGTGTCAGCCCACGGGCGCGGGCGTTGCGGGCGAAGAGCCCGGCCTGCACCATCTGCGCCGGGTTGGCGGTGTTGGTGCAACTGGTAATCGCGGACATGACCACCGCGCCATGGGTGATGGGCACCTGGAACGACGGCTCGAAGAAATCCTGTGGGTCAGCGCTCACGTGTTGATGAAACGAGGCGCCAGCGTCTGCCAGCGACTGGCGCTGATGTGGCTGATGTGGCCCGGCGACGCTTGGTTCCACCTGCGCCAGATCCAGCTCGATCAACTCATCGAACATCGGCTCGGGAACGTCTTCCCGGCGCCATAGCGATTGCGCCGACATGTAGGCCGACACCTTGTTGATCAAGGCTTGCGGGCGCGCACTCAGGTTCAGGTACGCCAGCGTCTCGTCATCAAACGGGAAAAACACCACGGTGGCGCCGTATTCCGGGGCCATGTTCGCCACCGTGCCCCGCGCTGCCCAACTCAGGGACGGCAAGCCCGGCCCGGTGAACTCGACAAACTTGCCGACCATGCTGCGCCGACGCAGCAACTCGGTCACCGTCAACGCCAGGTCAGTGGCCGTCACCCCGTCGCGCAACGCGTTGGTGACACGAATGCCCACCACCTGCGGATAAGGAATCGGCACCGGCTCACCGAGCATCGCCGCCTGCCCTTCCAGCCCGCCGACGCCCCAGCCCAGCACACCGATGGCATTGATCATCGGTGTGTGGCTGTCGGTGGCAACCATGCAGTCCGGATGCAACAGCACGTGGCCGTCACGCGGCGCGCTTTCCCACACCACCTGGGCGATGGACTCCATGTTCATCTGGTGAATGATGCCGGTGCCCGGCGGGATCACCTTGAAGTTGTCGAGGCTGGCCTGGGCCCACTTGATAAAGCGGTAGCGCTCGCTGTTGCGGCGAAAGTCGATGTCCAGGTTGGCGTCTACCGCGCCGGCCTCGGCGTAGTGCTCGACGATCACCGAATGGTCGATGGTCAGCACCGCCGGGATCGACGGGTTCACCGCCCGTGGATCACCGCCCAGCTCGGCCACTACGTCGCGCATCCCGGCGAAATCCGCCAGGGCCGGCAAGCAGGTGGTGTCGTGGAACATCAGCCGATTGGGCTGGAATGGCACCTCGCAATCCGGCCCGTCGCCGATGGCCCTTGCTAACACCTGGGGCAGTGATAACGGGGCACAACGGGCGATGTTTTCCAGGAGGATGCGCAGGGAATACGGCAGCCGCTGCAGTTGTGTCGGGCTTAGCATCTGGTGCAGGTCGATCCAGGCGAAGCGCTGACCGTCGATGTCGAGGTGGTTGAGAAACTCGCTCATAGCTGTTTGAACACCCGCTCGATACGCTCGAGGCCCCAGTCCAGCTCTTGGCGGGTAATGGACAACGGCGGCGCAATGCGCAGCACGTTTTCGTGGGTTTCCTTGGTCAGCAGACCTCCGGCAAGCAGGGCTTCGCAGATCGGCCGGGCATCGCGGTCCAGCTCCACACCCACCCACAAGCCACGCCCGCGTATCTCGCGAATAGCCGGCGAGTTCATTGCCTTCAGGCGCTCCACCAGGTACTGGCCCAGTTGCGCGCTGTTATCGATCAAACCCTCCTCTTCCAGCACCTTCAACGCTTCAAGGCCGATAGCCGCTGCCAACGGGTTGCCGCCGAAGGTCGAGCCGTGGCTGCCGGCGTCAAACAGATCCATGATCGAGTGATCAGCCACGAACGCCGACACCGGCATGATCCCGCCGCCCAGGGCTTTGCCAAGGATCAACGCGTCGGGGCGAATGCCTTCGTGCTGGAAGGCAAACCATTTGCCGGTGCGGCCCAGGCCAGACTGGATCTCATCGAGGATCAACAAGGTGTTGGTCTCGTCGCACAGCTGGCGCAGTTCCCGCAGAAAGCCGGCGGGTGGCACGCGAATGCCGGCCTCGCCCTGGATCGGCTCGATCAGCACCGCGCAGGTGTCGGTGGTAATGGCCTGGCGAAAGCTCTCGATGTCACCGAAGCGGGCCTCGGTGAAGCCGTTGCAGAATGGGCCGAAGTCAGCTTTGTAGTCAGCCTCCGAGGAGAAGCCGACGATGGTCGAAGTGCGGCCGTGGAAGTTGTTGTCGGCCACCACGATGTTTGCCTGATTGGCCGGGACGCCCTTGATTCGGTAGCCCCAGCGTCGGGCCGCCTTGATCGCGGTTTCCACGGCTTCGGCGCCGCTGTTCATCGGCAGGGCCGAGTCGAAGCCAGTGATGCGGCACAGGGTCTTGAGAAAGTTACCCAAGGGCTCGCTGTAGAACGCCCGCGACACCACGCTGATCTTGTCGATCTGCGCCACGGCGGCGGCGCGGATGCGTGGGTGGACGTGGCCGTGACTGACGGCGGAATAGGCCGACATCATGTCCAGGTAGCGCTTGCCATCATCACCAATGGCCCATACGCCCTCGCCCTTGACGATCACCACCGGCAAGGGGGAATAGTTGTGGGCGCAGAATTGGTTTTCGAGGGTGATTGCCGGGTTGGGGTGCATGAGGGATGTCCTGCCAAATAAATAATAAATGAACAACAAAGATCCAATGTGGGAGCGGGCTTGCTCGCGAATACGGTGGGTCAGTCAGCACATGCATTGACTGGCACACCGCATTCGCGAGCAAGCCCGCTCCCACATTTTGCCCCTATTCCATAGCGGGCAAATCAGGCGCTGAGTAGCTTGCCGCTGCGAATCGGTGTGGCACCGGATACGCGCCCCAGCGGATCGCCGGGTTTGACGAAGCGCACGTCGCGGCGCATGTACAGCACGCCCGTGTTATGGCTGACAACAGTCGTGGTCTGCCCACTGTGGGGATCAACAATATCGAACAACGCCTGCCCCGCCTCGATCCGGCTGCCCACCGCCGCGCGGTGCACCAGCACCCCGGCACTCGGCGCGTAGAACTGTTCGCTGCCGGCCAGCGGCGTCGCGGGGTTACGCAGGGCCGGCAATGGCCGTGGCGTACCTTCAATGGCGCCCAAATGCGTCAGGTAATCAATAATTGCCGTGGCGTCATGTTCAGCCAATTCATAAGACACATCGCGCTGGCCGCGATGCTCGACGGTCACCGCCACGCTGCTGTCCGGAATCGGAAACCGATCACCAAACCGCTCGCGCAGGTTGACCCACAGCAGGTACAGCGCCTCATCGAACGAATTGGCCTGGGAATCGGTGGCCAGCAACGAGGCTTCAGAGCCGATGTAACGCGCCAGCGGCTCCACGGTCGCCCACACCGCTTCGCCGGTGTACACATGCATCGCCGCTTCGCGGGAGCAGTGCAGGTCCAGCACGATATCGGCGTCGTGGGCCAGCAGCATCAGGGTGCGTTGCAGCGACTGGAATTCGTCCAGCGGCCGGGAGTCCTGCAGGCACTCGCCCCAGGCCTGGCGGATCAGTTGGCGGTTGGCGTCGATGTCCGGCCCCAGCAGGTGCTCGATCTTGTCGGCGATCGCCTGGTACGGCACCGGGAAGCCCCGATTGTAGTTGCGCCCGCTGGCCAGTTCGAAACGCCCGCTTGGCGCGCCCATGATGTATTGGCTGAGCCCAGCCGGGTTGGCCACGGCCACCAGCACGATTTCTGCATTCAGGCGGTTGGCATTTTCCAGTTCCGCCAGTTGCCGACGCAGTTGCGCGGCAACCAGCAGTGCCGGGGTTTCGTCGGCATGCAGCGCCGCCTGGATATAGATTTTTCGCCCTGCACCCACTGCACCGTAATGCTCACTGTCCACGTGCCTGTGGGTACCTTGTGTCGCTTGCAGCAAGGGGTGTGATTTAAGTTTCATAAACCGGGAATCTCGATATTCGAGTGATGAACGCTGAAGAAATATTAACGAGCCGGCGTGATCGTCTGTAAGGGCGGCCCACACTATCTTGATCTGGTAATCCGATCAGTGCGGGAGCGGGCTTGCTCGCGAAAACGGAGTGCCAGTCGCCGAATGCATTGACTGATCCACCACCTTCGCGAGCAAGCCCACTCCCACAAGAGCCTGTTACCAGAGCGCCAGGGTGTAACCCAACATCACGCGGTTTTCGTTAACGTCGTTGAAGTAGTTACCTTTGCTCATTGCGTTGCGCCAGCGCATCGACACGCCCTTGAACGGCCCGTTCTGCACCACGTAGCCCAGGTCCAGGTCGCGCTCCCACTCGCGGCCTTCGCGGTTGAAGCCGAGCACCTCGGCCGAATCACCCTTGGCGTACTTGATGCCAACCAGCAGGCCCGGCAGGCCGAGGTCGGCGAAGTTGTAGTCGTAGCGGGCGTGCCAGGCGCGCTCCTTGGTCTGGGTGAAGTTGCTGAACTGGTACTCGGTGAACAGGTAGCTGATGGAGCCATCCAGGTAGGTAAACGGCGTGGTGCCGTATTGCTGCTGGAAGCCGCCGCCGATGCTGTGGCCGCCGTACTGATAGGTCAGGCGGCTACTCAAGGCGCTGTTGTCGACCTTGCCTGCCAGGCCCGCACCGTCCTTGTCGGACTTGAAGTAGCGCACGTCGGTTTTCAGGGTGCCCGGCCCCAGGCCGAAGTTGTTCTTGAAGCCCACGTATTGCTGCTGGTAGATGCTGTCCAGCGCCGCGAAGTGGTAGCTGAGCAAGGTGCTGGGGGTCAGCGAATAGTCGCCACCGGCAAAGCGAAACTGGTCGCTCAGGGCGGTGCTCTTGTAGACCTTGCTCACCGTGGTCAGCTTCATGTCTTCATAGTTGGTGGAGTCACGGTCCTTGGCCTGGTCGATCTGCCCGAGGGTGATTTTCAGGTTGCTGATGTCGTTGGACACCAGCTGGGTGCCGCTGAAGGACTGCGGGAACAAACGGCTGGTGTTGGGTTGCAGGATCGGAAGGTCCGGTACCAGGTAGCCCACACGCAGCTCGCTTTTGGCGAAGCGGGCCTTGGCGGTCACCCCAAGCTTGGAGTACTCGTCGGAGACGTTTTTGTCGCTGTCACGCTGCAGCAAACCGGTGCCGGACAGCCCCGGGCTGGAGTCGAGTTTCACCCCCAGCATGCCCGTCAGGTCCAGGCCAAAGCCCACGGTGCCTTCGGTGAAACCGGACTTGATGCCGAGAATAAAACCTTGGGCCCACTCGGCGCGCATCGACTGGGAGGCCGCTTCCCGGTAGTCACGGTTGAAGTAGTAGTTCTTCAGTTCCAGCGTACCGCTGCTGTCCTTGATGAAGTCCGCATGGGCCAGTGACGGGACCAGCCCGCTGCTGACGACGCCGACGCCGGTGATCAGTTGAGTCAGGGATTTTTTCATTTTTTTAGCTCCTGGCAGTGTGGTGGGGGTTGGTGTTTTTATTGTTCTTCGGGCATGGCTTCGCCGTTCGCGCAAATCAGCGATATGCGCGGCGGGTGATGCCTGTCCTGGGTTACAGCGCTAGCGGTACGGGGCCCTGGCGGATGCGGTAGCCACCGTTTTCAAGTTTCTCCAAAGGGCTGGCAGCGGCCAGCAGCTTGCGGGTGTAAGGGTGTTGCGGGCTGTCGAAGATCTGGTCGCGGGCGCCCATTTCCACCACCCGGCCCTCGCTCATCACGGCTACCCGGTGGGCGATGCGTTCCACCGCTGCCAGGTCGTGGGAGATAAACAGGCAGGCAAAGCCGTACTGCGCCTGCAGGCGTTCGAACAGCTCAAGAATCTGCTTCTGGATGGTCATGTCCAACGCCGAGATCGGCTCATCGGCAATCACCAGTCGCGGGTGCCGCACCAGCGCCCGGCCGATGGCCACGCGTTGACGCTGGCCACCGGACAACTGGTGCGGAAAGCGCTCGACAAACTGCTCCGCCAAGCCGATGTCCACCAGGGTTTTCGCCACCCGCTCACGACGCTGCGCGGGCGTCATACCGGGCACATGGCGCAGGGGTTCGGCGAGGATGTCACCGATCTTCATCCGCGGGTCGAGGGACGAATACGGGTCCTGGAAAATCATTTGGCATTGCAGGCGATGGTCGCGGTTGCCGGCCTTGAGAATGTCCACACCCTCAAACTCGATGGCGCCGGAACACGGGCTGTTCAGCCCGACAATCGCCCGGCCCAGAGTGGTCTTACCCGAGCCGCTGCCGCCCACCAACGCCAGGGTTTCCCCCGGTGCGATGGACAGGTTGGCCGAATGCACCACGCGCTTGAACTGGCTGCGGCCCCAGAGGCTGCGGGGCCCCGGGTGCTCAATGCACACGTCCTTGACCGTCAGCAACGGCCGGTCGGCCTTGGGCAATGGCGCCAGGGTGCCGCGCCGAGGCAGGGCTTCCAGCAGTTGCCGGGTGTACTCGGCCTTGGGCGCCAGCAGGATCTGTTCGATGGTGCCCTGCTCCACCGCGCGGCCTTCGCGCATCACCACCACTTTGTCGGCGTAGCGAGCCACCAGTGACAGGTCGTGGCTGATAAACAGGATCGCCGTGCCCTGCTCGCGGGTCAGGTCGAGCATCAGCTTCAACACGTCCAGTTGCGCCAGGCAATCCAGGGCCGTGGTGGGCTCGTCGGCAATCAGCAAGGCCGGGCGCAGCAGCATCACCGAGGCGAGCATGATGCGTTGGCGCATGCCGCCGGAGAACTCGTGGGGAAACGCCGCCAGGCATCGTTCGGCGTCCTTGATGCCGATATGCCCGAGCATTTCCAGGCTGCGCTCACGGATCTGCGCGTCCGTCAGCTTGGTGTGCAGGCGCAACCCTTCGGCCATTTGCTCGCCGATGCTCATGGACGGGTTGAGGGACACCATGGGTTCCTGGAACACCATGCCGATCTTCGCCCCACGCAACTGGCGCAGTTGCTCAGGCGCAAGGCTGCCCAGGTCATGGCCCTGGAAGCGCACCTGGCCGCTGCATTGCTCAAGCGGCGGTGGCAGCAGGCCGATGGCGGCGCGGGCGGCCATGGTCTTGCCGCTGCCGGACTCGCCCACCAGCGCCACGATTTCGCCGGGGGCGATGGTGAAGCTCAGGTCGTTGACCGCCAGCGGGCCGGTGGCCCCCACGCGGATTTTCAGTTGGTCGACTGCCAGAAGGATGTCAGTCATGGTCATTTACTCATCCGCGGGTCGAGACGATCGCGCAAGGCATCGCCACACAGGTTGAACGCCAGCAACGCCATGGCGATGCAGACACCGGGAAACAGCCCCAGCCAACTGGCCGTGGCGATATACGGCCGGCTGGCGGCGAGCATGTTGCCCCAGGTGGCAGCCGGCGGCGGTACGCCCAGGCCGAGGAAACTCAGGGAGCTTTCCGCCAGGATCGCCCAGCCGAACATGCTGGTAGCCAGCACGCACACCGGCGCCACGCAGTTCGGCGCGATGTGCCGCAGCATGGTGTACAGCTCGGAGTTGCCGATCACCCGCGAGGCTTCGACAAACTCCTTCTCCCGCAATGACAGCACCGTGCCGCGCACCACCCGCACCACCGATGGCGTGTAGGCCAGGCTCAAGGCGAAGACGATGCCGTACAGGCTCGGGCCGATGATTGCCATCAAGCCCAAGGCCAGCAGGATTCCGGGAAACGCCAGCAAGGCATCGTTGACCATCATCAGGCCACGGTCGACCCAACCCCGCAGGAACCCGGCCAGCAGGCCAAGCACCGTGCCGGCAGTAATCGCCAGCGTCACCGTCAACACACTCACCCACAGGCTGGTGTGCGCGCCAATCATCAAGCGGCTCAGCACGTCGCGGCCGTATTCGTCGGTGCCCAGCCAGTGCGCGGCGGTGGGCGCCTGCAAGCGCGCCAACAGGTTCAGGGCCAATGGGTCATGGGGCGTCCAGACCAGGCCCAGCAAGGCCATGATCAACAACAAGGCCAGCAGCAGCGCGCCGATCAACGCGTTCAGCGGCGGAACACGCCAGGCCCTGGGGACACGCGCCGGTGCCGGCAACAGCACCTCGGGTGCGGCAGGTAGAGGCTTATTCATAACTTAACCCTGGGGTCGAAGAGCGGGTACAGCAGGTCCACCAACAGGTTGACCAGCACATAGACAAAGGTCACCAGCAGCAGGCAGCCTTGCAGCACCGGGTAGTCCCGGGCGTAGATAGCGTCGACCATCAGCCGGCCGATGCCTGGCAGGGTGAACACGGTTTCGAGCACCGCGATACCGCTGAGCAGGTTGCCGAGGATCAGGCCGATCAGGGTCAGGGTCGGCGCAAACGAGTTGCGCAGTGCATGGCGCCATAACACCGCCCGCTCCGACAACCCCTTGGCCCGGGCGTGTGTGATGTATTCCAGGCGCAGCACTTCGATTGCACTGGCGCGGGCCATGCGGGTGATCGCACCGAGTTCCACCAATGTCAGAGTGACGATCGGCAGCACGATAAAACTCAAGGCTTTCCACGGCGATTGGCCGAACGACACGTAACCCACCACCGGCAGCCAGCCGAGCTTGATGCCGAACGCGTAGAGCAACAGCAATCCCAGCCAGAAGCTCGGGATCGACAGCAACAAAGTGGCGGTAGATACCACGCCAAAGTCCAGGGAACTGTTCTGTTTCCACGCCGAGAGCAAGCCCGCCGGGACCGCAATCAACGCCGCGAGCAACACCGATACCAGTACGATCCCGGCACTCACCTGGAAGCGGTCAAGAATCAGCGGCAACACCGCTTCGTTGGTGGTGATGGAATGCCCGAAGTCACCGCTGAGCACTGCCTTGAGCCAGATCACAAACTGCAGCGGCAGCGGCTGGTCCAGGCCCAGGGACGCGCGGGCGACCTCCAGGCTGTGGGCATCGGCCATGTCGCCGAGCATCAGCAGCGCCGGGTCACCGGGCACCAGGCGGATGATCGCGAACACCATCAGCGAGATCAGCAGCAAGGTCGGGATCGACATCGCCAGCCGTTGGAAGATGAAACGCAACATCCTCAGTTACTCCCGGTCGCAGGCACGCTGACGGTCCACAAGCGCGGCTTGGACACCGGCCAGGTGCGCAGGCCTTTCACGTAATCACGGCTGGCTGCAATCGCATTGCCGTTGTACATCGGGATCATCGGCACGTCCTTGAGCATCTGCTGATGCAGTTGGTCGAACAAGGCCTGGCGCTTGGTGATATCGCCTTCACGCTGGGCTTCACGCAGCCATTCCTGAGCTTGGGGGTTGTCCCAGACCTTGCGCGCTTCCTTGTCCTTGTTGCCGGTCATCGAGTCGAAACTCAGGGCCGGGTCGAGGCGTTCGGAGTACGGGAAAGCCATCATCTGGTAGTTACCGGTCTGGTAGCGCTCCAACTGAGTGCCCCACTCCAGGGTTTCCAGTTCCAGGTTAAGGCCGCTGGCCTTGGCCATGGCTTGCACGAACACGCCCATGTCGAAAATCGCGGCGTAACGCTTGTTGACGATCAGCTTGATCGGCTGGCCTTTATAGCCAGCTTCCCGCAGCAGCTGTGCGGTCTTGGCCGGGTCGAAATCGAAGCCCTGATTCTCGACGGCCTGATGGTAGTGGCTACCGCTGGCGACCATCGAGTTGTTGGCCTGGGAACGGCCACCGGTCAGGGCGGCGACGATTTGTGCGGAGTCCAGCGAGTGGGCGATGGCCTGGCGCAGGCGCACATCTTTCAGTAAGGGGTCGCGGGTCTGGAACAGCAATGCGTTGACCGACATGGTGCCGCTGGAGGTGACCTTGATGCCCGGGTTGGCGGCCAGTTCGGTAGCGTCCAGGGGCGTAACGTCAATCAGCAGGTCGACGTTCTTCGACAGCAACGCCGCCTTGGCCGCCGCCGGGTCGGGGATCACCAGCAGGCGTACACGGTCGAGGGTCGTGGTTTTATTGCCGGTGTAGCCATCCGGTTCTTTCTCGTCACGCGGGGTGTAGTCGGCGTTGCGCAGCAGGTCGATGTATTGACCGGGTTTCCATTCGCCCAAGCGGAACGGGCCGGTGCCGATGGGCGCTTTCCATTGGCCATCGACCACCGAGTCGGGGTGCAGGATGCCGCTGCCACCGCACTCCGGCAACGCGGTGCTGGTGAGGAACAGGCCGTTAGGCTTGTCCAGAGTGAACACCACGGTGAGTGGATCCGGGGCGCTCATGTCGACAATCTTGGCGCCGCCATGGCCGTCGAATTCCGGGGCGCAGCGCCATTGGGTTTTCGGGTCCAGGTAGTGCTTCCAGGTCCATAACACTTCGGCAGAGGTCAACGGCGCACCGTTCTGGAACTTGACTCCGCTGCGCAGATGGAAGGTGTAGCGCAGGCCATCGTCGGACACCTGCACGTCCTTGGCCAGCAGCGGGCCGACGGTGGCATCCTCACGGAAGGCCACCAGTCCTTCGGTAATGTGCAGGATGACGGCGTCGGAGTTGGTGTCACGGTTGACGCCTGGCTCGGTGCTGCGAATGTCAGCGTTCAACGCGACTCTCAACAGATTCTCGGCGTGGGCAGTGCCCATCAGCGCGGCGGACAAGGCGCCAGCCAGGATTAAAGTCTTGTTCATGATAAATGCACCTTGAATGATCCTTACGCTTGGGTTCGGACGCTGGCAGGACCCAAAAAGAGGCACGGCCGAACACCTGAATAGTTGTTGTTGTTTTAGTCGCTGATAACGGTTTGCGAATGTTCCTGGACCGATCTTATTCGCCACCCAATGAGCTTGAGAAGAACGCTCCGAGTGATCGGGCTCGGTTTATCCGATCATCAACCGTCCGTGTGTCGCCCTGGGCTTACCGTACCGAGAAACCAGGGCCTGTAGCGGGAAAAAATGCGATTTCAATGATCAGAAATAATGATCGTGATCGTGCATACCGATCTGTGCGCACCTATAGTCATCAGATAAGCTGGCTGGCATTCAATGGTTTAAATGCAGCACTGACTGAGCCGACTGTCATGACCCTCACCCATCTTCGTGCGTTCTGCTCCGTGGTTGAAAAAGGCAGCTTCCGTTCTGCCGCACGCCAGCTGGATGTGGCGCAAAGCACCCTGACCCAATCGATCCAGACCCTGGAAAAGGAACTCGGGGTGGTGCTGCTGCAACGCTCCAACCAGGGCATCAACCTGACCCCCGCCGGCGAGGTGTTCCTGGCCCGTGCCCGCTCCATCACCCTCGACTGCGAACGCGCCCTGCTCGACCTGCAACCCTGGAAAGGCGAACCCGAAGGCCATATTGCCCTGGGCGTGACCTCCGAACCCTTGGCCGAATTGCTGCTGCCCGTGCTGAGCAACTTCACCCAGCGCTTCCCGCGCATGCAGGTACACGTAGCCAGCGGAACCACCAAGGGCCTGGTGGAAAAAGTCCGCGATGGCCGCCTGGATTTCGTGCTGTGCCCGCTGGCGCCGAACGTTGCTGATATCGACCTGGCCATCGACCGACTCTACAGCTCCAACGCCGGCATTATTGCGCGCAAGGGCCACCCGCAAGCCCAGGCAAAATCCGTGCAAGCCCTTACCGACTGCCAGTGGATCAGCGTGCGGCCGGCCGGCGTGGTGGGCGGTGCGGAAAACCGCTTGATCGAACTGTTCCGCACCCAAGGCCTGGCGCCGCCGAAGATCGCGATCACCACCGATTCGTTGCTGGAAACCCTGCACATCGTCTCGGAAACCGATTACCTGACCATCGAGCCGCGCATGCTGCCGGGGATGAAGCTGTTTTCCAGCGCCCTGACCACTATCGCCATCGAAGAACCGCTGGCGACGCGCGATGTGTGCCTGATCAGCCGCCGTTCATCACCGCTCACCAGCGTCAGCCAGGAGCTGACCAGCATGCTGATTTCCTATTCGCGGCTGGTGCACCGCAGCCGTTGACTCCCCTCTCCCCCACGAGCCTGTTTATGCCCATGTCCTACGATGGTTTGTCCCGCGCCAGCGCCAGCAGCGTCGGCGTTGACCCCGAGCACCTGATTGCCTTTCTCGATGAAGTGAAAGCCGCCGGCCTCGACCTGCAAGGCCTGATGCTGCACCGCCATGGCCACGTGGTCGCCGAAGGCTGGAGCTGGCCGGTGGACCCCAACGAGCCGCGGGTACTGCACTCGGTGGCCAAAAGCTTCACGGCGTGTGCCATTGGCCTGGCGCTGGATGAAGGCTTGTTGAAGCTGGATGACCGGTTGGTGGAGTTCTTTCCCGAGTTTCTGCCGGCGGATGCCGACCCGCGCCTGGCAGACATGACCGTGGAGCACCTGCTGAGCATGCGCACCGGCCACGCCGCCAACACCTCGGGCGCAGTATGGCGCGGCATCGAGACCAGCTGGATTGCCGAGTTCTTCAAAATCCCGCTGGCCTATGCGCCGGGTACCACCTACGTCTATACGAGTGCGGCCAGCTACATGCTGTCGGCGCTGATCAACAAGGTCACCGGGCAAACCTTGCACGCGTACCTCAAGCCCCGGCTGTTTGTGCCGCTGGACATCCACAATGAAAGCTGGGACATCGGCCCCGATGGCGTGAACCCCGGCGGCAATGGCTTGAAGGCACCGACCTCGGCCATGCTCAAGCTCGGTGTGCTGCATGCACAAGGCGGCGTGTGGCATGGCCACCAGGTTCTGCCAGCGGCTTGGGTTGCAGCGGCCACACGCCCACAAGGCGGGCCGGACAGCCGCTACGGTTATCACTGGATGATGAAGCCGGCTCAGGCCTTCAGTGCGGTGGGTGTGTTTGTGCAGATGGCGATGGTGTTTCGCGAGTACGGCGCAACGCTGGTAGTGATCGGTGGAATGAAGAATTCGGCGGAGCTGATGCCGTTTGTCGAGCGGCATTTTCCGGCGGCGTTTGGTGGTGATTGCAGCGTCGACCCAGAAGCAGATGCGCGGTTGGAGCAACGCCTGGCGAACATGGCGCAGCGGCCTGAACTGCTTTCAGTGTGCGCAGCGCCGTTGGATTTCACGGGTGTGTATCAAGTGGAACCTAACAGACTGGATGTGCAGCAAGTGGCGTTTGCCGTTGAGGGCGATGTGCTGCGCTTCCAACTGACCGACAGCACGGCCAGCCATACCCTTGAGGTGGGGATTGATCACTGGATCAGCGGCACCACCAGCATGCCGGGCCGGGCGCTGCACCACGGTTATGAATTCAAGGATGCGCAGCTCGTTGCCGGCTCGCGCTGGCTGGATGCCAGGACACTGGAGATGACCTGGATCTACCCGCAGACGGCGTTTCGCGACCGGGTAGTGTGTGAGTTTGACGGTGACCGCGTGAGTGTTGCGCGTACGGTCAACGTCAACAGTGCCGGGAAGGAACAGGAAGTCTTGAGGGGTATGAAGATCTAATGCAGGAGCTGGTTTGCCGGCTCCTGCATTTTGATGTTCGTCGCTCCGGGCATTATGGAACGATAGGCAGCGCACGCTTGTGAGCCGTCTTGAGGTAAGCGTTCTCGACAATCGTCCTCACCCGCTCACTCACCACCTCGCCCATCAGATAGCGGTCGATCTCGTCATAGCTGCAACCATAGGCCTGCTCATCCAGCTTCCCCGGGGCCAGCTCTTCCAGGTCGGCAGTCGGCGCTTTCGTCACCAAGTGCGGTGGCCCGCCGAGGGCGCCGGCCAGCAGGCGCACCTGGGTCTTGGTCAGCCCGGACAGCGGTGCCAGGTCGCAGGCGCCATCACCGAACTTAGTGAAAAACCCCATCAACACCTCTGCGCCGTGGTCGGTGCCCACCACCAGGCCGTTATACAAATTGGCCACGGCGTACTGCGCCATCATCCGCGCCCGGGCCTTGACGTTGCCCTTTATAAAGTCGATGCGCTCAGCACTGGCCTGCCCGGCAGACAGGCTGCCCATCAGCCCGTCGACACAGGCGGCAATGTTCAGCGGCTCGATCTGGTCCGGCGCGATAAAGTCCAGGGAAGCCTGGGCGTCGCGTTCGTCCGCCTGGGTTTTATAGGGCAGGCGCATGGCGATAAACCGCGCCTCGTAGTCCTCGTTGCGCAGTTGCTCCGCCGCCAGTTGGCACAGGCGCCCGGCGGTCAGTGAGTCGACGCCGCCGCTGATGCCCAGCACCAACACGTGGCAGCCGGACTGGCGCAACGTGCGCTTGATGAAGTCGATACGCCGCTGCAGCTCAGCGCCCTCGCCACCCTTGCCGAGCAGCCGGTTGATATTCAGTGCTTGTGCGATACGTGCCTGATTGTGCATGTCACACCCCCAATTGCGGATTGACGTTGCTGACGTTGAACACCTGCGCCGCGTACTGCAGGAACGAGGCGTCTTCGCAGACGTTCTTGATCGGGTCATCGGAGAATTTCACCACCGGCTCGCCATGCACCCGCACCAGTTTCATCACGATGCTCAGCGGTTCTACGCCGTCCACATCGCAGGCCAGGCTGGTGCCCATGCCGAAGCCGAATTTGGCCTTGCCCCGCACGTGCCGCAGGATCGGCAGGCATTTTTCGAAGTTCAGGCCGTCGGAGAACATCAGGTCCTTGGTCATCGGGTCGATGCCCAGCTCCTTGTAGCGGGCCAGCACCTTGTCGGCCCACACGATCGGGTCACCGGAGTCCTGGCGCAAACCGTCGTACAGCTTGGCGAAGTACAGGTCGAAATCCTTGAGGAAAAAGTCGGTGCTGATGCAGTCGGTCAGGGCGATGCCCAACCGGCCACGGTATTCGCGCACCCAGTTTTCCAGCGCCGCGTTCTGGCTTTCCCGCAGCCGGCCCAGTTGCTGGTGCACCATCAGCCATTGGTGAGCCATGGTGCCGATCAGCGGCAAGTCGAATTCGTAGGCCAGGTGCGCGTTGCTGGTGCCGATGAACTGGCCGGGAAAGTCACGGCGCATGATGTCGACCACTTCGCGCTGGGCCTTGAACGACAGCCGGCGGCGGGTGGAAAAGTCCGAGACGCGCAGGTCGGCCAGTTCGTCGCGGGTGAGGTTTTTCTCCAGCCAGTCGAACTTCTGATAAAGCTTGCGGGTGACGTCTTCGAGGGTCACGTCGGGGTATTTGTCGCGGTTGCGCAGCTCGCTGACCAGGGCCAATACCGGCTGTTCGAACATGATGCAGTGCAGCATCGGGCCAACCACGCGAATGTTCAGTTGGCCGTCGATTTCACTGACGTGGATATACCGCAGGTTGAAGCGGAACAGGCCCAGGAAACGCTCGAAATCCGGGGTCAGGTACTCACGGCGCTGGTTGAACAGAAAGCGCAGCTCGCCTTCGCGCATGCTGAGGCCGGCGAGTTTTTCCAGCTCGACCCGCAGCTCGGGAATCAGGTGCCCGAGTTTCTCTTTGGAGCGGACGATGAACTGGTATTCCACATCGACATTCGGGTGCTGGTGCAGCACGGCCTGCATCATGGTGAAGGTGTAGTAGTCGGTGTCCAGCAAACCCTGGATCACACTGTTTTCGTAGTCGTATGCACTTTCCATGAGGTACTCCTTAACGCGCGGCCATCGCGGCCAGTTCTTCCCGATTGCGGGTAATCACAACACCGACTTGTTGCAGATGGTTGACCGCCTGCACGCCGCCGTCCTCGCTGATGCCACGGCACGCCGGCAGGTGCAGGATCACTTCGAAGCCGGCCTTGAGCAGTTGCAAGGCGGTGGTCTTGACGCAGTAATCCAGGGCAAGGCCGCCGACGATCACCCGCTGGACGCCTTGGGCATTGAGGTATTCGATGACGCCGGTGGAGAGTTTATCGTGGAGGTCGTGGTAGCAGGCGCCGTAGGGGTGCAGGTCGGGCTCGACGCCTTTCCAGATGAAGTAGTCGTAGTCATAGGGCGTGGGCAGTTCGTCCAGCAAGGTGAAGCCCTCGGTGCCCGGTACGCAGTGGGCGACCCAGGTGACGTCGGCATGCGCCAGCCCGGTGGGTTGCAGCATCTCGCTGTGGTGTTGCACCACCCAGGGCGCGTGCGGGGTGTGGGCGTCCTTGCTGCCGACACGGCGCCCGGCGAGGCTGGCCATGTAATTGAGCTCGGCGCCGATCTCGTCACCGCCGGCGACCGGCAATTCATTGGGGCACAGTGGCGTGAAGCTCTTCTGGGCGTCGACGTCGAATGAGGCGATAGCGTTTTTAGAGACGGTCATGTGCGTGTTCTCCTGTGGCCTGGACACAAAAGTACACGTCATGTACTTTCATAGCAAGAAACATTTAAATACCTATGCTGGATCGAGTACACGACATCGCCGTTTGATCCGTTAGACTGTGCCCTACCGCTGCCCACAGGACCCGACATGCCAGACCACCCCCCAACCCTTAGCGCTTACCTGCACACCGTCGACTTGTGCGTGCTGTTCTATTGCCGTGCCTCCGGGGAGTTGAAGATCTTGCTCAACCAGCGCGAAGCCGAGCCCTTCGCCGGGCACTGGGCGTTACCGGGCGTGGTGGTGAACGGCGGCGTGCAAGATCTGAGCCTTCAGGATGCCGTGGAGCGGTTGCGGGCCAGTGACAAAGTCGGACTGGCGCTGGCCTGGTATGAGCAAGTGGGGACGGTGGGCGATGCGTTTCGCGATCCGCGGTGCTGGTCGTCGTCGACCTATTACCTGGCGATTGTGGCTGACGAGGTGACGCTGGCTGGGCATCAGCGGTGGTTCTCGCTGGATGCGGTGGCGGCAGGCGCGGTCAAGTTGCCGTTCGATCACAACGCGATTGTGGCGGCGGTACAGGAAAGGCTGTTTTCCAAGTCGCTGTACAGCAGCTTGCCGTTGATGTTTTTAGGCAATGAGTTCAGTGCACCGGAGGCGACCACGATCTTTTCGCTGGTGCTGGCGCGGCCGGTGCTGAAGACCAGTATTCGCCAGCGGTTGCTGAAGTTGACTGAGGCCGGCTTTTTGCGGGAGACGGGGCGCAAGAAGCATGGCGAGGGCGGACGGCCGCAGGCGACAGTGGAGAACCTGAAGCCTGGGGCGGTGTACTTCTTTGATCGCAGTTTTGCCGAATAAGACCAAGCACCCTTCCCTGGGCAATGCAGATCAAACTGTGGGAGCGGGCTTGCTCGCGAATGCGGAGTGTCAGTCGCCGGATAGGTTGACTGATACACCGCTTTCGCGAGCAAGCCCGCTCCCACATTTTTTGATCTGCGGTGGTTCAAGGAGATGCGTCCGACTCAATTCATCCAGTTGCCGCCGTCGACGTTGTAGGTCTGGGCAACCACGTAGTCGGCCTCTTTGGACGCGAGGAAAACCGCCATCCCGGTCAAATCCTCCGCCGTGCCCATCCGCCCAAACGGCACCTCGGCGCCCACGCGTTTTTTCTTCTCGCCCAGCGGCAGCCCTTCGTGTTTGGCAAACATCGCGTCCACCCCGTCCCAATGCTCACCGTCCACCACACCCGGTGCGATGGCGTTCACGTTGATCCCCTGCTTGATCAAGTTCAGCCCCGCCGACTGCGTGAGGCTGATCACCGCCGCCTTGGTCGCGCAGTACACTGCCACCAACGCTTCACCGCGACGCCCGGCCTGGCTGGCCATGTTGATGATCTTGCCGCCATGGCCCTGTTTGATCATCTGCTTGGCCGCCGCTTGCAAGGTAAACAGCGTACCGGCGACGTTGATCGAGAACAGCCGGTCGAAGCTGTCGCGGGTGATATCGGTGATGGGGGCCAAGTCGAACAAGGCCGCGTTGTTGATCAGGATGTCGAGCTTGCCGGCCTGCGCTACCACGGCGGCGATCGCGGCGTCGATGGACGCCTGGTCGGTGACGTCCATCGCCACCGCATAGGCCTTCGGGCCCAGCTCAGCGGCAGTGGCCCGAGCCCGTTCCAGGTTGATATCGGCGATGGCGACGGTGGCGCCTTCGTTGATGTAGGCCTGGGCAAACGCCCGGCCAATGCCTCGGGCGCTGCCGGTGACCAGCGCACTTTTACCTTCCAGTCGTTTCATGAATGCAGTGTCCCTAAGGTGGTTATTTCGGGTAGCCGGCGCGCTTCATTTCGCGCATCGTGGTGGACTGCGCCTCGGCCAGTGCCTTGTCGACGGTCATGCCGCCGGTGAGCGCCGCCGAAAACAGCTTGCCCACCGAGGTGCCGATGGCCTGGAACTCGGGGATCGTCACGTATTGGATGCCCACGTACGGCACGGGTTTGGCCGACGGGTGCGCCGGGTCGGCGTGTTGCATCATCTGCAAGGTCACCTTGGCAAAAGGCGCAGCGGCCAGGTACGCCGCGTTGTAGGTGGACTGGCGCGTGCCCGGCGGTACGTTGGTGATGCCCTCCTTGTCCGCCACCAGCTGGATGTATTCCTTGGAAGTGGCCCAGGTGATGAAGGCTTTGGCGGCGTCCTTGTGCTTGGAGGTGGCCGGGATCGCCAGGGACCAGGCGTACAGCCACGACGAGCCCTTGTCGGTGACCTCGGTCGGCGCGGCAGCAAAGCCCACGCTGTCGGCGACCTTGCTTTGGGTTTTGTCGGTGGTGAAGGAGCCGGCGACGCTGGCGTCGACCCAGATCGCGCATTTGCCGCTGTTGAACAGCGCCAGGGTTTCGTTGAAACCGTTGCTGGAACCCCCCGGCGGGCCGTAGTTTTTCAGGGTGTTGACGTAAAAGTTTGCCGCCGCGGTCCATTCCGGGCTGGTCAGTTCGGGTTTCCATTGCTCGTCAAACCAGCGCGCACCAAAGGCGTTGGCCATGGTGCTCAGCAACGCGACGTTTTCACCCCAGCCAGCCTTGCCCCGCAGGCACAGGCCGTATTGGTCCTTGGCGGGCTGGTGTAGCTTGGCGGCGAACTCGCCCAGTTGGGTCCAGGTTGGATGTTCCGGCATCGTCAGGCCGGCCTGCTTGAACAGGTCGGTACGGTAATAAGTGACGGTGCTTTCACCATAGAACGGCAAGGCGTAGAGGGTGTTGTTCACCGACAGGCCCTGGCGCACTGCAGGGAAGATGTCTTCCACGTCATAATCGGCGGGCAGCGGCGTGATCGGTTCCAGCCAGTGCTTGGCGCCCCAAAGCGGGGTTTCATAGGTGCCGATGGTCAGCACGTCGAATTGGCCGCCCTGGGTCGCGATGTCGGTGGTGAGGCGCTGGCGCAGCACATTTTCTTCGAGCACCACCCAATTGAGCTTCACCTCGGGGTGCTGCTGTTCGAACACCTTGGACAGGCGTTGCATGCGGATCATGTCACTGTTGTTGACCGTGGCGATGGTCACGGTTTCGGCAGCATGGGCAGCCGTCGCGAGCGTGAGGCCGGAGAGCAGGAACAGCGCTTTCGGAATCTTGAACATGGCGGTTTCCACTTATTGTTTTTGTTGTTGACGGCCCGATTACAGCAGCTTGCCCAGGGCCGGACAAACGACTGGCGGATGCCCGGCTGATACTTTTTTAACCGCATCGCGAAGATCAAAAAAGTATCAGCGGCGGGCAAAACCCGGGGTAGCGGCTACTTGGACAAAGGGCGTATTTTGGTGCCATTCCAAAAAGCCCAGAAGGGCCAAGCCCATGCCCGCAAGCCGATCCGCCCTTTTCGAGCAACGCCCCGCCGAGCTGGAAGTGATTCTGGCCGAGCCCGAGCATGGCTTTCGCTGGTACGAACATGACTATCCGTTCGAACTCGCCCGCTGGAACCATCACCCCGAATTCGAAATCCACCTGATCCGCCAGGGCAGCGGCAAGCTGGTGGCGGGCGACTATATCGGCGCATTTGGCGCCGGCCATGTGGCGCTGATCGGCCCCGACCTGCCCCACGACTGGATCGGCGACCTCGCCCCGGGCGAGTACCTGACGGGGCGCGATGTGGTGTTGCAGTTCGACGGTGCCGCGCTGCTGGCCCTGCGCACCACGCTGCCTGAGCTGGGCGACCTGCAAGGCCTGTTTGACCGGGCCCGGCGCGGCCTGGAGTTCACCGGCGAGACGGCACTGAAGGCCGCGCAACTGCTGGAATCCATCGGTTCGGCCCAAGGGCTGGCGCGCCTGATTCTGTTCATCCAGCTGCTGCACACCTTGATGCAGGCGCCGTCGGCGGAAGCCCATTGCCTGGCCAGTGCCTGTTATACGCCAAGCCTGGACGCCCGCAGTTCGGAGCGCATTCACAAGGCTTTCGACTACCTGATGACGGAATTGACCGGCGATTTGCGGCTGTCGGTGATCGCCCAACGCCTGGACATGAGCGAGCCGGGCTTCTCGCGGTTCTTCAAGCGCGTCACCGGCCACGGTTTTATCGACCTGATGCGTAAGTTCCGGGTGCAGCGCGCCTGTCGGTTGTTGCTGCAAAGCGAAATGTCAGTGGCCGATATCTGCTTTGAAGTGGGCTACGCCAACCTCTCCAACTTCAACCGGCACTTTCGCATCGAGATGAACCAGACACCCAGCGAGTATCGAAGGGAAACGGCGATGTACCTGTTCAACCGCAACGGTGATCAGGCGCTGCCATTTACCAAGGCGCATTTCTGACCAAAAGGCCGACTAAATCGCACTTTTCTCAATTCCTTCATGCAATTGACACAAATTGGTACAACCTGTGCAAACGTTTGCGGAACGAACTTGGCCACCAGGTTCACCTCAACCCGAAGAATCGGGCCACAACCGCGTAAGAACAGGGATTTTCAATGCAACCCACTTCCAGACGGCCCGCGTCGGCCACCCCTTTTGCTGTTTCCCTGCTACTGGCTGCCGTTACGGGAGTACTCAGTGCACCCATTTTGGCGCAGGAAAAACCCTCCGATGACTCAGCACAGGGCGAAACCCTGGCCCCCGAAGCCAGCCCTTCCAAAAAAGGCGTGTATCTGTCGGACTGGTTCAACCAGGACCTGACGGTAATCGGCAGCAAAGACATCAGCTTCGGCCCCAAACCCGCCGATGACGTGTACCTGGAGTACGAATACTTCGGCCGCAAGGGCCCGTTCGAACTGTATGGCTACGTCGACATCCCGAAGATCTTCGGCATCGGCAACAGCAATGACAAAGGCGCGTGGGACCACGGCTCCCCAGTGTTCATGGAGCACGAGCCGCGTATCTCCATTGACTACCTGGCGGGCCGCAGCCTGGCCATCGGGCCGTTCAAAGAGTGGTACGTGGCGTTTGACTGGATCTACGACCACGGCAGCAACAAGGCCAACCGCGCCAACACCCTGTATAGCGGCCTGGGTACCGACATCGAGACCCACTCGCGGGTCAACCTGTCGGCCAACTTCTACGGCCGTTACCAGTGGGAAAACTACGGTGCCAGCAACGAGTATTCGTGGGACGGCTACCGTGCGCAGATGAAATACATCGTGCCCATCGGCAGCTTCGACAATGGTGCGTCGCTGACCTATATCGGCTTCACCAACTATGATTTCGGCTCGGACCTGCACAAAGACAACCCTGCGCGCACCGCCAACTCCCTGGTTGCAACAAACGTGCTGTTGTATTCGTTCACTCACCTGCGTTTCACCCTGGTAGGCCGTTACTTCCACAACGGCGGCAACTGGGAAGACGGCAGCGAGCTGAACTTTGGCGACGGTAATTTCCGCGCCCGCTCCAACGGCTGGGGTTACTACGCTGGTGTGGGCTATCAATTCTGAGTGTGAACAAGGAGCAGTAGATGAAGACCTTTACCCGCCTTTCTATCGCCATCGGCCTGGCCGCCGGGGCGCTGTTGCCGCAGGTCGTGCTGGCTGATGCAGTGGCCCCGATCAAGCCCAAGGTGATGCTGATCACCATGTTCGCCCCTGAGGCGCAGAACTGGATCGACCGCCTGGAGCTCAAGCAGGAAGTACGCGTGCCGGGCTTGTCGGCCGAGTATCCGGTGATTCGCTGCAACACCCAGGACGTGTGCCTGCTGGTCACCGGCATGGGCCAGACCAACGCCGCCGCCTCGACCCTGGCACTGGCGTTGTCGCCCAAGTTCGACCTGCGCCAAAGCTACTTCCTGATTGCCGGGATTGCCGGGATCAACCCGCACCACGGCACCATCGGCACCGCCGCGTGGGCGCATTACCTGGTGGAGTTCGGCACCCAATGGGAGCTGGATTCACGGGACGCGCCGAAGGACTGGCCGACCGGCTACATCGGCATCAATACCAAGGGGCCGAACGAGAAGCCGCCACTGGACTACAAGACCGAGGTGTTCGAGCTCAATCCCAAGCTGCAAGCCAAGGCATTTGCGCTGTCGCAGAAAGTCGAGCTCAGTGAAAGCAAGGAGTCCACGGCCTGGCGCAAACACTATCCCTACGCGCCGGCCAATCAGCCGCCGCAGGTCACCCAGTGCGACACCCTGGCGGGCAATACCTGGTTCTCCGGGACTCGCCTGAGTGAGCGCGCCGAAGTCTGGACCAAGTTGCTGACGGACAATAAAGGTGTGTACTGCACCACCCAGCAGGAAGACAACTCCACCTATGAAGCGTTGCTGCGGGCCAGCCGTGAAGGGTTGGTGGACATCAAGCGCCTGGCGGTGGTGCGGGCCGGTTCCGACTTTGATCGGCCGTACCCGGGCTACAGTGAAGTGGACAACCTGTTGAAGTACGCAGACCAGGGCGGTTTCGTGCCGGCGCTGGAGAACCTGTACCGCACCGGCAATCCGCTGGTACAGGCGATTCTGAAGAATTGGTCGGCGTGGGAGAAAGGCGTTCCCGAAGCCTGAATAAAGACCAAATGTGGGAGCGGGCTTGCTCGCGAATACGGTGTGTCAGCCAATACATTCGGCACTGTTCCACCGCATTCGCGAGCAAGCCCGCTCCCACACAAGCCCGAGCCCACAATGAGCGGGTCAGGGCAGGAAGATAATCTTGTCTGCACTGCCCTGATTCACTTCCTCAAAGCACTGCACACCTTCAGCCAGCGACACTTCCCGCAAACCGGTCGGCAACGGCAGCAAATCCTCATCGAAGAACCGCCCGAATTGCTCCAGCATCACCGCGCACTGTTCGCAGTTGTAGAGCAACGAATTGATGCCCACCACCGAACCACCCTTGCGGTACAACGCCAGGGCCGGCAGTTGCACATGCCCGTCCACCGGCGCGGCAATGATTGCGATACGGCCAAAAGGTGCAAGTGCCGCCACCGCTGCCGGCAACCAGAAGCCGGTGGTGTCAAAGATCACATCGGCGCCCGTACCGAACAGCGCGTTAACCTGCCCTCCCAGCGCTTCCGGCTGGCCCAGTAACAAGCCCTCGAAACCCTGCTCACGCAAGGCCTCAACCTGTTCCGGCCGACGCACCGCCCCGAGCACCTGGGCACCGCGAATTTTCGCCAGGGCCAAAGCCGCACTGCCTACGGCACCATTGGCACCAATCACCAACAAGCGAGTGCCTTTGCCGACACCGCTGCGCTCAAGGGCATCCCACGCCGTGGTGTACGGCACGCCGAGACTGGCGGCCTAGGCAAAGCTCAAATGGCTGGGCTTGTGCGCCACGCCCTTGGCCGACACGGTGAGGTACTGGGCGTGGGAACCGTCAGCGAAAAAGCCCAGGTCGCGACCGGTGCCCCAGACTTCCTGGCCGACCAATTCCTGCGGACCTTCCACCACCACCCCGGCGAAGTCCCGCCCGGGAATGCGTGGCAAGGTGGTGTAGGGAAAACGCCCGAGCACGTTCTTCACATCGCTGGGGTTCAACCCGGCAGCCTTGATCCGCACCAGGACTTCACCGGCCGCCGGCACCGGCGTGGCGACGTCGACGTAAGCAAGGGCAGCGAGATCGCCGGTGGCGGAAAATTGCAGTGCTTTCATGGCCAATATCCATCGAGGTTAAAAAGGGTTTCAGGACAACCAGGCGCTGACCATCTGCCGACCCATGGGCCAGAGCTTCTCGCCCATCAACATGCCCATCAGCCCGACCAGGGCGATGGCAGGAGGCGCGGGCGAGCGAAAGTCCAGGGCACCGTAAATCACGCCGACCAACAGGCCGATGGCCAGGGAAATCAGGTAATTCATGGAACACTCCGCAGCAAGGGTTGATGCGGGCAGTGTAGGGAAGCCAAATCCGAAGCATCGGCCAACTGCTTCAGGATTTCGGCCAAGCCTCAGACGGGATACTGCGACGGCGCCATCCCCAGTTCGCGGCGAAACATGTCGCTGAAACTGCTCGGCGAATACCCCAGGGAACGGGCGATAGCGCTGACCGGCTGGCCCTGGATCAACTCGGCTACGGCGGTGGCCAACTGCACCTGGCGGCGCCACTCGGCAAAGCCCATGCCCAGACTGTTCTGAAACAGCCTGGCCAACGTACGCACGCTGGCACCGGCCGCTTCGGCATGCTGTTCAAAAGGAATATCCAGGGAGGGTGACGCCATTACCGCCTGACAGGCACTCGTCAGGCGTCGGTCGGCGCCCACGGGCAAGGCGATACGGATCGGCGAGCGCCGGGCCCGCTGCAGTTCCAGCAGGGTCAGGCCAACCACGGCCTCGTAGTAGGCCTGGTCACCCTGGTCGCCCTGCTCCACCAGCGCCACGATCAGTTCGCGAAGCAGCCCGCCGACCTCGATCACTTGCACTTGGCTGTCCAGGGTCGCCGCCAGCGCCGGGCGCAGGTAGATGTTGCGCATCTGCAGGTCCGACACCACACGAATCCCGTGCTCGACACCCGGCGGCAGCCACACCGCGCGCTGGGGCGGCACCACCAGCGCTTCCTGGGGTGTCTCGACCCACATCACGCCGCTCATGGCATAGAGCAACTGGCCCCAATCGTGTTGATGGGGCTCGATGTACAACCCGCGCGGGTAAGTGCGCGCCAAAGGTTGCACGGGGACGGCGTGATCACTGAGGTCGGGCGGCGCGGCAAGGGCCATGGAGGGCACATCATTCAGGGCGGAGAGCCATGATAAGACCTGCGGTAGATAATCCGAGTGAATTTTTACCGCGTCAGGAGGGTCACTTAAAGACACAGGGAGGGTTAACGGGTCCATGACTAACGCAAAACTTTTCGTGATCGACTACACGCTGCATGGCCAGCCCAAGTCGTTCATCATCCGTCTGGAAAAACTCGACAACGCCGAAGCCTGGCATTGGGCAAGTTGCGATGCCGGCGTAGGCCGTATCGGGCGCTTTGCCCGGGAGCAGGTGAAGAAGACGAGCCAGCCCCAGGCCGAGAAATTCGGTATCGAAAACGTGCAGTGGCGCCGCTCGGATGCGCGCTCCACTGCCTGAAAACTACCTGAAAACTGTAGGAGCGAGCGTGCTCGCGAAGGTCGTTAACGATAACGCGGGGCATTTGGTGCCCCGCGCCGCTCTCGGTTTTTTCGCGAGCACGCTCGCTCCTACAGGTACAGGTCGTTCGCGTTAGCCGTGGGCGGACTTGGCGCATTCGCACCCGGTCGCCGAAGCACAAGGCTCACCATGGGCATGATGCTCGGCGCAGCCTTGGCAGCAATACCCCTTGCCATCCTTCATCACCGCGGTTTTCCCCAACTGGCAGTTGCAGTGAGGGCAGGCGCATGTTTTCTCTTGCATGGTCAGACTCCTTTTTCGTGGTCGTCCAGGTGTGGCGAACGCCGGCACCTCAAGCAGTGACTATAGGCAATGATTCAAGGTTCAAAGACCCTTCAGTCAGCCCGACGAGCGTTGCTGCGATACATGAACACCAGGGCCAGCGCCAAACAGAGCATCGCCACGATCCGGCTGCCGGACAGTTCGATCGCCGGGTTGCCGAGCCAGCCAAAATTGTCGATCAACATGCCCATGCCCAACTGCCCGACGATCACCGCTACCGTCGCCACCGCCGTGCCGACAATCGGTACCGCGCCGACCATCACCATCATGTACACCACCCCGAACAACGCGCCGGTCAGTTGCCATTTCGGCACGTCCAGCAGGCTGACGGCGTGGGCTGGCTCGAAGAACAGAATCAGCAAGCCCGTACTGATCGCGCCCACCACAAAGGTCAGCAGACTGCTGCGCAATACGCCCACCGCCTGCCCGAGGCGGCCGTTGATGGCGGCCTGCACACTCAATACCGCACCGGCGGCCACGACCAACACCAACAATAGAATCAGGTTCATCGATTTAACCTCGCGCAATCAGAACAAGTGCCACCACAATCAACGCCAGTGCAATCCAGCGCTCAACGTTGACCCGCTTGCGGGCGGTGCCGAACCAGCCGAAATGGTCGATCAACACGCTTTTGCCTACCTGGCCCGACAAGATCGCAATCATGGTCATCGCGATGCCGATATGTGGCGTAGCCAGGGTCAACACCACCACGTACATCGGCCCCAGGAAGCCGCCGATCAGTTGCCAGCGCGGCAGGTCGGTCAACGCCGGGCCCTTTTGCGGGCCGCTGAACAGCAACAGCAAAAACAGGATCGCCGAGCCGACGCCGAAGATACTCAAGGTCGCCCACAAGTGGCCGACCTGCACACCCAGCGGGCCCAGCAAGCCGGCCTCCACCGACAAGCCCATGCCGGCGAAAATCACCAGCGGCAATAGCAACAACCGAAGAAACGTCTTGGGCCTGGCCTGAGCCACACCCGCCACTGAAGAAGCCTGCATACATCACCTGCGCGTTAGAGAGAGGAACAATGGCGCGCATTATCCGGTGGCACTGCTGTGCGATAAATGGGAGCATGCCGACAACACCTTTGCGTAATTCGCACAGCAAGGAGTCATGATGCAGGGCTTGAACGAACTGAGTTTCAAAGCGCTTCGCCTGTTTGTCGCGGTACTGGATTACGGTAGCTTCTCCGAAGTCGCACGCCGTGAAGGGCTGGCGCCCTCCTCCATTTCCCGGCAAATCCAGTTGATGGAGCAGGCCTTGGGCCAACAGTTGCTGTACCGCCATACGCGCGCGGTCAGCCCTACCGAAGCCGGCCGCCTGCTGGGGCATCATGCGCGGTTGATGCTGGAGCAACTGGAAGTCGCCGGCCAGGCATTGCAGGAACAGGAAAACGAACCCAGTGGCCTGGTGCGTATCAATGCGCCGATGGTGTTTGGCCAGCGCCATCTGTCGCCGTGGCTCGGGGAGTTGTGCCGGCGGTATCCGAAGCTGCAACTGGATATCCAGCAGACCGACACCTACGTCGACCCGTTGCAAGACGGCACCGACCTGCTGTTTCGCATTGGCGTGCTGAACGATTCCGGCATGCAGGCGCGAATCTTCGCGCCCCAGCGCTTTCGCCTGGCTGCCAGCCCTGGCTACCTGGAGCGCTTCGGAACCCCCCGGCATCCAGACGAACTGGTGAACCACCAATGCCTGGCCTACAAGGGCGTCACCGGCCAACAACGCTGGTTCTTCCGCCGCGACCAGGACGACTGGACGTCCTACAGCGTCAAGGGCCCGATCACCGGTAACCACGCCGACACCCTGACCCACGCCGCCGAGCAGGGCCTGGGGCTGGTGGTGTTTCCATCCTGGTTGATCGGCGAAGGGCTGCGTGCCGGCACGCTGCAGGCGGTGCTGACCGACTATGAAGTGGCGACGACCCTGGAGCCGCAACAGATTGCGGCGCTGTGGCCGGGCAGTCGGCGGCTGTCGTTGAAGGTGCGGACGGTGATCGACTACTTCGTCGAGTGTTTTGGGGCCGTGCCGTACTGGGACCGTTGAGTAACCGTGGGAAACTATTCGGCCCGCACTGTCGGGAAAAGTCCCCCCTTAAGTAAGTCCGATCTGATTTTCCAAAACATGGGTCAAAAACCTCTTGCACTCGGGCAGACTTCGACGAATTCCTTCAGGAGAGACGTCATGGATGCCAGTCATTACCCGTTCGGAAACCTACAATCGTCCCTGCAAAAATCACCTTCCACCAGCAGTCGGTTGATCTTTGCCTGCTTACGAAATTTTGGCTATATTTGGCCAAAACCTCGGGAAGACCAAATGATTACCGTACCGTTGGGTGAAGCAAAAAATAATTTATCAAAACTGGTCGATGATGCCGCCGCCGGCCAAATCATCACCATAGCCAAGCATGGGCGCGCGATGGCTCGCCTTGTTCCTGTCGGGAAACCGACAGGCCGGCGAATCGGCGCAATGAAGGGCAAACTGGTGGTGCCGGATGACTTTGATGCGCCATTGCCAGACGACATGCTGGATGCGTTTGAGGGAAACCACCCATGAGAATACTGCTGGATACCCACATCCTGCTTTGGGCCCTGAGCGATGATCCAAAACTGTCAGCGAAGGCCAGAAAGCTGATCGAGAACGCGGCTGAAATTTACGTCAGTGCCGCCACATTCTGGGAGCTGGCGATAAAGGTCGGGCTCGGGAAGCTCAACGTCAACCTGGACGAAATTCGCGAATACTGCCTGGAAAGCGGCTACGTGGAACTGCCCATAACCCCGGAGCACGCCATCGCGGTCAAGGACCTTGAACACCATCACAGGGACCCGTTTGATAGGCTCATCATTGCGACGGCTATCATTGAGCCGATGAAGTTAGTGACCTCCGACCCAATAGTGGCGAAATACACATCATTGGCCGTCTTGACGTAAATCACTTCGCTCAAAACAACCACTGCCCGATCAGCCACGCATTCGCCCCGCTGATCACCACAAACAAACTCCAAGCCAACAGCCGCGTTGGCAAACTGTTCACGAATGGCCCCATCAGGCGCTTGTCCCCCGTCATGCGAATCAGCGGGTACAACGCAAATGGCAACTGCAGGCTCAATACCACCTGGCTGAGGATCAACAGCTTGCCGATGGCATCGTCGCCCATCAGCCACACACCGAGGAACGCCGGGATCAGCGCCAGGCCACGGGTAATCAGGCGTCGCTGCCAGCAGGGAATGCGCAGGTTGAGATAGCCTTCCATGATCACTTGCCCGGCAATGGTGCCGGTGAACGTGGAGCTCTGGCCGGAAGCCAACAGCGCAATACCAAACAGCACACTGGCGAAGGCACCGCCCACCAGCGGGTCGAGCAGGTGGTAGGCGTCCTGGATTTCCACCACGTCGGTGTGGCCTGTCTGATGGAAAGCCGCAGCGGCCAGTACCAGGATCGCCGCATTCACCAGCAGCGCCAGCGCCAGTGAGCCAATGGTGTCGATACGCGCCAGCTTGACCGCGTCCTGGCGGCTGGCCAGGTCCTTGCCGAACAGCCGGGTTTGCACGATGGAGCTGTGCAGGTACAGGTTATGGGGCATCACCGTGGCGCCCAATATGCCGATGGCCAGGTACAACGGTGCGGCGTCACTGATGGCCGACAGCGACGGGGTGAAACCACGGAACACGTCGGGCCAATAAGGCTTGATCAGCACCAGCTCGATAAAGAAACACACGCCGATGGTTGCCACCAGCGCCAGCATGATCGCTTCCAGTCGGCGGAAGCCGCGATTTTGCAGGGCCAGGATCAGCAACGTATCGAAGGCAGTGATGACAATCCCGGTGGTCAGCGACACCCCCAGCAACAGGTGAAACGCCAGGGCGCAGCCGAGGACTTCGGCGAGGTCGGTGGCGATGATCGAGATTTCCGCGAGGATCCACTGCACGAACGACGAGCGCCGGCTGTAACGCTCGCGGCTCAGTTGCGCGAGGTCTTTGCCGGTGGCGATGCCCAGCCGCGAGCACAGGCACTGCACCGCCATCCCCGCCAGGCTGGCCAGCAGCACCACGAACAACAGGTTGTAGCCGTAGCGCGACCCGGCCTCGATGGCCGTGGCCCAGTTGCCCGGGTCCATGTAGCCGATGGAGATCAGCAAGCCTGGCCCGGCGAACTTCAGCACGCGCTTGAAAAACGACGCACGGGGATCAACGACGATGGAGCCGGCGACTTCCGGCGGGCAGAACGGTGCAGTAGCGATTTTTGGCAGGCTGAATTTCACGCGGGGTACCAGGCTTTCACACAAGACGTGAACGCAGCTTATCAGTCAGACGCGACGGTACGCATCACCGTCTCCCGGGGCAGATCAAATGCCTCTACCACCTGGACCACCAGATCCATCTCCTGGTTCAGTGCCTCACGCTCCAGACGCTCGCGAATCACCCCGATCACCAGCACCGCCAGGGTGGTGATGGAATACGCCGGCCCGGAAAACGCCCGCACGCCGCTCACCAGCAGCATCGCCGCCGCCAGCGCCTGCCCTACCACGGGAATGGCGGTGGCCGCGCCCCGGCGCAGGATAAACCCGGTCAACCCGGCCAGCGCGGTGCCGCTCAGGGCGGTGGTGGCTGAACGCCCGACATCGAAACGATTGAAAAAACCCTGCTCCTTTTGTGCCGCGGCCTTCAGTTCCGCCTCGAACACTTGGCGATCGGCCTGGCTGAGTTTGTCCTTGTATTGCTCGATCAGTCGCTCGGCGATTTGCAGTTCCAGATCCGCCAGAGCCACTTTCTCGATCGGCTCATCAAACTTGATACCCACCCGTTGCGCGACGTCCTGGGCGATTTCGCGATAGCTCACGCCATGACCCCGGGCCAGGTTCATAAAGGTGTCGCCGCCCATACGCTGCAGCTCGATGGCCAGCTTCAAGGGTTCGCGCACTGTGGCGTCGATCGAGGCACTGCGCTTTTGCGCCATCAGTTCGGCGAAGAACTTCAGCTCCTCCGGCCGCGCCTGCACCAGCAGCGGGAACAGGTCCACATCCTCTTCGGCAAAGCGCACTTCAGGGCTGCGCTGATCAGCGCGGATCATGCCCCGGCGCTCCTGCAGCAGGTCGGTGTACTGCACCACCGTCTTCAACTGCGGCCAGTAAGCGGCATGGTCAAAAGTGGCCAGGTGCACATTGGCGACCTTGGCCTTTAGCGCGGGTGTCAGCGGGATGGCATAACGGCCGATGCAACGCTCGGTGTCGGGCTTGAGCGCCAGCGCCCAATCCTTGCTCGAATGGCAGTTGATCACCCGCCCCTTGAGCGGCGCCGACACCAGGTCCCACGGGCTGGACGTGCAAATCGCGCCGCCCATCAGCAACAGGTTGTTCAGCGGCAATTCACGCGCCACTTCGGGGCTGGCCAGCAGGCTCTTGACCAGGATACGCGCGCCCAGGGAATGGCCGATCAGGTTGATCTGCCGCACCTTGATCGACTCGCCGTGCAGGTAGTTGGCCAACTCGGGCAGCAGACTTTTGGCGACCTCATCCACCCGCGCCTCGACGCTTTTGTAGTGGTCGAGGAAATAGGCAATCGCCTTGCCCACCCCGATAGTCGCCGCACCCAGGCTGCCACCGCCGAGCATCGAAGTAATCACATCCTTGAACGGTGCAAACAGGTTTTCCAGGAAGTGCCCCGCCGGCCAGAACAGCATCAGGTTGGTCGAGCCTTCGATGGTTGCCAGTTGCTGCGAGAAATTGCCCAGTTGCTGTTGGCTGAAGAACGCCGAATACCCATGGACATAGAGATTGAGCACATCCCCCTGGGGCTCGCCACACAACACAAACGTGGGCTTGCGGGTGCGGTGCATTTCATCCCACTGGTGTTGCATGCGGCGGTGACTCCTGGTGACGACGGAGGGCGATAGTATCAAAGCACTGCCGGGGTAAATGTGAAAAACTGCCCGCCCGGGCAGCAAGCGCCCTCAATGCACCATGGAGTGGTTCCTTTGAAACGCTACGTTTTCTATTCTCTGCTGGCCCTTCTGGCCGGATGCAGCACCGGCCCCTATTTGCACCCCGAATCCAGCGTTGGCCAAAACGCCGTGCTCTATCGCACCTGCCCGGGCCCAGAGGCGGCTATCAGCTTCGCTCCACTCTCTGCGGAACTCAAAGGGGTGCACGTATTGATGTATGTCGCCTCGCCTAAGGCGACGGACGGCTCAACCAGCACCGAATTGCGCCTGTTCGGCCGGCTGTACCCCTCGGCCAGGAAAGCTGACACGCCTTTGTGGGTCAGCGCGGCGTCGCCACTGGTCACCGTGCAACTGGCGTCGGGCAAAACCTATCAGCTCAGCATCAAACCCCTTGAAGCCGGCTTTGATCCCCGGGTGCGTTACAGCAGCGAGGAGCCGGGTACGCGTTTGGGCCAAGGCGATATGGACGATTTCACCCTGACATTTCCCGATATCTTCGTGAACGGTGAAAAAGTCCCCATGGCGCCCATCCACTTCAAAAAACGTGAAGAGCGCTACGCACCGGTCTTTAACTGCTAGGTGCAGATTGTGCACAGCCATGGACAGTGATGACAAAAACCAGGGATTTTGTTCACCGATTCAGTCCACTACAGTCACCGGGTAGTCAATTGAAGCCGAGGAACACCATGAGCAAGCCCGAATTCTTCATCACGCCCGGTTACGGCGACATTGCACGCGAAACCCTGCATTACGCCCAAGCGGTAAAAGTGGGTAACCGCGTCGAAACCTCAGGCCAGGGCGGCTGGGATGACCAGTTTCAAATCCCCGAATCCCTCACCGACGAGATCGCCCTGGCCTTTCACAACCTGGATCGCACCCTGGCAGAAGCGGGTGCCGGCTGGGAGCATGTGATCCACGTCAACTCCTACCACGTGGGCGGTTTTCCTCCCGAGGTGAACGAGCAGATGGTCAAGTGGTACCGCCATTACATGCCCAATCACGCGCCGATCTGGACCGAACTGGGGGTGGAAGCCCTGGGACTGCCAGCGATGCGTATTGAAATCCGCGTGACGGCGATTATTGCCTGACGCCGAACCGCTCGATCACCCAGTCGATAAACACCTTCAGCCGCGCGTTCTGATGTCGATTGGGTGGGTAGATGATGTGCAACGGCGTGGCGGGTCGAGTCCAGTCCGCCAGCACCGGGACGAGTTGGCCAGTCTCGACGTAGTAGTCAACGATTGCCTTGAAATGCTGCCCGACGCCCAGGCCAGCGAGCAGCATTTCCTTGAGGCCATTGCCTTCGTTAGTCGAAAAGGCGCACTGGCCTACCTCGTATCGAGTCGTGCCTTGCTCGAAAATCAACGGTTCCGGCTTGCCCGATCCGGCAAAAAAATAGCCGGCCTTGAGGTGGTTTTTTTCGAGGTCTTCGGGAGACTCAGGCGTACCCATGCGTTCCAGGTAGCCCGGCGCAGCGCAAGTGACATATTCCAGGTCCGCAACCTTGCGGCCGATCATGGCCATGTCATCCAGCTTGCCAACCCGCAGCACGCAATCCACACCCTCCCCCACGATATTCACGGCGCGGTCGCTGATGCCCAGGGCGATGGTGATGTCGGGATACTCGCGATGAAAATCCACCAGCGCAGGAATCAACAGGCAATTGGCAAAGGACGCCGGCGCATCCACCTTCAGGTGACCACTGGGCTTGAGCTTCTGCCCGCGCAGGGCATTGTCCAGTTCATCCAGCTCGGCCACCAGGCACAGCGCGTGGTTGTAGTACTCCAACCCTTCCGGCGTCGCCGACAGCGCACGGGTGGTGCGGTGCATCAGCTTGACGCCAAGGTGCTTCTCCAGGTCGGTGATGAGTTTGCTGACGGTGGAGCGCGGCAGCGCCAGCTGGTCGGAGGCGCGGCTGAAGGAGCCGGTTTCGACGACGCGGACGAAGGCACGCATGGCGAGGAGTTGGTTCATGGTGATGGCCAAAAGGGCTAGAATTCCAAGTATTGTCTATAAAGCTGCACAATGGCGACAGGTATTCAGATAACAAAAAGCCCGGCACATGGCCAGGCGTTGACGGAAAAAATGACTCAGTTGGCAAAGTTTTCGATCTTTACCTGGCCATCAGGAAACGTGGCGACAATCTCCAGCTCCCCTCCCATGGCGCGAATGTAGTTACGCAGCGTGCTGATATACATGTCGGTGCGACGCTCCATTTTGGACACTGCCGCCTGGTTGATATTCAGCGCCTTGGCCAACGTGTCCTGGCTCATCTGTTGCGCCTTGCGCAGTTCATGCAGAGGCATTTCTTTCAGGTGCTGCTGGAGGATGCGCTCTGCATCGGCCCGAGCTTGCGGTGTCATGCCAGCTTGAAGCTCACTAAATTTTTTAGCCATGGTGACGGCCCTCTTTACGCAGTGTTTCCAAATGTTCGTCATACAACGTCTCAGCCAGCGGGACGTATTCGTCATACCAGCGGCCTCGTCCTGTTTTGTCCCCGCCTATCAGCAATAAGGCACACCGGCGTGGATCAAATGCGTACAGCACCCGATAAGGTCGCCCCGCGTGCTGTATCCGCAGTTCTCGCAGGTTGCCATGCCGCGAACCCTTGATATCACTGCTGTGGGGGAAACCCCAGGCCTGGCCCCAAAAGGCCCAGCAAATTCACGCTGGCCGATACCGAGGATTGCTCCTTCGTATCCAGATCGCCCCACCAGCCTCCAAACTCGTCCGTATATTCAACGTCCCAACTCACGCAAATATGCCATCCATGGAATATAAACTCAAGTGCATAACTGTAGAAGCCTGAGGGGCACACAGCCTCTCGTTTTCCCCGGGAAAGTGTTTGTAGATTATTCCCGCACGATTATCCGCCCCAAAAAAAACCGCCCTTTCGGGCGGTTGAAGAGACTCGGCCTTGATCAGAAACCGAGGGAGAAACTGAGGGTCATCGCATGGTCCTTGTCGTTGCGCGAGACCTGGCCGGAGTAACCCAGGCCCAGCTTGCCGTTGGGGCTGATCTGATAGTCGATGCCGGCTTCCAGCACGGCGCTGTCTTTGGCAATCGGCACGCCTTGGGTGCTGAATGAAGTTCCACCGCCGTTGATAAAGCTCAGGTCGGCATCCGGCTTGGTATCACCGAAGGCATGACGCCAGCCGATGCTGCCCCGCGGGGTGATTTTCGAGCCGTTGCCCAGGGTGATGGTCTGGCCGGCACGCAGGCCCAGGGTAGAGAAGGTAATGTCCTGATCAGCATCACCGCGCAGGGCTGCCGAGCCGCCTTTCTCCTTGATGGTGTCGCTGTCGTAGTTGACGTAGGCCAGGCCAGCGAACGGTTCCAGTGCGACGCTGCCGGTTTGAATGGTGTAGCCGACTTCACCGAAGACTTGCGCGCTGCGAGCCTTGTAATCGGCCTTCAGGCGTTGACCGACACCCCCCACCGCCACATCGCGCTTGCTCTCGATGTCGTGCCAGCTGTAGGCCACGCCCATCCGTGCGGCGAAGGCTTCCTGCTGATACGCGGTGTAGGCCATCAGGTGATAGCTGTCGACGTCGGCGCTGGAGTTGCGGTGCTTGGCGTCGAGGTCGCTGCGGGTGTAGCCGGCGGCAACACCGGCTCGCCAGGCGTCATCCAGTTGTTTGTCGGTACCCAGCAGGAAGCCACTGAGGTTGCGGTCCAGGCTGGCGGTGTTGCTGTCGCCGCCCATATGCCCCCAGGTGCCCAGCACACGTGCCCAACCGACCATTTCGCCATGGCAACCTGCGCTGCTCAACTGGTTTTCGCTCGGTGCCAGGCTGCTGCGTGGATCGTCCTGGCGGTAGCAACCAGGTTGGCGCAGGCGCTCATTGACCGCGTCACGGATGTAACGCGAGTCTTCGAGCAAGGCGCTGGCGGTACTGGCGTGGATTTCCCCCGACAGGTTGTCGAACGCGGCGCGAGCCTCGGCGACACTGCCGTTAAGCAGTGCGTTTTGCACCACCGCACCGCCCACTGCTGCGCCACTGCCCAGTGCTGCGGCTACCGCCCGCTGATTGCCGGTGGCCGCCACGCTGGCGTAGCTGACGTTATTGCGGCTGACCGCCAGCGCAACCTGGTTCGGGCTGTAACTGAGCGCGGTATTGAGGAACGCCAGGTTCTCAAGGTTGGTGGTAGCGAACGTACCCGTGACCCCGCCGTCGGCGGTCAACAAGGTGTAGGTAGTCGGCCCGGCATACGGTGCCAGATTGACCACATTCAGCGTGCCCGCCAGGTCCGCCGTGCCGCCAACCGCCAGGGCGCCGGCGGCGGACGGGGTGATGACCAGGTTCAGCGCGCCATCGGCGGCGTTGGTGAAGTTGCCGGCGACGCTCAGCTTGCCACTGTCAGGCGTCACCGAACCGTGGTTGACCAGCGAGCCAACACTGCCATTGCCCGTCAGCCCGGCACCATTGGCCACGGTAACCTGCCCGCCGAATACGGCATTGGGATTGGCCGCGTTGCCGACTTGCAACACACCCTGATCCACCGCCACCGTGCCGCTGAACGGCTGGTTGCCGGTCAGCAGCAGCGTACCCGCGCCCTGCTTGACCAGCGCACCGGTACCGCTCAGCACTCCGTTGAATTGCCCGCTGCTCAGTTGCGTGAACAGTAAGCGCGCGTTGTTGCGGATATTGCCCCGCAGGCTGGTGGTGTTACCGGCCAAGGTCCCGCCACTGACGGTGGTGCCGCCGGTGTAGGTATTGGCCCCCGTCAGTATCAGGGTGCCCGCATCCAGTTTGTTGATACCGCCTGTGCCCACCAGCGGCGCATCGATCTGCGTGGTCACGCCAGCGTTAACCCGTGCTGCGGCCAAGCTGCCGTCCGGCGCATTGGTCGGGCTCAGAGTGCCGCCTGCGCCGGCCACCAGCGAGTAGCCCGGATCAAGGAATTGCAGGCCGGTAAAGCCTTGATTGCCGAGCACCGTCACGGTCCCGCCCTGCCCGCCAAACACTGCGAACTGGTTAGTCGACGCCTGGCCCTGGGTGCCGTTCGGATCGGTCCAGTTGGTGCCTGGGCCCCACGTACCGCTACCGCCGGTGATCGTGCCGTCAGGGTTGGTGGTGCCGCCGTTCCAGAACTGGACTTGCCCCGGGGTGGTTTGCACCAGCAGGTTGACCTGATTGGCCAGCGCGGTTTGCAAGGTCAGTGCGCCCGGAAGGATGCCCGAAGGCAGCGTGCCGTAAGCCAGGCCGTTGTCGGTCAGGCTGCCGCCGTAGCGGAACAGTTGGTAAACCCCGGTGCCGAAGCCGCCGGCGTCGGTGACGTTCAGCGTGCCGTCCAGGGTCAGGTTGCCGGCCACATTCACCACCGAGGTAGAAGCGCCCGGCGCGCCGAGGCTGAAGTCCAGGTTGGTTCCCGAGGACAGGTTGAGGCCGCCCACCGACAACGGGTTGCCGCCGGTGCCTGCGGTCAGGGTCGAGCCGTTCGCCAGGGTGACGGTGCCCGCCAGTTGTCCCGAACCGCCCAGGGAGGCGCCACTGTCCACCAGCACATTGGCGCTGTTCAACGTGCCATTGACCAACAGGCCGCCGGCGTTGACGTTGGTATCGCCGGTAAAGGTGTTGTTGCCACTGAGCAGCAGGTCGCCGGTACCATTTTTGTTCAGCACGCCGGCGCCGGTGAGGTTGCCGGTGTAGGTGCCATCCGCCGCCTGTTCGAAGGTCAGGGTCGCATTGTTGGCGATCGCGCCCTGCAGGCTGCTGGTGTCACCCGAGGTGATGCCGCCGTTCAATGTGGTGCCGCCGCTGTAGGTGTTGGCACCCGTCAGCAGCAGTGAGCCATTGCCGTTTTTCACCAGGCTGCCGGTGCCACTGATGACGCCACCGAGGGTGGTGTCTTGCGTGCCCGCGAGGCCCAGTTGTGCACCGAGGTTGATCCCGTTGTTGAGCTGCAACGCCGCCGTGCTGTCGAGCACTGAATTGCCGGTAACACCCAGGGCGCCACTGCCGAGGGCATTGTTATTGCCGAGGATCAGCATGCCTGCCGCCAACTGCGTCCCGCCGCTGTAGGTGTTGTTGCCATTGAGGGTCAGGCTGGCCGCACCGTTCTTGACCAGGCTACCGCTGCCGCTGACCACACCGCCCAGGGTCAAGGCGTTGGACCCGGCGACATTCAAGGCGCCATTGAGTACCACCGCGTTAGCCAGGCTGACCGCCGTGTTGCTGTCCAGCGCTGTTCCGTTGGCCGTCGTCAATACGCCGGTGCCGAGTGCGCTGTCATTGCCCACCACCAGCTTGCCGCCGTTGAGAGCAGTGCCGCCGGTATAGCCATTGGTGCCATTGAGTACCAGGGTGCCGGTGTCGTATTTGCCCAGCGTGCCGGCGCCGTTGATGGCCACGCCGATGGTGGCAGTGTTGTTAGGGTCGACACGAATCGCCGAATTCCCCGTGCCGCCATTGACCAGGTTCAACGCGCCCGCCGTGCCGTCCACCAGGCTGTAGCCGTCGGTGGCGAACTGCAGGCCGGTGATGCTTTGCGTTCCATTGACCGTGACCGTGCCCGCTGTGCCCTGGAACACCGCGAAACTGTTGCCCCAGGCCTGGTTGACGGTACCGTCCACACTGGTCCAGTTGGTGGTGCCAGTGCCCCAGTTGCCGCTGCCGCCGTTAATGGTGCCGTCGCCCACCAGTTGGCTGCCATCCCAGAACTGCACGGTGGTGTTGGGCGCCGTCACCAGCAGGTTGACCTGATTGCCGACTGCCGTCTGCACTTGCAGATCCCCGGGCGTCACGCTGCCGGGCACCGCGCCGACCACCAGACCGTTATCGGTCAGGCCGCCGGTGTAGTTGATGATGCGATACACACCACTGCCAAAGCCGCCGATATCGCTGACGTTGAGGTTACCGTCGAGGGTCAGGTTACCGCCGACATTGATCAGCGGATTACCGCCACCGACGACCGGTGTACCCAACCCGACATCCAGGTTGGAGTTGCCCGACAACACCAGCGAGCCCACCGACAAGGTACTGCCGGTCGAGCCTGTCAGGTGCCCGCCATCGGCCACGGTGACGGCGCCGCCAAGGCTGCCGGTGCCCGTGAGCGTCGCACCGCTGTTGACCGCGACATTGCCGCTGGCCAGGGAGCCGCTGACGTTCAGGGTGCCACCGTTGACGCTGGTGTCGCCGGCCAGGGTGTTGATGCCACTGAGGGTCAAGGTGCCGGTGCCAAGTTTGTTCAGTTGCCCGGCACCGTCGAGTACCCCGTCAAAGGTACCGCTCTGGTTGCCGCCGCCCAGGCTGAGGGTATTGCCTGCGCCGATCAGTGCCGTGCCGTTGCCGGTCAGGCTGCCAAGGCTGGCGGACGCGCCGAGGTTGAGCTGGGTACCGGCGCCGAGGGTCAAGCCGGCGTTGTTGCCGAGCGCCGTGGCACTGGTGGTGGTCAGGCTACCGCCGAGTACATTGAAGTTGCCGCTGAAAGTGTTGTTGCCGCCGAGGGTCAAGTCGGCTGCGCCATTTTTGGTCAGGGTGCCAGCGCCATCCAGCACGCCGCCCAGGGTCAGGTTATTGGTGCCGGCCAGATTCAGGTTGTCGTTGACCGTGACGTTGTTGGCCAGCACCAGCGCCGAGCTGTTGTCCAGCATCGAAGGCCCCGCCACCGTCAAGGTGCCTGAGCCGAGCGCCGCTGCACCGCCGAGGGTCAGGGTGCCGGCGTTCAGTGTGGTGCCGCCGGTGTAGGTGTTGGTGCCATTGAGCGTCAGGTTGGCGCTGCCGTTTTTACTCACGCCGCCTGCGCCGTTGATCACGCCGCCGAGGGTCAGGTCATTGCTGCCGGTGACGCCCAGGTTGGCATTCAGAACGATGTTATTGCCCAGGCTCAATGCCGTGTTGCTGTCCAGGTTCGAGGCGCCTGCCACCGTCAGGTTACCCAGGCCCAGCGCCGAAGCGTTCCCCGCCGTGAGCGTCCCGGCGGTCAAGTTAATCCCGCCGAGGAAGCCGTTGGTGCCATTCAGGATCAGGTTGGCCGCGCCGTTTTTGGTCAGGCTGCCGGCGCCGTTGAGGGCGCCACCCAGGGTCAGGTCGGCCGTGCCGCCGATCCCGAGGTTACCGGCCAGGTTGATCGCGTTGTTCACGCTCACTGCAGTGGCCGCATCCAGCGTGGTGCCGTTGGCGGCATTGAGTGTGGCGCTGCCCAGTGCCGAATTCGACGCCAGGATCAGCCCGCCGGCGTTCAGCGCAACCGGGCCGAGGAAGGCGTTATTGCCTCCCAGGGTGAGGTTGGCCGCGCCGTTCTTGACCAGCCCGCCCACACCGCCAATCACGCCATTGAGGGTCAGTGCATTGCTGCCGCCGACCGTCAGGTTGCCGAGCAGGCTCACCCCGTTGCCCAGGGTCACGGCGGTGTTGCTGTCCAGCGTGGTGCCGGACGAAGTGCTCAGTTGTCCGCTGCCAAGGGCCGTGTTGCTGCCCACCACCAATGTCCCGCCCTGAAGCTCGGTGCCACCGGTGTAGCTGTTGGCGCCATTAAGCACGAGGGTGCCGCTGTCGAGTTTGGCCAGGGTGCCGCTGCCGTCGATGCCCACGCCGATGGTCGCGGTGGAACCCGGATCGACACGAATCGCGGTGTTGCCGCCGGTGCCGTTCACCGCCGTCAATTGCCCCGCCGCGCCGGTCACCAGGTTGTAGCCATCGGTGACGAATTGCAGCCCGGTGAACGATTGCCCGCCTACCACCGTCACGGTGCCCGCAGCTCCCTGGAACACGCCGAAGTCAGCGGCCCATGGCTGGTTGACCAGGCCGTTGACCGAGGTCCAGTTGGTGCCGCCAGCCGTCCAGTTGCCGGTGCCGCCGTCCACCACGCCGTTGGCGATGGTCTGGCTGCCGTCCCAGAAGCGGATATTGGCATTCGGCGCCGCCACCAGCACGTTCACCTGATTGCCCACCGAGGTTTGCACCACCAGGTCGCCGAGGCCGAAGCCCACCGGCACGCCGGTGACATTCAGGCCCAGGTCGGTCAGCGCGCCGGTGTAGTTGATCAAGCGATACACCCCGACGCCGAATCCGCCAGCATCGGTGACGTTCAGGTTGCCATCGAGGGTCAGGTTGCCGCCGACGTTGAGCAACGAGGTGGTGGACGGTGCGCCAAGCGCCACGTCCAGGTTGCCGCTGCCGGCCATCACCAGCGAACCGGCCGACAGCGTATTGCCGCTGCTCAGGGCCAGGTGGCCGCCGTTGTTGACGTTCAGCGCCCCCAGTACCGAGCCGGTGCCGGTGAAGGTCGCGCCGGTATTGACGTTGACATTGGCACTGCCCAGCGAGCCGCTGAGGTTCAGGGTGCCGCCGCTGACGTTGGTGTCGCCAGTGAGGCCATTGATGCCGGTGAGGTTGAGGGTGCCAGTGCCGACCTTGGCCAGGACGCCGGTGCCGCTCAGCCCACCGTCGAAGGTGCTGGTGGCGTTGAGGCCGCCCACCGACAACGTGTTGCTCCCGCTGACTTGCACGTCACCGCTGCCAGCGAGGGTCGCCAGGCTGGCATCGCTGCCCATGATCAGCGACGCACCGGCACTGACATTCGCACCGGAAGTATTGCCCAGCGCACCTGCGCTGGCGGTGGTGACGCTGCCGGACAGGACATTCAAGGCGCCGGTAAAGGTGTTGGTACCGCTGAGCGTCAGGTCCGACAGGCCATTTTTGTTCAGGGCGCCAGCGCCGCTGATCACGCCGCCCAGCGCCAGGTTGTTATTGCCAGCCACATTCAAATCAGCGTTGAGGGTTATCCCATTGCCCAGGGTCAGCGCCGCGCTATTGTCCAGCGTCGAGGTACCACCCACGGTCAGGTTGCCGCTGCCCAGCGCCGCACCATTGCCCAGCGTCAGGGTACCGGCGTTGAGGGTGCTGCCGCCGCTGTAGGTGTTGATGCCGTTGAGGGTCAGGTTGGCCGCGCCGTTCTTGATCAACTGACCGGTGCCCCCGATAAGGCCGCCCAGTGTCAGGCCTTGAGTGCCGCCGGCGGTGAGGTCGGCATTGAGGGCAATTCCGTTGGTCAGCGCCACTGCGGCATTACTGTCCAGGGTCGCTGCGCCGCCCACCGTCAAATCGCCGGTGCCGAGGGCCGCATTACTGCCGACGGTCAAGGTACCGGCATTCAGCGAGGTGCCATCGATAAACGTGTTGGTACCGTTGAGAATCAGGTTGGCCGCACCGTTTTTCACCAGGTTGCCGTTGCCGCTGATCACGCCGCCCAAGGTCAGGTCTGCGTTACCGCCAATCGTCAGCGGGCCGGTCATGCCGATCTGGTTGTTCAGGCTGACGGCAGTGCTGGCGTCCAGGCTGGTGTTGGCGGCCGTGGTCAATACGCCGCTGCCCAAGGCGTTGTTGGCACCGAGGATAATCTTGCCGGTGTTGAGCGTCGTGTTGCCCAGGTAGTTATTGCTGCCGTTGAGGGTCAGGTCGGCCGCGCCGTTCTTGATCAAGCCTCCGATGCCGTTGACGTTGCCGCCGAGGGTCAGCGCGTTGCTGCCAGCGAGGGTCAGACTGCCACCGAGGTTGACGGAATTGCCCAGAGAGGCGGCGGTGCTGGCGTCCAGTGTGGTGCCGTTGGACGCGTTCAGCGTGCCAGAGCCCAACGCGGTATTGGAGCCGACAATCAAGGTCCCGGCATTCAGCGCGGTGGTGCCGGTGTAGGTGTTGCTGCCGTTGAGGGTCAGGAGTGAGGCACCGGTCTTGATCAGGCCACCCGCGCCGGCGATAACGCCTCCGAGGGTCAGCGGGTTGGCCCCGCGGGCGGTCAGGTTGGCATTGAGGTTGATCGCATTACCCAAGGTCAGCGCGCCGGCGCTGTTGAGGGTGCTGGCACCGCCCACGGTCAATGCGCCGGTGCCCAGTGCTGCGCCATTACCAAGGGTCAGGCTGCCGGCGTTCAGCGTCGTGCCACCCAGATAGGTGTTGACGCCGTTGAGGGTCAGGTTGGCCGCGCCGTTCTTGATCAGTTGGTTGCTGCCGCTGAGCACGCCACCCAGGGTCAGGGCGTTGCTGCCCGCCACGCTGAGGTCGGCGTTCACTGCGACGTTGTTGGTCAGCGTCACGTTGGCACTGCTGTCCAGCGAGGCCGCGCCCGCGACGGTCAGGTTACCGGCGCCCAAGGCTGCGTTATTACCGGCGGTCAGCGTGCCCGCGTTAAGCGTTACGCCGTTGAGGAAGGTGTTGGCACCGTTGAGGACCAGGTTGGCCGCGCCATTTTTGGTCAGGCCGCCGCTGCCGGAGACGACGCCACCAAGGGTCAGGCCAGCGCTCCCGCCAAGGTTCAGGTTGCCGTTTATGCCAATGTCGTTGGTCAGGGCAACGGTGGTGCTCGCGTCCAGCGTGGTGCCGTCCGCCGTGTTCAAAATGCCGCCCACCCCCAGCGCCGTATTGGAGCTGACGATCAGCGAACCGGCGTTAAGGGTGGTGTTGCCGGTGTAGGTATTGGCGCCACCAAGGGTCAACGCTGCCACACCGTCCTTGATCAGCCCGCCCGTACCACTGACCACACCACTCAGGCCCAGCGCCTGCGTGCCGCCGATGGTCAAATCGGCCGCCAGGGTCACCGCGTTGGCCAGGGTTACCGCCGTGGTGGCATCGAGGGTGGTGCCTGCCGCCGTGCTCAGGATGCCGGTGCCCAGTGCAGTGTTGCTGCCCACCAACAGCGTGCCGGCGTTGAGCTGGGTGTTCCCGGCTTGAGTGTTGTTGCCGGTCAGCGTCAGGGTGGCCGCGCCATTCTTGATCAGCCCGGCGGGGCCCGATATCACACCGCCGAGGGTCAGCGCATTAGTGCCAAGCAAGGTCAAATTGCCGTTGACCGCAACGTTATTGGCCAGCGTCGCCGCCCCGGTGTTGCCCAGGCTGGCGGCGGCATTTACGTTCAAGGATCCGGAACCCAGGGAGCTGCCGCTGCCGACGATCAAGGTGCCGGCATTCAAGTCGGTGCTCCCGGTGTAGCCGGCGTTGGCCGCGCTAAGTGTCAGGCTGCCACTGCCATTCTTGGAGATCCCGCCGGCGCCGCTGACGTTACCGGCCAGCGTGAGGCTGCCGACGCCGCTGGTGCCGACGGCACTGTTAAGCACAAGTGCGTTGTTCAGTGTGATGGTGCCGGGCGCCTGGAGCACCGTCGAACCACCGATGGTCACGGTGCCGGCACTGAAGGCCAGGTTATTGCCCAGTTGTACGGAACCGCCATTGAGGGTGGTGTTGCCCAGGTAACTGTTGGCGCCATTGATGACCAACTGCCCGGTGCCGTTCTTGGTCAGGCCGCCCGAGCCCGAGACCACGTTACCCAGGGTGATGGCGTTGGTACCTTGCAGGGTCAAGCCGCTCGCCCCGAGGTTGATCAGGTTGCTCAGACTCAAACCGCCGGTGCTCGCCTGCAGGGCGCCACCATTGGAGGTCAGTACGCCGCTACCGAATGCCTGGTTGTTGTTGAATTGCGCGATACCGCCGTTGAGGGTGGTGCTGCCACTCACCAGCGGCCCTTGCAGGGTCCAGGTACCGCTGTTGACCGTCAGGTTGTTGAAGTTGACGTAGCTGGCACTCGACGCCACACCAACACCGCTGGTACCGCCGCCGATGCCAATGGGGTTTTGCAGGATCAGCGAGTTGACGCCACCTGCGCCTCCGTCAACCTGGCCGGTAGGAGCAAAGGTCAGGTTGACACCAATCAGGCCACCCAACGAAAGCCCTATACCGCCACCAGCGGAGATAGTCGAACCGGTGATGGCGGTGAAGGTGTTGGTACTGCCCGCCCCCATGGAGACGCCGCCGGAAATCGTACCGGAGTTGACGAAGGTATTACCCGTGGAGGAACTTTCAAAGGCCATCCGCCCGTTGATTGTGCCGGCGTTGATCACGTTGACTTGCGAGCCCCCGCGAATCGCGACCACTGGCGCATCCGCGGCAAACAGCGACAGGTTGAGCAATGCGGTGGAACCGATGGTGCCATTGTTCACAATATTGGTGCTGCCGCCGGCGCCGTTTTGCAGGTTCAGCGCCATACCATTGAGACTGGCAAGATTGACACCCAGCAGGTCCGCAGTACCTCGGATGATCCCGGTGGCGGCGTTCGTGACGTTCACCACACTCGCCCCCGCGTTACCCAGCACCACGCCGCCACTCAAGGCAGTGACCAGCCCGAGCAATGCCGGGTCGATAAGGCCCGCGTTGTTCAAGGTGATGTTATTGCCCGTCAGGTTCAGCACCTGGCCAGCCAGCGTCGCGTTCAGTTGGGCAGCGGAGCCCACGTTGACGGTCAGGTCATTCACTGCACTGGAGAACGTGTTCAAGAACAACGGCAGCGAAGGCACGCCACTGCACGTGACCGTGCCACCCGCCGCGGGACTTGCCGGCGTACAGGCCGCCATCACCTGCGGGCTCGCCAGGCCTAGAACCAGGCCGGCAATACCGAGGCGAATAGCAAGATTAAGAGGAGAAATACGAGGTATGGCGGCAGTAGCAAGTCTTCTTTCCACGTGAAACTCCTTGTGGTCAAAGCCTTTCATCCATGAATGCGTAGAAGCCCAAAATTAGATCCAAACACGCATCGACGTCGAAACACCTGACCGTGATAACAACTGATCCTGTTCGTCACAACGTTAGCCGCGTGCATAAAACTCATTGAAATAAATGGTATTAATACTTTCGCGAGTGCCGCGCAGGACCCGGACGACATCCAATGAACGCGGAGCTGAACGCTCTGAGCCGCGCAAAAATTCAGATTTCACAATGTAAAAAAGCGCTCTAATAACGCGCTGTGTTACCCCTGTAGGAGCGAGCTTGCTCGCGAAAAGCGCTAAGGCACCGCGTGTATTCAGCCAGTCGGCGTCATCGTTAACGACTTTCGCGAGCAAGCTCGCTCCTACAGTAAAACCTGTTGATTCAGCAAAACGATCCTGGAGTCCCCAATGCCCCATGAAGGCAACCTGTTACAAGCGGCGGTTGTATTCCTGTTCGCCGCCGTACTGACCGTGCCCTTGGCCAAGCGCCTGCAACTGGGCGCCGTGTTGGGTTACTTGCTGGCCGGCGTGATCATCGGCCCTTCGGTGCTGGGCCTGGTGGGCAACCCGCAAAGCGTCAGCCAGTTTTCCGAACTTGGGGTGGTGTTGCTGCTGTTCATCATCGGCCTGGAGTTGTCACCGAAGCGTTTGTGGGTGATGCGCAAGGCGGTGTTTGGCGTCGGCCTGGCGCAGGTATTGCTGACGGGTACGGTGATCGGCGTGGTAGCGCTGTTTGCGTTTGGCCAGTCATGGAACAGTGCGATTGTGCTGGGCCTTGGCCTGGCACTCTCCTCCACCGCTTTCGGCCTGCAAAGCCTGGCCGAGCGCAAGGAGCTTAACCAGCCCCACGGGCGCCTGGCCTTTGCGATCCTGTTGTTCCAGGACATCGCGGCGATCCCGCTGATCGCCATGGTGCCGCTGCTCGCTGGCAGCGATCACCCCGCCACCACCTCCCAAGGCTTGCAGCACGGCCTGGAAGTACTGGGCAGCATCGCCGTGGTGATTATCGGCGGACGCTATCTGCTGCGGCCGGTGTTTCGCATCGTGGCCAAGACCGGCCTGCGGGAAGTGTCCACCGCTACCGCGTTGCTGGTGGTAATTGGCACGGCATGGCTGATGGAGTTGGTGGGCGTGTCCATGGCCCTCGGCGCCTTCCTCGCCGGGCTGCTGCTGGCAGACTCCGAATACCGACACGAACTCGAATCGCAGATCGAACCGTTCAAGGGCCTGCTGCTGGGCCTGTTTTTTATCAGCGTGGGCATGGGCGCCAATATCAGCCTGTTGTTCAGTGCGCCGGTGATCGTGCTCGGCCTGACCTTGCTGCTGATCGCCATCAAGTTGCCGTTACTGTTTTGCGTAGGCCGTCTGGCCGGTGACCTGAACCGTGAAAGCGCGCTGCGCCTGGGTGTGGTGCTGGCAGCCGGCGGTGAATTTGCCTTCGTGGTGTTCAAGATCGGCCGCGACCAGGGCCTGTTCGAACCGCACCTCTACGACATCCTGGTGCTGACCATTACCCTATCGATGGCCGTGACCCCGTTGCTGCTGTTGCTCTGCCCGAAACTGTTCAAGCCCAAGGTCAAGCCGGTGGAAGTGCCCGAGGAATACCGCGCCATCGAAAGCGATGCCCCCCGGGTGGTGATCGCCGGGATGGGCCGTATGGGACAGATCGTGGCGCGGATCCTGCGGGCGCAAAACATCTCGTTTATCGCCCTCGACACCTCGGTGGAAACCATCGAACTGACCCGCAGCTTCGGCGGCATGCCGGTGTTCTACGGCGACCCGCAGCGCCCGGAAATCCTCCACGCGGCGAAAGTCGACCAGGCTGAATTCTTCGTGATCGCCATGGACGACCCCGAAATCAACATCAAGACCGCCGAGCTGGTGCGCAGCCTCTACCCGCACATGAAGATCATCGCCCGCGCCCGTAACCGCCAACACGTGCATCGCCTGGTGGACCTCGACGCATCACCGGTGCGCGAAACATTTTACTCCAGCCTGGAAATGAGCCGCCGCACCCTGGTAGGCCTTGGCTTGACCCAAGCCCAGGCCGATGCGCGCATCAACCGTTTCAAAAACCATGACCTGCAACTGCTGGCCGCCCAGCACGCGGTGTATGACGACGCGGCCAAGGTGATGCAGTCGGCCCAGGAAGCCCGGACGGAATTGGCGCGGCTGTTTGAGATGGACCGACTCGAGGAGGAGTCCGACAAGGTGTAAGGATGGAGATGAACGATCTTGCGAAAATTCTGACAGAATACGGCGCAATTTCGTTCATCCCTGGAGAGCTTCATGGCCACCCTCAGCAAGACCGCAGCCCTCTTGGCCCTCGCACTGGCCGCCGGCTTCGGCGCCAGCCAAGTCCTCGCCGCCAGCAAGCCTGCGGCGCAGAAAACCGCCACCCAGACCATCTCTACCCTGGACGGCAAGTTCAGCTTCAACCTGCCCAAGTCCTACCTGGCCGACCCGTTGCCGGCCGGTGATGCCGAACACGGCACGGCGGGCGCCAGCGGCACGATGTACAGCGACCAGGCCACCAAAAGCGTGATTTTTGTGGTCGAGAAACCGAGTGTCGCCGGCCTGATCAAGGACAACGACCCGCAGTTCCTCGACGGCGCCGTGGCGGACTTCGTCAAGGAACAAAGCGCGGCCCTGCCGGACTTCAAGAAAGGCGCCGAGAAGAAACTCACCGTCAAGGGCCTGGCCCTGCGCCAGGTCGACAGCACCGCAACCATGGGCGGAGGCAAGACGCTGAGCTCCACCTTCCTCACGGGCTCCGGCAGCCACCAGTTGGTGGTGCAGGCCATTTCCCGGGCGGATGATGAAGCCGGTCATGCACTGTTGGTGAAGCAGATTATTGGCGGTAAGTAACCCGATTTACCTGACAATGAAAATCCAATGTGGGAGCGGGCTTGCTCGCGAAAGCGGTGTTTCAGTCAGCACATGTATTAACTGACCCACCGCTTTCGCGAGCAAGCCCGCTCCCACATTTTGACCGCGTTCACATCGCTGGACTCAGCGCAGGCTCTTCTCCAGCCACTGCTTCAAGTCCAGCAACTCCGCCTCACCCACGGTATGAATCATCCCCGGGTAGCCGTGGAATTCCGGGGTGAGGCCAATCCCCTGCAACATCTCGTTGGCCCGCGTTGCCGAGTAGTAAGGCAGCGCCTGGTCCAGCGTCCCGTGCCCAATGAAAATCGCCAGCTTGCCCAGTCGCGCGTCCGGCTTGAGTTCGGCCTTGAGTACCGGCAGCAGGCTGCCGCTCAACGCCGCAATCCCGCGCAGGGTTTCGGGATGCCTTAACCCGACCTCGTACGACATGATCGCGCCCTGGCTGAACCCCACCAGAAACACCCGCTCACTTTGGGTGTGGTACTTGGTGGTGGCCTTTGCGACGAAGTCTTCGATCAGCTTGGCGCTGCTCTGCAAATCGGCGGTCTCGCCATCAAAATCGCCATCGCCCGGCTTCTTGCGAAACCAGCGATAACCACCGCCCTCCACCGGCATCGGTGCCCGTGCAGACAGGTAGGTCCAGGTCGACGGCAAGCGGTCCTTGAGCCCGAACAAGTCGGCCTCGTCACTGCCATAACCATGCAGGAAGATCACCAGCGGCTCGTTGCGTGCATCGCTTTGGGTCTGTTCCAGGTAAGGCAGGGGCAAGTCCGTGTGCAATTCGTCTTCGGCATGGGCAGCGCTGGCGAACAGCGCCACTGTCAGGGCGATCAGTTTGAGCATGGGCATCAACCTTCAGGGTTTGCGCAACAAATAGGTATCCATGATCCAGCCATTGGCCTGGCGCGCCGCCTTGCGCACGCGTTCAATCTCTTCGGCCACCTCAGCCACCTTGCCGCTGATCAGGATTTCGTCCGGCGTGCCCAGGTAGGCGCCCCAGTAAATATCCAGGTCCTGGTCGGCCACGGTGCGGTAGGAATCTTCGGCGTCGAGCATGACAACCAGGGTGTCGGCATCACTCGCCTGCCCCGCTGCCAAGCGACGCCCGGTGGTGATTTCGATGGAGCGGCCAATGCGGTTCAACGGCACTTTATGCTGGGCCGCCAAGGCCTGGACGCTGGTGATCCCGGGGATCACTTCAAACTCGAACTCGCAGCTGCCGCTGGCCAGAATCGCCTGCAGGATACGGATGGTGCTGTCGTACAGCGCCGGGTCGCCCCAAGCCAGGAATGCACCGACTTCGCCGTCGGCCATTTCTTCATTGATCATCCGCTCGAAGGTCTGTTGCTTGTCGCGGTTCAAATCCTTTACGGCGGTGGTGTAGTCGATGTCGCCACGCACCCGCTCAGGGCAATCGGCCTCGACAAAGCGGTAGGCGTGGTCGGTGATGTAGGTCTCGCAGATTTCCCGGCGCAGGTCGATCAGCTTGTCCTTGCTCTGGCCCTTGTCCATCAGGAAAAACACGTCGGTGCGGTTGAGCGCCTTGACCGCCTGCATCGTGATGTAGTCGGGGTTGCCGGCGCCAATGCCGATGATCAGGATGCGTTTCATGGGAAAGTCTTCATGGGTGTTCTCGGTGCGGGGAGCGGATTTTGCCATGTTCGGGACGTCAGGCGTGAGTTTCCAGGCGCAGGCGCCAACGGCCGTTGAACCGCAGCTCGGTGGATGAGAGCGGCTCCACGTCGATCAGGTTGAACATCGAGGGCGGGGATTGCATGACGTGCAGCAGCGCCGCGCGGATAACGAAGGGATGGGTGACCGCCAGCACATGCCCCGGCGTTTGCTCGAGGGACTGCAACCACTGCCCCACCCGCTCACACAGCTGCACCACCGACTCGCCGCCGTGGGGTGCCGAAGTGCTGTCGGTCAACCAGGCCTGGAGCGCTTCGGGCTCGGCCTGTTGAACCTCATCGATTGCCAACCCTTGCCAGCGGCCTAAATCGCAATCGCGCAGGGCTGTTTCAACCGAAGCCTCGGCGGCAAACAGCGCCGCCGTCTGCCGGGTTCGCGCCTCTGGGCCACACAGTACAAGGGGCGCACGCTTGAAACGCTGCGCCTGGGACAACGCCGCCTGCTGCCAGTCCATCTCCACCGACTCATCCAGCGCAAAGCGTGCACATTTCTGGGCACGGGTGCTGGCGTGGGAAATCAGGGTCAACCGGGTGGCCTGCATGACAAATCGCTCTGGCGGAGATATTTCAATATCTTACAACGATCCGCTCACAGGAAGCCGGTCGCCGCCGACGGATCGGCGGCGACCGGCATTCACACCCCTGGCCGCGCCAGGTAGAACACCTCATAGCCACTGCCCGGATGGTTCACATCCAGCGCCTTGCTCGACAAGGTAATCCGCACCAGCTTCCACGCCTGCACATCCAGCGCCAGAAACACCGCAAAGTTATCGCAGGTGTCTGCAATCTGCTGATTGCGGGCTTTTTCGGTTTCGAGAATTTGCCCACGGTCCGCACTGGGCTCCAGCGCCCACTCCTCCCGGTACAGGCTCAAAGCGGTTTGCGCCGGACCTCGCTGCACATCCAGCGGTAACCAGGACTCAATGTGCGGCCGGCCAAAACTGTCGAGGACCTTCTGAAAGCGCTCGCCAAGTAAAAAGTCTGCGGCCTGCAAAGGATCTGACCACAGATAAACCGACGAATACAGGTTGCCCACGCCCGGCCCCTGCCCCCGTTCCTGAGCGATAAACGCCTTGAACAGCAAACCCTCGGTGTGATCCCACTGCGGCCCCAACCGGGCGGCGCGCTCGCGGATGACACCCATGTCGTAATCAGCTGGCAAGCGGTGTGAATACTGTTTGGCAAACATCATGGCGCTCCTGTTCAGATGAGTGGACAGCTTGTGCCGGGCCCATGATTTCAGCAAGATATCACCAGATATAGGTGTGATAAGGAACTGAAATGACCGACGCCCTCAAGCCGCTGGATATCGACACCGTGCACGCCTTCGTACTGGTGGCCGACTTCGCCAGTTTCACCCGTGCAGCCCAGGCCCTTGACACGTCACAGGCGGCCATCAGCCTCAAGCTCAAGCGCCTGGAAGAGCGCCTCGGTTACCGCCTGCTGGTGCGCACGCCACGGCATGTGCGGCTGTCGCCCCAGGGCGAACAGTTCATCGTTGCCGCCCGCGCGTTGCTCAATGCCCACGAACGGGCATTGGGTGACATGGGCAACGGCGCACCACGAAGGCTGGTGATCGGCATCAGCGACCATGTGGCCGGGCCCGACCTGCCGCTGTGGCTCAGCCGCCTGGCAGCGTACGACCCACTGGTGATTCTGGAGGTGCGGATTGCCTCGTCCCGGGACTTGGTCGCAGCGTTCGACCGCAATGAACTGGACGCGGTGATCGTGCGCAACGAAGGCGACCGCCAGGACGGCGAAGTATTGGTGGTTGAACGCTTTGGCTGGTTCGCTGCACTGACCTGGCAGCACACGCCCGGCACGCCGTTGCGCATGGCAACCATGGCCTCGCCCTGCGGCGTGCGACAGTTGGCGGTGCGGGCGTTGGATGAAGCGCGGATTGACTGGACCGAAGTGTTTGTCGGCGGCGGCGTGATGGCCGTCGGTGCGGCCGTCAGCGCCGGCCTGGGCGTTGCAGCGCTGGCTCGGCGGGTTGCTCCGGCGGGCGCTGTGGACGTGAGTGAACAGTACAGACTACCGGCGTTGCCCGTCAGTGAAATCGTGCTGCACAGCCGGATCAGCGATGGCCGCTCCCGTGAGACATTGCGGGCCTTGAGTGCAACCTTCAGAGGGGTTCTGGAGCGTTAGGTTGCATCTGCGCATAGCGCCCGCGCACAAACCGCTCCAGCTCGTCTCCCGGCAGCGCCTTGCTGAAATACCAGCCCTGGATAATCAACTCCGAGCCCGACTGCAAAAACGCCAGTTGCTCGGCGGTTTCTACGCCCTCGACCACCACCCCGAGGTTCAACGCCTCACAGAACCTCAACATCCCGGTCAGCACCTGAGCGCCCTTTGGATCATGTTGGGCCACCACGAAACTGCGATCGATCTTGATGAAATCCACCGGAAACTGATGCAGATAACTCAGCGCCGAAAACCCGGTGCCGAAATCGTCGAGGTACACCTTGGCGCCGATCGCCTGCAGCTTCTCGATCATCTGCCGGGCGCCCTGGATATCCCCCACCAATGCATCCTCGGTGATCTCCACCGACACCTGCCCATGGGCCTGGGCCAGTATCTCCACCAGCCGGTCACCATAGGCCGGGGTGGTGAGCGTGGCGCTGGAGATATTGATTGTCATCGGTAACCTGAAACCGACCTTCCGCCACTTCTGGTACTGGCGCACAGCCTGGGACGCCACCCACACATCCACATCGGGCATCAACCTGGCATTGGCCAGCCATTGCAGGAACTCCCAGGGCGAATGCACCGTGCCCTCGGCATCCCGTGCGCGCATCAACGCTTCACAACCGGTGCATAGCCCGGTCCGGGTAGAAATCTGCGGTTGGAATTCAAGGTAAAACTCATAGTCGCTGATCTGCTGGATATGGCTCAACTCGCTGACCTGGCGCGCCTGGGCCTTGTGGGAAGCCATTACCGGATCCAGCTCCAGCAAGCGGCCCTTTTCTTCCAGGCCGCGAAAGGTCATGTCCAGCGACTTCAAATACACCGTGCCGCCTTCCGTGGCCTGGCGATTGATCGCCCGCACATAGGGTGCATAAATCAGCATGCCAACCCCCAGCAACACCACCTGCAGCAACACCGCCGCGAGGTCGCCATGGGTGCTCAAATAGGCGTTGAGCAACACCGGCGCGGTAAACGGCACACTCACCACCGCAGGCGAGACCCAGCCAATCTGCACCACCATCAGCGCCAGCATCGCGTTGAACGCCGGCACCACCAGAAAAGGAATGAACAGACGCGGATTGAGAATGATCGGCAAGCCAAACAACAACACTTCACTGACATTGAACAGCGACAGCGGCAAGCTGGCCATCGCCACCAATCGCATCGACCGGCTCTTGGAAAACAGCAGGATCGCCAGCAGCAGGCACAACGCGCCACCCGAGCCGCCGATAAACGCGAAGCTGCCCAGCAAGCCGCCGTTCAGTAGATATTTGACCGGTTCGCCTGCCGCCAGCGCCGCGTTATTGAGCGCGACAGCCTGATCCAGTACGTCAAACAACGGCTGCATGGCGTAGACACCATGGATCCCAAAAAACCACAGCAGCGAATTCATCAGGGTTACAAACAAGCCGCTGCCATAGGGCGTTTCCAGCGCATCGAGCACCTGCGGCCCCTGAAGCTGCGCCACCTGCGGAATCTGCAACAGCAACGACAGCAGGAGCACCAGCCCGAGCGCGGTGATCGCACCCGGCACCACCATATTGATGGTGCCCTTGAGGTTGTGCCCCACCAGGTCTTCGTTGATCAACCGGGTCCAGCGACGCCGATGCAGCCAGGCGATGGCGGGCACGTTGATCAACGGCGAGGCGATGGCGATGAACAACACGAAGGTCGCTGAGGCACGGGGGAAATCCCGCAGCACAAACGTGGCGATCACCACATGGGCCAGGCACAGGAACGCCACCGGTAGCTGCGGCAGGCGGTGCTGAATCGCAAGCATGTAACCGATGGAGGCGGCCACCAGCAGCGGGATCACCGAGCTGATCTGGCTGTGCAGCCCCGCGAGCAAGGCCACCACCTGAGGGTCGAAACCCAGCACACGAGCGCATTCAGACAGGATCAGGAACCCAGCCGACACCAGCAGACATGGCAGGATCCACAACAATCCCTCACGAATGGCCCGCAACGACTCGGTGCTGGCCAAGGCCGTCAGCCGTTGGGTGAAGAAAAGCTTGAACAGCGTTTGCGCCATCACCTGTCCCTCTGCACATAGCACTCGATCCCTGATGCCAAAGTCGCAAAGACACATGTGCCGTTGCCTTTATCGACGAGGTAACGCTACACGCCCTGATACCGCGAACGAAAGGCTTTTGCTGCCATCGGCGCAATTATTCAGATTCGCGCCGTCGCGCTGATGCTTGTCGATTGCCCCGGGTTGGCCCATCCTTCGGCGCACTTGTTGTCGTAAAAAGCGACGTTCCCTCATGGCCTGCGCACTGCTGGGTCTGACCAGCCGTCTCTCTTACCGTGGAGTAAACCTTTGTCCCAACCCGGCGAAAACCACCAGCTAGCCCTGGACAGATTCCTGAGCGAACACCCTGCCCTGGCCGAAGAACTGAATACGTTGAACCCCCTGGCGGCGCAGGCTAAAGGGGAAACCATGGAGCAGTACCGCGCCGAACGCCTGCATGAAGCCTTCGAGGCAGAAGCCGAGCAACAGGGCTTGTTTGCCTGGGAGCTGACGCTGAAATTGACGGCGCATTCCCCTGCGAAGTTCGAGGCCCAGCGCCTTGAGGTGCACAAGGAAGTGGCGCAGATGGCGGGCTTGAGTTGGGCCGAATATTGTCAGTTGCATGACTTGCCCGAGTAGAACCAGCGGCTAAAACACTGGCGGGGATCGCTGAGCGCTGCATGCAATTCTTCAGGGGTGATCACCCTGCGCTCTGGGTCGATCGCCAAAGCCGTGCGTAACGCTCGCCAGCAATGGCGAGGTAATTGCCCGGGACGGACCGGTCTGTCACTGGAGTGGCGCCGTCCTTGGGCCAATTCGTACAGTACACAAGCCACTGCATACAGATCGGCACTGGCCGACAGTGCTGCGCCGGCCAGCAACTCCGGCGCGGCGTACGCTGGCGTCCAAGCGTTGAAACGACTGCGACTCAAGCCTGGCGGCCCCGCCGAGGCCTGTCCGCAAGCCTGACCCAGACCGAAATCAAACAAACGCAGCCCGCCCTCTCCTACCATCACATTGCCGGGTTTCACATCCCCGTGCAGCACGCCCTGCTGATGGCTATGACGCAACGCATCGAGCAATTGCACGGCGATGCCTTGCCACTCTCGCCACGGCAAGCCACCGGGGCGCTCCAGCAGCAGCCGATCCAGAGTCATGCCCTGAAGCAGTTCCATGGTGAAAAAAGCGATCTGACAGGGAGCGTCTACTTCAAACGAAAACACCCGCACCACCTGCTCATGCCGAAGGCTGCGCGTCAGGGCAAACTCGCTGTAGAGCAGTACGTGGGCGTCTGCACATTCACGAATGGCTTCACCCAGCACCTTGATCGCCACACTGGAACGCGACTCACCAAACTGTTCGTGCAGCAGATCCCGGGCGCGATAGACCACGCCCATGCCGCCAGCGCCCAGCACTCGTTCGATAAGGTATCGCCCGGCCAGCAACGCAGGTATCCCGTCGCGCTGCGGGTTGCCCTGCGCCCGGGCGAAAGCAAAGTGGGTCAACGGGCGACTGGGCATAACCTCAAGCCCAGGCTTATCGTTCATGACTGCACCACCACAGCGGTCAGGTTGTCGCGGGCGGCACCGCGCAATACGCCGGCGAACAGTTGGTCCAGAATCCGCTGTGGGTTTCCCAGGCTCAACGCCTGCCCCAACTCACCATGGCTAAGCGCCTGATACAGGCCATCACTGCACAGCAGAAAGACATCTCCTGACAGAGTCCCGAGTTCCAATACCTGCGGACTCAATGGTTCCCGCGAGCCGATGGCGCGGGTCAGCGCCCGCGCATCGGGGTGCGCCTTGGCCCGCTCCAGGCTCACCCGCTGGTCAATTAACTGCTCCAACAGCGAATGGTCCCGCGACAGCTGGTACAACGTCTGCGCTCGCCACAGATAACAACGACTGTCACCCGCCCAGACACAGGCAGCGCGATCGCCCTGAAGCAGCAAAGCCACGACCGTGCTCCCCATGGTGCGATCACCACCCTGGGCGCTGACCGTCAACTCTTCACCCAGCCGCCGATTGAGCCATTGCAGGCAACGGCGGGTCGCCTCGACCCGTTCGTCGAGGCTCCCCTGGCCGGGCAATAACGCCAGGCTATCGACTACCAGTTGGCTGGCGACATCCCCTGCCTGATGCCCGCCCATCCCGTCTGCCACGGCCCAGCAGCCCTGCCGAGGACAATCGAGAAAGGCATCCTCGTTGCGCGACCTGAGCTTGCCACGGTCCGTACGGCCAGCACTGCGCCAGCGATCCTGACCTCGGTTCACAGCTGCTCCGGAAGGCGAAAGGTACGCCACTGCGCGATCTGAAACGGATTGGGCGCGCGCCGGCTGGTCAGCAGGTAGTTGGCGCGCAAGCCTGCCAGGTCAGCCTTGAGGATCAGGACATCCTGCCCGCTGGAGGGCTCGCTCTGCATCAGGTCGAACAAGCGGAACAGGGACCAGGCCCCGGTATTTTTTTCGAGCCCCAACGCCCGCTCGCTACCCCGCTCCAGCACCAGGCTGCTGCGACCATTTTCAGCCTCGGCTGGCCACTGCATCGCCATCGGGACAATCGGCCCGTGCCGGTACTCCATCTGCTGGCCGCCCAAACGCAAGACCGCGCGACTTACCGAAGGGTCCAAACTGTAGGGCGCGACGGTGAAACGAACCTGCAAGCCACCCGGTTCATCCGCAAAAAAACCGCGCCTGATCACCTGCGCCTTCGCTTGCTGGTCGAGGAACGCCCGGGACATCGGCAAGCTGCGCCCATCCAGGCTGCGCAGCCTGTAGCGACCGGCATCGGCGCTGACAAAAGGCTTTAGATAGCTGTCAAAAAATCGCGCCATTATCCCCCCTGGCTTGAAGAACTCCTGAAAATCATCAAGGGAGACGTCGCTGCTGGCGTGGGCATTGAACGGATAACGTTGCTTGATCGCCTTGGCGTAAAAACCATATACCTCACTCTGATAACGCTGGTTCACATGGCGATAAGCTTGGTCGAGCAGGCGGCTCCAATGCTCGTCGGCCAGTCTTTCAAACCAACCCGCCAGCGGCAACGGCAAACGGGCGGCAACGTTACGCAGATGACTCAGTGCATCCTGCTGGCCTTGGGTCCGACGCTTTGCCATGTCGAAGGCGACCGGCTCGGGCGAGCCTTCGCGATTCAAGGTCGCCAATTGCAGGTGCAAGTCATTGAGTGCCTGCAGCGCCTGGGTCAACTCGGTGCCTGGGTTCTCGTGGCTGTCCAGCAACTGGTGCAAGGGCTCGAAGCGGCGTTGCATGGCGCGCCGTGCCATGTCGGGCAATGTGTCGGCCAATCCGCCCCGGACGTCGACGGCAGCAGTCTGCGCAACCTGCAACAGCTCTGCCCCAGGGACGGGCAGTTTGGCAGCCAACTCATCCAGACGCTCGTTGACCGATGGCAAACGCGTGTTTTCACGAACCTGTTGTAACAGCTGCAACAACGGCGACTGGGCTGACGTCAGGCTGGCGATTTGCTCGGCGCCTTGCCTGGAATTGTCAATCTCGCGCAGGCGAATTCGTCCAATCGCCTCGCTCCAAGCCTCGGCATACTCGCTGAAGTAGCGTTGCTCAAGTTCCATCATCAACCGCCGCAAGTCCATCGCACTCAGGTCGGCCCCCTCCCCCAGCACCCAGTTGTCCTGGACGATGGTGTTCACCAGACGCGCGCCCTGCGACTCGAAATACCGCAGGTACTTGCGTGTATAAAATCCCGGAATGGGCTGGTCGCCACCGTCAAACACCAGCCCGTGTGCAAGGCGCAACGGTTCAAGGCCGCGGGCTTGTTCACGCAGCACGCGGTACACCACATCGACCAGCGATTCGCCCCGCAACACGTGCCGCGCGTGGGCCACCAATTCGCTGTCGAGCGGGTATACGAACGGCTGTTCAAGCAAGTGCGCGAAGTGTTCATTCAAACGACTCTGCACGGAGGGCTCACCGGCAAAACGCACAGACCAATGCCCCGCCACCCGCTCGCGCAGCCAGCCGACATCCCGACGCTCCCGCAGGTTGAGCATCAGGTACGCCCGGAGGTTGTCCAACAGCCGCTCGCGATCTTCCAGGCTGCCGCGAACCTGCTCTTGCAACATCTCGCCGACCTGGGACAGCAGCAGTTGATCCAAGGCGTGCTCATAGGCCTGTTCCAGCACGGGGCGGCTGATAGTGCCTTGGTACAACCCAGCCCGTTCAACCAGTCTGGCTTCGCCTTGAGCAGGGAAAACCCGCGTGGCCGCCAGGCGGCTATCGAGCAGCGGCAGAAGCGCCACGGTAGCGTCCGATCCGGGCTGCACGGGCGCGGGCCGTCGCACCAGATCCTGAAGTTGCTCCAGGCGTTGATGATTGAAAGAGTAGCTATGGGTCCAAAGCAGGCCCGCCGCCCCGACGACCACTAACGCGCTCAGGCCCAGCAAACCCTGGCGCCAGCAAATGCGACGTCGCTCCTGGCTATCGAGGCCCGCCAGATCGGCTTGCGCCAGAATCACCCGGCTGAACAAGCCCTGGATAAAGTGCGGGCGAAGCTCAAGTGGTTGCGGGCCACCGTCCGCACTGGTCAAGTAGAAACCCCGAAAGCCGTTGCTGTGCTGATAACGCGGGCCGCAGAACGCAACGTCGATATACAGGCTCAGACGCTCGCCAATTCGAGCCGCCTGATGAGGAAAGTCGAGCATCCGACCGCGCAGGTCGCTGTTGCGCTCCTGATGGAGTCGCTGCACAAGCTCACCACTCAAGCGCTGAAGCAGCGCTTCAAACGCCTGGCGTACCTGGCCAGTATCAATCCCGTCCTTGCCGGGCGCGATAGATTCACCAAGCACCGCATCACTGCCCTCTCCCAGTGGACGATCGAAGAACTCCCCAAACCCCGACAACCGGTCGGCCTGAGTCACCACCAGGTAGATGGGCACATCCACATGCAACGTCTGCCGGATCTCCAGCAGCCGACTCTGGATTGCCCGCGCATCATTCTCCAGATCACGTTCACTGCCATGGAGCAACGTATCCATCGACAGCGCCACCACCACACCATTGAGCGGGCCGGTGCGGCGCCGCGCCTTGAGCAGGCCCAGCAGCATCGACCAACCCGCGCCATCCACCTGGCTGTCAGGCTGGCTGACGTAGCGGCCAGCAGTATCGAGTAACACCCCGTCTTCGGCGAAGTGCCATTCACAGTCACGTGTGCCACCGCCTTCCGCCGTCACCCTTGGCTCGCCCCGATCCTGGAGCAACTGCAACCCACTGGCCGCCAACATCTGGGACTTGCCACTGCCCTCCTTGCCGATCAGCAAATACCACGGCAACGCATCGCGCCCACGCGGGCTGCGCTCGCCATAAATGCTGGAGTTTTTCAGGGTGTACAGAGCGTCCTTGAAGCGAGCGCGCAGTTGCCGCTGCTCGTTTTCCACCAGACCTTTGTGCGGGAACGACTGAACATTATCGACCTTTCCTTGCCGGGCAATGCTGCGCCAATTGGCGTACACCATCGCCAGGCCCCACAACAAGAACAGCCCGCTGATCGTCAGCAAGCGCGCCGCCGTCGTTTGCCAGAATCGATAATCATCGACGGCCAGCAATGGCCCGAAAAACCACACGGCCACCGCGATCGCGAGCACCAGCAACAGGCTCCAGACCCAAATCCTGCCCAGCACGGTGCCCGCGCTCCTGAAGAATGCGTTCATGTGTTGCTCCCTGCGTTAGAGGGGCGCTCGGGTAATATCCGGCGCCACAAGTTGATACGGTTGCAGCGCGGTCTCGCGCTGCTGGCCCAGTACCCAGGTAAACCCCGCATGCAGGGTTAACAGGCTGGAGACGACAAACACCGCAATCCAGGTGACCGGCACGACCCTCAGCCGTTTTTGGGGCTGCTGTTCCGCCTTGGGCGGCGGTGCGCAGGCAGGCCGGGAGTCGCCCCGCACATGCCGGATCTGCCGATACAGCGCGTCCCGAACCTGCTCTAGCTGCAACAACCCACGCTCCATGACCCGGTATTTGCCCTCGAACCCGAGTGACAGGCACAGGTACATCAGTTCCAGCATCGCCAGGTGCTTGATGGGGTCCCTCGACATACGCTCAAGCAGTTGAAAAAATTTTTCGCCGCCGAAGGTTTCGTTGTGAAAGCTGCTCAGCAGGCTCATCTTCGACCAATCGCTCTGGCTGCCCCATGAGGTGGTGACCACGGCTTCGTCGATCACGCTGCACAGCACATACCGCGCCGCCATCACCTCACTGCTCTGCGCACCGTCATGCCGGGCGCGCGTCTCGAACAACCTGACCGCGGATGACAGCCGTTCGTTGAGCGCGCGCAGGCTTTCCTGAGCGGTGCTGCGCTTGAGCTGGACCACCTCGGACAAGAGTGCCGACGCAGGCGCAACCAAACTGTTCAGGCCAACCTTGAAGTGCTCCACGCCCTGCAAGCGGGCGGCGTAAATCATCCGGTCTTCCAGTTGTTCGAAGCGTGGCGGCGATGCGAAGTCGGTTATCGGACCCTGCGCCGGCCCGCGCCCCTGTCGATCGAGCAGGATGGTTTTTTCATCCTGCGGATATTCCCTGTCCATGGTCTCAGTTCCTGATAGCCCAAAATTTCAGTTCCAGTTCGGCAAAGTCGCCACTGACGTGTAAGGCAAAACCTCCCGACTGCTTCAACTGCTCGATGTCCCGGGCACTGAGTTCGAGCATGAAATAGGTTTTTGCGGCATGAAACGGTATCTGTCGGGGAGCCACCGGCAGCGGCTTGACCTTGATGCCCGCCAAATGCAGGTTGACCAATTCGCGAATCCGCTCCACAGGCCCAACCTTGAGGTGCGCCGGAAGCCGGTGGCGCAGCTCATCGGCCTCACAATGGGCACTGGCGGCCAGAACGAAGGTCGCCGAACCCAACAGATTGAGATCGCTTACCGGGCACACCAACACCCCGTACTGGCGGGGCTGCAGCGCCAGCTCAATGGCATGCTGCTCAAGCACCATCGACAGCAGGCCGCGAATCGGCTCCATCAAGCCGCGAAAGCTGGCGCCCTGGTCGCTGTGCCGGTAATGCCCCTCGAAGTGCGCACGCTTGCTGTCGCTGGCAAACGTCGCGAGCTCACCCAGGATCGACAGCAATGTTCGATACAGCGCCTCAGGGCTGACCTGGCTCAGGCCCAGGTAGTGACGCAAGACCAGTTCGGTGCGATTGATCAATTGCAGCATCAGGAAGTCACCGACCTCCGCGCCGGCGGCGGTGCCGTTGACGCGAATCCGTTCGGCGATGGCATCCCCCCGGCAAGCGAGCAGGCTGATCACCTCCTTGAGGCAAGACAGCAGGTAACTCGAGCCATGCAGGTGAATGAAGGTCGGGATAAAATCGGCATCCAGGCTCACACCCTCTTCGGTGCAGTTGAGCACCTGGGCAACCTTGAGCTTCACGTAATGCTGGTCGCTGTGCTGCTCTCCCAGCAGCAGACGAAAATCCAGCTGCCCGCACTGTATCTGACGAAGGGAATCCTCCCCGGCGTTGGAGTCGCTGACGTCTACCGCAAGGGTCTTGTAGCGCGCCACTACATCGACCTGCTCCGGGCGACGGGCTTCAACGCAGTGACTCGTGGCCAACGGCAAGGCCAGGTATATCGCCTGTTTTCCGGTATTCACTGGAACCTCCAGCACCAGCGACTCCATGGACCCACCCAGTTCGAACAGGCTGCCGTCCGGCAATATTCCACTGGCCTGATTCACCACGACCTTGCCCATGTTCAAGTATTGCAGATCGATTTCCAGGGCCAGGAAGCCCCAGCCGTGGGCGCACAACAACTGGGTGCGGCGCTTGAGTTGCTGATCGTGGTAACGATCGTTTTGCTGAAAATGCTGAGGGCGCAGCAACATGCCTTCCTGCCAGATGACTTTTTGGCTGTGCATGTCAGTCGCCCGCCTTGGCTGGTTGCGGGTTCACCAGCCGAATACCGGCCTGATCAAGGACCAGTTCGGCGCGCGTCAATCGCTGCGCGGTCACCGGCAACACATAGCGCCATTGCGAGTGGGGCAAATCACGATACGCCGCCAGCACGCCGACATAGCGACTGCCTGGTTCTAGACTGAGTTTGAGTGTGGAGTGATCGCCAGGGCGCAGCTCCAGTTCTTCGAGGTTCACCAGGTCTTTGGGCAAGGCTTGCTCTGCATGGCCGTAAAGGCTGAAAAAGTCTGCATTCTCAAAAGCCACGGGGTGTCGCAGTTCCATCAGGTGCACCACGATCGGCGATGGGCGACCATGGAGATCGGGGTTGACCTGCTCACTGGCCGTCAGTGTCAGGTCCACCTTGGTCAGCTTCGAAAAGGGCGACAGGGCACAACCACCCAGCAAACCCATCACAGCGCACAACAATGCAACGACGACTCGGGACATGAAGATCATCCTGGATAACGGTGAAGGGTTGAGATCAGACGAATCTGCTCTTCATAGGCCTTGGTGAAGTCGCTGCCCAGCAGGCCCTCGCTCAAGTGCTCGTCCTCGATCAGCGCCTGGTAGTGCCGCTGATACGCACGCCAGTAGGTGCCACACCGAGGAATCAACGGGGGCTTCGCTTGGCGCTCGAAACACAGGCGCAAATGACTGGGAGCAAAGGCCGCCAGCGCCCCGCGCAGCGCCGCGCGGCAGGCCACCAGCAGAGCCACCTGGTGGGCCTGCATGTCACGGTAGGCTCGTGTGACGAACATCTCGGCGGACACCTGCCCCAACTGCCCGGCACCCAACAGCAATCCCAAGGCTGTGCTGACGTCGACGCAGTCTTTAAGCGGATCGGGACTCTGGAGCGGTGTATGGGTAAGTGATAGATTCAACTCGCGTTTAAGCTCATTGCGAGTACTCAGGCTCTGTTGCAATCCCTCCGTCATTTGCCTGAGCAGCCCCGCCGCCTTTATCGCCAACACCTCTCTTCCTGGCTCATCAAGGGTGTCCAGATCGATACCCAGGGCCTGCGCAAACGCAGACCAAAATGGCTCTGAGCCTTGAGTTGGAAGTGGCGATGGAAGGCTCGGCCCCACCCTACGGGCAGGCTCCACAAGTTCGGGAACCGTCAGATGATCCCGGTCTGCCGCTGCATGGTCCGTCCACCGCAATGCCTCGTGATTGGCCATGGTCAGCGCGGCCAAGTCTTGCGACTGGTCCTGAAGCTGTCGCTCGCTGGCCAGTGCCTGCACCGGATCCAGCTCAAGAAATGCATCATCGGGAATCAGCGTGGGCAATCCGTCATGGTCCGGCACCGTCGTCGGGCTGACCAGCCGTGCGCGAATACTCAGCGGCCCTAGCTGAAATATCATGCCGTCATCTACCGGATACTCCTGCCCCACCCGCAGACGCTCGGCGCTGCCTGCCAGGCGGGTTCCATTACTGCTGATGTCCGTCAGGAAGTAACGGCCGTCGCGATAGCTGATCACCGCGTGACGACTGGAAACCTGGCGGCTGGCGTCAGGAAGGGCCCAGTCACAACTGGCCCCACGGCCTACGACGCCGCCAACGCCGTTAAAGGTTTTGCGCAGGGCCGGCGCCCGTCCTTGCCCTGCAGGGCATACTTCAAACACTAGTTGCATGTAGGGCTCCCCTGCGCTCACTGGCCACGACCGGTAGACTGGGGATCGCCCAGCGGGCGGTAGTCACCGTCGTCAAAGACATGGTTGGTGTTACAGCCACTCAGCAAAAACAACACAAGCATCAGGGCTTGCCACTGACTAACAGGCATCAGATATCTCCCGGAATTTAAGGGGCGCGTCATTCAGCACTCCCCCTTGACGTCGCCAAAAGGAATGTCCAGGCGTGCAAGGCGGTACAGCAGCGTGCGCCGGGCGACACCCAACTCACGGGCCGTGCGCGTTCGGTTGCCACGGTTTTTGCGCAGGCAGTCGATCAGGACAACCCGCTCGACCCGCTCCATGCGCTGGCGCAGCGTCGCGTCAACAGCCGGCGCAGTCAGGCCAGGCGACAGCGACAGGTGCGGCGGCAGGATGACTTCGTCGTCGCACAGCAGCACCGCCCGCTCCACCATGCATTTAAGCTCGCGCACATTGCCGGGGAAGCTGTGGCTGGACAGTTGATCCAGCGCCGCACTCGACCAGCCCACCGGCGCTCGACCCAGCATTGCGCAGGCCTTGTCTGCGAAATGCCGGGCCAGTTGCAGCACGTCACCCTCGCGCTGGCGTAGCGCTGGCAACTCGATAGGAAATTGCGCCAATCGGTAATAAAGGTCTTCGCGAAAGCTCCCTTCAGCCACCATGCGGGTGAGGTCCCGATGGGTCGCCGCGAGGATTCGTACGTCGACCCTGTGGGCCGTATTGGCACCCAATGGGCGAATCTCGCCTTCCTGCAGCACCCTTAACAACTTGGCTTGCAGTGACAGCGGCATGTCACCGATTTCGTCGAGCAGCAGCGTGCCGCCGTGGGCGGTGTCAAACAGACCGGCGTAGTCTCTTTCGGCCCCGGTGAACGCGCCTTTGCGGTAACCGAACAATTCACTTTCGAGCAAGCCCTCGGGAAACGCAGCGCAGTTTTGCACCACAAATGCTTTGTGGCTGCGCGGCCCGGCAGCATGAATGGCCCGGGCGACCACTTCTTTACCTGTGCCGGTCTCCCCTCGCAGCAATACGGTGTAGGGGCTATTCACAACCTTGCCGATCAGACGGCACGTCTCGTCCATCGCCGTGCTGTTTCCTATCAAGCCATAGGCACTGGTGCCGGGCGTGCTGCGAACCACTTTCAACGCACCGGGAGCCCTATGCATTCGCCGCAACATGGCCAACTGATTCAAGGCAAAACTACCCAATTGGCCCAGGGAGGGGCCGTAGCCAGCCAGTTCCGTCGTGCGTTGGCTGGCACACAACAGCATTCCGGACACCTGCTGGTGCTGCCCGAGCAGTGGCACGCACAGCAGTGATTGCCAGGGCGATGCGGCCGCCGGCAGAAATCCCGTGTCATACAGGCTGCCACGCAGCTCGGTGAGGTGGAGGACACGGTTGTGTTCCAGAACGTATTGCAACAGTTGCTCGCTCTTGAAGTCCGCTCCCGGGTTCGCAAGGTCACCGGCCGGCAATACACCCGGCAAGTGCTGGGCAACCAGATCGAGGCGGCCATTCGCTTGATCGAGCAGGTACAACTGGCTCAGCTCGCAACCGCTCAACAACGCGGTGCCTGCGGCAAGGTTTTCGGCCAATGTCGATTCGTCGCTATCAATACCTAATCGGGTGAACCACCCCAGCAAGGCCGCGGCGTAATCCAGCGGGTTCGGCAACTGGGTAAACAGGTTGTCCGCCATCAGCTGAACTCACAAACGACAGTGCCGCTGGGATCAAGCCTGGCATGAGCGAACTGCAGCGACTTGCCAACGGCCATCGCATTCAGCAACCGATCCACCACCTGCGGCAACAGGTTTGCCTCGATCCATTGATCGATAAACCTCGCGCCACTTTCGCCGTGGCTACAGCGCTCGGCCATGTGTGCGACCAGTTCCTCTGCGTGACTGAACGTCAGCTTGCGCTGAAGCAGGCGCGCACCCAGGCGCTGAAGTTTGTTTTCAATCAGTTGATGCAGCACCACGCCCGCCATCGGGTAATACGGGACCACGCGCATACGGGCCAGCAACGCCGGTTTGAAATGAGCGGTCAGCACCGGCCGGATAGCGGCGTGCAGGGTCTCGACCTCCGGTTGTTGCCCTTCGGCGCAGAGCTCAGTGATACGTTGGCCGCCCAGATTGGAAGTCATCAGGATCAGGGTGTTGCGAAAATCGATTTCACGCCCTTCGCCGTCATTGGCTACGCCTTTGTCGAACACTTGGTAAAACAGGTTCAAGACATCCGGGTCGGCCTTCTCGACCTCGTCGAGCAGCACCACGGAGTAGGGTTTTTGCCGCACGGCCTCCGTCAGCACGCCGCCCTCTCCATAGCCCACATAACCCGGCGGTGCTCCGATCAGTCGGGACAGGGAATGTTTCTCCTGGTACTCAGACATATTGATCGTGGTGACAAACCGCTCACCGCCGTACAACAAGTCAGCCAGGGCGTGGGCCGTTTCTGTCTTGCCTACGCCGCTGGGGCCTACCAGCAGGAATACACCTACGGGAGCATCCGGCCTGTTCACACCGGCGGCGACAGCGCGCAGGCAGCGATCCAGGACCTGCACGGCGCACTCCTGACCGAGGATGCGACCGCGTAAATCATCGGCAAAACTCAGGACCTTCGCACTGTGTTCACGGGCCAATTGTTCCAGTGGAACGCCGGTCCAGGCGCTGATCACCTGTGCCACCAGCCGTGGGCACACTTCAAAACTGACCAGCCGCTGCTGGTGCTGTATGGCCTGCAACGCTTGGTGGGCCTCAGCCAAAAGCCGTTCAATGGCTTCAATGTTTTCGCCGCTGTTACGAGCGTCGACCAGTTGCTGGCGCAGCGAGAGCATCTTGTGGGCCAGGTCGCATTGGCAGGTCCAGCGTTGTTCAAGCCGTGACTGTGCGACCTCGACTTCTTCCAGTCTCTGTGTGAGTCGTTGCAACGCCGGTTCATCGATGGCCAACCCCGCGTCGGCGTCCCGGCGCACGGCGAGTTGCTGACGCCTGCCCTCGGCCAGCTCGGCGCGCAGGCGCTGCAGTTCGTCTGGCGCCGTCACCAGGCTGATGCGCACCCGGGCACAAGCGGTGTCCAACACGTCCACGGCCTTGTCAGGCAACTGGCGTCCGGCCAGATAGCGAGCACTCAACTGCGCGGCGGCAACCACGGCATCATCGCGTACGTAGACGCCGTGACTGGCCTCATACACCGGGGCCAACCCACGCAAAATGGTCACCGCCTCCTCTACTGTCGGCTCGCGCACCAGCACCGGCTGGAAACGCCGCGCCAACGCAGGGTCTTTCTCGAAGTATTTCTTGTACTCCGACCAGGTCGTGGCAGCGATGGTCCGCAGCTCACCCCGCGCCAATGCCGGCTTGAGCAGGTTGGCAGCATCGGAGCTACCGGCCTGGCCGCCTGCGCCAACCAAGGTGTGGGCCTCGTCGATAAACAGAATGACCGGTTGCAGCGAGACGTTGACCTCGTCGATCAGGCCCTTCAGGCGCCGTTCAAACTCACCCTTGATGGTGGCACCGGCTTGCAGCAAGCCCATGTCCAAGACCAGCAGACGCACGTCCCTCAGCCCCTCTGGCACTTGCTCACTCACGATTCGCAGGGCCAGGCCCTCGACTATTGCGGTTTTTCCGACACCCGCCTCGCCCACGAGAATGGGGTTGTTCTTGCGCCGCCGCGCAAGGGTATCGATCATTTGGCGAATTTCGTGATCGCGACAGAGTACGGGGTCGAGCTTTCCGTCCCGAGCCTGGCGCGTCAGATCATGGGTAAAGCGCTCCAGTAATGAACGCCCCACTTCAGCGGGAGGCATCCGAGGGCTGTCACTCAAGAGAAAATCGAGCACGCGTTGCGCATCAAGCTTGCTCAACACCGCCTGATAACGGCTGCCCGCGTGCTGCAGCGGGTGGCGCAACAAAGCGAGCAACAAGGCACCGTGTTCCACTTCGCTTCGCCCAAGCTCCAGGTGGGCGACCAGCAAGGCTTGTTGCAACCATTGCACCAAGGCGGGTGAAAACACCGGATTACGGGAGGCGCTCTGGTCAGTCCTGGGTTGCAGCACTGCATGCAACTCGCCCACATCCACGCCCGCATCCTGCAGCGCACGCATCAGTACAGCCTCCGGATGCTCCAGGAGAGTCAACAGCAGGTCTTCCACCAAGACCTCGCCGCCGCCGCGAGTGACACAACGTTCGGCGCAGCGTTCCAGATCGCGCCGTGTGGACGCCGTCAATGCCTGGATAAGTTGTTGCAGGTCCACATTCATCATATTCATCAATCCCTAATGAGTTTTACTGGCCAAGGTGACCACACCGTCGGCTCGCTCATGCCCCAACCAACTGGTCCAGCCCAGGCGGCAGACGTTGTGCTCACCAATGTGCAACGGCCGAACCTCTCCCTCTGCCAACACCAATCGCACGTCGTACTCCAAGGGGTCCCGGACGGCGAAACGCACCAGCGCACACAGCGGTTCATAACCTGACCCGGTGGGCAAAAAATCATGAAACCGCTCCCACCCCAGTGCCAGCACATGGACCCTGAACATCCCGCTGCGATCGATAATCCGGTCGCCCAGCACCAGGTCAGAACCCAGCGTGCTATAGCTGCGACCAAGGTCATTACGCTGCTCTTGGCCGATTACCACCGTGCGCTTGACCCATTGCTCGATGACCAGCCGACTGTGCTTGAAGTAATAACGCAGCACGGTCTCGATCAGTGCGGCGGAGTGCGCACGCAGACTGAGCAGTCCCAGGTAGGGCAACAGACGCTTCCAGTTCAGTTGGGCGCCGCTGCGAATCGCGCTGCCACCCAGACCTACCAACGCGAACATCTGCTCGGAAAATGGATCGCAGGCGCCCGTTTGAAAGCTCGCCTGATAACGGTATTTCCGCCAGATCGGCACTATCAACCGGTGCAGGCGATGGTGAAAAAGATCCAGGAAATCACGCGTCGAATTACCGCCCACTGCGTCGGCAAAGGCTTGCTCACCATAGAACGCTGGCAGCGGTGACCCCGTACCAAACAGCCCCAGCACATTGAGACGAAGGCGTGCCCGCAAATGGCCGTGCTCGACAAAAAACTCCACGCGGTCAATATCGTTGCCGGGAAACCCGAAGCCAGGATTGGCCTGGAACTCCAGTTGGTCGTACAACGCTTCCTCGTCAAGCGAGGGGTGCGCCTCGCGCAAACGCTCGATGATCTGCGCGACCGCCTGAAACACCGAGTACTCGCGAATCATTCGGGACAGTGCGGTTAAAGCAGGGGCTGCTGGCCCATGCGAGGTGGCCATAGGTACACGTCTCCTTGTGTGCTGATCACTCGCAGTTCGTGATACGAGTTGAGGCTGGCGTAAAGTGCAAAGAACTCATTGAGTACCGAGGCAAAAACAAACACGTCGCCCTCCCCCAGGTAACCTTCTGGATCGATGGTGAGATCAACCCGCAACCCGCGAAATGGCAGGCCTCGGTGCAACCGGTCCACAGGCTGGTGACTGATCGACTGGAGTGCGCCCAACCGTCTCCGGCTGACCTTCTCAACCTGGCGGTCGTGATAACGCGGCAGGTCGTAGGTTTCGAGGATCACTCTCAAGGCGTTGATATCGGTCAATGACAAATAGTTGAGCGACATATTGCTGATCAGTCGCCACAGGAAGTCGCTGTCCAGAGGAGGCGAAAAACTGGGCGTTGCGGCTGTGAGGTTGCGAAACGTCAGAAACTCGGGCGTCTGCTCGCAGGCCTGGTTGATATCCCCCACCTGCAACAGGCGCGGCAGGTTGTGGTTGGTACAGGTCAGCTCAACCGACAGGGTTTCCTGATCATGCCCCTGGCGTTGGTCGAAACTCAGCCAGGTGTCCATTCCGGTATGTTGCAGTGAAGGTCGCAGGCGAACGCCATAGCTGGGCGACCCGCTGCCAAAATCATGTTCAAACGACTCGAACGGTACATATTCCTGATAACCCAGGCCTCCCGGCCGCCATCCTGTGACTTTGTCGATGGAAAATATGCCGCAGTTACCCCGGGTGTATTCGCCAGGCAACAGCAGGTATTCGTCCTGCCTGCCGTCCAGGCGTATTGGCACGCTATCGTGCTTGAACAGATTGACGATGGGCGTGCAATACAGCTTCACGTTGTCCAGGGTCGGCGTCAGTCGTTCAAGGCCGCGGCCACGCATGTTGAAGCGTAGCGCCAGGCCGTGCACCTGCTTGAGCAGGTCAACGGGCAACCCTTTGAGCACATCCAGACCACCTACATCGACAAACAGGTATTTGTCGGGGAAGGCGAAATACTCCTGCAAATGGCGATAGCCACGGAAGGTATTCAACGGGTAAGGGATCAGTGCCTCCTCTTCGGAAAAGCCGACTGGGCTGATCGCGTTACTGGACAGACGCAATGAGGTAGCCTCGCCATCAGCGCCGATAACCGGCTGCCCGTCGCGTCCCAAAGGCACTAACTCGAACCCGTCCAAATGACGCAAAAGCCCAAGGTAAAGCGCCTGGCTGAGGGGCTGCTCCCCCGCTAGATGCAGACGCAAGCAGTCCAGTGCCAACTCGCTGAAGTTACCCTCGGCCGTCATTTCCAGACGCAGGCACAGCAAAGCGCCCTCGCCCTGTACCGAGTACTCCAGGGCCGCCAGTTGCAGCGGTAAAACCTGCGTCGGGTAACAGGTACGAAAACGGCAACGCTCACCGTTGATGGCAATGCTTTCCACCGGTGTATCCCGCTCGACCCTGATGGCAGGCCCTGCCCGCTTGAGCGGGTCAAACTGCAGCATGCTGAACGCCGGCAGCGGCCGCATATAGTTGGGCCACAGCAAATGCATCAACGAGTGGCTCAACTCCGGCAACTGGTCATCAAGCTTCTGACGCAAGCGACCCGTGAGGAATGCAAAACCCTCGAGCAACCGCTCCACATCCGGATCCTGTCCGGCCTCCCCCAGAAACGGTGCGAGTGCCGGGTTACGCTCGCAGAAGCGTCGCCCCAACTGCCGCAGCGCACTCAGCTCTCCCTGGTAATAGCGATTAAACGACATCCGGTTTGACCTCAACCTGTGCGCCGTGAGCCAGGCTTGCGCAGAAAGCGACTGTTTGCGTCAAGCCGTCGACCTCCATTGCACCTTCGATGGAAAACGCCAGGGTCAACGGATCACGGTCCTGAGGTATTGCCCTGACACATACATCCTTCAGACGAGGTTCATAGGCCTGGATAGAGCGCTCAATCAGGAAACGGGCCTGGATCAACGCGTCATGCAGGCTGAGGCGCATGTCGTTCAGATCAGGCAACCCGTAGTCCGGGAGCGTCTGTACGCTGCCCACACGGGTGCTGAGCATTTTCGCCAAGTGGCTTGCCACGGACTCCACGGCACAGCCCTGCGGGCTGCGCCCCACGCCGGAATCCAGGCGTTCGAACAGGCTGCGGTTTTGGGTAATCACGTGGCTACGGCTCATTCTTTGTCGAGCTTGCCGACGAGAGACAATGTGAAGTCCGCCCCCATGTACTTGAAGTGCGGCCGAACGCTCAGGTTGACGCGGTACCAACCGGGCTCTCCGTCGACATCGCTGACTACGATACGTGCCGCCCGAAGCGGGCGACGTCCACGCACTTCGGCGCTGGGGTTATCCTGATCGGCTACGTATTGGCGAATCCACTTGTTGAGTTCCAGTTCGAGGTCGGTGCGTTCCTTCCACGATCCCAGCTGTTCGCGCTGCAGTACCTTGAGGTAGTGGGCCAGTCGATTGACGATCATCATGTAAGGCAACTGGGTGCCAAGCCGGTAGTTCAGCTCCGCGACCTTGCCCTCGGCGCTGATTCCAAAGGACTTGGGTTTCTGCACCGAGCTGGCGGAAAAGAACGCCGCATTGTCGCTGCCCTTGCGCATGGTCAAGGCGATGAAGCCTTCTTGCGCCAGTTCGTATTCGCGTCGGTCGGATACCAGCACCTCGGTAGGAATCTTGGTTTCGATCTCACCCATGCTGTGAAAGTGATGCAGCGGCAAGTCCTCTACCGCGCCACCACTTTGCGGGCCGATAATGTTCGGGCACCAGCGAAACCGGGCGAAGCTGTCCGTCAAGCGGGTGGCGAAGGCATACGCCGTGTTACCCCACAGATAATGCTCGTGGCTGCTGGCCACATTTTCCTGGTAAGCGAAGGTCTTGACCGGGCAATCAATGGGATCGTATGGCGTCCTCAGCAGGAAGCGCGGAACGGTGAGGCCGATGTAACGGGCATCTTCGCTCTGGCGAAAGCTCTGCCATTTGGCAAACTGCGGCCCTTCGAAGTGGTCCTTCAGGTCCTTGAGGTTGGGCAGGCCGGTGAAGCTCTCCAGGCCAAAGAACCCTGGGCCGGCGGCCGCGATGAACGGTGCATGGGCCATGCAGGCAACGCTTGAAACGTACTGCATCAACCTGACGTCGGGCGCACTGGGCGAGAGGAAATAATTGGCGATGATTGCCCCTACGGGCTGACCGCCGAACTGACCGTATTCGGCACTGTAAATATGCTTGTAGAGGCCAGACTGGGTAACTTCCGGTGAGTCTTCGAAGTCATCCAGCAGGTCCTGGCGAGAGACGTTCAGCAGTTCGATCTTGATGTTTTCACGAAAATTGGTGCGCTCAATCAGCAATTGCAGGCCGCGCCAGGACGACTCCAGCGCCTGGAAATCGGGATGGTGGAGAATCTCATCCATTTGCTGGCTCAGCCGTGCGTCAATCTCGGCAATCATCCGGTCAACCAGGCGCTTCTTGACCGGTTCGCCCCGGTTCTGCGGCTTGATCAGTTCCTCGATAAATGCCGAGACCCCGCGCTTTGCGATGCCATAGGCCTCATCGTCGGCGCTGAGACGGGTCTGGGCAATGATGTCGTCGAGAATGCTGTATTCATCAGTTGCGGGAGCGTGCAACGGGCTTTGGCTGGTAGTCATAGTGTCAGTGTCCTTTTACTGAGTGAGTCATACGGCTGGGCTGCCCAGCCCCAATTCCGCCAATACCCGGGTGCGGGACTCGTCATCGGCGAGGGCGTTTTCAATGGCTTTTCGAAAGCTCGGTGTGTTGCCCAGCGGCCCCTTCAGCGCCACGAGTGCATCACGCAGTTCCATGAGCTTTTTCAGCTCGGGTATTTGCTCAACCAGATGCGCAGGGTTGAAGTCCTTCATGGAGTTGATCCTGACCTGGATCGCCAGCTCATCGGGTTCGGTAGAATCCTGGAGCCGATTGGGGACGCTTAAGGTCAAGCTCAAGGCTTGCTTGGCCAACACCTCGTCAAGGCTGTTCTTGTCGATGCCGACGGGCTTGCGGTCTTCGAGCTGGCGCGGGTCTTCGCGCTGGGTGAAGTCGCCAAGCACCAGCAGTTTCAACGGCAGCTCCACCTCTTCCTGCGCGTTGCCGACGGCGGGTTTGAACGTGATATTGACGCGTTCCTTGGGGGCTACCGAACCTTCTTTCGCCATGGTATTTCTCCTTTTTTTCGGGTGGCTCGAAAGCCTATTCAAGTACCGCTTCAAGATCGAAGTGGCATAGCCTGCGATGGACATCTTCCTTGCGCTCACGCACAGAATGGCTTTGCGGCAACACGTCACAACAGCCATGCAGGAGTTGAAGCACTTCAACCGCGAGTTCGGGCTCCCAGCGCTGCAAGCCTGATTGCTGCAGTTCGTGGTCCAGGTGCTCAAGCTGGACTTTGGCAAGGTCATGCTTGCCCGCCAGCACACACAACCTGGCCTGGCCTAGCCGCCAATGAAATCGGGCACGGTCGCCTGCGGCGCTTTGCAGGCCTTGCTTGAGCGACCGAACGGCCGCCTTGAAGCCATCCTTGCGCAGCACGGGCATGACGTCGTGTAATGCTTTGTCCCAAGGGGCAGCTTGGGCATCAAGTGCAGTCTTGGGTGACACCGGACCTTGCAGATGGCGGGTAACCTGCGTGTTGATCCAGCCCCGGGTGACGGAGTCGGCGAACGGTGTTCCATCGTGAAAGCGCAACTGCACGAGCCCAGGCAATCGTTGGAGCAACAAGGCGAAGTGCACTTCCAGCTCGGTCATGGCCAAATCGGCCTGAAGTGTCTGCAGGCACTCCCACACCCTGTACAACCCGTCAAACCAGAAAGGAGCGCAAGCCAGGCTGACCTCAAGCTCCAACAACAGGTCGGCGTACTGCCCTTGGACAAAGCGCTCCTGGTAGCGCTTGAGCTTGTCCGGCGCCGGGCCTCGCAAAGGCGTGACCTGCTCGTTGTCACAGTCCGGGAGGCTGGTGATCGTCAGCCAGGTCAACGTTCGGTTCAGACGTAGCGCGCGCAGGTCAGTAGCATTCTGGCGCTGCCACCAGGCAGACAAAGGCCGGGCATTCTCCTGCAGCGTACGCAGCAGCTTATGGGCATCCCTTTCGTTATCCACGACCGGCTCGGGCGCCAGCAGTTGAGTCGCTACCTGTGTGATCTGGGCGATCCCTGCTGCGATAACACTCGGTGGATCGCTCTCGGTTGTCTGCTGCAACCCGTCCGAGAGCCGCCTGCGAATCGGTAGCAACAATGGCGCATCTCCGCAGAGATGTTGAGTCCATAACTCATCCAGCCGGGTCAGGTGTTCGAGCATGCAGTGGAATAAGGGCCGTTGGTCCTTGAACGAAAGATTTTGCGCAAGCATCTGATCGAGGCGAGGGACCAGCCAACCAAATGCTGCACTGCGGGTGCGCGGTTTGCTTGGGTATACGACCGCCCAATGATGCTCACAGAGGTAGCGCAACAATCCGAGGCCTGCGAGCAATCCGGGGAAGGATTCGCGCTGATGCAATGCCCAGGTCAACCAGACCGCGACTCGCAAGTCCTTGGACTGTTGGCGTAACAAGGCCTCACTTTTTTCCACGACCCATTGCCAGTCAGGCTGACTGTTACCGTGCATTGAATGCGCCTTGCCCAGTTCGGTTTCAAGTGCCTCGTACTCAGTAGAAAAACGCATATCGGCGCCCGCAAAACTCTCTATCGAGTTGGGCGTCTGCGCAAGTTTCAGGTAGAAATCGGAAAGCCTGTCTGAATAAACCATTATGGGCCGCACTCTACTTCCCTGGACACATGAGTGAACTAACGGCAATTTAAGCAAACGTCAGAACACTGCTTTAAGTTCGTCTTCCCGGCGAGAAGAGTACGAACCTTATCCATGCAAAAGGCAATGTTCAAGCCACGAAGTAACGGTTAAGGAATTTCCTACAAAAATAAAAATTCGCCGGTGCGCAACAAGTTGCGCAACCCAAATAACGCGTACGACTATGTTTTATGTATCGCCCCGGCGAACAAGCCACGTATCAATACGCTGCAACTAACTGCACACCTCTGCGCAAACAAATACAACTAACTTCAGCTACAAACCAGCATCACGCCATAAAAGAAAACCAATAAAATCTTAACTCCCAGATTTCATTAGCTTTTGGACTTTCCGGCACGCTTCTTGATATCGAGTATTACCCAGTCGGCAAATCAGCCGACTGGGGCGACCTCATTTATCAGGCAAGGAAACCACTTATGCCAACACCCGCGTATCTATCCATCACCGGCGCCAAGCAAGGCTTCATTACGGCAGGCACGTTCACTAAGGACTCGGTCGGCAACATTTATCAGGAAGGCCACGAAAACCAGATTCTGGTGCAGGGGTTCCAGCACCAGGTGATCATTCCCCGTGATCCACAATCCGGCCAACCCACCGGGCAGCGCGTGCACAAGCCGCTGATGATCAGCAAGATATTCGATAAATCTTCGCCGCTACTGTTCAACGCATTGACCTCCGGGGAAATGGTCAAGTGCCGCCTTGACTTGTACCGCACCTGTTCAGTCGGCAACCAGGAGCACTACTTCACCATCGAGCTGGAGGACGCGATTCTGGTGGACATCCAGTCACGGATGCCCAACTGCCAGGACCCGACCAATGCGCACTTCACTCACTTGGAGGATGTGTATTTCACTTACCGAAAAATCCTATGGACCCATAAGGCATGCGGTACCACGGGCTCTGATGACTGGCGCAGCCCGGTAGCCGCCGGCTAAGCACCCACCGAAACAGACACGGCAAGGCCATGGACGGCGCCGTTTCTGTCGGTTACTAAACCATCGCCAATGGGTGCTTGCGCTTCGGCGCACCAAAAACCCGGTCAATCGCATCCAGGTCGTGCTCATCCAGCACCAGCTTTGCCGCCGCGGCATTGAGCCGAACATGCTCGGGCGTCACGGCCTTGGGAATGGCGATCACACCGTCCTGGCGCAATACCCAGGCCAGGGAAACCTGGGCGGGTGTGACCTCATGGCGACGGGCAATTTGCTTAAGGGTTGGGCTGGCCAACAGCTCGCCACCCTGGGCAATGGGACAGTAGGCCATCAATGGCAAATTATGCTGCTGCCACCAAGGCAGCAGATCGAACTCTATGCCGCGCTCTTCGATGTTGTAGAGCACCTGATTGGTGGCACAGACCGGGGACGCCAGTTCCTGCAGGTCGGCCACATCAAAGTTGGACACGCCCCAGCGACCGATCTTGCCCGCCTCACGCAAGCGCTCGAAGGCTTCCACCGTTTCTTCAAGGGGATATTGCCCACGCCAATGCAGCAGATACAGGTCGATGTAGTCGGTGCCGAGACGCCGGAGACTGGCTTCACAGGCTAGTGGAACGCCTTTGCGACTGGCATTGTGCGGGTACACCTTGCTGACCAGGAACACCTGGTCGCGCTTGCCGCGAATCGCTTCGCCGACGACGTCTTCGGCGCCGCCTTCGCCATACATTTCAGCGGTATCGATCAGGGTCATGCCCTCATCAATACCCAATTGCAACGCGGCGACCTCGGCGCTGCGTTGGCCGGGATTTTCGCCCATGCGCCAGGTCCCCTGGCCGATAACAGGGACGGGAACGCCGGCCAGATCAATGGTGCGCATGACAACCTCCTGATGAATTCGCGAATTAACAGTGTGGCACCGACTGGACAAAAGGGTTCAATCGAAGGATCGTGGCCCTTTCCATCCCAGCCAAACAAAGGACGCGCAATGCTGTTTGTGGTCATGCTTGGGGGCAAGCACCCCCGTGCGAAAATCGAAGTGCATGACGTAGTGTTCGCCGTGGCCGACACCCTGGAAGGCGCCTACCCGCAACTGCGCGAGGGCTGGTTTGGCAGCCCGAAAGGTGTGCATATCGATTCCTGGATGACGGTCGACGGCGTCGACGGCTGGAAAGTCCAGCTCAGCCACCTGGCGCCTAACGCCGGTGCGCCGCGCCTGTACTTCATCAATCTGGGCGGTTATGAATCGAACATCTTTGGCGAAGCCCACCACTACCTGCTGGTGGTTGCGCGCACGGCCAAGGAAGCTGCTGCCCAGGGCAAACGGCAGATGCTCCCGCACTGGACGCAATCTCATACCGACGGTGTGCTGGATATCGATGACTGCCTGCCCATCGACCTGGTAGACGGACGCTATATCCACCTGGAGCAAGGCGCTCACCGCCCGGTCGTCACGCGAAACGACTACATCGTACTGCCCTGACGCCTCCTACCCGAACGGGGTATGGCGCCCACCCGCTACCTGCCTGAAAGTGCAATCAGCCCCTCGGCCTGACAACAAGCACAATTTCAAGGTGGGTCCGCCATGCATAAAGCTGTTATCGCCCTGTTCAGCGCTGTCTTGCTTGCATTCACGTCCCTCAGCCAGGCCGCTGACGACCCGGGCAACACCTTGCGCATCTACAACTGGGCCGATTACATCGGGGAACACACCCTCGCCGACTTTGAGAAAGCCACCGGCATCAAGGTGGTCTACGACACCTACGACTCCTACGAAACCGTGCAGGGCAAGCTGCTCTCGGGGCGCTCGGGATATGACTTGGTGGTGCTCAACGCGTCACTGGTACCGCTGCTGATCAAGGCCAAGGCCTTCCAGCCCCTCAACAAAACGCTGCTGCCCGACTGGAACAACCTAGACCCGCTAGTGCTGAAAAGCCTTGAAACCCATGATCCGGGCGTGACCTATTCGGCGCCCTACACCTGGGGCAGCAATGGCGTGACCTACAACATCGACAAGATCAAGGAACGCATGCCGGATGCGCCCATCGGTTCCCTGGCGATGATCTTCGACCCCAAGATCATTTCGCGTTTTGCCGACTGTGGCATCACCTTCATGGACTCCCCTACTGACATGATCCCGCTGGCCCTGACCTACCTCGGCCTCGACCCCAACAGCGTGGCGCCCAAAGACCTCAAGGCCGCCCAGGATGTACTGATGGCGGTACGGCCGTACATCCGCAAATTCGATTCCAGCGGCTTTATCAACGGCCTGGCCAACGGCGAGCTGTGCATGGCCACTACCTGGTCGGGCGACTACGCCACTTCCCAGGCCCGGGCGGCGGAAGCCGGGGCCAAGGTCAACCTGGGTTACTTCATTCCCAATGAAGGCTCGCTGATCTGGTTCGATAACTTCTACATCCCGGCCGACGCCCCGCACGTGGCGAATGCCCACACGTTCATCGAGTTCCTCCTGCAACCGCAGGTCATCGCCGGCGTCAGCAACACCATTCACTACGCCAACAGCAACCTGGCGTCCAAGCCCTTTGTAAATGCGGAGATACGCGACAACCCGGCCATCTACCCGGACGCGGCGACGATGCAGCGCTTGTTCACCCAGAAAAGCCAGTCCCAAGCCGCCGTGCGCCTGATCACCCGTACCTGGAACGCCGTGAAGACCGGCAAGTGAAACCCAGCCATTGAAGGTAAATGCCATGACTCTGCCAAATCCTGCTTTTTTCGCCCAGTTCGACCACGAGCAACTGGACGCCGCCGACAAGGCGCATTACATGCACGGCTTCCATATGTTCGATGAGCACCGTGAGCAAGGCTCGCTGAACATCGCGGCCGGTGACGGTGCCTACATCTACGACACCACCGGCAACCGTTACCTGGATGCCGTCGGCGGCATGTGGTGTACGAACATCGGCCTGGGCCGCGAAGAAATGGCCGACGCCATCGCCAACCAGGTGCGCCAGTTGGCCTACTCCAACCCGTTCTGCGACATGGCCAACGTCACCGCCATCGAACTGTGCGCCAAACTTGCCAGCCTGGCCCCCGGCGACCTCGACCATGTGTTCCTGACCACCGGCGGTTCCACGGCCGTCGATACCGCCTACCGCCTGGTGCAGTTCTATCAGAACAGCCGCGGCAAGCATGAGAAGAAACACATCATCTCGCGCTTCAGTGCGTACCACGGCTCGACATTCCTCACGATGTCCATCGGCAACAAGGCCGCCGACCGCGCCCCCGAATTCGACTTCATGAGCGACCTGTTCCACCACATCTCGTGCCCCAACTATTACCGGGCGCCGGAGGGCATGAGCGAAGCGCAGTTCCTCGATTTCCTGGTGGATGAGTTCGAAGACAAGATCCTGACCATCGGCGCCGATAAAGTCGCCGCGTTCTTTGCTGAACCCATCATGGGCTCGGGCGGCGTGATCATTCCGCCGAAAGGTTATCACCGGCGCATGTGGGAAATCTGCCAACGCTACGACCTGCTCTACGTGGCGGATGAAGTGGTGACGTCCTTCGGCCGGCTGGGAAAATTCTTCGCCTCCGAGGAGGTGTTCGACATGCAGCCGGACATCATCACCACCGCCAAGGGCCTGACGTCAGGCTACCTGCCGTTGGGCGCATGTATTTTCTCGGATCGCATCTGGCAAGTGATCGGCGAGCCGGGCAAGGGCCGTTGCTTTACCCACGGGTTCACCTACAGCGGCCACCCGGTGAGTTGCGTGGCGGCGCTGAAGAACATCGAGATCATCGAGCGGGAAAACCTGCTGGCGCATGTCGAGGATGTCGGCGTGTACCTCGAACAGCGCCTGCAAACCCTGGCCAGCCTGCCGTTGGTGGGCGACGTGCGCTGCCAGCGCTTGATGGCCTGCATTGAGTTTGTCGCCGACAAACACACCAAGGCGCTGCTGCCGGACGCGGTGAATATCGGCGAGAAGATCCACCTGCGGGCCCAGGCCAAAGGTTTGCTGGTGCGGCCCATCGGTCACCTGAATGTGATGTCGCCGCCGCTGATCATTACCCATGCCCAGGTGGATCAAGTGGTGGAAATCCTGCGCCAGTGCATCCTCGACACCGCCGAAGAGCTGCGCCAGAGCGGCGAGTATCAGGGCCGATGAGCCTGGGCGCCCCGGTGCTTTTGCCGGGGCCCTGGCCGGCGGGTAGACTGGCCGGCATGAACCAGAATGCCGATCACTGCCCTGCCCCGTCCTTCCAGGTGCTTGAAGCCTGGAATGGCGCATTGGCCCACGCCTTCGTCAGCGTTGACGAAGCGTCGTTCCTTGAACACCTGGCCCGCGCCCTCAGCGCCCTGACACCCATCGAATCGATGATGATCAGCCTGGAGCGCCAGGGCCAGGCGCCGCACTTGCTGTACCAGCAAGGCATCCCCCGGCCGCACTACGAAGAAATCATCAACCGCTACTTTTCCCGGGGCTACCTGCTGGACCCGTTCTGCCTGGCGGTGGACAAGGGCCTGGCCGAAGGTTTCTACCACTTGGCGCAAATCGCCCCGGACGATTTCTTCAACAGCGAGTACTACAAGACCTACTACCTGCGCAGCGGCGGCGCCCAAGAGAGCTATTACATCGTCGACCTGTGCCCCAACAGCAAGATTTCCCTGTGCATGTTCCAGGGGCTGAGTGCCGGCCAGTTCAGCGATGAACAACTGGCGCTGCAACGAACCGCCCAACCGATCGTGCGTGAACTGCTGCGGCGCTTCGGCACCACCGGCGGGCTGTGCAAGGTGATCAGTGACGAGACTTTCACCCAGACCCAGGTGCATCAGCAGATAGAAGCGGCGTTCATGCATTTTGGCAGCGGTGTATTGACCGTGCGCGAACGGGAGATCGCCCACCTGATATTGCGCGGGCACTCGGTGAAATCCACCGCCCAAGTGCTGGGCATTTCCCCGGAAACCGTGCGCATGCACCGCAAGCATTTATATACCAAGCTTGAGATCAACTCCCAGGCGGAGCTGTTTGCGCTGTTTATCGATTGGCTGACCCACAGCGGCGTAATGGCCCGCCACACCTGACCCCCCCGTAGCAGCTGTCGAGCCCCAGCGAGGCTGCGTTGGGAGCGACCCGGTCATGTGCCTGGCGCAACCGCGGTGGTGCGGCCGACGCAGCCTCGCTGGAGCTCGACAGCTGCTACAGGGGGCGGAGCTCCTGAACCGTCCATGCAACCCGGGGGAACTTTGCCAGGAAATAACCACCTGAATCCGGTACGCTCACCGTTTTTACCCAAGGAGTTATCCCTCATGGCCAAAGCCACCGCCCGTCACATCCTGGTTGCCACCGAAGACAAGTGCAACGAATTGAAAGCACAGATCGAAGGCGGCGCCGATTTCGCCGAAGTTGCCAAAGCCAACTCGTCCTGCCCGTCCAGCCGTCAAGGCGGCGACCTGGGTTCGTTCGGCCCGGGCCAGATGGTTAAAGAATTCGACACCGTCGTCTTCAGCGCCCCGGTCAACACCGTGCAAGGCCCAGTGAAAACCCAGTTCGGTTATCACCTGCTGGAAGTGACCAGCCGTCAGGACTGATTCGGTCCGCGCTAATGTTTAAAACAACGGCCCGCCTTTTGGTGGGCCGTTGTGCATCTGTGACAGTGTGATAACTGGCGGGGCGCACGCGCATAGCGTACAAATCCCTTTACCTCTTCACCCGGCGCCCAAGGCTGATAATGCGAGTCGCTTTTTCTACCCTGTTTTGCTCCACCCTGGCCCTATTGCTGGCCAGCACCGCCGTGATCGCCGCGCCGCAGTCGGCGCTGACCGTATACGGCGAACCGGCCAAATACCAACCCGGCTTCACCCATTTCGACTACGCCAACCCCAATGCCCCCAAGGGCGGCAGCTTGCGGCGTTCGGCGATCGAAATCGGGCGCTACGACCATGTACTGCCCTATGGAGACAAAGGCATCGGCGTCAGCCAGGTCGACGGTTGGCTGTATTCGCCCCTGGCCCAGCGCTCCCTGGATGAGCCCTACACGGTCTACGGCCTGGTGGCGGAAAAGATGGAGCGGTCAGACGACGGTCTGTCCCTGCGTTTTTACCTGAACCCCAAGGCGCGCTTCGCCGATGGCCAACCGATCACCGCCGAAGACGTGCGCTACACCTTCGACCTGCTGATGACCCAGGGCAGCCTGCGCTACCGCACGCTGTTCGCCGACGTCAAACACGTCGAAGTCGAAGGCCCGCGCCAGGTGCGCTTCGACTTCTCCAGCAACGAAAACCGTACCCTGCCCCTGGATGTCGCCACCCTGCCGGTATTCCCCGAACATTGGTGGAAAACCCGCAACTTCGCCGACGGTGGCGGCTACGAGATTCCCTTGGGCAGCGGCCCGTACACCATCAGCAAGGTCGATGCCGGCAACACCATCACCTTCAAGCGCGACCCGAACTGGTGGGGCAAGGACCTGCCCATCAGCCGCGGCCTTTACAACTTCGATCACCTGAGCCTGGAATATTTCGGCGACACCGAAGTGGCGCGCCAGGTCCTGCGGGGCGGTGCCTACGACTTCAACCGCGAATTCTCCGCCACCGGCTACTCCATCGGCTACAACGGCCCGGCCCTCGACGATGGTCGCCTGCAGCGCGCGCACCTGGCCAAAGAGGCGCCGCAACCGGCCCAGGGCTATGTGTTCAACGTGCAAAAGCCGATGTTCAAGGACCGCCGCGTGCGCCAGGCCCTGGCCATGTTGTGGGACTTCGAATGGGCTAACCGGCAGATGATGCGCAACATGTACATCCGCCAGCAGAGCTTCTTCTCCAACAGCCCGCTGGCGGCGACCCAACTGCCGGACGCCCAGGAGCTGGCGATTCTGGAACCCCTGCGCGGGCAGATTCCCGACGAAGTGTTCACCCAAGTCTTCAAGGCGCCGACCACCGACGGCAGCGGGATGATCCGCGACAAGCAACTGCAAGCCCTGGCGCTGCTGGAGCAGGCTGGCTGGAAACCCGACGGCGACAAGCTGGTGAATGCCGAGGGCGAGCCGCTGGAATTCACCTTCCTCAATGCCCAGAACGGCCTTGAGCGCTTGCTGTTGCCGTACAAACGCAACCTCGCGCAGATCGGCATCACCCTCAATATCCGCCGTATCGACTCCTCGCAATACGTCAACCGCCTGATGGCCCGGGACTACGACATGATCGTCACCGGCTTCCCCGTCACCACCTCGCCGGGGATGGAGCTGTACAACTACTTCGGTTCCGCCGCTGCATTTGATACCGGCGCCAACAACTACATGGTGCTGAAAGACCCGGCCGTCGACAGCCTGATCAACGGCCTGGTCAAGGCCAACACCCAGGCGCAGATGCTCAGTTATGCCCACGCCCTGGACCGCGTGCTGCAATGGAATTACCTGTGGATTCCCAACTACTACCCGCCGGGCACCTCCGCCGCGTGGTGGAACCGCTTCGGCCGCCCGGCCGTGGAGGCCAAAACCGATGAGGCCCTGGAAACCTGGTGGGAAATCAGCCCCACGCCATTGACCAATGAACAGATGAAAGCCGAACTGACCAAACGCCCGGGAGCCCGCTGATGTTTGCCTATATCGTGCGGCGCTTGCTGCTGATCATTCCCACCCTGGTGATTATCCTGCTGGTGAACTTCGTTATCGTGCAGGCCGCGCCCGGCGGGCCGGTGGAACAGGCCATCGCCCACCTGCAAGGCATCGGTGGCGGTGGCGTCGGCGGTTCGTCTGCCGAAAGCCTCAGCAGCGGCTCACGGGCCAGCCGTGGCCTGGACCCGAAGCTGATCAAGGACATCGAAAAACAATACGGCTTCGACAAACCCGCGCCGGAACGCCTGTGGCTGATGCTCAAGAGCTACGCCCAGCTGGACTTCGGCAACAGTTTCTTCCGTGGCAAAAGCGTGACCGACCTGATCCTGGAAAAGATGCCGGTGACCATTTCCCTCGGCCTGTGGGCCACCTTGATCACCTACCTGGTGTCGATCCCGCTGGGGATTCGCAAGGCGGTGCGCCATGGCAGCAGCTTTGATGTGTGGAGCAGCACCGCGATCGTCATTGGCTACGCAATGCCGGCGTTCCTGTTTGCGATGTTCCTGATCGTGGTCTTCGCCGGTGGCACCTCGTTGAACTGGTTCCCGGTGCGCGGCCTGGTCTCGGAAAACTTCGACCAGTTGAGCACCGTCGGCAAGATCGCCGATTACTTCTGGCACCTGGTACTGCCGGTCAGCGCCCTGGTGATCGGCGGCTTTGCCACCTTGACCATCCTCACCAAAAACTCGTTCCTCAATGAAATCACCCGCCAGTACGTGGTCACCGCCCGGGCCAAAGGCTTGAGTGAACGCCGGGTTCTTTACGGGCATGTGTTCCGCAATGCCATGCTGTTGGTGATTTCGGGGATTCCCCAGGCGTTTATCGCGGTGTTCTTTGCAGGATCGCTGCTGATCGAGGTAATTTTCTCCCTCGACGGCCTGGGCCGCATGAGCTACGAAGCAGCGGTTTCACGGGACTATCCGGTGGTGTTCGGCTCGCTGTTTATCTTCACGCTGTTTGGCCTCTTGATAAAACTCATCGGTGACCTTTGCTACACCCTGGTGGACCCGCGTATCGACTTCGCCGCGAGGAACGCCTGATGCTCAAGCTCTCTCCCGTGGCCCGTCGGCGCTTTGAACGCTTCAAGAAAAACCGTCGCGGCTGGTGGTCGCTGTGGCTGTTTATCGGCCTGTTTATCCTGACCCTCGGCGGCGAGTTGATCGCCAATGACAAACCTTTGGTGCTCAGCTACCAGGACGAACTGTATTTCCCGGTGTTCAAGCGTTACACCGAGCAGGAGTTCGGCGGGCAACTGCCCTTCCAGGCGGATTACCGCAGTGAATACGTGCAGAACCTGATCAAGAAGGACGGCGGCTGGATGCTGTTCCCGCCGATCCCGTTCAGCGACGACACGCCCAACTATGAACTGACCCGCCCTGCCCCCAGCCCGCCATCGGGCGTGAACTGGCTGGGCACCGACGACCAATCCCGCGACGTACTGGCACGGGTGATCTTCGGCGCACGGGTATCGATCCTGTTTGCCCTGGCCCTCACCGCCATCAGCGCTGCCATCGGCATCGCCGCCGGGGCCTTGCAGGGTTACTACGGTGGTTGGGTGGACTTGCTCGGGCAACGAATATTGGAAGTGTGGTCCGGGCTGCCGGTGCTGTACTTGCTGATCATTCTGTCGGGGTTTGTCGAGCCGAATTTCTGGTGGTTGCTGGGGATCATGGCGCTGTTTTCGTGGCTGGCCCTGGTAGACGTGGTGCGCGCCGAGTTCCTGCGGGGGCGCAACCTGGAGTACGTCAAGGCCGCGCGGGCACTGGGCTTGGGGGACGGCAAGATCATCCGCCGGCATATCCTGCCAAACGCAATGACCGCCACCTTGAGCTATTTGCCGTTCATTTTGACCGGAGCGATTTCTACCTTGAGCGCCCTGGATTTCCTCGGCTTCGGTATGCCCGCCGGCAGCGCGTCACTGGGTGAACTGATCGCCCAGGGCAAGCAAAACCTGCAAGCGCCATGGCTGGGGCTGACCGCGTTTTTCACCCTGGCGCTGATTCTGTCGTTGCTGGTGTTTATCGGCGAGGCGTTGCGTGACGCCTTCGACCCACGCTCATGAAGGCCGTTGAGATGACTGAAAACCTGATCGAGATTCGCGACCTGAGTGTCGCCTTCAACGGCCAGACCGTGGTGCGCAAGCTGTGCCTGGACGTGCGCCCCGGCGAGTGCCTGGCGCTGGTGGGCGAGTCGGGTTCGGGCAAGTCGGTGACCGCCCATTCGATCCTGCAACTGCTGCCCGAGGCCGGCACCGAAACCACCGGTTCGGTGCGTTATCGCGGCCAGGAACTGCTCGGCGCCTCGCCCGCCACCCTGCAAAAACTGCGGGGCAACCGGATCGCGATGATCTTCCAGGAGCCGATGACCTCCCTGAATCCGCTGCACAGCATCGAGAAGCAGATCGGCGAAACCCTGCTGTTGCACAAGGGCCTGGGCGGCAAGCAAGCCCAGGCGCGGATCCTTGAATTGCTCGAACTGGTGGGCATCCAGAAACCCCGGGAACGCCTCAAGGCCTACCCCCATCAACTCTCCGGCGGCCAGCGCCAGCGGGTGATGATCGCCATGGCCCTGGCCTGCGAGCCGGAACTGTTGATCGCCGACGAACCCACCACCGCGCTGGATGTGACGGTGCAGCGCAAGATCCTGCTGCTGCTCAAGTCCCTGCAACAACGGCTGGGCATGTCGCTGCTGCTGATCAGCCATGACCTCAACTTGGTGCGCAGCATTGCCCAGCGGGTGTGCGTGATGAAAGCAGGGGAAATTGTCGAACAGGCGGATTGCGAAACCCTGTTCTGCGCCCCCAAGCACCCTTACAGCCGCCTGCTGCTGGATGCTGAACCGGCAGGCATCGTCTTGAATCACGAGGCGCGGGAGACCGTGCTGCAGGTGGATAACCTGAGCGTGCAGTTCCCGCTGGGCGGCGGATTGTTCCGGCGCAAGCAGTACCTGCAAGCGGTGGACGGCATCAGCCTGACGGTGCAGCGCGGCAAGACGCTAGGGATTGTCGGCGAGTCCGGCTCGGGCAAATCCACCCTGGGCCAGGCGATTCTGCGGCTGCTGGATTCCAGCGGCGCGATTCGCTTCCAGGGCGAGGCCCTCGACGGCCTGACGCAAAAGCAGATGCAGCCGTGGCGCAAGCAGATGCAGGTGGTGTTCCAGGACCCGTTCGGCAGCCTCAGCCCGCGGATGTCGGTGGCGCAGATCATCAGCGAAGGCCTCGAAGTGCACGCCCCGTGCAGCCTCAAGGACCGCGAAGCGCAAGTGATCCGCGTGCTGGAAGATGTCGGCCTGGACCCGGCCAGCCGCCATCGCTACCCCCACGAATTCTCCGGCGGCCAGCGCCAACGCATCGCCATCGCCCGGGCTTTGGTACTCAAACCGGCGCTGATCCTGCTGGATGAACCCACCTCGGCGCTGGACCGTACCGTGCAGAAACAGGTGGTCGCCCTGCTGCTTGAGTTGCAGGAAAAGTATGGCCTGACCTACCTGTTTATCAGCCATGACCTGGCGGTGGTGCGGGCCCTGGCCCACGACATGATCGTGATCAAGGACGGCAAGGTGGTGGAGCGCGGGCCGAGCGATGAAGTGTTTGCCGCGCCTCAACATCCCTACACCCAGGAACTCCTCGCGGCGGCGCATCCATGAACGCCACCGGCAGCCTCAAGGATTACCAATACGTTCGAGGCCTGGCGATCCAGTCGTTGTTCGAGATCATCGAGCAGTCCAGCGAAGGCACGGTGATTGTCGACGGTGACGCGAATATCGTCTGGATGAACGAGCGCTACGCCAGGCGCTTCGGCCTGAAAAGCGCCGACGAAGCCATCGGCCAGCCGTGCGAGCAGGTGATTTCCAACAGCCTGTTGCGCCAGGTGGTCCGCAACGACCAGCCGATTCTGCTGGATATCCAGGACACGCCCAAAGGCCCGCTGGTGGTGATGCGGCTGCCGATCCACGACGACGCAGGCAAGGTGATCGGTGCGATCGGGTTTGCGCTGTTTGATGAATTGCGCAACCTGTCGCCGCTGATCGAGCGCTACCTGAGCATGCAGCAGGAATTGGCTTCCACCCGGTCGCTGCTACGGTCGCGGCAGAGCAAGTACAACTTTGCGCACTTTATCGGCACCAGCGCGGCCAGCCTGGAAGTCAAACGCCGGGCCCGGCGCAGTGCGAGTGCGGAGTCGCCGGTGTTGTTGCTGGGGGAAACCGGGACCGGCAAGGAGTTGCTGGCCCAGGCGATTCACGGTGCATCGCCTCGGGCGCACAAAGCCTTTGTGAGCATCAACAGCGCGGCGATTCCCCATGATTTGCTGGAAGCCGAATTCTTTGGCACGGCACCGGGCGCGTTTACCGGCGCAGACCGCAAGGGCCGCCCCGGCAAGTTGCAGATTGCCCAGGGCGGCACGCTGTTTCTCGATGAGATCGGCGACATGCCGCTGCCGCTGCAAAGCAAGCTGCTGCGGGTGTTGCAGGAGAAAGAGTTCGAGCCAGTGGGCTCCAACGAGATGATCCACAGTGATGTGCGGGTGATTGCCGCCACCTCCATGGATCTGGAAGCGGCGATCAAGCGCGGAGAGTTCCGCGCGGACCTGTATTACCGCCTGAATGTGCTGCCGATCCAGGTGCCGCCGTTGCGTGCGCGGCTGGATGATTTGCCGGCGTTGAGTGAGGCGATACTGGAGGAGTTGCGCAGCCAGCATGAACTGGACCGCGAGGCCTTGGCGTTGTTGGCGCAGCATGCGTGGCCGGGGAATATCCGCGAGCTGCGCAATGTGCTGGAGCGGGCGGCGTTGTTGAGTGATGACCTGGTGCTGGATGCCAGTGAAATTCGCGCGGCAATTGGTACGTTCAGTCCGGTAGAGCACAGCTCGGTAGAGACCGTTGAGGGTGAGAGTTTCAGCGCGGCCAGGGAGCGCTTTGACCGGCAGGTGATTGGGGCGGCGTTGAAGCAATGTGAGGGGAATGTGGTGGAGGCGGCGAAGCGGCTGGGGCTTGGCCGGTCGACCTTGTACAAGAAGATGGTTGCCTTGGGCATCGCCTAGTCTCAAAAAAGAGACACAATTCCAAATACAGAGAAAATCCAATGTGGGAGCGGGCTTGCTCGCGAATGCGGTGTGTCAGTGCCTGAATTACTGCCTGATACACCGCATTCGCGAGCAAGCCCGCTCCCACATTTGATCTCCAACAGTCTCAAACTCGGGACAAAACTTGAGAACACTCTCACAGATCAAGAATTTCTCTATATATTTCAACATGTTAAGAACCTGGCACACATCTCGCTATAGCCCCTCCCATCGCCTCACCCCACAAAAATAACAATCAGATGGAGACACACCATGAGTGTGATCATTGCCCTCGCAGCCCTGGCGCTGCTGATGCTGGCCGCCTACCGTGGCTACAGCGTCATCCTGTTTGCCCCCATCGCCGCCCTCGGCGCTGTGCTGCTCACCGACCCTTCCGCTGTCGCTCCCGCCTTCACCGGGGTGTTCATGGAGAAGATGGTCGGCTTCCTCAAACTGTATTTCCCGGTATTCCTGCTCGGCGCGGTGTTCGGCAAGCTGATTGAAATCTCCGGCTTCTCGCGCTCCATCGTCGCCGCCGCGATCCGGTTGCTCGGCACCCGCCAGGCAATGCTGGTGATCGTGTTGGTGTGCGCCCTGCTGACTTACGGCGGCGTGTCGCTGTTTGTGGTGGTGTTCGCGGTGTACCCGTTTGCCGCCGAGATGTTCCGCCAGAGCAATATTCCCAAGCGCCTGCTGCCGGCAACCATCGCCCTCGGCGCGTTCTCGTTCACCATGGACGCCCTGCCCGGCACGCCGCAGATCCAGAACATCATCCCCAGTACCTTCTTCAACACCACCGCCTGGGCTGCGCCGTGGCTGGGGCTGATCGGCACCATCTTCGTGTTCTGCGTCGGCATGCTGTACCTGGCGCGCCAGCGCAACAAGGCCCAGCGCGCCGGTGAAGGCTATGGCACCAACCTGCGCAACGAGCCGGAGACCGCCGAAGACATCAAGCTGCCCAACCCGTGGATCGCGCTGTCGCCGCTGCTGCTGGTGGGCATCATGAACCTCCTGTTCACCCACTGGATTCCGCTGTGGTACGGCAAGACCCACACCCTCAGCCTGCCGGGCATGAGCGTGCCGGTGCAGACCGAAGTCGCCAAGCTCACGGCGATCTGGGCAGTGCAGGCGGCGTTGCTGGTGGGGATCATTGTGGTGCTGGTATTCGGCTTCTCGGCGATTCGCAGCAAGCTCGCCGAGGGCAGCAAGAGCGCGGTCAGCGGTGCATTGCTGGCGGCGATGAACACCGCTTCGGAATACGGTTTTGGTGCGGTGATCGCCTCGCTGCCGGGCTTCCTGGTGCTGGCGGACTGGCTCAAGGGCATTCCCAACCCGCTGGTCAACGAAGCGATTACCGTGACCCTGCTGGCCGGTATCACCGGTTCCGCCTCGGGCGGCATGAGCATTGCGCTGGCGGCCATGTCGGAGAGCTTTATTTCAGCGGCCCATGCGGCCAATATCCCCCTTGAAGTACTGCACCGGGTCGCGGCCATGGCCAGTGGCGGCATGGACACCCTGCCCCACAACGGTGCCGTGATCACGCTGCTGGCGGTCACCGGGCTGACCCACCGCGAAGCCTATAAAGATATTTTCGGCATCACGATCATCAAGACCCTCGCGGTGTTCGTGGTGATTGGTACTTTCTACGCCACCGGCATTGTGTGAGGTTGATATGACGACATTGAACGGCAAGACCGCCCTGGTCACCGGTTCCACCAGCGGCATCGGCTTGGGCATCGCCCTGAGCCTGGCCAAAGCCGGCGCCAACCTGATCCTCAACGGCTTCGGCGACGCCAGCGCGGTGATCGCCCAGGTGCAGGCCTTCGGTGGCAAGGTGGGGCATCACCCGGCGGATGTCAGCGACCCGGCACAGATCGCCGAGATGATCGCCTACGCGGAGCGCGAGTTTGGCGGCATCGACATCCTGGTGAACAACGCCGGGATTCAGCATGTGGCGCTGGTTGACGAGTTTCCGGTGGAGCGCTGGGACTCGATCATTGCGATCAACCTGTCGTCGGTGTTCCACAGCACGCGGTTGAGCCTGCCGGGCATGAAGGCCAAGGGCTGGGGGCGGATCGTCAACATTGCCTCGGTGCATGGGCTGGTGGGTTCGGTGGGCAAGGCGGCTTATGTGGCTGCCAAGCATGGGGTGATCGGGCTGACCAAGGTGGTGGGCCTGGAAACCGCCCAGAGCAATGTCACCTGCAACGCCATCTGCCCGGGCTGGGTGTTGACGCCGCTGGTACAGAAACAGATTGATGATCGCATCGCCACCGGGGTTGACCCACAGCAGGCGCAGCAGGATTTGCTGGCGGAGAAGCAGCCGTCCCTGGAGTTTGTGACGCCGCCGCAACTGGGTGAGCTGGTGCTGTTCCTGTGCAGTGAAGCCGGCAGCCAGGTGCGGGGCGCGGCGTGGAATATCGACGGCGGCTGGCTGGCGCAGTAAACGACGATCCCCAAGACACCGGAGATCAAATGTGGGAGCGGGCTTGCTCGCGAATGCGGTGTATCAGTTAACACATCTGGAACTGACCCACCGTATTCGCGAGCAAGCCCGCTCCCACATTTTGAACGGTGTCGCTTGATAGATCAGATAATAAAAAAGAGATTTCCTTATGTCCGAAATACTCTGGCAACCCTCCTCCGAACGCATCCACAACACCCGGATGGATCAGTTCCGGCGCTTCATCAATGATCGCCATGCCTTGCAGATCAGCGACTACCCGGCCCTGCACCAGTGGAGCATCGACCAGCGCCCGGATTTCTGGCAGTCCATTGTCGAGTTTTTCGAGGTGCAGTTCCGCACGCCACCCAGCGCGGTGCTGATCGAAGACGCCAAGATGCCCAGCGCCCAGTGGTTTCCCGGAGCCACTCTGAATTTTGCCGAGCACCTGCTGCGCCGTCGCGACGATCATCCCGCCGTGGTCGCCATCAGCGAAGACGGCCAGCGCGAACAACTGACCTACGCCGAACTGGCCCACCACGTCGCCGGCCTGCAACGCAGCCTGCGGGCGGCTGGTGTGGGCGTAGGTGACCGGGTCGCAGCGTGCATGCCCAATACCTGGCAAACTCTGGTGGGCATGCTCGCCACCACCAGCCTCGGCGCGATCTGGTCATGCTCCTCGCCCGACTTCGGCACCCAGGGCGTGATCGACCGCTTCGGCCAGATCGAACCCAAGGTGCTGATCACCTGCGCCGGTTATCGCTACGCCGGCAAGGTCATCGACCAAAGCAGCAAGCTCAATGAAATCCTCGAGCGGCTGCCGTCCCTGCAACAGCTGATCATCGTGCCGTACGCCCGCCCGCAAGCGCGTCCCGAGGATTATCAGACCCGGGCCAACGTTGCACTCTGGGACGACTTCTACACCCCCGGCGGCGAACCCGATTTCGTCGCCGTGCCCTTCGATCATCCGCTGTACATCCTCTATTCCAGCGGCACCACCGGCGTGCCCAAGTGCATCATCCACGGCACCGGCGGCGTGTTGCTCACCCACCTCAAGGAACACGGCCTGCACGCAGACCTGTCCCGGGATGACTGCCTGTTCTACTACACCACCTGCGGCTGGATGATGTGGAACTGGCTGGTGTCGGTGCTGGCCATCGGCGCCACGGCGGTGCTGTATGACGGCTCACCGTTTCACCCGGGGCCGGAACGCCTGATGGACCTGATCGACCAGGAAAAAATCAGCGTGTTCGGCACCAGTCCGAAGTTCCTCGCCACCCTGGAAAAGGCCGGGCTGCAACCGCGGCTGAGCCATGACCTGAGCAGCCTCAAGGGCTTGATCTCCACCGGCTCGCCGCTGTCGCCACAGAGCTACGACTACGTGTACCGCGAGATCAAGCCCGAGCTGTGCCTGTCGTCGATGTCTGGCGGTACCGATATCGTCTCCTGCTTCGTGATCGGCAACCCGGTGCTGCCGGTGCGGCGTGGCGAGATGCAGTGCAAGAGCCTGGCGATGGCCATCGAAGTCTGGGACGACCGGGGCCGCCCGCTGGTAGGCGAAAAAGGCGAACTGGTGTGCACCCGGCACTTCCCGGCGATGCCTATCGGCTTGTGGAATGACCCGCACCAGGAAAAACTGCGGGCTTCGTATTTCAGCCAGTTTCCCGGTGTATGGGCCCAGGGTGACTACGCCGAACAGCGACCCAATGGCAGCCTGCTGATTCATGGCCGTTCAGACGCCGTGCTCAACCCCGGCGGCGTGCGCATCGGCACCGCAGAGATTTATCGTCAGGTGGAAAAGGTACCGCAGGTGCTGGAAAGCCTGGCCATCGGCCAACGCTGGCAGGATGACGTGCGGGTGGTGCTGTTTGTGCGGCTCAACGACGGCGTCGAACTGGATGACGCCCTGGAGCAACAGATCCGCGAGGTGATCCGCGCCAATACCACACCGCGCCATGTGCCGGCGAAGATTCTGGCGGTGACGGACATCCCGCGCACCATCAGCGGCAAGATCGTCGAACTGGCGGTGCGCAACGTGGTGCATGGCGAAGTGGTGAAGAACACCGACGCCCTGGCCAACCCCGAAGCCCTGGAGCAGTTTCGTGATCGCCCGGAGCTGGCAGAAAGATGAAACGTTTTAGCGCTTAAGCACTCATTTGAAGACAAAACCCTCAAGCATGCTATTTTTCGAGGGTGGAAAGCCGATCTCTCCTCGCGGGATAATCGGCTTTTGTCATTATTCAAGCGTTACGCGCAGGGCATTTACATGAACGTATCACCCACCGGCAGCGAGGCCGCGGCACTGATTGCGCGGCTGGACTGGGCACGAAGCCCTCTCGGTGACGCCATTGATTGGCCGCAAAGCCTCCGTACAGCCGTCGACATCGTGATCCATTCACCCATGCCGATGCTGTTGCTGTGGGGCGCCGAACTCACTCAGATCTACAACGACGGCTTCGCCCTGCTGGCCGGCAACAAGCACCCTGGCGCCTTCGGCCAGCCTGCCGACTTGATCTGGCCGGAACTGAAGCCGTTTACCGATCCGATCTACAGCGCCGTCTTCGCGGGCCAGGTGCGCACGTTCACCGAGCAGCGTTTTGTGCTGCAACGCAACCACCGCGACACCGAGATCTGGCTGGACCTGACCTACAGCCCGATTCGCGATGAGCGCGGTGAGGTCGCCGGGATCCTGATCACCGCCATCGAAACCAACGAGCGCCGGCGCATCGCCCTGGAACTCCAGCAGCGCACCGAAAACAGCCTCAAGGCCCAGCGCAACACCGAGCAGCGCCTGCAACTGGCCCTGGCCGCCACCGACGCCGTGGGCACCTGGGACTGGGACATTGGCGAAGACCGGTTTATCGCCGACGCACATTTCGCCCAACTGCACGGGGTTGATCCCTGCGATGCCGGCCTGCTGCCCATCAGCGACTACCTGCAAGGCGTGCACCCTGAAGACCGTGGCATGGTGGCCCGGAGCATCAAGCATTGCATCACCCACGGCACCGAATACGCCGAGGAATATCGCCTGCTGCAAGCCGACGGCGAAGTGCGCTGGGTGTTTGCCCGGGGCCGTTGCTACAAGGACCATCATGGCCGACCGGCACGGTTTCTCGGTGCCGCCCTCGACCTGACCGAACGCAAGCACACCGAACAGGCCCTGCGCCAAAGCCAGACCGAGCTGCAACTAATCATCAACGCCATGCCGGTGCTGATTGGCTATGTCGACCACGAGCAGCGCTTTCGCCTGAACAACAGCGCCTACCTGGACTGGTACGGCATGACCCCGCAGGAGCTGTACGGCAAGACCATCCGCGAAGTCGTGGGCGACGAAATCTATGCCGGGCGCGTCGACAAGATCGAGGCGGCGCTCAAGGGCAAGGCCTGCAGTTTTGTCACCGTCACGCCACACCATGACGGCCGCCCCCGCCACGCGCTGATGAAGTACCTGCCGCGTTTCAGCGCTGACGGTTCAGTCAACGGTTTCTACATTTTTGTGATTGACGAGACCGAGCGCAAACTGACCGAAGAAGCCCTGCGTCACCTCAACGAAAACCTCGAAGAGCGCGTCAACCAACGCACCCAGGCCCTGGCCGAAGCCAACCAGCGCCTGCAAAACGAGATGTTCGAGCGCGAGCGCGCCGAAGACGCCCTGCGCCATGCCCAGAAGATGGAAGCGGTCGGCCAGCTCACCGGCGGCATCGCCCATGACTTCAACAACATGCTCACCGGGATCATCGGCAGCCTGGACCTGATGCAACGCTACATCGCTGCCGGACGCAGCGACGAGATCGGCCGCTTCACCGACGCCGCCGTGTCCTCGGCCCATCGTGCCGCTGCGCTGACCCACCGCCTGCTGGCGTTCTCCCGCCGCCAATCCCTGGACCCCAAGCCGGTGGATCCGAATCAGTTGGTGGCGTCCCTGGAAGACCTGTTCCGCCGCACCAAGGGCGCGCACATCGAACTCAAGGTGCAACTGGGCACCGACATCTGGCCGGTGAACACCGACGCCAGCCAGCTGGAAAACGCCCTGCTCAACCTGGTGATCAATGCCCGGGATGCCATGCCCGACGGCGGTCAATTGTGCATCGAGACCGCCAACAGTTACCTCGACGGCACCGACATCACCACCCTGGAGCCGGTCAAGGCCGGCGATTATGTGATGCTCGGCGTGAGCGATAACGGCGCCGGCATGACCGCGAAAATCCTCGCCAAGGCCTTCGACCCGTTCTTCACCACCAAGCCCATCGGCCAGGGCACCGGCCTTGGCTTGTCGATGATCTATGGGTTTGCCCAGCAGTCCGGCGGCCACGTGACCATTCAGAGCGAGCCGGGCCAGGGCACTTGCGTGCGCCTGTACTTGCCGCGCCTGCATGGCACCGCGCTGGAAAGGACGGTGCCCGCCAGTCAGGGCGAAGCCCCGGTAGCGCTGGAAGGCGAAGCTGTGGTGGTGGTCGAGGACGACCCGGCGGTGCGGATGCTGGTGGTGAATGTGCTGGATGAGCTGGGTTACACCGCGCACCAGGCGGCGGATGCACGGGCGGCGTTGCCGCTGCTGGAGTCCGACCTGCGGGTGGATTTGCTGGTGACCGATGTGGGCTTGCCGGGGATGAACGGCAGGCAACTGGCAGAAATCGCCCGGCAACACCGGCCGGAGCTCAAGGTATTGTTCATGACCGGATATGCCGAGAAAGCCGCCGAGCGCCAGGGGTTCCTGGAGGCAGGCATGGACATGGTAGCCAAGCCGTTTTCGATCGATCTGCTGGCTAACAAAATCCGTAGCATGATCAGCTCAGAGGCCTGACTTCAGGCATAATCGCGCGCCGTTTCACATCAGGACCGATCAATGAAAGCCCAAGCCCGTCACATTCTGGTGAAAACCAGTGAAGAAGCCGAACAGCTCAAGCAGCGTATTGCCAAGGGCGAAGCGTTTGACGTGTTGGCCAAGAAGTACTCCACCTGCCCTTCTGCCAAGCGCGGCGGTGATTTGGGTGAAGTGCGGCCGGGGCAGATGGTGGGGGTGATTGATGCGGTGATCTTCAAGAAGCCCGTGAAGGTGGTTCATGGGCCGATCAAGAGCAAGTTTGGGTATCACCTGGTGCAGGTGTTTTACCGGGATTGATGGCTTTTTTGTGGCGAGGGAGCTTGCTCCCGCTGGGCTGCGTAGCGGCCCCAAAAAAGCCGGGAGCGCTTCGCACTCCAGCGGGAGCAAGCTCCCTCGCCACAATAGATAGCGTTAGTCTCGGGGAATGAGTGCTCCTGGCACCTGAATCACCCGGCTCGCCAGCCGATGCCCGGCCAAGGCTGCTTCCTGCGGCGAGCCGCCCTTGAGCCGACTGGCCAGGTAAGCCGCACTGAACGAGTCCCCCGCCGCAGTCGTATCGACCACCTTCTCCACCACCAACGCCGGCACCTCGAATCGCTCACCCTCACAACGAATCAAACACGCATCCGCGCCACGTTTCAGCACCACCTCGGCAATGCCCGGATACGCCGCAAACACCTGCTCGCTGTCCTCATAACCAAACAATGCGCGCTCGTCATCCTCGGTCAGCAAAGCAATATCCACCTCGGCCAATACCCTGTGATACGCCGCACGCGCCGCGTCCACGCTGGCCCACAAGCGCGGCCGGTAGTTGTTGTCGAACACCACCTTGCCGCCGCGCTGGCGGGTTTCGACCAGGGTTTCCAGCAGGCGTGCACGGCCGACTTCGCCCAATACCGCCAGGGTGATGCCGCTGAAATACACCACGTCGTATGCCGGCAGCGCCGCCAGGATCGGCTCGGCCGCCGGCGTGGTAAAGCAGTCGCGCACGGCGGCTTCGTTGCGCCAGTAGAGGAATTTTCGCTCGCCGTTGGCATCGGTCTGGATGCAGTACAACCCCGGCAGGCGATCAGGCAGGCGTTGGACCATGCTCAGGCCCAGGCCTTCTTCGGCCCAGTGCTTGCACATGGCGTCGCTGAAGCTGTCATCGCCCAGGGCGGTGACGTAGTCGACGGTGCTGGGTTCACCCAGTTCGCGGCGCAGGTAGACGGCGGCGTTCAGGGTGTCGCCGCCGAAGCTTTGTTGCAGGCTGCCGTCGGCGCGGTGTTGCAGTTCGATCATGCATTCGCCGATGAAGGCGATGCGCGGTTGTGTGTTCATGCCAAGGGGTCTCTCGATGTACTGGAGGGCCTCTTCGCGAGCAAGCCCGCTCCCACATTTGATTGCATTTCAACTGAAGGAACTCGGTCGAATGTGGGAGCGGGCTTGCTCGCGAAGGGCACGATTAGGTCTAGAAGCAGGTATGCAGGCTTTCGATCACCTGCAACTGCTCATCCACCAAATTACCCACTTGCCACTTGTCGAAGGTCAGGCACGGATGGGAAGTGCCGAAGGAGATGATGTCGCCAATGCGCAACTCAACCCCTGGCGCGACGACCATGAACGCATGCTGGTCCATCACGGCGGTGACCTTGCACGCGGTCACATCATCACCCTCGGCCGGAAGCACGCCCGCCTTGTAGCGCTTGAGCGGCACCGGCAGGCCGGCGTCGTAGGCAACGTCGCGCTTGCCCAGGGCGATCACCGCGAAGCCTGGCTCCGGCAGCGACTGCACGTGGGCCCAGACTTCCAGCGCCGGGCGCAGGCCTTCGTTGAGGTCGCTGCGACGGTCGAGTACGCAGCACTGCGCTTCTTTGTAGATGCCATGGTCGTGAGCCACGTAGCTACCCGGGCGCAATACGCTGAGGAAGCGGCCAGCGGCGTTCTGGGCTTCGAAGGATTCGGCGATCAGGTCGTACCAGGCGGAACCCGAGGCGGTGATGATCGGCTTGCCAAGGTCAAAGGCGCCGCTGTTTTGCAGGTCGACGGCAAGACGTACCAGGGAGGCGGCGAATTCGCGGATGCCACTGATGGCGTGCTCGCCGTGGATCACTCCTTCGTAACCTTCGATGCCGGTGAGGGCGAGCGCCGGCTGGGCCTTGATTGCCTTGGCCAGGTCGAGCACCTGCTGTTCGGTGCGGCAACCGCAACGGCCGCCGACCACGCCGTATTCGATCATCACGTTCAGGCGCAAGCCGCGGGCGGCAAAGAACAACCCCAGGTCGGCCACATTGTCCGGGTGGTCGACCATGCAGTGGAAGTCGAATTCAGGGTCGGCCAGCAGGTCGGCGATCAGCGCCATGTTCGGCGCGCCCACCAGTTGGTTGGCCATCAACACCCGGCGAACACCACCGGCATACGCGGCGCGGGTCTGCACGGCGTTGGCCAGGGTGATGCCCCAGGCGCCCTGCTCGATCTGCCGCTGGAACAACGCCGGCATCATGCTGGTCTTGCCGTGGGGCGCCAGTTGCGCGCCGCTGTTGCTGACGAAATCCTGCATCCAGCGGATGTTGTGCTCCAGGGCATCGCGGTGCAGCACCAGGGCCGGCAGGCTGACGTCACGGACCAGGTGCGCACCGACCGGGGCGGCGCCTTTTTCAACGGCATTGAAGGCAGACATAAGGGTTTCCTATTCGTTGATGCGACGGGCCAGGTTGTTCGCGCTGTCGATCAGCACCCGGCGATAGTCGTTGTAGTTTTTGATGGCATCGGCCCGTGGGGCGACGATGCACAGGGTCGCAATGCTGATGCCTTGGGCGTCCCGAACCGGGGCGGCAAAGCAATGGGTAAAGGTGTCGGCGACGCTGTCGAAGGAGAAGAATCCGTCGAGGGTGGCCTGGCGGATTTGCCCAAGGAAGGTTTCCAGAGGCAGGCGCTGACCGTCCGGGAGGATGAAGTCGTCGTTGTCGATCAGGTCGATGATTTGCTGGTCGCTCAGGTGGCCCAGCAGCAGGCGGCCGGAGGCGGTCCAGGGGATGGGCGCGTTCTCGCCAATGTCTGAGGAAATGCGGAAATGCCGCTCGCCTTCGCGCATCAGGGCCACGGTGTATTTGCGGCCATTGAGCAGGCACATCTGGGCGGTTTCGTGGGTCTGGCTGACGATTTCCTGCAGGGCGTGGTCGGCTTCGCGGGTCAGGTCGAAATGGCGCAGGTGGGCCTGGCCGAGGAAGTACAGCTGACGGCCGAGGTAGACGTGACCGTCCTTGCCGACGGTTTCGAGGATGCGCCGTTCCAGCAGCGAGGCCACCAGTTCGTAGACCGTGGATTTGGGGCTGCCGATGCCGCTGGCGATATCATTCGGGCGCAGGGGTTGGCCGATTTCCTTGAGGAAATCGAGGATATCGAACGCCCGGTCGAGGCCTTTGGCGCGGCGTTTGATGGTGTCTTCGGTCATGGCAGTAGTCGGTCCCGTTTGAAGATGTAGCTATCAACACAGATCCCCTGTGGGAGCGGGCTTGCTCGCGAAGGCGGTGTGTCAGTGAATACATCTGCAACTGATCCACCGTTTTCGCGAGCAAGCCCGCTCCCACATTGGGTCTCCTGTGGTCTCAAGAGACGGGCATTTAGCCTTTTTTCTTGTAGGCCACGCAATCAATCTCAACCTTGCAATCGACCATCATGTTCGCCTGCACACACGCCCGCGCCGGGGCATGTTCCGGGTTGAAGTATTCGCCGAACACTTTGTTGAAGCTCCAGAAGTCCCGTGGGTCTTCCAGCCATACACCCACGCGCACCACGTCTTCAAGGGCGTAGCCGGCTTCTTCGAGAATCGCTACTACGTTGCGCATGGTCTGGTGCGTCTGCTCGACGATGCCGCCGGTGATGATTTCACCGTCCACCGCCGGCACCTGGCCCGACACGTACAACCAGCCATCCGCTTCCACCGCGCGGGCGAAAGGACGAGGCTGGCCGCCGCCGGCCGTGGCGCCGGTGCCGTAACGAGTAATGCTCATAATGGATCTCCTGAAGTGATGATTTAAAAACGAATGTTCTTGAGAAATTCCGCCAGTCGCGGCGATTGCGGGCGTTCGAAAATGTCTTTCGGCGGCCCTTGTTCTTCAATGCGACCCTGGTTCATGAAGACGATCTTGTCCGAGACTTCATAGGCAAACCGCATTTCGTGGGTGACCAGCAACATGGTCATGCCCTCTTCCGCCAAACCTTTGATCACGCTGAGCACTTCGCCCACCAGTTCCGGGTCCAGGGCCGAGGTAACTTCGTCGAACAGCATCAGGCTCGGGCTCATCGCAATCGCCCGGGCAATCGCCACGCGCTGTTGCTGGCCGCCCGACAACTGGCCCGGAAAGTGATTGCGGCGCTCCAGCAGGCCGACACGGTCCAGCCATTTTTCCGCCAGCGCCACCGCCTCGTCCTTGCCCATCTTCTTGACCTTGAGCAGGCCCAGGGTGACGTTCTGCAAGGCGGTCAGGTGCGGGAACAGGTTGAACTGCTGGAATGCCATGCCGGTCATCGCGCGGTGCTGGGAAATCACGCGCTCCGGGTGGCGCACCCGCTTGCCGCCGACGTCGCTGTAGCCGATGGATTCACCGTCGAGGGTGATCTGGCCGCCCTGGAACTCTTCCAACAGGTTGACGCAGCGCAGCAGCGTGGTCTTGCCCGAGCCGCTGGAGCCGATCAACGTTACGACGTTGCCGCGCTGCATGCTCAGGTCGACGCCCTTGAGTACTTCCACCGGGCCGTACTGTTTACGCAGGCCGCTAATGTTCAGGAGTGGCTGGCTTTCTTTTGAGAGTTGGTTCATGGCAACGCCACCCGCTTTTCAATGTAACGCCCCAACAATTCGATGGCGTAGTTGATGACAAAAAACATAAAGCCTGCGAACAGGTAGAACTCCAGGGTCATGAAGGTCCGGGCGATGACCTGTTGGGTACTGAGCAGCAATTCAGCCACGCCGATCACCGACAGCAAGGTGGACGCCTTGACGATTTCCGTGGACGAATTGACCCAGGTCGGCAGGATCTGCCGCAGGGCCTGGGGCAACAGCACGTAGCCGAGGGATTGATAGAACGTCAGGCCGATGGCCTTGCCGGCTTCCAGTTGCCCCTTGGGAATCGCTTGCAAAGCACCGCGCACGATTTCCGAAACGTGAGAGCCGCAGAACAGCGTCAAGCCCACGGCGCCGGCCTGGAACGCGGTGATCTGCCAACCCAGTGCAGGCAGCATGTAGAAGCATGCCAATACCAGCACAAACACCGGTGTACCGCGGATCAGGTCGACGTACAGGCGAAACGGTGCACGCATCCAGAATTTGCCGTAGGTCAGCACCAAGCCGGCGACGATGCCGATCAGAGTGCCGAAGATAATGGCCAGGGCCGAGCAGTAGACGCTGGTCTGGAACCCCGCCCAGAGGGTTTCCCGGGCGATCCACAACTCATGCAGCCAGCTGGGGGATTCGTACATGGGCGCTCCTTAGCGGCGAATCGCCAAACGCTGTTCCAGGTAACGGAGCAGCATGGCGATGAGGTAACAGGCAGCCACGTAGAGCGCGGTCGTGACCATCCAGGTTTCAATCACCCGGTAGCTTTCGACGTTGATCTTGCGGGCGTAATAGGTCAGCTCCGGCACCGCGATCGCGGCCGCCAGGGAGGTGTCCTTGAACAGCGAGATGAAGTTGTTCGACAGCGCCGGCAGCACGTTGCGCAGCATCACCGGCACGGTGATGTACGCGCGAATACGCCATTCGCCCAGGCCGATGGCCAGGCCCGCTTCACGCAACCCCTTGGGAATGTTCAAGAGGCCGGCGCGGAATACTTCGGTCAGGTAGGCACCGGCGTACAGCGACAGGGTGATGATGAACGAGGGGATCTTGTCCAGCCGGATCCCCAGGCTGGGCAAGGCGAAGTAGATCAACAGGATCAGCACCAGGATCGGGGTGTTTCGGATCACCGTCACATACACCGAGGCCCCAATGCGCAGCGCACGGTGTTTGGACAGCATGGCAAACGCCATCAACAGGCCGATCACGCAACCGATGGCGATGGACAGCAGTGCCAGTTCAAGGCCGAGGCCGAGGCCCGCCAGCAAGCTGGGGAAGTCGCGCCACACAGCGGCAAAGTTCAACTGATAGTTCATGGTCAGCAGTACCTGATTGGGGCGCCGTCAGCGACGCCCCAGTGTTTACGGATTACTTGAACTCAACCGGGAAACCGATTGCAGGCTCTGGCAGATCCACACCGAACCATTGCTTGAACGAGGCCTTGTACATCGGGAACTCCACGCCGGTCATGGCTTCATGCAGCGCGGTGTTGACGAAGTTCAGCCAGTCCTGGTCGCCACGCTTGACGGCGCACGCGTAGGTTTGCGGGCTCCAGGCGTAGCTCGGGCTGCGGTAGCGGCCCGGGTTTTGCACCATCAGGTACTTGACCGAGGACTGGTCGGTGGCGGCGGTGTCGGCACGCCCGGAGTTCACGGCCTGGTACATCAGGTCGACGCTGTCGTACTGGTCGACCTTGGCTTTAGGCAAGGCCTGGTGCACCAGTTCTTCGGCGTAGACGTTCTGCAGCACGGCCACGGTGACGCTGTCGCCGGCGGCTTGCAGGTCTTCAATTTCCTTGTACTTGCTGTTGGCTGGCAGCAGCAGGCCCACGCCTTCGCGGTAGTACGGCAGGGTGAAGGCCACTTGCTGCGCGCGGCTGGCGGTGACGGTGATGAACTGGCAGCTCATGTCGACCTTGTCAGTCAGCAGGTTGGGAATTCGAGCGTCGGAGGACTGCACCACGTATTCGACTTTGCTCGGGTCGTTGAACAACCCCTTGGCCACGATGTGGCCGATGTCGATATCAAAACCTTGCAACTTGCCATCCGCTCCCTGGAAGTGCCACGGCGCATTGGTACTGCCTGTACCCACGATCAGGTGCCCACGCTTGAGCACTGTATCGAGCTTGCTGTCCGCCGCTTGCACTGCTGCTGCGAGGGAAGCCGATGCGGCGAAGAGAAAAACACACGCTTTGAACACGGAAGGTCGGTGATGCATGACAAGCACTCCAGGGGTTGTGTATTCCGCTATACCGGAACTTAGTATGTAACAACGGAATAGACAGCAGAAAGTGTGCCATACGCGGTAACAGAAAAATATTGCGGGATTAATTTCTTTTTAAATCAACGGGATAAATTTGTATCGGCGATGAGGCGCTGGGCCATCGGTTGAAATCAGGTTGCTACCGTTGGCTACACGGCGAGGTGACAGGCCACATTTGGGTGCGGGTGCGGTTCGTTACCGGGCACGAAAGCGGTGCGGTGCTGGATGGAAGAATCCTGTGGCTGGGCTAGGCTTGGCAGATGATCGGCCCTCCCCAAGGAATGCGTTCAGATGAAGATCAGCCTTGTCCTTATGTTGTTGTCGCTGGTGTTTGCCAGCACTGTGTTCGCCAAGGATGACCGTCGTGAATGCAAGGCCGAGTTGGCCAAGCTGAAGGCGGCGTTTGCGACCGACTATATGAGTCAAAACCATCACGGTTATCGCCGGGCCAAGGACGCCAAGGAGAAAGGGGATTACAAGCAGTGCGTGGGGCTGGCGAAGAAGGCTCGGGAACGGGCGGAGCGCTGAAAGCCTTGGGGCTGCTGCGCAGCCCAGCGGGAGCAAGCTCCCTCGCCACAATGGCCGGTTAGACTGCTTGGAGGTGGGTACCTGTTAGTTTTGACAGTAGACCGTTTTGATCGCCGGGCTTAGCGTGGGCCATGCCCTTTTGCCAAGGAGATCATTATGGGAATTGCAACGGCGGTGATTGCCGATGCCGAGGCGTATCAGCAGGTACTGAAGTCGCATGAAACGGTGTTCATGCTGTTTGTTTCGCAGCATTGCCCGGCCTGTGGGGAAGCCGGGCCACTGTTTGAACGCTTTGCCAGGAAATACGGTCGCACCGTGAAAAGCCTGGTGCTCGACACAGCCCAAACCCCGAGACACCCCGAGGTAACCGGCACTCCCACCCTCCTGGTTTTTCAGAATGGCAAGATGATCAATAGGCTGAAGGGGTTCGACGAAAAAACTCTGAGGGAAACGTTCGCCGAGACCAGAATCAGTCCTCCAACATCAACCGCGCCGTGCCGGAAACACGAATCGAGGCACCCTTCTCATCGGTGATCTGCGCCTGCAAACGCGAGCGGCTGCCCATGTCCTCGCCTTGAATGATGTTGATGCACCCGTTGTGCGGCCAGCCCAGGTCCCGCAGATAGCCGGCAAATGCGGCCGTCGCGGAGCCTGTAGCCGGGTCTTCGTACACACCGCCCACCGCAAACGGGTTGCGGGTGTGGAACAGCGTCGGGCTTTCGGCGAACACCAGCACCACGGTGCCCAAACCGGCGTCCGTCATGTAGCGGCGACCGGCCTCCAGTTCATAGTGCATCTGGCTGAGCTTGGCGCGGCTGTCGAGGGCCAGCACCAGGTGGGAGAGACCAGCATGGACGATCGCCGGCGGAATGCTGGGGTCCAGGTCATTGCGGGTGTAGCCGAACAACGTCAGGCCCGCGTCCACCAGCGCATCATCGGCCGGTGCGCTACGGGTTGGCGGGGATTGCAGCGCGGCTTCGATCAGGTCGCCTTCGCTGCGGCCACTGACGGAAATATCGCCGTTGTTCAAGGTCAGGTGGAATTCACCGTCGCCCAGCGCCAGGCTCAAGGCCGCGCCGAGCGCGATGGTGGCGTGCCCGCAAAACGCGACTTCGGACTCCGGCGCGAAGTAGCGCACACGCCAGCCGTCATCCTGCGGGCAGGCGAATACGGTTTCCGAAAACCCGACTTCGTGGGCGATACGCTGCATTTCTGCGGCTTCCGGCAGGTTGTCACCGATCCATACGCCTGCCGGGTTACCGCCCTGGTTACCGTCACAAAATGCAGAAATCTTAAGCACGTCCAAAGTCATTCGGGCAACCCTTACTTAACGGTTCAGTGAGCGGCGATGCTATCCAGCTAAAGCGGCGCCAGCAATACCTGCGTGACCCGCCGCTCTTCCACCGCCGCCACGGTCAGGCGCCAGCCTTCATGCTCCAGGCTGTCGCCCACCACCGGCAGGCGATCCAGCAGGCTCATCACCATACCGGCCAGAGTCTGGTAATCCTCCGTCGCCACCGCCTTGAAGCCGGTGCGCTGGCTGATCAGGTTAAGGTTCAAGGCACCATTGACCCGGAAACCACCCTCTTCCTCAACGATATCCGGCCCTTCGACTTCACTCGCGTCCGGCAACTCACCGGCGATGGACTCGAGGATGTCGGTCATGCTCAACACCCCGATAAAGTCGCCGAATTCGTTGATCACGAAGGCAATGTGGGTGGATTCCTGGCGCATCTGCTCCAAGGCATTGAGGATCGAAAAACTCTCCAGCAGGTTGATCGCCCGGCGCGCCAAGTGCTCCAGATTTGGCTCGTTTCCGCCCAGGTATTCCTTGAGCAACTCCTTCTTGTGCACGAAACCCAATGGCTCGTCGACAGCACCGTTGCGGATCAAGGGCAGTCGCGAGTAAGACGAATGCATCAGTTTAAGGCGGATAGTGTCGGGATCGTCCGACAGATCTATAGAGTCCACCTTCGCCCGAGGCGTCATCAGCGTGCGGATCGGACGTTCAGCCAGTTGCAGCACGCCACTGATCATCACGCGTTCACGCCGGTCGAACAGCGGCCCGCCGTTGGCATCGGGGTTATCCAGCAGGTCGGCGACCTCGTCACCGACCTCTTCCACCGCCAGGTTACGCCCGCCGAGCAAACGCATCACCGCATGGGCCGTACGCTCACGCACCGGCAGCGTGCCCTGTGCCGACTTCTTGCGGCGTGCCCGGGCGATCTGGTTGAACACCTCAATCAGGATCGAGAAACCAATGGCCGCATACAGATAGCCTTTAGGAATGTGGAAGCCCAGGCCTTCGGCGGTCAGGGCAAAACCGATCATCATCAGGAAGCCCAGACACAGCATGATCACCGTCGGATGGGCGTTGACGAAACGGGTCAGCGGCTTGCTGGCAACGATCATCAGGCCGATGGAAATGATCACCGCGATCATCATCACCGCCAGCTCATCCACCATGCCCACGGCGGTAATCACCGCATCGAGGGAGAACACCGCATCCAGCACCACAATCTGCGCAACGATCGGCCAGAACATCGCATAAGCCACGTTGCCAGTGCGCTGAGCCACATGCCCCTCAAGCCGCTCATGCAATTCCATGGTGGCCTTGAACAACAGGAACACACCACCAAACAGCATGATCAAGTCACGGCCCGAGAAACTCTTGTCGAACACCTCGAACAGCGGCTGCGTCAGGGTCACCAACCAGGAAATACTTGCCAGCAAGCCCAGGCGCATCAGCAATGCCAGGGACAAACCGATCAGACGCGCACGGTCACGCTGCTCCGGCGGCAGCTTGTCCGCCAGGATCGCGATAAACACCAGGTTGTCGATGCCCAGCACCAGCTCCAGCACAATCAAAGTCAACAGGCCGAGCCAGGCCGTTGGATCCGCTAACCATTCCATTTTTCAGTATCTCTTCAAGTTTTTCAGAATGCCGGGCACGGCAACGCACGGTCGAGGGACCGGGTAAGGGTAGGCAATCGGAAGACGGGATGCTTGGCCTGAAGGCAGGCGATCAGCGGGAACGGCGACAGTGCATGTCTTGGGGAAAGACGACTGGGAGGCTCCGAGAGGGTGTTCATGTAGGTCCTGTTGTGGAAAAAGGACTTGAATCGTACAGGCGAAATAAGAATTTCTTACAATCTAAAATTATTACAAGATCTGTAATAGATAGCGTGTCGACGATTGCCTTGCATGGGTTGAAGGGCAGCGCTTATAGTCCGCCGGTCGCCCGACATGGCGATCGGATTTGGCGATCCGTTGACCGTATGCGAAAGCGCTCTGCTTGATTGCAGGCACTTTCGCACCCGCAAAGCTGCTTTATGGCAGCTGTGCGCGGGAGACCTTCGGGTCTGCCGGAACTCGGTCCCGGTTCGCCAACCTGCGTACAGCTGTCACCCATTCGTTTGGCGACGATAGGTGACAGCCTCAATTAATTAGACCGAGGCTTTACCATGAATCGATACATGCCCCTTACAGGCAACGATTGCGACATCCCTTCCCTGCTCATCGACACCCAAGCGCCGCTCGACGTACTCCACCAGGCTGCCGCTTACCGCATCAACGCTGTGACCCAACTGCTGGAAAATATCGCCTTCCGCGAAGAAATCAGCAGTGACGCCGTCGTGCTTCACGACTTTGCACGCCTGCTCGCCATTCCTCTACGCGATGGCTGTGACCTGATGGACGTAATAGGCCGCCGGATCCAACCTAGCAACGCCTGAACAAAGCACACCCTGCTTCTGTAGGAGCAAGCTTGCTCGCGATGGACGTCAACGATAACTCGGGAAGCCTGACACCCAACGGCGCTCTCAGGTTTTTCGCGAGCAAGCTCGCTCCTACAGTAAGCGGCCGTTCAGAACGGTCCTTTCGTCATCACCCGCTCATCAATAAAGCTACGCAACATCGCAATACGCTGCGTATAGGTTTTGCTCAGGCAACTGACTTGGGCACCGCACGTATGCCGTTGCTTGAGCCAGGCAGCCTGATCATCCATCAACGAACCGCGCCCTCCCATGGCCATGAAGTGCCGGTTGAGGTCATAGAGCAGCGCCATTGTCACATCCTGATCATTCAGGGAGCGCGTGGCACAGATGGTTTTCTCGTCAGCCGCCTTCGCCCGGTCACAGTCAAAACTGGCCGCCAGGCTTGCAGGGCTTAGCCACAACACGGAAAACCCGGCGAGCACTGCGAATACCGCCGGTTTAAACAAACGAACTGCCATGGAAATATCCTCCTGTTGATCGTCTGTCTGACACTCAGCGGCGTTCTCAGTTTCTTCGCGAGCAATCAGCACAGCGTTCGCTGCAGTGCTTTTCTCCATTCGCCATATCGCGCATCCATGGCGGCGTCCACAGCCGGCTCAAACCGCTCCCGCTGTCGCTCCAACCCCACCAACGCCGCATCACTGGCCCAGATGCCCAACGCCCGGCCTGCCAAATGCGCAGCCCCCAGCGCCGACACCTCCGGCGACCGGCTTCGCACCACCGGCCGCTGCAACAGGTCCGCCAAAAACTGCATCAGCCAGCGATTGCGCGTGGCGCCACCATCCACCCACAGCTCTTTCAACGGGCTGCCAATATCCTGCTGCATCGCCTCGAACACATCCCGAATCTGATAGCCGATGGACTCCAGCGAGGCCCGCAAAATATGTGCACCCGACGTGGCTTCAGTCAGGCCACAGATCAACCCACGCGCGTCGGCCTTCCAGTGCGGAGCACCCAACCCAGAAAGCGCCGGGACAAAGTACACGCCACCATTGTCGGGCAGTTGCGCCGCCTGCTCGGTCAACGCATCCAGTGACTCACCCGCCACCAACCGCGAAGCCCATTGCACCGCCGCACCGGTGTGCACGATGTTGCCTTCCATGCCGTAGGTCGGTGCCGAACCGTCATGCCACGCCAATGTAGTCGACAAACCATGGGTGGACGCAATCGGCCCGCTCATGGGCGTCATTAGTGAAGAACCCGTACCGAGGGTGGCCTTGACCAACCCCGGCGCAAACCCACCCTGCCCGTACAACGCGGCATGGGAATCACCCATCATCGACATCACCGGAACCCCGGCAGGCAAACGCCCGAAACCTTTGGTCTGTGCAAAGAACCCCGCACTGGGTTGGATTGGTGCCAGCGCCGCCGCCGGAATGGTAAACAGCGCCAGCAGCTCCGGGTCCCAGGCGCAGGTGTGCAGGTTGAACAGTTGCGTACGTGACGCGTTGGAGTAATCGGTGGCGAATACGCCGCTGAGTTTCCACAGCAACCAGCTATCGACCGTGCCCAGGCAGATTTCACCGGCAGCCGCCCGTGCATGGCCGTTTTCAAGGTTGTCCAGAATCCAGCGAAACTTACCCGCCGAAAACATCGGGTCCAGGGCGAGGCCGGTCTTGGCGAGGATGGTTGCTTCATGCCCCTGCTCGTGCAGTTGCGTACACAGCGCCGTGGAGCGCCGGCACTGCCAACTGATGCACGGCGACAGCGGCTCACCGGTGTGACGGTCCCAGGCCACCACCGATTCACGCTGGTTACTGATGGCCAAGGCCGTAATCGGCCGATCAACCTGGGCCAGGCACTCGTCAATCGCCGCCAGGGTATTCGTCCATATCTGCAACGGGTCCTGCTCGGAGAATCCGGCCTGGGGATGGCTGATGCTCAAGGCCCGCGAGCCTCGGGCAATAACCTGCCCACGTTCGTTGACCAGCACCGCCTTGGCGTTGCTGGTGCCTTCGTCTATCGCCAGGATCAGCGGAGTATTTTCAGTCATGTGATTCACCGCAACCGAGTGGCTGCCGCCACAATCCCAGCCGCGTCGATGTTATGCAAGGCACGGGTCGGTTCGCGGGCGCCGGCAGCGGCGTATTCGCCATCGCCGATGCCCAGGCGGATCAGCGGGATGCCCAGCCCGGCCTCGGCCAGCACTTCGGCCACCAGGCTGCCGAGGCCGCCATTGATGTTGTGCTCTTCGACGGTGATCACACCGCCCGTCACACTGAGGGCACTGAGCAATGCATCACGCTGCAACGGCCGGATCGACGACAGGTTGATCACTTGCGCCTCAATCCCCTGCTCCGCCAAAACGCGGGCGGCGTCCACCGCCTCATGCACCACCGATCCCAACGCGACGATGCTGACGTGCGCCCCGTGGCGCAGTACATCGATCTGCCCTGGCACAAAGCGATAATCATCGCCATGCACGTCCGGCAGGGCTTTGCCATCCAGGCGGATATATACCGGGCCGTGGTAACGCAGGGCATAATCGACAATCTGCCGGCATTCGATAGCGTCTGCCGGGGCAAAAATCTGCACGTTGCCAAAACCGCGCATCACCGAAATGTCATCCAGGCTGTGGTGAGTGCTGGCCAGCGGGCCGTAGCTGGTGCCGGCATTCAGGCCGAACATCTTGACGTTGGCCTGGTTGTAGCAAACGTCCACCTTGATCTGCTCATTCGCCCGGGAGATCAAAAACGGCGCGGCATTGCACGTCGCCGCGATCTTGCCGCCCAGCGCCAGCCCGGCCGCGACACTGACCAGTGACTGCTCGGCAATGCCCACGTTGATCAAGCGCTCGGGAAAACGCTGCACAAACGGCCCGATCTTGGCCGTGGAGGTGGAATCGCTGACCACCGGCACCACGTCGAGCCCGGCGTCGACCGCCGCAATGAAGGCTTCCACCATGACGCTCGCCAAATGTTCACTCGCCATGACTTAACTCCTCCAGTGCTGCGTTGATTTCATCACCCTTGGGCACGCGGTGGTGCCATTCGGGACGGGCTTCGATAAAGGACACGCCTTTGCCTTTGATGGTGTGGGCAATCAGCACTTGAGGGGCGCCTGTGTGGGTCTGCATGGTTTCCAGGGCTTCGATCAGTTGGCCGACGTCATTGCCGTCGCACTCGCTGACGCCGAAACCGAACGCCGCCCATTTCACGTCCAGCGGGTCCAGCGGCATGATTTCCGCGGTCAACCCCGCCAGTTGCAGCTTGTTCTTGTCGACGATCACAAACAGGTTATCCAGGCCGTATTTGGCGGCAGCCATGGCCGCCTCCCAGTTGGAGCCTTCCGCCAGCTCGCCGTCGCCGGTGAGCACATAAATGCGTTTTTTACTGCCGGACATTTTTGCTGCCAGCGCCAACCCCACCGCCACGGGCAAGCCATGGCCCAAAGCACCTGTGTTGAGTTCGATACCGGGGGTTTTCTGCCGCACCGGGTGGCCCGGCAAGTGGGAGTTGAAGTGTTGGTAGGTGGCCAGCCATTCCTCTGGAATGTAGCCGGCTTGTGCCAGGCAGCAGTACAACCCGCCCACGCCATGGCCTTTGCTCTGGATGTAGATATCGCGCTCGGGGTCTTCGGTACGTTCCGGGCCCGTGTTGAGGATGCGAAAGTACAGGGTGGCGAGGATGTCGGTTTCCGAGAGGTCAGCACCGGTGTGGCCGCCCGCCGGTGAGTCGGCGTTCAGGCGGATAACGTGGCGCCGGATCAGGCGGGCCTGTTCTTTTATCTGGCGGGCGTCGTACTGGAAAGCATTCATGCAGCGGCTCCTTTGAGGCTGACCACGCGAGGTGAAAGTGTCCAAGGCTGCCTTTTGAATATTTATTCAGCCATGACAATATATTTCTATTTAGACGCCGATCCGCCAGCAGGTCAAGGGAGCGAACGGCTGAAAAATGAAATAAAAGTCGCAAATACCCCTCGGACAGACGGCGAAAAACCTTCGCGCACTCGTCTATCGCGCTGGTTTCAGGGCGGCAAAAACGCAGGTTAGGGAGGACTCAAGAAAATTAAAGCGCTTGACTTTGACACCGTGTCACTAGAATCTGAATTAACAGTCAGGCATGCATAAATATTCAAAGCCACCTGACGAACTCCAAAAAAAATAAGTCAGGAGAACAACGTGGACGCCAAAGCCTCTGTCCATCACCCGGCCGACCTCAAGCCGACCCGCCGCCCACGCCTGGTGAAACTGCTTCCCAGCAATATCGGCGGCCCGCTGATCGGCCTCGTGCTGCTGGTGCTGGTTTTCTCCTTCAGTTCCGAATTCTTCTTTTCCCTGCGTAACGGCCTGAACATTCTGGATCAGGTCACCGTGCTGGGCATTCTCGCCATCGGCATGACCGCCGTGATTGTGATCGGCGGGATCGACCTGTCAGTAGGCTCGGTGCTCGCCTTCTCCATGATGATGCTCGGCTGGTTGTATCAGGACCAGGCCGTGCCGCTGGGCCTGGCGATTCCGATCTCGATCGGCACCGGCATGCTCGCAGGCCTGGTGTCGGGCGGGCTGATTACCTACGCCAAGCTGCCGCCGTTTATTGCCACGCTGACCATGATGTCGGTAGCTCGCGGCCTGGCGAACATCCTGACGGAAGGCCGGCAGATTGTCGGCTTCCCCGACTGGTTCACCAGCCTGGCCACCGTACGCCACTTCGGTTTTCTGTCGGCCACTGTCGGGTTGTTTTTGGTGATGCTGGTGGTGGCGTGGGTGTTCCTGCGCTTTCGCGCCGGCGGTCGCAACCTTTATGCGATTGGCGGCAGCCCGGAAGTGGCACGGCTGTCAGGCATCAAGGTGCGCGCGATTACCCTGTGGGTGTACGCCATCAGCGGTGCTCTCGCCGGCATCGCCGCCGTGACCCTGGCTGCCCGCCTCGACTCCTCGCAACCGAGTGCCGGCCTGAGCCTGGAGCTGGACGCCATCGCTGCGGTGGTGATCGGCGGTGCCAGCCTGAGCGGCGGCGTGGGCAGTATCGGCGGCACCCTGGTGGGTGTGCTGATCATTGGCGTGTTGCGCAATGGCCTTAACCTGCTGGGCGTCTCGCCCTTTATTCAACAAGTGGTGATCGGCGTGGTCATCGCCCTCGCCGTAACCATCGATACCCTGCGACGCCGCTCCAGCACTGCCCGTTAAACCTGTTCGACAGTTGACACCCTCCAACAATAAAACCAGGAGTCACCGACATGTTCAGCACCAAGAAACTGCTACTGGCTACCGCCCTCGCCGCCGCCACTTTAGCCACCGCCGGCACCACCTGGGCCAAGGACCTGACCATCGGCCTTGCCGTGGCCAACCTGCAGGCCGACTTCTTTAACCAGATCAAGCAATCGGTGGAAGCCGAAGGCAAGGCCAAGGGGATCAAGGTGATCACCGTGGATGCCCAAGGCAACTCCTCGACCCAGGTCAGCCAGATTGAAGACCTGATCACCCGCCAGATCGACGTGCTGATCTACATCCCGGCCGGCGCCACTGCCGCCGGTGTGCCGGTAAAAGCCGCCAAAGCTGCCGGCATTCCAGTGATCGCCGTAGACCGCAACGCCCCTGACGCCCCCGGCGATACCTTTATCGCCAGCGACAGCGTGGCCGGCGCCAAGGCGCTGGCCGAATACGTAGGCAAGGTCACCGACGGCAAGGGCCGCATCGCGGTGCTGCAAGGCCAGTTGGGCACCACCCCGGAAAACGACCGGGCCAAGGGTTTTCAGGAAGGCCTGAAAGCCTTCCCCGGCCTGAAGATCGTTGCCGAACAACCGGCTGAATGGGCCCAGGATAAAGGCTTCGCCGTGGCCCAGGACCTGCTCCAGCGTGACCCGAACATTACCGTGTTCTTCGGGCGTGCCGATGCCATGGCGCTGGGTGCAGCCCAAGCGGTCAAGGTCGGTAACCTGGATCACAAGGTGGTCGTGGTGGGCTTCGACGGTGACGTCGCCGGTCTCAAGGCGGTGGAAAGCGGCGTGCTGAATGCAACCATGACCCAGCAGACCCAGAAGATGGGCCGCCTGGCCGTGGCATCGGCAATTGACTTGAAGGCCGGCAAAGACGTACCCAAGGAGCAACTGCTGCCTACCGTGCTGACCACCAAGGACAACGTCGCGCCTTTCCTGCAACAGCACCCGTAAGCCCCGGAGGTCTTCATGCAAGCAGCTCTGGATAATCGCCAGGCACAACCGGAAGCGGTGCTGTGCCTGCGCAATATCGGCAAGGCTTATGGCCCGGTGCAGGTGCTGTCGCAGATCAACGTCGACATTCGCCCCGGCGAAGTGTTGGCGTTGCTCGGGGAGAACGGCGCGGGCAAGTCGACGCTGTCGTCGATCATTGCCGGCCTGGTGCAACCCGAGGCCGGGGGCAGCATGACCTGGCTCGGCGAGCCTTACGCGCCGGCCTCTCCGGGTGCTGCATTGGGCGCAGGTATTGGCCTGATCCACCAGGAAATCCGCCTGCTGCCGCAACTGTCGATTGCCGAAAACATCTTCGTCGGACGCCTGCCCATGCGTCACGGGCGGGTCGACCGCGAGTACATCGAGGCCCAGGCGCAGAAGCAACTTGAGCGCCTGGGGTTGAAGGTCCCGGCGTCGCACAAGGTTGAAGGTTTGAGCGTCGCGGCCCAGCAACTTGTCGAAATTGCCAAGGCGCTGACCCTGAATGCACAACTGCTGATCCTCGACGAACCCACCGCGGCATTGGGTGGCGAGGAAACCGAGTTGCTGTTCCAGCAGGTCGAGCGGCTCAAGGCCGAAGGCGTGTCGTTCATCTACATCAGCCATCGCCTGGAAGAAATCGCACGCATCGCCGACCGGATCCTGGTGCTGCGGGACGGTCGCCAGATCGCCCTGCACGCCAGCGCCCAGGTGCCGGTGCGCGAGTTGGTGGAGCAAATGGTCGGGCGCAGCCTGGAGCGGATTTTTCCCGCCTTGCAGCCGCCACAAGCGCGGGTGATGTTGCAGATCAAAGACCTCACTTGCCGTGAATTTGCCTTGCACGGAATCGACTTCAGCGTGCGCGCCGGTGAGGTGTTCGGCATCGCTGGCGTGGTGGGCGCAGGCCGTACCGAGCTGGTGCGCACCATCGCCGGTGCGGCGCAGGACATCAAGGGCCATATGCTGCTGGACGGTGAAATCCGCCGCCTGCGCTCCCCTTCCGAAGCGATCCAGGCCGGCGTGGTGCTGGTGCCCGAAGACCGCAAGCAACAAGGCGTGGTGGTCGAGCATCGCATCGAAGACAACATGATGTATGGCAATACCGACCTGCTGGACAAGCGTGGCTGGGTACTGCCCGGCCGCCTGCGGGAGTTTGCCCAGGCAGCCGCGACACGCCTGGGTGTGAAAGGTGCGCCGCAGCAACGCATCTCCAGCTTGTCCGGCGGCAATCAACAAAAAGTGATCATTGCCAAATGGCTCGCCCGTAACCCGAAAGTATTCATTCTGGATGAGCCGACCCGAGGCATCGACGTCGGCGCCCGCGCGGCGATTTATGAAGTGATCGCAGACCTGGCGGCCAATGGCATGGCGGTGATTGTGGTCAGCTCCGACCTGGATGAAGTGCTCGGCCTGTCGCACCGGGTGATGGTGATGAGCCGAGGGCGGCAGATGGGGATTCTGGAGCGCGGCGCGGCAACCCCGGTTTCAGTCATGGAAATGGCTACGGCTTAAACAATTCGACGTGGAGCAACCCATGCAACTTTTCAGTCTTAAAGATCAGGTCGCCTTCGTCACCGGCGCCGGCAGCGGCATCGGCCAGGCCATCGCCGTGGGCCTGGCCGAAGCCGGGGCCGATGTGGCCTGCTTCGACCTGCCCGGCAGCCCCGGTATCCGCAGCACCGTAGAACGCATCGAAGCCCTCGGCCGCCGTGGCCTGGCCCTGGCCGGTACCGTTACCGACCGCAATGCCCTCGACGCCGCCATCGCCCGCACTGAAAAAGTCCTGGGCGACCTCAGCGTGGCCGTCAACTGCGCCGGTATCGCCAATGCCCAGGCCGCCGAAGACCTCGAACTGCAACGCTGGCAAGCCACCCTCGACATCAACCTCACCGGGATTTTCCTGAGCTGCCAGGCCCAGGCGGCCGTGATGCTGCCCCGAGGCAAAGGGGCCATCGTCAACATCGCCTCGATGTCCGGCAGCATCGTCAACCGTGGCCTGCTGCAAGCTCATTACAACACCTCCAAGGCCGGGGTGATTCACCTGAGCAAAAGCCTGGCGATGGAATGGGCAGACAAGGGCCTGCGGGTCAATTGCATCAGCCCTGGCTACACCGCCACACCGATGAACTCGCGCCCGGAAGTGGCCGACCAGGTGAAGATTTTCGAACAGACCACGCCCATGGGCCGCATGGCAAGCGTTGAAGAAATGGTCGGCCCGGCGATTTTCCTGGTCAGCCAGGCCTCGTCTTTCTGCACCGGCGTCGACCTGTTGGTCGATGGCGGTTTTGTGTGCTGGTAACTCACTGGAGCCCTTCAAATGTCTCAACGATTCAGCGGTAAAACCGTAGTGATCACTGGCGCCTGCCGTGGCATCGGTGCCGGCATTGCCGAACGCTTCGCCCAGGAAGGCGCCAACCTGGTGATGGCCTCCAATGATCTGGAGCGCGTGACCTTCACCGCCGAGCAGCTGGCCAAGGAGTACGCGGTCAACGCCCTGGCTCTGGCCATTGACGTGACCAGTGAAAGCGATATCGAGAAGCTCTACAGTGAGGCGCACGCGCGCTTTGGCAGCATCGACGTATCGGTGCAAAACGCTGGCATCATCACCATTGACCACTTCGACAAAATGCCCCGCGCCGACTTCGACAAGGTGCTGCAAGTCAACACCACCGGCGTGTGGCTCGGCTGCCGGGAAGCCGCCAAATACATGGTCAAACAAGGCAGCGGGCGCCTGATCAACACCTCTTCCGGGCAGGGCCGCCAGGGCTTCATCTATACCCCGCACTACGCCGCCAGCAAAATGGGCGTGATCGGCATTACCCAAAGCCTGGCGCTGGAACTGGCGCGGCACAACATCACGGTCAACGCGTTCTGCCCCGGCATCATCGAAAGCGAAATGTGGGACTACAACGACCGGGTGTGGGGCGAAATCCTCAGCACCGACGAAAAACGCTACGGCAAGGGCGAGCTGATGGCCGAATGGGTCAAGAACATCCCCCTGCGCCGCGCCGGCAAGCCCTCGGACGTGGCGGGCCTGGTGGCGTTCCTGGCCTCGGACGACGCGGCTTACCTCACCGGGCAGGCGATCAATATCGACGGCGGCCTGATCATGTCGTAACGAGCGGCGCCGGTTTGGTATCCTCACCGGCTATTGATGTCATTGACTGAGACCGTCATGAGCCAGATCGAAGAACAACGGCTGATCACCAAGATCGCCAGCCTCTATTACGAAGAAGGTCTCAAGCAGTCCGAGATTTCCGAACAGCTGGATTTGTCCCAATCCTTTATCAGTCGCGCCCTGCGCCGGGCGCTGCAGGAAGGCGTGGTGAAGATCACCGTCATGCGCCTGCAGGGCCTGCACCTGGAGCTGGAAACCCAGTTGCAGCGCCGCTATGGCGTGCGCCGGGTGATCGTGGTCGAGGCCACCGAACCGGGGGTTGATGAGAGCATCAAGCAAGCCATTGGCTCGGCCGCCGCGCACTACCTGGAGACCAGCCTGTCGCCCCAGGACCACATCGGCATCTCGTCGTGGAGCAGCACCATTCGCGCCATGGTCGGGCACCTGCACGCCCAGCCCGGCAAACAGGGCGCCCAGGAAGTCGTGCAACTGCTCGGCGGTGTCGGCAACAAGGGTGCGTTTGAAGCCACCCTGCTGACCCAACGCCTGGCCACCCTGCTCAACTGCCCGGCATTCCTGCTGCCGTCCCAAAGCATCGAGCAATCGGTGGAGAGCAAGCAGCGCATCATCGAGATGGAAGAGGTCAAGGAAGTGCTGAACCGCTTTGACAGCATCACGTTGGCGATTGTCGGGATTGGCGACCTGGAGCCCTCGCAACTGCTGCGCAACAGCGGCAACTACTACACCGAAGACATGCTGCGCCTGCTGGCCGAGCGCGGCGCGGTGGGGGATATTTGCCTGCGCTACTTCGACGCCGAAGGGCGCCCGGTGCTCGAAGAGGACGAGGAATTCGTGGTGTCCGTGGCCCTGCCGAAACTGCGTTCGATCCAGCGGGTGCTGGGCCTGGCGGGGGGGCCAAGCAAGGGCCAGGCGATTCGCGGCGCGCTCAAGGGCGGCTATCTGGATGTTTTGATCACGGATCTGGACACTGCCCAGGCGTTAAATACACCTGGGTAATCTGATAACCAGCGGGTCCTTCACATTTTTCGCGAGCAAGCTCGCTCCTACAGAGGGGCGCGCGCCCCGCCTTGCCCAAACCGATGAATCGCCAGGCAATACCCGATCAGCGCCACCGCCGCCAGCAACCCGCCCGCCGCGCCGATCCAGGCGAAACCAAAGTGGCTGCCCACCCAACTGCCCATCAACGCCCCGCCGCCGATGCCGATGTTGTAGATCCCGGAAAACATCGCCATGGCCACATCCGTCGCATCCGGCGCCAGCACCAGTACCTTCGATTGCAGCGCCAGGCCAAAGCCCATGATCGCCATGCCCCAGAACACACTCAGGGTCACCAGGTACGACACCTCGCCACTCAACGGCAGCAGCAACGCCAGGCACAGCGCGAGGATGGTCACGGCGGTGATCAGGAACCGATGCGGGTTAAAGCGATGCACCAGGCTGAACAGCAGCGAACCGATGATGCCCGCGCCGCCGAACACCAGCAGGATCAGGGTCACGGTGTTGCCACTCATGCCGGCAACGCCTTCAACGAACGGTTCAACATAGCTGTAGGCCGTGAACTGCGCCGTCACCACCATCGCCGTCAGCACATACAACGCCACCAGCGCCGGGCGCTTGAACAGCAGTGGCAGGCTGCGCAACGAACCGGAGTTCTGGCTCGGCAGCAGCGGTAAGGTGCGCGCCAGCCAGAACACCAGCCCGGCAGCAAAAGCGCCGATCACCAGGAAGGTGGTGCGCCAACCCATGGCTTCGCCCAGCAGGCGGCCCAGCGGAATACCCAGCACCATCGCCAGCGAAGTACCGGTAGCCAGCAAGCCGAGGGCCTGCACCTGCTTGCCCTCCGGCGCCAGACGCACCGCGAGGGAGGCCGTGATCGACCAGAACAACGCATGGGACAGCGCAATGCCGACCCGGCTGAGCATCAGGATGCCAAAGCTGGTGGCCACGCTGGACAGGATATGGCTGGCGATAAACATGCCGAACAGCACGATCAACAGCTTGCGCCGCTCGACGTTGCGGGTCAGCAGCATCACCGGCAGCGAGGTCAGGGACACGATCCACGCATAGATGGTCAGCATCAGGCCGACGCTGGCGATGGGCATGTCGAAGCTCGCGCCGATGGCACTCAGCAGGCCGACCGGCACAAATTCGGTGGTATTGAAGACAAAGGCGGCCAACGCGAGGGCGAAGACCGGTTGCCAGTTGGCTTGAGGTGTTGCGGCGGAAATGCTCATTTACAGGTCGTCGTACTCATGTGCGCGCGGATCTTGCCGGCCCGATGCCGGCCCTTGAGCCGCGCGCAAAAAATAGTAACACGACGGTTCAGGGATCGACTTGCCCCATCAGCTCGGGAATCGATTCCGGACGCTTGGCATAGCGCTGGGCCAATGCCGCGCAGACCATCAGCTGGATCTGGTGAAACAGCATCAATGGCAGGATCAGCACGCCCATGCTCGCCCCGGCAAACAGCACCTGGGCCATCGGCACGCCGGTGGCCAGGCTTTTCTTCGAGCCGCAGAACAGGATGGTGATCCGGTCTTCCTGGCTAAACCCGAAAGCCTTGCCCAACACCGTGGACGCCACCAGTACCAGGGCCAGCAACACACAGCAGGCCACCACCAGGCCACCCAGTTCCCACAACGGAATCTGGTGCCAGATGCCTTCGTTGACCGCTTCGCTGAACGCGCCGTAGACCACCAGCAGGATCGAACCCTGGTCGACGAACTTCAGCCAGGACTTGTTACGCCCTACCCACTCGCCGATCCAGCGCCGGGCGATTTGCCCGGCGATGAACGGTAGTAACAACTGCACGCTGATTTTCAGGATCGCATCGATCGTGGAGCCGCCGTCGCCATGCACGTTGAGCAGCAAGGTCACCAGTAACGGCGTCAGGAAGATCCCGAACAGGCTCGACGCCGCCGCGCTGCAAATCGCTGCAGGGATGTTGCCCCGGGCCAGGGAAGTAAAGGCAATCGCCGACTGCACGGTGGCGGGCAATGCACACAGATAGAGCATGCCCATGTACAGGTCTTTGCCGATCAGCGGCGACAACACCGGCTTGAGCGCCAGACCCAGCAGCGGAAACAACACGAAGGTCAGGCTGAACACCAGCAGGTGCAGACGCCAGTGCCCAGCACCGGTGACGATGGCCTGGCGCGACAGCTTGGCACCATGCAGGAAAAACAGCAGCGCGATGGCCAGGTTGGTCACCCAGCCAAAGGCCACGGCGGTCTGGCCGCTGGCGGGCAGCAGGGACGCGAGGATCACCGTGGCCACCAGGGTCAGGGTGAAGTTGTCAGGTAAAAAGCGTGGGCGGGTCATAAGCCAATCTTCCGGGGGTTGCCAAGAGCATCGTCGCGACTCTAACGTAACGGCTTGTTACCGACTAACGCCAATGAGCCAGTAAATGCCGCCTAAAGGACATGACAAAACCGTGCGCCGCAGCGTGCCCGGGCTTTCCAGCCTGCCGAGGCCGGTGTATGGCCGCACCGAATCCCTGCCCAACCGCGCACTGACCCGCCGTCACAGTCACCCGTGGGTGCAGTTGTCCTACGCGATTTCCGGGGTGCTGGAGATCCAGACCAGTGCAGGACGCTTCGTCGCGCCACCCCAGCGGGCCGTGTGGATCCCGGCCGGCATGCCGCACCGGGTGTTCAGTTCGCCCCATACCGAGATGCGCAGCTTGTACCTGGATTGCAGCGTCACCGGCTGGGCGGCCGAGCGCTGCCAGGTGCTGGCGGTGAGCAGCCTGTTGCGGGAGTTGATTCGCAGCTTCAGTGAATTGCCGGTTGAATATGCCGAGGACGGCCCGGATGGGCGGCTGGCCCAGGTTGTGCTGGACCAGTTGGCCGCCGCCCCCCAGGTCGACCTGATGTTGCCGCTGCCGGCCGACAGCCGGTTACGGCAGATTTACCGCAGCCTGAACCTGCACCCCGAGCAGCAAACCACCCTGGGGCAATGGAGCCAGAAACTGGCGGTGAGCGAAAAAACCCTCAGCCGGCTGTTCCTGAGCGACACCGGCCTGACCTTCCGCGCGTGGCGCCAGCGCCTGCGATTGTTGAGCGCCCTGCCCGCCCTGGAACAAGGTGAACGGGTGACGGATGTGGCATTGGCCTGCGGCTATGAGTCCACGTCGGCTTTTATCAACGCCTTCCGCCAGCAGTTCGATGCCACACCGGGTGAGTTCTTTCGCTGATCATCAGACAACAAAGACCCAAAATGAGAACGGGATCCCCTGTGGGAGCGGGCTTGCTCGCGAATGCGGTGGATCAGTCGATACATGTGCTGGCTGACCCACCGCATTCGCGAGCAAGCCCGCTCCCACATTTTTGTGTGCGTTTCAATTCAGGATAGAGTCAGCTCCCGTCACCGCCGTGGGCCTCTTCAAAGAAGTAATCCTTCCAACTCCCCGCCTTGTTCTTCAGTACCCCCAACGCCTGCAATTTCTCCGCATAAATATAGGTACGCTGCGGCACGATGGTGAAGTCGATTTCCGGGTCCTGGACGATCTTCTCCACCAGCGCCAACGGCAGCTTCGATTGCTCGACACGAATATATGCCTGGGCCGCTGCCGGTTTGTCAGCCTTGATAATCTTCTCTGCCTCGGCCAGCGCGTCGTAGAACGCCTTGTAGGTCTTGGGGTTTTCGTCGTGGAATTTCTCGGTGGTGTACAGCACGTTGAACGTGGCCGGGCCGCCGAGGATGTCGTAGGAACTCAGCACCTTGTGCACCTTGGGATTCAACAATTCCTGGTACTGGAACGGCGGGCTGGAAAAGTGCGCGTTGATCTCTGAACCGCCGGCAATCAATGCGGCAGTAGCGTCCGGATGCGCCAGGCTGATGGAGATGTCGTCAAACTTCTTGTAGTTGGCATCGCCGAATTGCTTGGCGGTTTCAATCTGCAAGGTGCGCGACTGGAAGCCCACGCCCGCCGCCGGCACGGCGATGCGGTCTTTCTCGCTGAAGTCCTTGAGGGTCTTCACGTCCGGGTTATTGGTCAGCAGGTAATTGGGCATCGACCCCAGCGAGGCAATAGCCTTGACGTTCTGCTTGCCCTTGGTACGGTCCCACAGCGTCAGCATCGGCGGCACACCCGCCGAGACCACATCCAGCGCGCCAGCCAGCAGCGACTCGTTCATCGCGGTGGCGCCGGAGATGCTGTTCCACTCCACCTTGATGTCCAGGCCCTGCTCCTTGCCGTGTTTCTCGATCAGGTTCTGGTCGCGAACCACGTCGAGGATCAAGTAGCCAATGCCAAATTGCTGGGCGATGCTGATTTTGCCTTCGGCGTGTGCACCAAGGCTGAGGAGCACACCGGCTGCTGCCAGGAGGGTCAGGGTGGGTCGTTTTATTATCATGAGAACGCTGCCGCGACATAGAGAAGGGCTGCGAGCGTAGCGACCCGCGTACGGTGCGAAAAAGAATATCGAGATCTATGGATATACGAAAAACACTGCCCGCGGGCGCTTTCGGCTGGTATCGTCCCGCCCTTGAAAAAACCGCTGCGAGGAAATCGACCTTGAACACTGACGAAAAAATGACCGGGGACCTGTTCGAGGTGGACAAGCGCCTGTCACTCAGGCCCGTGGTGGACTTCAACAACTACCTGCGCGGCGCGTTCGGCGATGGCCCCTGCACCTGTATCCGCTGCGTCGCCAGCGAAGGCAGCGAGGCCGGTTACGAGTTCCAGCACACGTTCGATTTCGACGCCAAAAAAACCCACCGCCGCTTCGCCTCCACCGCCGGCAGCGACGTGCTGCTGATGCTGAAAAAGGCCTGGCTGTCCTACACCAAGGCCGAGCTGCCGCTGAGTGGCGCGCTGGCACTGGACACGGTGAAAGAGTTTGTCGAGCCGCAGCTGCACAAACGCGTGGCACCGCTGTTTCTGGCCAGTGGGTTGGTCAAGGATGTGGAAGGTGAATGGCGGATGCAGCCGCAGGCCGCCTGATCCGCCCTGCGTTGATCAGTAACCCACGCCACGCACCCCACCCGAAGCGCGAATGGATTCGCCGGTGACCCAATGGGCGTCGTCGGACGCCAGGAACACCGCAACCGGCGCGATATCATCCGGCTCGCCAAAGCGCCCCAGCGGCGTGCCCGCAATAAGCTGCTGGCCAAACTCACCGGCAAAATGTCCGTCGGTGGCAGGCGTGTTTGTATGCCCCGGCAGGATCGAATTGACCCGGATCCCCTTCGGCCCCAGTTCACGCGCCAAGGCGAAGGTCAGCGTATCCACCGCGCCTTTGGTCGCCGAGTAGACGCTGGAGGCCAGGTAGGGATCGGTGCTGAGAATCGAACTGATATTAATGATGCTGCCCCCTTGGCCAAACAACTTGACGGCTTCCCGAGCAGCCAGAAGATAACCCAGCACATTGAGGTTGAACTGGCGATGGAACGCCTCTTCGGTCAAGTCCTCGATCATCTGGAACACCGCGACACCGGCATTATTGACCAGGATGTCCAGGCGGCCATATTCGCTTCTGACCGTGTCGAACAGCTGCGTCACGGCGACTGCCTGGCTCATGTCGGCCCGCACGCTCATCGCGCTGCCACCCTTGGCCTGGATTTGCGCAACCACCGCATCGGCGTCCGCCTTGCTGGTGGAATAGTTGACTACCACCGTAGCCCCCGCTGCGCCCAGTGCCTTGGCAATCCCTGCGCCGATGCCTTTTGAGGCGCCGGTAACCACTGCGATTTTTCCGTCGAGCTTCATGGTGTGACCTTCCAAAGGTTAAGTGATACCGCTTGCCGACAGTATTCAGGCCGCAGCGGGTGCAGCGGTTGCCGGTTCTTCTCCCGTGCTTGCCTATTCTTCTCGCCTGGCTTGCGTTGCCCGACGGCGTGCCTCATGTTCAACGTCATGAACAATCAACTCGATGAACTGCGCAGCCTCGTCATGCGTGCTGGCAACCAATGGACCGACACCGGCTTGCCGCGCGTGACGATGGTGCGGGCCGAAGCCTGTGCCGATCAGGTCTACCAGCCGATGTTGCACCTGGTGCTGCAAGGTTCGAAGACCTTGTGGATAGGCGACCAGGAGCAAACCTACGGGCCCGCCAGCTATTTCGTGGTGCCCGTCGAGGTACCCGCCACCGGCCAGATTCACCCTTGTGCCCCGGGGCTGCCTTATCTGGCTCTGAGCCTGACCCTGGACCACAACGTGATCGCCACGCTATTGGCCGACGAGATCGCGACCGGCGAGCGCACCACCAACAGTTGCTTTGCCGCCGTGCCTGCACCCGCCGAGCTGATTGATGCCTGGCTGCGCATGCTGCGGCTGATGGATAGGCCCAACGAAGTTGCCGTATTGGCGCCGATGATCGAGCGGGAAATTCTGTTTCGGGTCTTGCAGGGCCCTCTACGGGCAACGTTACTGGACATGGCCCGTCCCGACGGCCGCCTGGCGCAGATCCGCCGCGCGACCGAGTGGATTCGCCAGCACTTCAATCAACCCTTTCGCGTTGAGCCATTGGCAGCCATGTCCGACATGAGCGTCGCGGCGTTTTATCGGCACTTCAAAGCCATTACGGCCATGACCCCGATTCAGTACCAGAAACGCCTGCGCCTGCTAAGAGCACGCTGGTTGCTGCTGTTCGACACCCAGGATGCGGCGTCGATTGCATTCAGCGTCGGGTATGAAAGCGCCTCACAGTTCAGCCGCGAATATGCCCGGCTATTTGGCTTGCCGCCGGGGCGTGATGCCGCCAGGTTCAAGGTGCCTGGCGGGTGACGAGGGTCCGGTGATTGGCTTACACGTCAATAATCGTGGTGCCCGCGATGGATTCGGCAAACTCCCTACCCAACAGTTGCCCCGGCGTTGCGAACCCCGGTTGGCGTTCACCGGCCAACACCCGGCGTGCCGCTTCCACCGCCGCCAAGGGGGTGTAGGTGTAGCCGTTAACGGTCTCGATCACCGAGCGCACTACCCGGCCATCCGCGCCTGTGACTTCTGCCACTGCCCGGGCACGATGGGCCTCACGCTGTTGAAGGCTGGGGCCGTCGGGCAGTTGTGACAGGTCACCTTCGGGAAACGCATCGCCGCTGATGTGCACGAACATGGCGATATTCGGGATGCCCGTGGAATGCCACGCCGTCACCAAATCACCAAAGGACAGCGGCGCACACAGTACCGGGCCATCGCCAAAATCCATGGAATACGGTTGTGCATTCGGGGTGGCGATGAGCTGCCCGTCCACCCGCGCCAGGATCCCCGCGCCGATGATTTCGCCCACGCTCAAGGCCGAGCCCCGGGACATGGAGCCGGGCACCTGCAAGGCTACTTTGAGCGACTGCGGGTTCTGCACACGACTCGCCACCTGCATCGCCAGGCAATCCGTCGGCACCACGTCCCAGCCCACCCCGGGCAACAGCATGACGCCCGCCTCAGTTGCCAGCGCGCCCAGTTGCTCTGCCAAGCGGTAAACGTTGATTTCGGCGGTGATGTCCAGGTAGTCGACACCTGCTGCGATACACGCCTGCATCAGCACGCCCGCCGTCTGCGCAAACGGCCCCGCGAAATTCAACAGCACGTCGATACCCTCCAGGGCGTCCGTTCCCAGGGTGTCCGGGGTGAATACTCGGTACGGCGCACCCAGTTGCGCGGCCAGCGGTTCCAGGCGTTGGCGATTGCGCCCGGCAATCACCAGGTCCAGCCCTTGTGCCTGAGCGTTTTCGGCCGCCATGCGCCCGGTGTAGCCCGTGGCGCCGTAGATCATTAAGGTTTTCATTGGGTGTGCTGCCAGTTCTTGTAGACAAATTCCAGGCTGTAGCCGTCGGGGTCCAGCACGTTGGCGGCGTAGTAGTTCGGGTCATAGTGCAAACGTGCACCCGGTGCGCCGTTGTCGACAGCACCCGCATTGATTGCCGCCAGGTAGGCCGCATCGACCTCGGCCCTGCTGCTGGCGACAAACCCCACATGCACCGCCCTGCCCTCGACCACACCCTCGCGCAACCAGAAGAATATCCGCCCATTGGCGCCAAACCCTTTGAGGTCCGGATGGCCGGGTGGGCCATCCTTACCGTCGTAGTCGTGGCGCGTGATGATGCCCAGCGGGGTGAGTGCGGCCTGGTAGAAATCGATGGAACGTCGAACATCGCTGACCGACAAAAAGACATGATCCAGCATGCTGTAGCCTCGCTTTTCAGATGATGTAACCGCCCGCGACCTCGATCGTCTGGGCATTGATCCAGCGGCCTTCTTCAGACAGCAACATGGCGATCACGCGCGCCACATCCTCGGGCTCGCCCACTCGGCCAAGGGCCGTTTGGGAAGCCAGCAGCGCTTCGAACTCGTCATTGAGCCCGCCGCCCAGTTCGGTGCGGATGGCCCCCGGAGAGACGGCATTCGCACGGATCTGCCGCTCGCCAAACTCCTTGGCCATGTAACGGGTGAGTACATCCAGCGCGCCCTTGAAGGCTGCGTAAGGCGCGACCCCGGCGGTTGCCACGCGAGTCGTGGCGCTGGTGAGGTTGACGATGCAGGCGTGGGCTCGCAGCAGCGGCAACAGGGTTTGAGTCAGGAAAAACGGCCCTTTGAGGTGCACATTCAGCAGGCCGTCGAACTGGGCCTCGGTGACCGATTCCAGGGGATTGAACAGGCCATAACCGGCGTTATTCACCAGCCCACTCAGGCCGCTCACACCCCAGGTCGCCGATAACGCCCGTGTTACCGCCTCGGCAAAACCCTCGAAGGAGCTGACGTCAGCCACATCCAACGGCAGCGCCAGCGCCTTGCCGCCCGCCGCCTCAATCTTCTGCACTACTGCGTGTGCGGCCTCTGGATGGCGGTTGTAGGTCAGGATCACGCCCATGCCTTGCCGGGCACACAGCTCTGCAGTGCTGGCACCAATGCCAAGGCTGCCGCCGGTGATAAGGATAACGCCCATGTGTGGCTCCACTGCTTGCTCAAATGAGTCACCACAGTAGGCTTGTCCGCCTGATCCGCCGCAGCCGTTCCTGCTCGAAACCTGCCTGTTTCTGCTTTTTGCTTGCACATGACACGCCTGGGCGCTCAGCATGCCCGGCATGAACACACAACTGATCGAACTGCGTGCCTTGGCCGCCAAGGCCGAAAACCGCCGCACTGAAACGGGTATCCCGCGGGTGGCCATGGTCCAGGGCGCGATTCCCGAGCATATGCTGGCCGCCGTGTATGACCCGATGATCAACCTGATCCTGCAGGGCAGCAAATCCATGACCGTGGGCGACCGCACCCTGCGGTACGACCCGGCGACGTATTTCGTGATGTCCATCGAGCTGCCTGCGGTGGGCACCGTGCACCCGGCGGCGACCGGTGAACCCTACCTGGCGGTCAGCCTGACACTGGACCCGACGGTGCTCGCGACGCTACTGAGCGACTTGCCCGAACCTGCCGGGCGCTACGACCACGATGCCGGCTTTTCCGTGGCTGCCGTCACCCCGGAGTTGATAGACGCCTGGCTGCGCATGCTGCGGCTGATGGGCAACCCCGAGGCAATCGCCGCCCTCGCGCCGGTTTACGAGCGCGAGATTCTCTACCGCGTACTGCAAGGCCCCCACGGCTGGATGCTGCGTGAAATAGCCGCGCCGGACACCGCCATGGCCCGGGTGAGCCAGGCGATCCAGTGGATTCGCCGGGACTTCGCCGAACCGATCCGGGTAGAAGCCCTGGCGCAGAAAGCCGCGATGAGCGTGTCGGCCTTCCACCGGCACTTCAAGGCCGTCACCAACCTGAGCCCGTTGCAGTATCAAAAACGCGTGCGCTTGCTGCAGGCCCGCACGTTGATGGTGGCCAGCGCCAAAAACGTCACCAGTGCCGCCTTCGAAGTCGGCTATGAAAGCGCCACCCAGTTCAGCCGCGATTACGCTCGGGTATTCGGCCTGCCACCGGCGCGGGATGCGGCGCGAATCCTGGGGGAAAACCGGGGCCCGAAGGCGAACTGACAACAACGTGCTAGCCTGCCATCCCACGCCCCACGACAAGGAGTTGCCGATGGCCGAGCCAAGCAAAAAGATGAGCCTGATGGGCCTGACCACCTTGGTGGCGATCAACATGATGGGCTCGGGCATCATCATGCTGCCCGCCAGCATGGCGCAGTTGGGCGCGATCTCGCTGTTGTCGTGGCTGATCACCGCCGTGGGCTCGATGGCGATCGCGTACTGCTTTGCCCAGTGCGGCCTCTTCTGCACCCGCACCGGCGGCATGTCGGCCTACACCGAAGAGGCCCACGGCAAGTCGGGGTTCTTCCTCTGTTCGTTCCTGTATTTCCTGTCGCTGATCATCGCCAATGTGGCGATTGCGATTTCGGCGGTGGGCTATCTGTCGTCCTTCATCCCGTGGCTGGGCAGCGGGCCGATCCCGTTGTTTATCGGCACCCTCGCGCTGATCTGGCTGACCACCGTGGCCAACTTCGGAGGCCCGCGCCTCACCGGCCGTATCGGTGTGATCACCGTGTGGGGCGTGATCATTCCCGTGGCGGGCTTGAGCGTGTTCGGCTGGTTCTATTTCAAGGCCGAGGTGTTCAGCGACGCCTGGAACCCCAACCAGTTGCAACTGTGGGATGCGATTGGCGCGAGTATCCCGCTGACCCTCTGGGCGTTCCTCGGCATGGAGTCCGCTGCCCAGGGCTATGACGCGGTGGAAGATCCCAAGCGCACCGTGCCGCTGGCCTGCCTGCTCGGCACCCTCGGCGCGGCGCTGGTGTATGTGCTGTCGACCACGGTGATCCAGGGCATCGTGCCCAATGCTGAACTCGCAGAGTCTTCTGCGCCGTTTGCCCTGGTGTATGCGCAGATTTTCACGCCGCTGGTGGGCGACATCATCATGGCGCTGGCGGTGGTGGCGTGCATTGGTTCGCTGCTGGGCTGGCAGTTCACCCTGGCGCAAACGGCCAAGATGTCGGCGGACCAGCGTATGTTTCCGCGGTTCTTCAGCCGGGTGAGCCGCGCCCAGGCCCCCGTGTGGGGGCTGATTGCCTGTGCGGCGTTGCAGAGCCTGATTGCCTTGTCGACCATCTCGCCCACCGCCAGCGCCCAGTTCGGCAAGCTGGTGAACCTGGCGGTGGTGACCAATTTGATTCCTTACGTCACTGCGCTGAGCGGGTTGCTGGTGATAATGCACAAGGCACGGGTGGCGGCGGTGGTGTATGCGCGCAATACCACGGTGTTGCTGATTGCCGTGGGGTATTCGCTGTATGCGATTTATGCGTGTGGTGAGGAGGCGGTGTTTGGTGCGACGCTGGTGTTGGCGTTTGGGTATCTGCTGTATGGGTTTTTGGCGCGGCGGTTTATCACGGCCGGTGGTGGGTGAATATCCGTTAATTGGGTGATGGCTTAGATTGGTTCCGCTCTTACAGCGGGTCACTTTTGAAAAGAGCCCAAAAGTAACCAAAAGGCTCTTGCCCCACCACTCGGCACCTCGCTTGGGCTCGGTGTGCCCGCACTCCGGCATTACTACGCGGGCCGCCGCGACGGGGCGTCCCTGCCCCGTCGCGGCTAAACCGGCGTCCTGCCGGTTTACCCGCTCCGTACTGCCTACGTTCGGCCAGCGTGGTTTAACGGGGCGCCTGAGATCAAGATCAAAAGCAGATCAAGAGCACAGCGGCCTACAGGCCGGCTTGAGTGTGGTGAAGCAACAGCAAAATCAGAAGCTAAAGCGGGCACGGTCCAAATGTGGGAGCGGGCTTGCTCGCGAAGGTCGTTAACGATGACGCGGGCATCCTGATTCAACGCGGCGGTCTCAGGTTTTTCGCGAGCAAGCTCGCTCCTACAGAAAAGCAGCCCTGCTTTCGCTCTGGATCTTGCCTCTGCTTCACCACACTCAAGCCGGCCTGTAGGCCGCTGTGCTCTTGCTTTTGATCTGCTTGTGATCTTGATCTTAGGCGCCCCGTTAACCACGATGGCCGCAAGCAGGCACGGTGGAGCGGGTAAATCGGCAGGGAAGCCGATTTAGCCGCGCCGGGCCATGGATGGCCCGTCGCGGCGGCCCGCGGAATCGGGCCGGAGTGCGGGCATGCCGAGCCCAGGCGAGGCACCGAGTGGTGGAGCAAAGACCTTTTGGTTACTTTTGGCTGGGCCGGCATTCCGGGCGTTTGCCAAAAGTGACCCGCTGTAAGAGCGGAACCCTAAGCGGCCGTTACCGCAGCAACGGATATGTACCCCATCAATCAATCAAACCACTCCCCCCGCTCAAGAAACGTATTCCGAATCATCTCCACCACCCACCCCACCTCCTGCGGATGCCGCACCTCAGCACTCACCCCCATCCAAACCTGCCGCTGCATCCCCTCCAAAAACACCCCATCCAACGCCGTCAACCCACGATCAAAACAACTCATATACCGCGGCAACAACCCAATACACGCACTGCAGCGAATCATCTCCAGCATCAACGGATACGCCTGCACCTGCACCACCCCCGCCAACCGCTGCTCCACCAGACTGTTCCACGGCCGCAACGCCTCCACCTGCCGGTCCGGCTGCCACTGCACCAACATATAATCCGCTAGGTCCTCGATACTGTCGGGCCGCACCGCCAACCGCGAATACCGCTTGGCAATATGCGGCGAATAATCCAGCCGCGCCAACACCTCAGGCGCCCCAATGGCAAAGCTCGGCCCAGCCCCCGGCGACTCCATCCCCGACAACCACACCACCACATCCGCATCCAGCGCCTGCAACCCCAACTCGCTGTCGATGGAAATAATCTCCAGCCGCACACTCGCATTGCGCCGCAGCAGCGCAATCAAGTCGCGCCCCAAAATGTCATGCAGGATCGACTCCGCAACCGCCAGCCGAATCAACGGTTGCTCCAGCACCGGCACCCGTCGTTCATGGGCCAGGGCAATCAGTTGGGCCTGCAACTGCTGCCCATCACGACTCAGGGCCAGAACATTACCCTGATAGCTGAACAACGAACGCCGCAGTTGCTCTTCCAACTGCGCCAGGCGCTTGCGCAATTGCGTGGCCTTGATATTCAGGCTGCGGGCCGCCTGCATGAAACACCCACAGCGGGCGCTGATCAGGAAATACTGCGCCACCTCGGGTTCGATAGTGGCCGCCAGGGCCAGCCAGGCCTCGCGGGACTCAGTCAGCCCGCGATAGGGCGTGGTGCCGTGGGGTACAGCCGGGTCAAGAAATACCATGGGAGACTCCCTGTCTTGTGGGTACTGTGCATCCAATGCGGTGAGACGTTTTTTACTCGAGCACCTTGTTCAGCTCGGCACCGTCGATGCTCAAGGTGGCGGTATTCAGCATGCCTTCCAGGTAGGCCTTGGCGATTTGCTCCTGGCGTTGCGCACGCAGGGCTTCGGTCAGGCGGCCCCGCAGTTCATCCAGTGTGGCGGTGCGCGCCGGTTGTTGCCCGGTGAGCTTGAGCACGTGAAAACCCGCGGCACTTTGCACCGGCTCCGACACCGCGCCCGTCTTGAGCCGCGCCACTACACTGCGCATTTCAGGCACCAGTTGTTGCAATGGCTGCATCCCGGAATCGCCACCGCGCCGGGCGCTGTCGGGGTCCTGGGAATATTGGCTGGCCAGGGCGGTAAACTCGCCCGGCGAAGCCTGCGCCTTGCGGCTCAACTCCTGGGCTTGGCGCCGCACCGTGTCGACGGTTTGCGGGTCGGTCACGGCCAGGAAAATCTGGCTGACCTGGTACAACGGCGGCGTCACCCATTGCGCCTTGCCGCTGTCATAGGCTTGCTGCAATTCGGCGGCACTGGGGTAATCGGCCGGCACTTGGCTGACCGATAACATGTAGTCGCGAAACACGATTTGCTCGGTGGCGGCGCGGGTTTGCTGTTCCACTTCCGGGCGCTGGCGCCAGCCCTGGGCATCGGCCTGTTCAAGCACGGCCTTTTGCGCCAGGCGTGAACGCAGCCAGGTTTCCAGGGCGCCCCGGTTGCCACGCAGTTGCTCGCGGGTTTCCACCGGCAAGGCGGCCAGCACCGACTTGAGTTCAAGCAGGTCGATCTGCTGATTGCCCAGGCGCGCCACCGCCGGCCCGTCCTTCACGGCCACCGGCGCTGGCTGCTGGGCTGCGACCGGGTCACTGCCCGGTCGCAGGCTCAACCCCACCGCGACTGCCAGCACCACCAGGGCGCCGGCGCCGACCACCAGGGTTGGTTTCTTCACAGGGCAGGCGCCTCTTCACGGGCATCGACGGCAGGCGCGGCGTCGGCCTGGGCCTGAAGCTGAGCGGCCTGCTGGCTGTATTCGCGCAGGTAGACGATGAATTCCTGCAGCAGGCGGTCCCACAATTCCAGCTGGTTGCGCAGGTACGGGGCGCCCACGCCGGCGGCCACCACGTCCATCTCCATCAGCAGGAACTCACCCTGCAACGACAAGCGGGCAAAACGCCGGGAAGCATTCCACACCTGGGCCAAACCCTCGGGCAACTCGCCCTGCACCCGCAACGCGCAGCTGTAGGTGAAATCCACGTAGCTGCCCTGCTCTGCCGCCGGGTTGCCGAAACGCACGGCAAAGCCGATGCCCTGGCTGGCGCTGAGCAATTGCACGATGCCGTTCTGCTCGGTCTGGTTGACCCGGTAGCCGGCTTCCTGCAGCAGCTCGGTCAGGGATGGCGGGGTCACGCTGGTGATCAGTTGTACGTCGCTCATAGTGGTCTCTTCCTTGTTGATCAATGATTAGTGACGGTCTGTGGAGCATCGAACCGATTAAGGTATAGACCATCACCAAAACCCTGGGCGAGTTCCTCGAACTTGACCCGGGTGCTGCTGGCGAACGGTTGGCGGATGCTCATCACGTCGGCCACGTCGATTTTTTCGTAGGCCGTCAGCAATTGCTGGGCCACCCCGTACATCTGTTGATTCTTGACTGAACATTGCTGCACTTGTGTGTCACGTTCCGTGAGTTGCGCCTGCAAACGCGCCCGCTCGGTTTCTTTGCCCCGGGCGATCACCAGCAAGTCTTCATAGGCTTTCTTGAACTTGCCCACCTGCTCGTTGCTGGCGGTCACCTGGGCCTGGGCCTGGCTGTGCAGGTTCTGTTGCTGGCCGACCAATTGCTCAGCCACGCCCCGGGTCTTTTCCAGCTCGGCGGTCAGTTGCTTGATCTGCGCCTGAGCCTGCTTGGCCTGGGTTTCGGCGGCGATACGCGCGGCACTGGCCTGGGCCTGCTCGCTTTGCAGCGCCTGCAACTGCTGGGTGGTGCTGCGCAGTTGGGTGCGCAGGCGCTCCTCCATGCCTTCAGCCGAAGCGCCGGTGGTGACGAGCAGCAAAAGCAGGACGCAAATTCGCGTGTTCATGAGCTTTCTCCGGCGCATCAGAAGCGCGTGTTGAGTTCCAGTTGCATGACATCCACTTCAAACGGCGCGCCATACACTTCGGAGGCACTAAGCCAACGGGCACTGGCGTAGATGTTCTTGTCGAGGCCGTAGTTGGCGCCAATGAAATAGCCCTTGGCATTGGTGCCGCCAAGGTGGAACGAGGAGTCGTTAAAGCCGTCCGGCAAGGCATCCGGCTGGATGTATTTGTAGCCAGCCAACACGTTCCAGTCGCCCTTGCGGCGCATCTCCAGCGCACTGCCGAGGGTGAACTGCACCAGCAACGCATTGCCGCCGCTTTCGAACTGGCCGTCGCTGTTGATGTTGTTGACGATCTGGCCTTCGCTGCGTTTGAGCATCTCGCCCTTGTCGTAGGCCAGGTTGTGGATGAAGTTGGTCTGGCTGCGCAGCTTGAGGTCTTCCGGCAGCTCGCTGTCCCACGCCAGGTTGAGGTCGAGCACGTTGAACTTGGATGCCAGGCCGACGAATTGCGGTTGCGGAGTCAGGCCAGGCGTCGCCGGATTGGGGGCGATGTCTCGCAGCAGGAACAGGCTGTTGCCCTTCTGCATGAAGGCCAGGCGCGTGCCGTCGGTGTCGCACGCCGGCTGGCCGGCCCACGGCGAGCAAGGGCTGGAGCGTTCGCCCTGGATGTCACCGAAGTGGTAGTAGGCCATCGAGCCTTTCAGGCTGTTGCTGCGGTTGATCTTCCAGTCGGCGCCGATCTGCCCGCCGAACATCCATTTGTTTTCACTCTCGTCCTTGTCGAACCCGTTGGTGGTGGCCGTATCGGGGCTGTACTCCACCGGGAACGCGCCGAGGGTGCCGAACAGGCCCCAGTCGCTGTTGAGTTTGTGGTTGAAGATCGCCGCCACGCCGTCGAAGTTGAGGTCGCCGGAATACATCATGTCGGTGGAGTAGAACGGGTTGGCAAAGCGCCCGGCGGTCAGGGTCATGTAGTCGGTGGTTTTCCAGGTGAGGTAACCCTGGTCGAGCCAGATGTCTTTCTTGCCAAAGCCGCCGCCCAGGGTTTGGGTGGTGGACACCGGGTTATTGTCGTTGCCGGTACCGAGGCGAATGCCGGCGGTCCATTCCGGCGAGATCACGGCCTTCATGCCCAGGCGGGCGCGCAGGCGGAACAGGTTTTCGCGGTCTTCGCGGGTGTTGAGCAACGGCGGCAGTTGGGTGTTGGTGTTCTTGTTGACGTCGTAGGGCCCGTTTTGATTGAGCTTGGCGTAGTCGACGATTTCGTTGCTGTTGTTACCCGAGAAGTAGCGCGACTCATCCCGCAGGCGGATGTCGCCGTCGAAACTGATACGCGAGACCCAGTCCGGAAAGGTGTTGGGCTGGGCCCAGTTTTCCTGCTTGGCGGTGGCCATGACCTCGGCCTTGACCTGGTCGCGAATCTGGTCGCGCACCGCTGCCGGCACGTACTGCACCCGCACATCGCCGGGGGCCGCCGCAGGGCCTGCCGCTACCGCCGTGGCGGTACTGCCCTGGCGTGCCTGCTGTGCTTCTTTTTCAGCCTGGGCGATCAACCCTTCGGCCTGTTCCTGCTTGAGCACACCTTGCTGCACCAGCAGGCGGATCAGGTTGATCGTGGCGTTTTCCGAAGGCGCGGCCGTGGCTGCCGTCGCCTGGCCGACCAGGGTCGCAATGACCATGCCGACCGCCAGGGTCAATCGATTCACGTGGGAAATCATCTGCACACAACTCCTGTAGAAAACTGCAAAAAAGGGTTCGATCAATCCGGGCGCCGGCCCTTGAGGGACAGGCGTACCGGCAGGGTCAATGACGCGGGTGCGCGTTCCTTCAGGCGCGGTGTGGCGCGCAACGCGGCCAGCACCTGGTCGTCGGTCTCGGCGTCGCCGCTGGACTTGGCCAGCTCCACGCGGGTCACCTCGCCGTCGGCGCTCAGCCACAGATCGGCCTGCACCGTGTAGGCCTTCTTGCGCAACTCCGGGTCTTCCCGCAGCAGGCGCTGGAACACCCCGGCCAGGTACTGCTTGAACGTCCCGGTACCCAGGCCGCCACCGCCAGAACCGGCCATGCCGCCGCCCTTGCCGGCACCGATGTTGAAACCGTCATTGCCGGACTGCGCGTCGCCGTCGATCTGCATCGGGTTGGCCAGGTCGTCCGCCGGTGAAGGCGGCGCTTCTTCCTCGGGCTTGACCTCGTCGGGGGTTGGGGTGGGCTCCGGCTCGGGGACTTTCTCCTGCACCTCGGGCTCCGGCTCCTTGGGTTTTTCCGGCGGCGGTGGTGGCGGTGGCGGCAACGGAATAATCGTCGGCACCTTGGGCGCTTCACGGCGCACGCCACTCATGTCATTGGCCCACTGCCAGAGAAACCAGGCAGCCACGGCCGCCAGCAGCAGGCCAACGCCCCACTTCAGCGGGCGCAACGGCGGCTTGTTCTTGAGCGGCGTCGGCGTGATCGGCATCTGTGCGGTCATGGCTCAGCCCTGGCTCGGTTTGCCGGTGACCAGCCCGACCTGGGACAGCTCCAGGCGACGCAACAAGTCGAGCACTTCGATGACCTTCTGGTACTGCACCATGGCGTCGCCGCGCACGATTACCGGGAAGTCCGGGTTCAGCGCTTTCTCGATGCGCAGGCGTTCCTCCAGCTCCGGCAAGGTCACCGGGTAAGCGTCGAGAAACACCTGGCCACCATCGTTCACCGAGATGGCCTTGGTCTTGGCCTCGGACAACGACACCGAAGCGCTGGCCTTGGGCAGGTGGATCTGGATCCCCGAGACCTGGGCGGTGGCGGTGAGGATAAACATCACCAACACCACCATCAGCACGTCCACCAGGGGCGTGATGTTGATGCTGTCGACGGGTGCGTCATCGTCATCGTCGTGGGAGGCATTCACGGAAGCCATGCTGATTCTCCTCAGGCCGGGACGTGGGCGTGGTGGTCGCGACGGTGCGCCGCTTCGCTGTGCTGGCTCTCGCCATGCATCTCCGCCAGGCGGGTGATGAACTCGTCGACGAACACGCGCATGTCGGCGCTGACTTCCTTGTTGCGGGTAATCAGGCGGTTGTAGCCAAACAGTGCCGGGATCGCGACAAACAGGCCCATGGCCGTGGCCAGCAAGGCCGCCGCCATGCCCGGGGCGATGGCGTTGATGTTCACGTCACCGGCCATCGCCGTGCCGAGGAACACCACCATGATCCCCAGCACCGTGCCGAGCAGGCCGATATACGGGCCACCGGCAATCGCGTTGGACAGGGTCGACAGCTTGGCGCCGAGTTGCTGGTTTTCCCGGGTGCGCACGCCGTCCATGGAGCAGCGGATGGCTTCGATGGTGGCTGCCGAGACCGACGAGGTGTCGGCGCCCTGGGCGCGGCGGGTACGGATTTCCTTGACCGCCACCCGGTACAGGCGCCACAGCGAGGAATGGGTCAGGCGCTCAGCCAGCAACGCGTCGTCGTAGTACATCTCCAGGCGCGTACCGATCTGCGCGAATTGCTCACGGAAGATATCGTTGGCGGCACTCACGCGGCTGACCTGGCGGTTCTTGCGAATCATGATGAACCACGACTGAAACATCATCCCCACCAGCACCAGGATGATCACCCAGGCGTCCACCGGCACGGCCTTGAGCAGGAAGCCCAGGCTGCCGAAACCGAAGCCCGACTGTTCTTCATCCACGCCGTACGCCACCAGTTTCGACTCGGCGCCCTGGGCTGTGGCATCGGCCAGTAACAGAGCTGCCGGGCGCGCCACCTTGGACAGGCGCAGCTCGTCCATGGCGCCGGTAAACGGCAGGTGACCGCTGGCCGCCTCCGGCAAATCGGCGCCGATCGCCAGTTGCGAATTGAACGCCGGCATTGCCACTGCAAGGGTCGCGGTCTCGCGGCCATTGACGTACAGCGAGACCTTGTCGCCCTCGGCGGTGAATGCCAGGTGCTGCCATTGGCCCGGGTTCAGCGGCTGGGTCGAGACGGCGCGCTGGCCGTCGATTTCAATAAACGGCATGCCCTGGTTCAAGCCCAGCAACAGGCTATGGGTGCCCTCGCGACGGGCCATGACCAGTTGCTCGCCGCCGGCCTGGTCCAGGCGCAGCCAGGCGCTGAAGGTAAACGCACCGCCCGCTGCGTGTTGCAGCGACGGGCTCGCCGGCAGCAGCAACGGCTGGCCACTGAACTGCAGCGCGCGGCCGATCACCCCGTCGATGCTCGCACCGGTGGCGTTCACGGCGGTGTTGCCGTAGGCCGTGGTGTCCCGGGGCGGCGTGCCGTTGGCGCCGTCGAAGTGGTAGAGCGCGGTGTAATTCGGGTCGAAGGTCAGTTGGCCGTTGGCGGTGGCCGGAGCCTTCTGGTTGCCGTAGTACATCCACAGGTCCTGGCGCTGGCCGCCTTCGACCTTGGGTACATCCACCCAGATCAGCGCCATGCCCATCAGCGGGTCGAAACTTTCGATCTGGTGGTTGAACACGGTCTTGTCATCGGCGCTGACAAAGCGCAGGTCGGCGCCGTCGTCCTTGACCCCGTCAAAGGTGAAATTGCCGGTGTGCAGGCGCACCAGCAACGCGGTGCGGCCCAAGGCCTGGCTGATGGCCGCGCCCTGGGAGGTGGTGTCCACCGTGATCTGTTTACGGTAGTGCCAATCGTCCTGCCACCAGGCATGGGCGGTGGCCGGGAGCGCGAAGCCCAGGCAGATCAACAGGCTCAGAAATAGGCGTTGCATGTCAGCAGTCTCCGAAAAAAAGGGTCAGAAAGTCGCCTGCACACTGAAGTGCAGTCGCGAGTCCTGTTTCTGTGTGTTTGGGCCGTCGAGCAGCGGGTAGCCCCAATCCAGGCTGCCGGACAACCACTTGCTCAAACTGGCGCGGGTGCCCAGGCCGACACTGGCCAGGCTGTATTCGTCTTCCTGCTCGGGCAGCGGGTCATGCAGGCGCAGGCGTGCGCCTTCGGCAAACGCGTAGAAGCGCCACTCCTGCACGTAACTGCCGAGGAACTTGGCCAGGGACGGCGTACGCAGCTCCTGGGACAGCAGGTAACCTTCATCACCGGTGCGCTCGGCGGCGAGATAACCGCGTACCGACGTGGCGCCGCCGGCGGAATATTGCTCGTTGGATACCAGCGGCCCCGAAGCCAACTGGAAACCGGCCTTGGACGCCGACTGCCAGTCATTGCCGAAGGTGTAGGTGTAATTCAGGTCGCCCTTGAGCACCGCAAAGCTCGGGCTGGCCTGGTCGCGTTTGTACTGGAACTCTTCGGCGTCGCTGCCGTAGCCGAAAAACGCACGGGTGCCCACCACCAGGCTCAAGCCCAGCCCCAACTGCGACTGCTCGGTGTAGCGGTAGCCGTTGTAGCCGAAGGTCAGCGGGGCGTACTTGAGCGGGATATCGTCCGTGCTGCCGCCGAACTTCATCTGTTCCTTGAAGTCCTTGAAGTCCACACCGGCCGAGAACGAGTTGGCCCAGTTGCCGCTGGCCGGCAGGCTGTAGATCGCCGATACACCGTAGGAATGGCCCTTGCCCAACACGTTGCTGCCGCCGATGGTGGCGATGTTGCTGTCGGACTGATAACCGGAAAATTGCAGGCTCCAGCGATCACTCAACGGCGCGGTGTAGGAGCCAGACCAGACCTTGGCGTTATCGCTGTCCTGGGGCGCGGTGAAGTAGGTCATGGAAATGCTGTGGCCCAGTTGCCAGAGGTTGTCGTAACCAAGGGTGGCAACGCTGCGCAGTTCCTTGGTGTCGGCGCTGTAGTCGTTGTTCAGGCCGAGGCTGGCGTGCCAGGGGTTCTGGTCTTCCACCTGCAGGTCAACGTCCATGGTGCCCGGGCGCTGGCCTTCGCGTACCAACGGCGTGACCTGGCGCCCGACACCACGATTGAGGCCGGCGAGTTGGGTTTGCACGCTGGCGAAATCCGGGACTGCGCCCTCCTTCAGGCCCGGCACTTCCTCGCGGATTTCCACCGGTGAATAGTGCTTGGCGACTACCACGCGGACGCGGCCGACCTTGGTTTCGCTGACTTGCAGGTAGACGATACCGTCATCGACCTTCTGCTCCGGCAGCTCGACGAACACTGACTGGTAGCCGCGTTCCTGATAGATCTTCTGCAAGGCATCCCGGGCGCCTTCGATGTCGGCGAGGGTCTTTTGCGGGCCGAGGAACGGGTACACCGCCTCTTCGATGGCGCGGGCATCGAGCACGGTATTGCCGCGCACGAAGTACTCGTTGACGTCCACCAGCCGCGCCGGAGTTTCGGGCTGTGCGCCCTGCTCTTCGGCCTGCACGGGTTGCGCCAGTGCGCCCAGCGTCAGCCAGCACAGCGCCAGCGTTGATTTGAACAGATGCTCCACACCGCCCCCTGGTTTACTCAAGATGAATGCCGTCGCCGTTTGCCCGGCGTTTGGCCTGTTCAATTGCTGGATATCGAGGTGTTGCCGTGCCGGGCGAGCCAGGTGTGCAGCAGGGCGAAGTTCAGGGAGAACTCCGGCATGTGCAGCAAGGCGCCACAGAACACTTCACCGATGATTTTCTGGATCAACTGCACCGCCTGCGGGTTATTCAGGAACGTGGCGATGTCGCGTTGCAGGAGGTTGATGCCCCAGACTTTCTGGTTCAGGTCAAGGCCGACGAACCAGCGGAACAGCAGGTTGTAGTTGAGTTGTTCGTGCAGTTGCTGTTCGTTGGGGACTGAGTACAGGAGTTGCAGCAGCAGGATCTGCAATACGGTCTGGGGGGCGATCTGGGTGCCGGGTTCGGCCTGAAGCAGGTCGCGGTGGTGGTCGAGGATTTCGTCGATCTGCGGGCGCAGCAGGACCAGTGAATGGCCGGCGGGGATATAGCTGGAGACTTCCTTGAGGGCGCCTTGCCAGTCGTCCTGGGAGACGATCCATACCCACGGTGCGCCATAGCGGTAGACCGAGACCGGTTTTTTGCGTGCGGCTTCGACGATCTTTGACAGGCGCTGGTCGAGCTCCTGCATGCCGACTTTCGAGTAACGTTCCATAGTTCCCATTCGCCCCACTCCTGGCATCCTGCTTGCGGCTCTGAAATCGCCTGTTTGGCGGTGTTGAGCGCGTTACATAGCCAAGACTGGGGGCACCGGGGGCTACCGAACTTTTGTCATAAAAGCTTCTTTTTTGGGCGGGGGGGGGGGTTGGGGGTATATCCGTTGGTTTTGTTACGGCTACTATTGGTTCCGCTCTTACAGCGGGTCACTTTTGAAAGGAGCCCAAAAGTAACCAAAAGGCTCTTGCCCCACCACTCGGCACCTCGCTAATGCTCGGTGTGCCCTCAGCTCCGGCATTACTCCGCGGGCCGCCGCGACGGGGCGTCCCTGCCCCGTCGCGGCTAAACCGGCGTCCTGCCGGTTTACCCGCTCCGTACTGCCTACGTTCGGCCAGCGTGGTTTAACGGGGCGCCTGAGATCAAGATCAAAAGCAGATCAAGAGCACAGCGGCCTACAGGCCGGCTTGAGTGTGGTGAAGCAACAGCAACAGCAGAATCAAAAGCTAAAGCGGGCACGGTCCAAATGTGGGAGCGGGCTTGCTCGCGAAGGTCGTTAACGATGACGCTGGCATTCTGGATGAACGCGGCGGTCTCAGGTTTTTCGCGAGCAAGCTCGCTCCTACAGAGAAGCAAGCCGGCCGGGAGGCTTGAGTGTTGTAGAGCAACAGCAAAAGCGAACGCGGTTCAAATGTGGGAGCGGGCTTGCTCGCGAAGGTCGTTAACGATGACGTGGGCATCCTGATTCAACGCGGCGGTCTCAGGTTTTTCGCGAGCAAGCTCGCTCCTACAGAGAAGCAAGCCGGCCGGGAGGCTTGAGTGTGGTGAAGCAACAGCAAAATCAAAGGCGGGCACGATCCACTGTAGGAGCGAGCTTGCTCGCGAAGGTCGTTAACGATGACGTGGGCATTCTGGATGAACGCGGCGGTCTCAGGTTTTTCGCGAGCAAGCTCGCTCCTACAGAGAAGCAAGTCGGCCGGGAGGCTTGAGTGTTGTAGAGCAACAGCAAAAGCGAACGCGGTCCAAATGTGGGAGCGGGCTTGCTCGCGAAGGTAGTTAACGATGACGCGGGCATTCTGGATGAATGCGGCGCCCTCTGGTTTTTCGCGAGCAAGCCCGCTCCCACAGAAAAACAGCTCTGCATTCGCTCTGGCTTTTGATCTGGCTTTTAACACTCAAGCCGGCCGGTAGGCCGCTGTGCTCTGCTTTTGATCTGCTGTTGATCTTGATCTGACTGCCCCATTCAGCCCGAGGCCGAACGCAGGTATTGAGGAGCGGGTAAACCGGCAGGACGCCGGTTTAGCCGCGCCGGGCCATGGATGGCCCGTCGCGGCGGCCCGCGGAGCAATGCCGGAGTGAGGGAACACCGAGCCTAAGCGAGGTGCCGACAGGCGGGGCAGAGCGTTTTGGTTACTTTTGCGCTTTTCAAAAGTGACCCGCTGTAAGAGCGGAACCATAAGCCGCCGTTACCGCAGCAACGGATATGTACTCAAACCAAAGCCCCCGGCAACGGCAGTTCATAGGACTTCTTAACCGTCCTGACCACCAAAGTAGACGAATAAGTACGAATCGGAATATCCCGGTAAATGTCTAAAAACCGATAGATATAATCAGTGTACTCAGTGGCATCCCGAAACTTCGCCACCATCACAAAATCAAACTCCCCGGTCAGCAAATAACAGTCCTGAATCTCCGGATGACTCGCCAGGATATGCTGCATCTTGCGGTCGATATCATTACTGTCCCTATCAAGCTTAATCAAAAAGAACGCCGTCACCTGAATCCCAAGCTTGCGCTCATCCAGCACGGCCACTTTCGCCTTTATGATCCCGACACTCTCCAGCCGCCTGATACGCCGGTAACAACTGGTCGACGACAGCCCCACACTGTCACTCAACAACTCCAGACTCTGGCAGCAATCCCTTTGCAACTTCCCCAGAATCTTCAAATCCATGGCGTCTGTCATTTTTTCCATATCTTCCTTGAAAAAACTGCAATGAATCCACCGTAAACACCCGCCAATTTGCACAAATCCTGCGCAGCGGCGCACTAACATCAATCCAGCTTAGCAGCCCAGCCAAATCAGGCACTGGGGCGGCATGAGAGGGATCTTATGATAGTCGCGAAACCGACATGGGCCACCGACATCCACGGCCTCTTCAGCACCCCCTACTGGATACCGCCCGCCCAACGCGCCGCCGTCGCCGCCTCATGGGTGGGCTGCATGAACGCCTACTTCGTATTCCTCGAAGACCCCGCCTCGGTCAAGACCTGGTCCGAAACCATCTACCAGCACCTGGCCTCCCGCAGCATGCCGCTGACTCTCGACCAGCAGCAGTTCTGGCCCATCGACGCACTGGAAACCTTCAGGCTGTGGGTCAACCAGGGCTGGCGCCTGACCCCCAGCTCGCCGTTCGATGTCGCCGAGCGCATTCCCCCGCCCGACCTGCCCCACCCGGTCAAACGGGTACGTCAGGACATTCGCGCCCTGACACAGGAACAACTGAACCTGTACCGCTCGCGCCTGGATGATGTGATGCAAGTCGCCGACCCCGACAGCGGCTCGCCCTGGCAGCGCTACGCCTACATCCATACCAACTGGTGCCTGCATTACCAGGAAGCGTTTGCCCTGTGGCATCGGGCCTATCTGCTGTACCTCGAAGCGCTGATCGACTGCGCGATTCCCTATTGGGACTGGATGGCCGAAGACGCCAGTGTCGACGGCAGCCCCCAGGCCGGTTTGCCCCAGGCGTTTCTCGATGAAACCTACGTACACCCGCACACCGGTGAAGTGCGGCCGAACCCGCTGCGTTACGCGGCGGCCAAGGACGGCAGTTCGAAGGTGTGTGCCAGGGGCGATGTCAACGGCGTGGACTGCCGCTTCGTGCAGCGCAACCCGCTGTTCTATACCCAAGGCGAGCCGTTCCGCCGTGAGCGTACTGAGTTGTATGCCATGAGCCGGATTTTCCAGCAGCAAGTGGTCGACGCGCTGAAGTTCACCTCGTTCAGCCAGCCTCAAGGTGTACCGGGTTATCCATGGGCGAATATTCCGGTGTTTGACCCGCCGCAAAAAGACCACCTGTACCCCAACCGCGCCCTGAATTTCGACGGGCTCTACGAGCAGCCCCACGACAACTATCACGGCTGGATCGGCGGTGACATGGCCGACAACGCCTACACCGCATTCGACCCGGTGTTCAGTTCCTACCACGCCAATATCGACCGGATGCTGGAAGTGTGGATCCGTGCCAACCCGGCGGCGCAGTACACCACCCAGTGCCTGCTGCAGCCGTTTGCCGGGAGTGGGGCCAGCACCGTCACGTTCACCAGCGCGGATGCCTGGCGCTATACCACCTTGGGCGATATGGCCCAGGACAGCCGCCATATCGGCTACGACTACGGCACGCCCGTCGCCCCACAGTTTGGTGCGACCAAGGCCGCTGCGAAGGCGTGCTGCCCACACAGTTCGGTACCCGCCCCGGCCACCGGCAACGCGGCCGGGCTCGGGCCGTGGGTGGTGTTCGACCATGTGCGCTGCACCCACGACACCTACCTGATCGACGTATTCCTCAACCAGCCCGACGCCACACCGCAGCAGGTGAGTGCCGACAATCCGCACTATGTCGGGCGCTTCAGTCGCATCGGCATGGGCCTGGTGGATGACAAGGGCCGTTGCATCACCCACGGCGTGTGCCGCGCGTTGAATGCCGCGCGCAATGCCAGGGTGCTGAACCTTCTTCCCACCGACACTACCCAGTTGTCCGTGGTTGTAACCCATCTCGATAGTGCCCGGGTGTTGACGCCGCAAGAGTACGCGCCGCTGCCAGGCTTTATCGCCCAACTGGTGTGGGACGACCCGCGCCAGGCCATGACCGGCCCTGCCCCCAGTGCCGGTTGCTGCGCTGCTTCCACCCACACAACACCTGGAGAATCGCCATGAGCACGCCCTTCAAACAATTCACCTCCCCCGCCGGGCAGGCACCCAAGGACTACAACAAGCTGGGCCTGGAAAACCAGTTGCCGCAGTTTGAAACAGACTGGAACAACGACCTCACCGGCTGGACCCAATCCGCGATCATCGGCAACCCGTGGTCGGGCCTGTATGACGCGCCGCGCTCGGGCTATTACAACCCGCTGGTGGAAGGCTACGGCCCCACCACCCTGCCGGCGATCATCTGGGCGCCCTTCCCCAACCGGCTATGGACGTTTTTCTACAACAACGGCACTGCGGTAATCCCGCAATTGGGCGGCAAGGCCATGACCCTGCAACAGGTGATGGAACTGACCGACAACGGACAGATCACCCTCAACAACACCCTCTACACGCTCTACGATCCGAACAAGCAAGGCACCCTGTTGCAATTGCCCGCCACCCGTTGCCCCAGCATCGACTGGCAAGGCAAGTACAAGGATTTCTCGCCATCTGGCCCGCGTGGCTGGCTTGACGAATACTGCGAGTGGTCCATCGTGCGTGATGCCGACGGCAACATGCGCAAGATCACCTTCACCTGCGAAAACCCGGCGTATTTCCTGGCCATGTGGCGCATCGATCCGAATGCGGTACTGGGGCTGTATCGCGACTACATCGACCCGCAGGTGCAACTCGAAGACCTCTACCTGCGCTACACCGCCGACTGCCCGACCGGCAAAACCGGCGATCCGGTCATCGACCCCACCACCGGCCAACCGGCCTACGACACCGTCAACAAATGGAACGCCGGCACCGCCTGCGTACCTGGCCAATACGGCGGTGCGATGCACCTGACCTCCGGTCCCAACACCCTGAGTGCCGAGGTGTACCTGGCCGCCGCCGCGACCATTCTGCGGCCGGTAAGCAGCAGCCAGAATTCCGAGGCGTTGATCTGCTGCGCGCAATACGGGCAGAACTACCGCAACTCCGACCCGCATATCGGTTTCTCGGCCAACGGCGTGGCGGTGAATAACCGGCTGTCCCTGACCAATCCCATCGGCCTGTACCTGCAACAACCCACCGACTTCTCGGCGTGGAAAGGCCCCCAAGGCCAGGACGTCAGCCAGTACTGGAAGATTACCCGTGGCGCCGCCAAATCCGCCGTCAACGGCTCCGACCAGATCCTGCAAGCAGTGTTTGAAGTGCCGGTCAGCGCCGGGTTCTCGATCAACGACATCACCATCAGCGGCCAGTCGATCGACTATGTGTGGGTGATTGCCCAGCAGTTACTGGTGGGCCTGAGTGTGACCACCACGCCGATCAGCCCGACGCCGGATTCCTGCCCTTGCGTGACGGATCGGGTCAACGGCGTGCAACCCTGGCCGGTGCAACTGCTGCCGGTGGATCTGTTCTACGGGCAGTCGCCTACCGACTTGCCGGCCTGGCTCGCTCCCGGCACCAGCGGGCAGTTTGCCCTGGTGGTGCAAGGCGCCGACCTCAAGACCACCGCCGAGACGGCGCGGGTGCAGTTTTCCAATCCAGGGGTGACGGCGCAGGTCACCCGGTTCCTGCCGGATGCCTCGGCCATCCCCGGGCAAACCAACTCCGGTGGCACCCAGGGCTACCTGCTGACCATCACCGTAAGCCCCACTGCCGCACCGGGGCTGGTGACGGTGCGCGCGCTCAACCCGGGCGAAGCCGATAACCCAAGCGCAACGGAACACCCATGGGAATCCGGATTGGCGCTGGTGCCTGGCGCCTGACTGATACCGCCCATCAGCCGCACCCACCCAGGGTGCGGCTTCACCTGCTTGCAAGGAACGCGATGATGTCCAGGTTACGTTTGAGTGTTTTATCGCTGCTGACCAGTGTGGTGCTGAGCCTGTTCGCCATGCAGGCCGCCTACGCATCCCCCACTTCCGACGCCGACGCCTGCGTGCAGCAACAGTTGGTGTTCAACCCGAAAAGCGGCGGATTCCTGCCGGTCAACAACTTCAACGCCACCGGTCAGAGCTTTATGAATTGCTTTGGCTGGCAGTTGTTCATTGCCCTGAACTGGCCGGTGAATCCCGGTTGGCCCGCCACGCCCGCCCTCGCGGGTGAGCCGGACATGAACAGTACCCCGGCGCAATTCGGTGTACCGCCCGCCTCCGGCCAGCCAATGAGCGTGGCGCCGGTATGGGCCAGCTACAAGGACGCCAACGATATCTTCCTGCCGGGCGCGCCCGCGCCCACCGGCTGGGGCGTGCAAACCCTGGTGCCGTCCAATTGCAGCACCCAGGGCAGCCTCAAGGCGATGTCGGTGGGTGCGCGCAAGTTCATGACCGCCACCTCCGAAAGTGCGATCAACGCCCGGCATGGTTTTCACTTGTCCAGCGGCACCCTCGCCTCGATTCCCGACCCGATCATGGAAGCCTCCGGCGGCTGGCTGACGGACCAGTCGCAGAACCTGGTGTTTTTTGAACGCAAGGTGGGCAAGGCCGAGTTCGACTACATCGTCAGCAAAGGCCTGTACGACGCAGCCAACCAGCTGACAGTGGCGCAGAACCTCAACAACCAGAACCCGGGCGGGCTTTCCCTGCCTATCGGTGAACCCATGCGCTCGCTGCCGACCAACCCGGTGCCGCAGGAGCAACTGGGGGCCTTGGAGGTCAAGGCGGCGTGGCGGATCCTCACTGGCAAACCCGAGCTTTACGGACGCTACCTGACCACCGTCGCCTGGCTGAAAAACCCGGCCACCTTGCAGTGCACCCAGCAAGTGGTGGGCCTGGTGGGCCTGCACATCATCAACAAGACCCAGGCCTCACCCAACTTCATCTGGACCACCTTCGAGCAGGTGGACAACGTGCCGGAGCCCAACCAGGTGCCGCCACAACAGACGCCGCCCGACGGCTTTGCCTTCAACAACCCCAACTGCGGTACCGGCCCCGAATGCACGCCAAACGTGGCGCGTATCCAGTGCAAACAGCAGCATCCCGACCGCGACTGCACCGAGCCGTTTCCACGGGATGCGCCCGTGCAGACCACCCGGGAACATCCGCTGCCCACCGCACTGCAGGCCCTGAACGGCGCGGTGCAGGCCAACTTCGCCCAGCAGAGCCAGGGCAAGTCGGTGTTCCAGTACTACAAACTGATCAACGTACTCTGGACCCTCAGCCCCAACCCGCCCATCCAACCGGAACCGGGTGTCGGTGCGCCGGTGCCGCTGTCCTACGGGCCGTATATCAGCGAGGGCAACGTACCGGTGGCCAACACCACTTTGGAGACCTACGTCCAGGGCGATAACTGCAACGCCTGTCATCAGTACGCGACCATCGCCGGCAGCTCCACGCTGGCCTCGGACTTTTCGTTCCTGTTCAACAGCGCCGACTCGGCCAGCAAGAAAAGCCTGGTCAAGCGCGTGAAAGCCTTCCAGACCCTCAAGGACCAACCCTGAAGGCCTTCTGTAGGAGCGAGCTTGCTCGCGAAGGTCGTTAACGATGACGCTGGCATCCTGATTCAACGCGGCGCTCTCAGGTTTTTCGCGAGCAAGTTCGCTGCTGGGTGTATATCCGTTATTTGGGTGATGGCGGGTATTGGTTCCGCTCTTACAGCGGGTCACTTTTGGAAAAGAGCCCCAAAAGTAACCAAAAGGGCTCTTGCCCCACCACTCGGCACCTCGCTTGGGCTCGGTGTGCCCGAACGCAGGCTTTGGAGCCTGGTTTAACGGGGCGCCTAAGATCAAGATCACAAGCAGATCAAGGGCACAGCGGCCTACAGGCCGGCTTGAGTGTTTTAGAGCAAAAGCCAAATCAAAAGCGGGCACGGTCCAAATGTGGGAGCGGGCTTGCTCGCGAAGGTCGTTAACGATGACGCGGGCATCCTGAATGAACGCGGCGCTCTCAGGTTTTTCGCGAGCAAGCTCGCTCCTACAAAGACAGCCAACAAAAAAGGGGCGATCAATGATCGCCCCAAATACAACGAGAGGTCCTTTTCTAACACTACAAACTGATCTGCTGACGCTCCTCATCGGTCAACCGCGCCCGCGCCTGGTCACTCAATGGCCCGGCACCGAGCACCTGCACCGGGCTGTTGGGGTTGTAGCCCGAGGTCTTCTGCTGTTCCTGGGGCCCGCGCTGCACCGGCTCACTGCCAAAACTCAACACCTCCACCGTGACAATCGACGCCCGGCCCTGCTTGGCCGCCGCCTGCTGGCTGCGCGCCGCATCCTCCGCCGCCTGGGACGCCGCTGCGCCGGCCGCACTGGCGGAACTCATCGCCCCGGTATTCACCGCCGCCGACACCGGCACCCCGGATGACTTGCCCTGGGTCTGGATATTCGCCGCGTTCACCACCCGCAACGCGGCGATGTTGATGTTGCCCGAGACCCGAATCCCCGCCTCGCCCGCATCGATGGTGCCCAGCGGCGCAATCAGGTCGATGTCCCCCGCCGGCACTTCCGGGATCGGGTTCAACGTGGCAATCCCCGCCCCGGTACTCGGCACCGCCGGCGACAGGGTCACGTTGCCCCAGTTGTCATAGACACGCTTGGGCGGCGTGTACACCACGGTGGTCTTGGAACCGCGACCGGCGTTGATATCGCCCTCGCCAGACCAGCCCATGATCGAGCCGCCAAAGGTGGTCATGATGCGGCTTTGGCCCAGCAGGATGCTGCCCAGGGAATACAGCTGGATGTTGCCCGTGCCCTGGGTAATGACGCCCGCCGAAGCCGGTGGTGCCACGCCTTCGATACCGAAGGTCTGGCTACCGCCCGGGGTGAGCATCTGGATCGAGCCGCCAAAGTCGGTGTGTACACCCGCCCCGCCAAACAGGCGGATATCGCCCTGGTAGGTGATGGTGTTGCCGGCCACGTCCTTCTCCGGGAACAGTGCCGCAATCGCTGCCCGCCCCCGGGCATAACTGCCTTGCCGTACACCGCCACTCTCGTTGTACTCGCGCCCGCCCGCCTGCAGTTCAGCGAAGTACACCTCACGGGCAAACACGCGCTGCTGCTCGGCGGGCAATTGCATGAAGTACGCCAGGGCCTGCTCGCTGTCACCGGCAAAACCGAAGCGCTCGGTCAACCACGCCACCAATTCGTTTTCGTAGGTCTTCGCCACCTTGCGGCCCGATGCCGATAGCGGTTCACCCACGGCAATCAGGTTCGCCGGGTTGAGGTAAGCCGCCACAAAGCGCCGGTAATCCGCACCGTTGGCACCTGCACCGGCCTGCATCACGATGCTAGCGCCCGGACGCACGTCGCCGGCAATGATCGGGCCGAGACTGGTCACGCTGACCTGGTCGTCCATCACGATGTTGCGCCCGGCCGTGATCTCCAGTGCGCCAGGCCCTGCGATGTTGAAGCTGCTGTAGATAATGTCGCGCCCGGCGGAAACGATGGAGAGGTCGGTCTTGTTGTTGTGGACGAACAGGTTGCCCGTGGCGAGCACACCCAGATTGATCTCGCCGTTGTCGTTGGGGTTGGCACCGCTGCTGACGATATCGCGCCCGGCCATCATCCACACCGGCCGGCTGCCTTCGTACCAGGTCTCGCCGGCATGGGGCAGATTCGCGTTATTGAAACCAATGATCCGGCCGCTGCTGACGCCAACCAGATCCCCGGTCAGGGCGTAGAAACGTGACGGATCAGCGGTGTTGCTCAACGGTTCAGACGCTGTGCCCGGGCCGAAAGCGAACAACGACAGCCCCTGATTGCCGTAGGTGTTGTAGTTGCCGGTGCTGGACGTATTGCCGTAGTTCTGCGTGCCGAGGGTGGCAACAATGGCTGGATTCCAGGGGGTGGCCATGCTGCTCGGTGCCGCACCGGATTGGGTGACGGTAAAACCACCGGCGTAAATCGAGTCCTGCGCCAGGAACTGCAATTGCCCGTTTTGGCCGGGGGCCAGGAGCAGCGGATAGCGATAACCGGCGACATCATTGAGCGTGGCGGCCTTGCCGTAGTAAAGGCTGCCACTGGCCGCAGTCGCCCTGACGATCGATGGATAGACCACCGCCAAATCCGTGTTGGTCACAGCGCCGACAAACGGCGTCAGGTTGCCGCCTTCGGCGTACAGATCGATGGCGGTGTTGGGGGTCCACAACGTGAACCAACTGCTGGAGCCGCCATTCACCCCGTCACGGCTGAAGGCCGAGCGGTTGTACTGGCGCACACGCCCGGCATCTTCAACCGTCTGCAGCACCAGGTCGTCCAGGGTATGCAAGCTGAACGTGGAATCGCCTGCCACCAGGGTCAGCCCACCTTGTGGCGTACTGCGGTTAGAGCGCAGAGGCTCAACCGCCCTTACCTCGCCGGGCACCTGGTTAGTGGTGCTGTACTGCAAGTCGATACGCCCGATGCTGGCGGCCTGCACTTGCACATTGCCGCGAGTATTCACCAGCACGCCGTTACGGCTGTCGGGAACCTCCAGGGTGGCGACAGGGTTGAGCGCACCTCTGACGCGCACCCGCATGTCACCGCCACCGGTCAGTTGCAGGGTGCCGTCGCTGCTTACCCGGCCGGTGCTGCCGACTGCCAGCACCAGGCCCTGGGTACGTTTGTTGGTGACGTCCCCCACAAAATTCGGGATTTTCAACGAGCCCGCATCGCCGCCCACGTTTACGTCCAGGTCGCCCCCGCCCAAGGTACCGAAACCGGTGAAGCCAATCAGGTTGTCAGCGGCGATGTTGGTGTAGGTGCCAAAGTTGATCCACCACGCCGTAGGCTGGGCCTGCCCGCCGGTTGCCAGATTGCCGCTGCCCTGGCGCCACAGCCAGTTGCCGACATCGGCCGTATTGCTGCCGCCGTCATAAGGGTCTGGGCGCGAAGGGACTGAGAGACCACCGGCATCCATCTGGCCGGTCAGGTTGCCACCGACGTTCAGCGTCAGGTTACCGCCCGCCTCCGGGTACCAGGCGCGGTACAGGCTCTGGCTGCCACCGTTGACGAACTGTTCGAAGTAGCTGTTGGGATCCTTGAGTACCGTGGTGGTGCCCGCCAGGGCTCGCGGTTGGTTGAAAGGGTCACCCGCCTCAGTGGTGGTGGACGAGGTGCCCGCCGTGTACACACCGTAGGTCGAGTTCACACTCAGGTTGCCTGCGCTCAGCAGTTCCAGGTCACCGGTGCCGGTACGCACCACGCTGAACAGCGAGTTTGATGGGGTCGGCGCGTATTCCTTGGCGCTCAGGGCCACACAGAACGACGGTGTATCCAGGCAAAATTGCGCCACTGTCTGGCCTGTCATCTCCAGCATCCAGGCGTCATCCATCGCCGTTCCGGCCTTAACAATAATGTTTTGCTCAGCCAGCGCTGTTTCAGCCTCCTGACTCCACGCAAACCCCGCTTTGGCCGAGCAATATTCCGGGCTACTGCTACAGAAATCGGCAACCGAACCCAGGCCAAATTGATCGAGGATCGCTTGATCCACCGGGTCGCCTTCCTTGACTTCCACGCCGTTATTGGCAAGGTCTTCGACCGCAAAAGCGGTCCACACCAGCACGCCTTTGGGCGGCACTTCCTTGGCGAACATGCCGTAGTGGCTGTCGGCCAAGCGCAGCGTGCCGCTGCTCGGGTCAGGCTGGAGCAGGCGACTGTCCGCAGCCTCGGTGTCAGCCCCCGCCACCAGACGCAATGACCAGGATTGCGAACCTTCGGCCAGCATCGGCGCAATGGCCCAGAGTTTCCCCTGGCGCCCGGCCACTTCAGGGCGCAACTCGATCGAACCCACCCCGCCCACCAGCTTGACGTCGGTGCCCACCGGAATCAGCGCGCCACGCGCCAGGGCAATGTCGCCATCAAGGGTGACGACATTCTGGCCACCGTCCAGCGCCCCGCTCAACCCCGGCAACGGCACGCCTTTGGGCCAGGTCATGGCGCGCAGTTGGGTGGCCTGGGTCAGCAAGCTACCGGCTTCCAGTTGCACGCCCGCTTGCAGGGCATAGGGTTGGTTCAACAGCGTACCGGCCGCCAACAGCACATTGCCTGAAGCATCGAGGACCGCTGCCGCGAGCACGGTGCCTGCGGGCAAGGTCAGGTCCTGGGCCAGCGTTGCCCGTGTGGGCAGGCGAGTGCCGGCGACGACGGTCATGCCTTTGATCGGCAAGTCGTAGTTCAGCACCGAGCCGCCCAGGTAGGTGGTGCCATCGGCCAAGACCACACCATTGCCTGGCACGATGATCTCGCCGCCGGCAAAGTCCCGGCCCGCCAACAACAGCCAGCCCTTGTCATTCATCGTTTCCGGTGGCGGCGAGAAGCCGTCGTTGATGCTGCCATAGATGTTCAGGTCGCCGCCGGCCCGCAAGGTCAGGCTGCCGGCCTCGCCCGAGCCATACACCGAGGTTTTCTGTGTGTTGGGGTTGAGGCTGGCGTAGCGATAACCGGAGAGGTCGACATCACCCTGCACCACCAGGTCGCCGTCCGGGGTCTTGCTGATGATCTCCACGCCCGGGCGCAGGTGGAAGGCGTCGGCGTAAGTGGAGTTGTTCAAACCGGCCAGCTTGTTGCTCAGCAGGTTGGTGTTTTGCAACGCGGCGTTGATAAAAGCCGTGCTCAACACGTGCTTGGCATCCAGATACGCCTGATCGATGACTTGGTACGGCCTGCCGCTGGCGGTCGGGGCGGTCATCAGCGGCGCGTCGTCGTAAGTCACCATGCCGTTGAGGGTGATCGCACGCGCGCCTTTGATCGTCAGGTTGCCTCGTGCATCAATGGCGATGTCATTGTTGTCGATGCGCGGCGCGTTCAATTCCAGGGTGCCGCGATTGCGTCCGTCATTGCCTGCCGTGCCAGCCGTGCCGTGACGCAGGTCGATGGTCGCGCCATCGGCCAGGGTCAGTTGTCCGCTGCCGGAACCCAGTACCACCATCGCCCGGTTCGGTGAGTCGATGATCTTGCCGTAGCTGTCGACCCGCACTTGGCTGCCGTGGGCATCCAGCACCGCGCTGCCGTCCAGGGTCAGGCCGTTTTTGCCGGCCAGGTTGATGCTGCCGACCCGCTCACCGCTGGCGTCCACCCGCCCGCTGACGCGCAGGCTGCCGTTGTCTACCGAGACGTTGATGGTGTTGGCCTTGAGGCCGTTGCCGATGGTCAGGTCGCCTTGCTTGAGCTGGAAACTGCGCCCGCCGAACACGGCGCCCTCGTTCAGGCGCTGGTTGAGTGCGGCAAATGGCTGATCCAGCGAGCCACTGGCGCCCAGGCGCTGGGCCTGGATTTCCACAACCCCGCCTTGATACGGCACATAGGTGCCACCGGCGTTGTAGTAACCGCTGCTGCCTCCCAGGATCTTGCCTTGCAGGTCGACCAACCCGCCCGCCGCATTCACCGCCACGGCGCGCAATTTGCCGCCCTGGTTGTACCTGGCCGAGAGGTCGATGGTCGAGCCCGCCGCCTGGCGGATATTGCCGTTGCGGCTGTCCAGCAGCACATCGCCGCCTGCGCCATATTTCGTGATGTCGTTAAACACCTCCGCACGACCGGCCACGTCGAGCAACGCTGCATCGGTCAACACCAGATCGTCAGTGGCTTGCAGCGTGACCTTGCCGCTGGGCAATACCACGGCGGTCGCCAAGCGGACGGTTTGCCCTTTGAACGACAGTTCGCCGCCGTAGCCGGTGACCGCACCACGGGTGTCGGCAGCCCCTGCGACATCAAGCGTGCCGCCAGCGGTAATGCGGTTCAGCGAACCGCCTTCACCGGTCATCAGCGGCGTCACGATGTTGAGGTTACCGCCGCTGTAGGCAAAACCGCTGACCGGGTCATACGCGCCCTGGCGTTGATACACCGACAGGCTGCCTTTGTGGTTGGCCGTGATCCGCTCGCTGGCATTCAGGTTGACGTTGGTAAAGCCCAGTACCAAGCGATCAAAGACCGTGTTGGTATCGCGCTGGGCAAACGCCCCATAACCGAACTCGATACGCTCGGCCTTGATATCCAGGCGTCCGCTGCCATGACCGGCGCCGTCAGCAATCACTGCGCCCGGTGCGCCTGTGGCGCCTTGCCAGATCAGGTTGGCGGTGTGAATGGTCGCCACATCATCGGCATTGCCCGCCCCGTAGATCGCCGGCGTCGACAGCACCAGGTTGCTCAGCAACGACTTGCCGGTCACCGAATCGTAGGTATCAAGGGTAGTGGTGCCGTAGAAGTTGAACGCCTGGCCGGCCGACAGTTGCAGGGTTTCCAGGGCCGGGGCACCCGATTGGGTGTCACCGCGCAGCAAGCGTTCGAGCACTTGCTGGTTGAGGGTCAGGCCCGATGGCAGCACGTTGCGCGCGGCGGCATCGGCCAGCCCCGCCGCGCTGCCGACGTTGATATTGCTCAGGGCCAGCGCCAGGTGACGCGTGCCGTAGCGCACCTGGTCGTCCAGCTGCAGCGCTGTATCGGTCGCAGCGACGAGACTGCCCTCGGAATAGAGCGTGGTCTGGCCCGAGCAATTGCCGCTCGGGCACACACCGATCTTGATACCGCCCGAAGGATTGGCACCGGTGTTTACGTAAGGCAGCACATTGAGCAGGCCATTGGATACGGCCAACATGCTCGGCACACCCTGGTAAACAAAACCGTCACGGGCGTCGTAGATCGCCGCACCACGCCCCAGGGTACTGATCGACGCGCCCTGCTCGACCACGATGTCGCCGCGGCCCGATACCATGATCACTTCCGGTGCCGAGAGGGTTGCACCGCTGCGCAGGGTGACCCCATTACCCGCGGCGTTGGCACCAAAGGGGAACTTGATGATATTGCCGTTACGCCCATATTCGACTTGGGGCAGGCCACCGATAACCAGGCGTTTTGCGCCCAGATTATTAAGGCTTTGGGCGGTGAGCGTGAGGCCCTCGTAGGCTGCCAAGGGACTATTGGCATCAACGATCTGGGTGCTTCGGCTCTCAACCGTGTCACCGCCCAGGTTGATCACCCCCACGGTGCCGCCATAGCCGCCTTTGGCGGCTTCAAAGTTGCCAATGCCCTGGAACGAGAACGTCTCTTTGCCCCCGCCGCCGTTAAACCCCAGCTTGAGGGTTTTGGCGTCCACTTCCAGCATCGGCCGTGGCACACCGAGCCTCGTGGCGTCGGCAATCGCGAACTGGGCGTAGCTGGTTTCGTTGTACTGCGAGTAGCGGCGCAAGGTGTCGGCCGAGGTCAGGATCACCTGGCTGTTGACGCTGTTGTGAATGCCGGTGTTGATAATCGACAGTTGTCCGGCCGTCGACCACGAACCGTTGCGCATCAGCGTGGTGCTGCCGTCACTGCCCTGGGCGGCGAGCCCGTTGATCTCCACCCGGAACGCCCCCGTCTTCAAGGCATAGGTGGACGGCATCAAGGTGTAAGTGCCTGCCGGCAAGCCCGGAACCCCGGCCACGATGCTGATCTGCTGGCCCACCAGCGGGGTACTGCCGCCGGCTTCGCCGGTGGCGGGTGCATAGCCGGATTGAACCCCCGGCACGATGGCATAGACCGGGTTTGTACTCAGCCCCGGCAAGGTGAAACCACCATTGGCCCCGAACTGCACCAGCGGGTTGAAACGCGCATCGGTAGAACCGCCGCGCCCGGAAATAAAGCCGGCCCCCAGCAATTCTCCGCCACCGGACAGGTCCAGCGTGGCGTCGGGCAATACGTCCACCGACTTGCCCCCCAGAATCACCCCGACCGACAGTTCTCCACCGTTGGTAGCGCCGATCCCGCCCTGCCCGGTGAAGACCACGGTCTTGCCGTTATAGCGATAAACCTGGCCATCCACGGTGCCGCCATACGGCAGGACCAGGCCCTTGGCGCTGACCGAAGTCAGGCTGCCGGGCAGCAGTTCGACCTTGGTGCTGCCCAGGTTGCCGAGTTCGATCAACCCCAGCGGCGCACGCAATACACCGCCCTGCCTGATGGTGGCAGCGCCCACTTGCAGGCGCCCGAATACCGAGTCCGGGGCAACGCCGTTGTCATCGCCGACCTTCTCGATCGTCAGGGTGCGAGTCGGGTCGAAGATCAGTTGATTGCCGTTGTTGCCGAGGCTGCCTACCAGCACTTGGGCCTTGATCTCGGAGCCCGGGTAGATACGCGCGGCGCGCAGAGTCATGTCGCCTGCTGAACTCAGGACGGTGCTGAAACCACTGGGTGTATTGCCGCCATCGCGCCCGGCGAGAAAGCGCAGGTCGCCGCTGCTGTTGAGCCGAACCTGATCGAAGCCCTGATCGGCACCAAAGGTGAAGCGGTCGCGGATGTCCAGCAAGTCGCTGTCGACGGTCAACAAGCCCTGGCTGCGAAACGTCGGCGAAGTATCGCCGATGTTCGCCCGGGTCCACGCTTCCATCCCGGACCTGTCCGGCTCAAGCAAGCCGCTGAGGAGCACGTGCGGCGCACTGAGATTAATCTGCGAGGTCGGGTTTGCGTCGCGGGTCAGGCCAATACCGCCGGAATACAGCTGCAGGCTTTGCCCCATGTGCAGCGAGGCAGCGCCGTCGAGATTCAGCGCCCCTCGCACCAGCAGTGTCAGGTTGTCAAAACCACCGGCCTGGATCTGGTCGATGCCGAGTGCGCCGTGACCGTAGATCAACGAGTCTGCCGCCGCTTCTGCCGTGTCGGGCAAGGCGCTGGCTTGATGCTGCTGGTTGATCACCAGTTCACGTAACAGCAGCACACGGTCTTTGACGTGCTGCTTCAAGTAAAACGGCGACTCGAGTGCCAGCGCCAGACGCCCGCCCGCCGCGCCGGCGCCACCGGCATTGGCCACGAAGCTGCCGTCCAGGTACAGGCCGTTGTTGGACGCGAACGCAAGAGTGCCGCCGTTGCTGGCCACCCGCGTGCGGCCCTGCCCCGGAACATCGAGCAGCGCCTGGCTGCCAGAGGCGTCCAGGCGTGCACCTTCGCGCACCACCACAAACAGGTCGCTGGCCTTGGCGATGCCGGTGGCCGGATCGATATCGCCACCGACGGTAATCTTGCCGCCATCGCGTACCTGGCCATACACGCCGCCACGATTGTCGACAGCGGTTACAGCCCGCGAGGCCACGTCAATAAACGCCTGTTCGCCGATCCAGATCGAACGGCCATGGCCGTTGCCCTCGACTTGTGAGGACTCAGTGTTACTCAAGCCCGCGAGGCTCACAGTGCCGCCCCAGGCATTGAGCGTGCCGTCGACGGTCAATTGGCCGATGCTGCGCAGGTTGATCGCCTGGCCGGGGTCCACATTAATCACCGCGCCTTTGCCGACGTTCAGGGCGGTGGTCGCGGCCAGCGCGCCTGAAGCATTCGTCGTACCGGCGCTGAGGTTCAGGCTCGCGCCACGGCGTTGAGTCAACACGCCTTTGACGGCGTCCTGCTGATACAGCTCGGGTGTCCAGCGTTCCAGCGCCGTGGTCGGGTCGCTGCCGCTTGGGGTGGACAGCGCCTGTTCGCCCAATCGGTAGACCGGCATGGACACATCGACCCGGGTGCCGTCAGTGACCAGCAGCCCTTCGTTGCCGGTAATGTCGTAAGCCGAGAAGCCCTTGTTGAAGAAGTCCCTTGCCAGGTGCAGGGTGTCGTCGCCCGGCGAACTCGCGTTGTCACCGATCTGCACCTTGCGCGCCTGTATGGCCAGCGTGCCGCCGCCGTTGACGCCGTAACCGCGAATCTCACTGCCCAGCTCAAGGGCGTTCAAGGCCGTCAGGGTCGCGCTGCCGCCCTTGCCGCCGGTGACCTTGCCGTCCAGGCCGATAGTGGCCCCGGAGGACACGTCCACCCCACTGCCTGCCGCCAACTGCAGGTCGCCGGTGCTGCGCAGCGAGACCTTGCCGCCATTCAGATACGCCGCGCTGGCGTTGTTGACGCCGTCCTGCGCCAGGTTGCTCCAGCGCCCGGAAGCGTCCAGCTTGACCCCTTCGGCCACATTGACCCAGGCCTGATTGCCCGCCGTTGGCAGCAGGTACACATCGCCCACGGCCATGCCGCGATCCCTGTCGGGCTGGTTAAGCAGGTTGCCCGCATTGATGCTGCCACCGTTCGCCGTCAGATTGGCGCTGACCGTCACCCGCGGTGCAAACAGGGTGATGTCGCCGCCATCGGCCACTCTAAGCGCGCCGTTGACGTTGACCTGTTGTGTGGCGGCGACTTTGATCGCGCCCAGTTCGAAGCCGTTGAGCTGGTCACTGTCAAGAATCACCTTGCCTTGGCGGTCAGCGGGCAAGGCCGTGCCCAGGTCCAGGCCATCGGCGATTTTTTGCGCGCCGGATTCGAACAGAATCTCGCCGGTCACCGGGTTCAGGCTGTAGCGCAAGGTGCCGGTACTTTTATTGAACACTGGCGTGTAGCTGCCGATGATCAGTTGCGCGCGCTGGGCGGCTGCCTTCTGCGACTGCTGATAGCCGTCGATGTTGATAATCGGGGTATTGATCTGGCGATCGCCCTGGAACACGTCGCTGATCAAGCGGCCTTCAAGCACCGCACTGGTGGTGCCGATCACCAGCTTGCCCGCATCGCGGCCTACGGTGTAACCCGCCTCGTAGCGTTGTTGCGCGGCAATCAGCGGGTTGTAGTAATGGTCGGTACGGCCCCAGCGGGCGCTGGTGTCTTCAAAGCCTTTGTAGAAACCCGAGTAGAGAATGTCCCCCGGCGCCTTGGACAGTTCATACAGGCGGCCATCAGGGCCCTTGAGCCAGCTTTGCCGGATGTAGCCATCCTGCACATCAATCGTGCCGCCCGACAGATTGAACTGGGCGCCCTGCTCGGTCACCACCTCCTTGCCGGTAAACGTCAGCGTACCGCCCTGGGCCATCCATTCGCTGACGCTATGCCCTTGGGTGCCGAGGTAACCGCCGACTTCCAGCAGGCCACCCGCGGTGTACCAACGATCGGTGGCGTAACCGTTGGTGCCCGCCGGCACAAACACCAGTTCACGCAGGTCAACCCACACATCGTTGTTGATCAACTGCCCGCCTTCACGGTTGACCGGCGCATCGCGCTGCTCGTTACCCTGGACGTTGATCTTGATGTTGTTGGATTCCATCGACACCTTGACGCCCACCGCGCCGGACACATCGATCATCGCCCCGTCACGTACCAGGCTGCGCTGGCCGGCCGTGACCGCGACCTGGCCGCCGGTGGCCAGGGTGATCGAGCCATCCTTGAACTCCACGCTGCCGCCGCTGACGATCTCGACCCGGGACTGGTCGATGCGGTCACTCACCGTGCTCAAGTTGTTGAACCGCCCGGTGGCCATATTGACCGGGTCTGGGCGACCGTCGAGGTTGATCAGGCCGTTGTCGCGCTGGCTGTTAAGCGCGGTGTTGCCGGTGTTGTCGAGAAGGATGGCCGTGGTGCTGCCCTGCCCCAGGGTCACGCTGCCCGTGGTATCGGTGACCGAGTTGAGCAGGTGGACGGTGCCTCGGGTGTCCACCGAAGTGCTGGCCAGGGCCACACCGTTTTGCTGCACCTGGTGCCCCGTCAAGGTGATATCGCCCGTGGAGGCCAATATCAGCCCATTGTTGCTCACCTTGCCCGCACTGCTGCCCGGTTTGAGGCTGGTGGCCACTTCGTTGCCGCGGGTGGTGGAACCCTGGTTACCCGAGGTCCCTACGCCACGGCGAATGTAAAAGCTGTCACCGGCGGCCAGGGTGGTCTGGCCCTTGGCGGTGATGATGGTGCCGGCGTTCTCGACCTCGGAACCCAACAGCAAGGCGTAGCCGCCGGAGTCGGTGGACAGCGTCGGGGTGTGGGTCTGGATCAGCGCGCCACGCTGCACCTCAACCTTGCCGGCGGCATCGGTAAAGGTCGGCTGCGAGCCGTTGATGTCGACGTAGATCCCGCGCTGGGTGAACTGCTCATCGGTGATGTTGGCGGCGGCGGCCACCAGGTTGCGCACGTTGACCTGGCTGGTGCCGCTGAAGACCACGCCGTTACGGTTCATGATCATCACGGTACCGGCGCCGGTGATCTGGCCCTGGATCTCGCTGGGGCGTGCGTTGGGATCGTTGACCCGGTTGAGCAAGGCCCAGTTGGACTGCTGCTGGAAATCCACAGTGGTGTTGCGCCCGACGTTGAACGTCTCCCAGTTGAGGATCGCCTTGTCAGCGGTCTGCTCGATGCTCACCGTGGTCTTGCCGCCGGACTGGCTCTGGGTCGGTCCTTTGGCATTGACCCAGCCTTGGGTCAGGCTGTTGTCGACCTGCAGGCCACCTTTACCGAGGCCGTCGGGAATCGTCGAGACCTGGCCAAGCGCGGCCTGCCGACCTGCCGCCTGGGCGGCCTGCTGGGCTGCAATCGCCGCCACGCTGTTGTTCAAGGTGCTGATGGACCGTGCCAGCTGCTGGTTGACCTTCGCTTGTTGATTCAACGCCGGAATCCCCGGGACCTGCCCGGCGCCAAGACGTGCCGCCGTGGCTGCCTGGGAAGCGCCCTTGTCGGCAAACCAGCCGGAACTGAACGCCGCCGAAGCGGCATGGGCGTTACCCGCCACCATCAACAAGGCAATGGCCTGGGCCAGCGGCTTGAGGCGCAGAACTGTCTGGGCACGTGGCGCCCGGGCATTCAGGTGAACCGGAGGTGTGCAGCGGACCATCAGCAATCTTCCTTATTTGTAATCGCCCGGGGGCAAGACACGCTCATGTATGAGGGTTAGGCGGTTGGCGAGGGGCGCGACTGAACTTCTGTCATCGAAAGTTCACATGAGGCTGTTAGCGCAAAAAAATCAGCAACGGCGCAGGCCGTTGCTGATCGGTGTTGCGGGGTGGTTGAACGCTTGGCTTACAGCGGACGACCAATGGCGTTGCAGATGTTGGCGTTGCCGATGCTCAGGTTGCTGCTGGCGGTGAGGAATGTGTCGTTGATCGCGGTTTTCCAGGTGGTTGGCAGTGGCACGAAGCGGTTGTTGCGGATGGCCGCATCGTTGCTGCTGAACGCGCTGGTGTTGTAGTGACGGGTGAAGAATGTACGGACCTGGGAGGTCTGGTTAGCGTCGGCGTAGCACTGGCTGAACACCACGTTGGTGAAGCCCAGGATTGGGTAACCGGTGCTTGGGTAGGCGACTACGCTTGGGTCGGTAGCGCTGGTGGTAGCCGCAAACACAGGGACCCAGTTGTTTGGCAGGGTACGGTTGGCGATGGCAGGTACCGCCACAGCACCGATGGCCGCCGACACGTTGGCTGGAGCAGGCGAAACACCGGCAACGGTGGCAACCTTGGTGGCGTCATCCAGACCGGCCAAGGTAGCTGCTGCGTAATCCGGGCTCATGTAAGTGACGCGACCTTCAGCGGCATTCAGCGTGCTCATGACACCAGCGCTGGTGTCAGTGAAGAAACCACCGGCCGGGTTGGCTTGTTGCAACGGGTTGAGGGCGCCCGCCGGCAAGCCGCCGGAGAAGCTGCTGCCGAAGGCCTGGGTCACGGCGAAGGTGCCGCCTTCCAGGGCCGGGCTGCACTTGGCGTTCAGGAAGCGCGTGAACAGTTCGGTGGTGCCGCTGTTCTCTTTGCGGTAGATAACGGTGATCGGGCCGGTGCGGCCGGAATTGGGAATCAGGTCCCAGGTGGTCAAGCGACCCGAGAACACACCGCACAGGTCATTGACGCTGAGGTTGACTTTCGTACCGGCTGTACCGGTTTTGTTGAACGGAATGGCAACCGAAGTGGCCACCGAAGGCACCTGGATCAGCGGGCCCCAGGCAGCGCCATGGGCAGACACATAGTTGCTCAGCTCGGTTGAGGACAGCTTGGAATCGCTACCTGCCCAGTGCACGTTCTTGCCGGTGACGGTGGCGTCCAGCTTGCTGTAGTCGTTGTTCAGAAAGGCAGCCTTGCCGTTGCCGCTGCCCACACCGATGTACGGGGCGAAACCGGCAGTCAATACGCCGGAGGTCTGGTACAGCGGTTGCGGCAAGGTGGCGCCGCCGCCGTTGACGTCAGCCATAGCCGCCTGGGCCGAGCACAGTGCAGCGAGGGTCATGGATACCGCGAGAACGTTGCGCTTAAACATGAAGAAGCTCCTTTCGTCGTGTTTGTACGTTGGGGTAGATGACGCTATGGCTTCGTTCCCGTGCCGTGGTTCGGGGGTAGCGAGGGGTGAGGCCATGGGTATGAAATCTCGCAGCATCCGATGACAGCAAAAGGAAAAAACCTCGGGAGGAACGGCTTGATTTTTAAAAAGATTCTCGGGTGTTTTGGTCATGCTTCTGGACGGTTTGGCGGTGAGGTGACAGCGGGATTTCAGCGCGGATTTCGAGTACCGGGCTGGAGGCGTTACGGGCCGTGTGGCGGGGTTGGGCAGATGACAGAATGAGGAACCCGAGGTTGGGACCCGCGTGTCAGGCGCAAGAACATAGTGTTGAAGAAATGCGGTTCAAATGTGGGAGCGGGCTTGCTCGCGAAAGCGGTGTGTCAGTCAACACATGTGCCGACTGATCCACCGCTTTCGCGAGCAAGCCCGCTCCCACATTTTTTGACCGCGTTTCGTCAGCAGTCAGGTCACCAGTTGGTTGATTTCGATAATGGGCAGCAGGACGGCCATGACGATGACCAGCACAACGGCGCCCATCACCACGATCATCAACGGCTCAAGCAACGCCGTCATGCCCATCGCCCGACGCTCGATATCCCGGGACAATGTTTGCGCCGCACGCTCAAGCATCGGCGGCAGCGACCCGGTTTTTTCGCCGCTGGCGATCAGGTGGATCAGCACCGGCGGAAAGACCTTTTCCACCGCCAGCGCCGGCGCCAGGTTGACGCCCTCGCGAACCTTGGCAGTGGCGTCCGTGACGCACTGGCTCAGGCGGTCGTTGGACAGCGTCTGACGCGCTGCTTCCAGCGCCCGCAACAATGGCACACCCGCCCCGCCGAGAATGGCCAGGGTCGAGGCAAACCGTGCGGTATTGAGCCCCAGCACAAAACGCCCGATCAGCGGCAAGCGCAGCACCCGGCTGTGCCAGTTCAACCGCGCCACGGGGTTACGCAGGTACAGGCGCCAGCTCCAGAAACCGCCCACGATCCCGGCAAAACACAGCCAGCCCCAGGCGCGGATAAAGTCACTGGCGTTGAGCATCGCCAGGGTCAGCCCTGGCAGGTCCTGGCGAGCCTGGGAAAACGCGCTGACCACCTGCGGCACCACGTAACTGAGCAGGAAAATCACAATGCCGATGGACACCAGCCCTACCACGCCCGGGTAGATAAACGCCGTGAGGATCTTGCCTCGCAGGTTGTTGCGTTCCTCAATGTAATCGGCCAGGCGCTCCATGACTTGCGCCAGGTCGCCGGACTCCTCCCCCGCCGCGATCAGCGCCCGGTAGATCGAGGGGAAATCCCGGGGCCGCGCGGCCAATGCATCGGCCAGGCGCATGCCGCTGCGCACATCGGCGCGCACCGCACTCAAGGTCTGGGCGATGTGTTTTTTCTCGGCTTGCTCCACCGTGGCACTCAACGCCGCCTCCAGTGGCAAGCTCGCACCGAGCAGGCTCGCCAGCTGCCGCGTGGCCCAGGCCAGGTCGTTGTCCGAGAGCTTGGCACCGAACCGGCTGCTGCCGCCGGCTTGCGGGTTGTTGCTCTCGATCTGCACCCGCAAGGCCGTCAGGCCACGGCTGCGCAGGTGGGCAAAGGCGCCGCTCTGGCTGTCGGCCTCAAGGTGCCCGGACTCCAGTTTGCCGGTAGCGTCGGCGGCTTCGTAGCGGTATCGGTTCATCAGGCGTCCCGTGTTACGCGCAGGATTTCTTCGGGGGCGGTGGCGCCGCTGCGCACCCAGCGTTCGCCGTCTTCGCGCATGCTGAACATGCCGGCGCGGCGTGCGGCGGCTCTCAGGTCTTGTTCGCCGGCGCCCTGGTGAATCAGGCCACGCAGTTCGTCGTCGATGCAGAACAATTCATGGATGCCGGTACGCCCGCTGTAGCCGGTCTGGTTGCACTGCGCACAGCCGACCGGTCGCCAGGTGCCGGGTGCGGCCAGGTCTTCCTGCTTGCAGTGCGGGCACAGGCGGCGCACCAGGCGCTGGGCCAATACGCCGAGCAGGGATGAGGCCAGCAGGAACGGTTCGACGCCCATGTCGATCAGGCGGTTGACCGCTGAAACGGCATCGTTGGTGTGCAGGGTGGCGAGTACCAGGTGGCCGGTGAGCGAGGCCTGGACGGCGATTTGCGCGGTCTCCAGGTCGCGGATTTCGCCGATCATGATGATGTCCGGGTCCTGGCGCAGGATTGCGCGCAGGGCCAGGGCGAAGGTCATGTCGATCTTGGCGTTGACCTGGATCTGGCTGATGCCCGGCAGGTCGTATTCCACCGGGTCTTCGACGGTCAGGATATTGCTGGTGCTCGCGTCCAGCCTTGCCAGGGCGGCGTAGAGGCTGGTGGTTTTGCCGCTGCCGGTGGGGCCGGTGACCAGCACGATGCCGTGGGGTTGGCGGATCAGGCTGTCGAGTTTGCCGAGCACGGCGGGGTCCATGCCGAGGGTTTCCAGCTGCAGGCGGCCGGCTTGTTTGTCCAGCAGGCGCATCACCACGCGTTCGCCATGGCCGGTGGGCACGGTGGAGACGCGAATGTCGATGGGACGACCGGCCACGCGCAGGGCGATGCGGCCGTCCTGGGGCAGGCGTTTTTCGGCGATGTCGAGTTGGGCCATGATCTTGATGCGTGAGACCAGGGCGCCGTGCAGGGCTTTGCGCGGGGACACGACATCACGCAGGGTGCCGTCGACGCGGTAGCGCACCACGGAGTGGGTTTCGTAGGGTTCGATGTGGATGTCGCTGGCCTCGTCGCGGGCGGCCTGGGTGAGCAAGGCGTTGATCATGCGGATCACCGGGGCGCCGTCCTGGGTGTCGAGCAGGTCGGTGATTTCGGGGATGTCTTGCATGAGGCGGTCGAGGTCGACTTCGTTTTCGGCGGCGCCCACCACGGCGGCGGCGCTGCCGGTGTCGGCGTAGGCGCTGGCCAGGAGGCCGTCGAGTTCGTCGTCGCGCACCTGGATGAGGTGGGTTTGGCCGAATTGGCGGTGGACTTCGCTGATGGACCAGCCGGGGGTTGAGGGGCAGATGGTCAGCGTCGGGCCCTGGGTTCCCGGGTGGAGGAGGATGCGTTGGGATTTGGCCCAGGCGTAAGGCAGGAGGCTCATGCTTTTTGGCTTCGTTTGGCGGTGTACATATCCATTCCTTCGGTAACGGCTTCGATTGGTTCCGCTCTTACAGCGGCTCACTTTTGAAAAGCGCAAAAGTAAGCAAAACGCTCTTGCCCCACCACTCGGCTCCTCGCCTAGGCTCGGAGTGCCCTCACTCCGGCTTTGGAGCGTGGGCCGCCGCGATGGGCCATCCTTGGCCCAGCGCGGCTAACCCGGCGTCCTGCCGGGTTACCCACGGTCCAAAGCCTGCGTTCGGCCAGCGTGGTTTAACGGGGCGCCTAAGATCAAGATCAAAAGCAGATCAAGGGCACAGCGGCCTACAGGCCGGCTTGAGTGTGGTGAAGCAACAGCAACAGCAAAATCAGAATCTAAAGCGGGCACGGTCCAAATGTGGGAGCGGGCTTGCTCGCGAAGGTCGTTAACGATGACGATGGCATCCTGATTCAACGCGGCGTTCTCAGGTTTTTCGCGAGCAAGCTCGCTCCTACAGAAAAGCGGCTCTGTTTTCGCTCTGGATCTTGCCTCTGCTTCTAACACTCAAGCCGGCCTGTAGGCCGCTGTGCTCTTGCTTTTGATCTGCTTTTGATCTTGATCTGCGGGCCCCGTCAACCACGATGGCCGCAAGCAGGCACGGTGGAGCGGGTAAATCGGCAGGGAAGCCGATTTAGCCGCGCCGGGCCATGGATGGCCCGTCGCGGCGGCCCGCGGAATCGGGCCGGAGTGCGGGCATGCCGAGCCCAGGCGAGGCACCGAGTGGTGGGGCAAAGACCTTTTGGTTACTTTTGGGGCGTTTGCCAAAAGTGACCCGCTGTAAGAGCGGAACCCTAAGTGGCCGTTACCGCAGCAACGGATATACCCCCCATCCAAAACCCAAATCACCGCGGCACCACGCGAATCACCGCCCGAGGCCCCAAATCAGGAATCGCCTTATCCACCGAAGGCAACTGCGGCGCCTGCACATCCGGCATCGCCCAACTGCGCTCCGGCTGCAACCCACCCTGAGCCCTGCGCATAAACTCATAACGATTCAGCGTAATACTGCGCCCCGCCCCACTGTCGCGAATAATGTAAGGCCGCAAAAACACCATCAAATTCGTCTTCGTCACACCGCGCTTTTCATTCCGGAACAACGCCCCCAACCCGGGAATATCCGACAACCACGGCACCGCGTCATTGCTCTGGCTGTACCCATCCTGCAACAACCCGCCGAGCACCATGATCTGCCCGTCATCCAGCAAAATACTCGTATCAATCGCCCGCTTGTTCGTCACCGTCCCGGCATCCACCGAAGCCCGCGTGTCGACACTGCTGACCTCCTGATAAATATCCAGCTTCACCGTCCCACCCTCGGAAATCTGCGGCCGTACGTTCAACTTCAGCCCCACCTCCTCCCGCTGTACCGTCTGGAACGGGTTATTGCTGGTCCCGCCGCCACCGGTCACATAACTGCCAGTGACGAAAGGAATCGTCTGCCCCACAAAAATACTCGCCGCCTCGTTATCCAGAGTCAGCAGGTTCGGCGTCGACAACACATTGGTCCCGCCCTTGCTCTTCAACGCCCGGGCCAACACCTTGAGATCGAGCACCTTGCCAATCCCCGGAATATCCACCGTGCCGTCCACCAGCCCGATGTTCAAACCCTTGGGCAGCACATCAATGCTGGTCTTGCTGGTAGGCGTTCCATTCAAGCCGCTGCCACCCAGGTTCACTCCACCAAAGCCACCCTTCCCACCCAGATTCCCCGCCTGCCACTGCACCCCGAACTCGCTGGCATCGTCCTCGCTTACCTCGACGATCAAGCTCTCGATCACCACCTGGGCACGACGCTGGTCGAGCATGTCGATCACCTCACGCAGGTTGCGATACAGCGGGTCCGGCGCGGAGATCAGCAGGGTGTTAGTGGTGGCGTCCGCCTGGATCGTCACACCACCGGCGCTGAACGCGGTGTTCTGGTCGCTGGAGGAGGAAGCACCGGCGGCACTGGTGTCTTGCCCGTAACCGCTGGGCTGGGCAGTGCCGCTGCCGGTGGGGGTGCCGCTGCTGTTCTGGGGGCTGCCCTGGCCGGTCTGGGTGTTGCCGCCCATGCTGCTCAGTTTGCCCCGTGCATTGTCACTGGTACCGGTGTCGCTTTCGCCAGTGAGCAAGCCCCGCAGCGACTGCGCCAACTTGCCGGCCTGGGCGTTGCGCAGGTACACCACGTGCATATTGCTCGGGTTGCTCTGGGCATTGTCCAGCTTGTAGATCAGGTTGCGCGCCAGCTCGGTGCGCTCCGGGCTGCCGGCGCGGATGATGATGGAGTTGGAACGCGGATCACCGATCACGCTGATTTTCTGGGTCTGGTCGGCGCCCTGGGTTTCGAGGAGTTCCGAGACCATGGCGGCGATGTCCACGGCGATGCCGTTCTGCACTTTCACCACGTCGGTGTCGATGGCGCTCGGGGTGTCGATGCCGTCGATGATCTGCGCCACTCGCGCGAGGTTTTCCGCGTAGTCGGTGATGACGATGCTGTTGTTGCCCGGGTAGGCGTTGATCGGGTTGTTCGGCGACACGATGGGGCGCAGCACCGGGATCAGGTTCACAGCGTTTTCGTATTGCAGGCGGAAGGTGCGGGTCTGCATGCCCTGCCCGCCCGGGTTGGCGCCGCTGTAGATCGGCCCGCCCAACAGCTTCGCGTCTGCCTCCGGCACCACCTGAGCCACGCCGCCCACGTCGACCACGCTGAAGCCCTGCATGCGCAGCGCCGCCAGCAGCATGTCGTAGGCCTGATGCGCCGGTACCTGGCCCTCGCTGACCAGGGTCAGGTTGCCTTTCACCCGTGGGTCCACCAGGAATTGCTGGCCGGTGGCGCGGGACAAGGCGCGCACCACGGCCTGGATGTCGGCGTCGACGAAGTTCAGTTGCACCGGTTGATCACCCAGCGGGTTGCGCGCCTTGGCCGGGGCGGCGGCGTGGCTGCGGGCGCTGTTGGTCACCGGGTGTTGCACTCGGGGTGGCGGCACCGGTTCGCGCTGGCGGTCCAACGCTGTGTCGCCGCTGCGCCGGGTGTCGGCCAGGGGTTGGCCAAGTTCGCTGTCCACCAGCAGCGGCGTGGGCGATTGGGGATTGCTGCACGCTCCCAGCGCCAGCAACAGCAAAGGAGCGACCTTGCGGTAAGGCGCAGCGTTGGGCAATGACCACTTCATGAAGCTTCCTTAGCGCCAGGCGCCTGATCCATGCGAACGGTCCCGGACAAAGCGCCGGCCGAGTTTGAAGGGGTGGCAGCGCCTGCGCGTTGCAGGCGGGCCTCGGAGACGTCCAGGGAGAATGGCCGGGGGTTGGCCAGCAGCCAGTCGATCACGGCATCCGCCGGGGCCTCCTCGAGGGTCAGGCTCCAACTGCCGGTGTCCTGCGCCTGCAATTGATAGCGGCCCTGCAAGCCGGCGTTGTCGAGGGACTGGTGCAAGGCGGTTTCCAGGTCATTGCTGCGCGGGGTTGCCGCGACGCCTTGCAGCAGCACCTGCAAGGCCTCGGCCTGACTGCGCAGTTTCGGGGTTTCGGCTTGCCAGTAATCGATCTTCTTCAGCGGTGGCTGGATCAACAGCAACCAGGTCAACAGACACGCCAGCACCAGACCGGCACCCACCAGCAGACGTTTTTCACGTACGGCCAGGCCATTCCAGAACACCTGGGCCTGGCTGCGCAGAAGCTGCCAGCGCTTATTCATCTTCGGCCTCGTCGTCCGCATCGTCTGTATCGGCTTCAACGCGCTCGGCGAGCGGGCCGACGGTCCAGCCCTGGTCGTCGCGGGTGGCGCCGAACCCGGCCTGGGCCAGCAGCGCCTGCCCGTCAGCCGCCAGCGCCGGGCTGCGGGTGTCGGGCAGCAGGCTCACCTGCAGACGGCCTTTTTCGTAGGTCAGGCTCTCGACGCCGCCCGCCATGGACGGCAGGCTGCTGCCCGCCAGCGCGAGCAAGCCGGTGAAGCGTTGACCAGGCTCGTTCGCAGCGCCACTTTGGCGTGCGGCCAATTGCTGACGGGCTTGTTGCAGCGGGTTGAGAATTACCGGCAGCTCGGGGAAGGCCTGGCGCACTTGCTGGTTCATCTGCGCCTTGAGGCGTTGGCCTTCGTCGACCTGGCGGGCGGCGTAGAGGTTCAGTCCCAGGGTCCAGATGGCGACCGCCAGCGCTGTGCACGCCGCCGCCCTGCCCCAGCCTCCGGTTGCCGCCTGCTGAAGCCGACCGTGCAACCCCCAGCCCGGCAATGGCCCACGCCAACGGGCATCGCCTGTCACTTGATGTACATCGACGCCGGTGGCCAGCAGATCATCCAGCGCGGGCTGTCCCAACGGATGCACCGCACCCTGCTGGACACTGAGGCGCAGCAGTAAATGCCCGTCGCTGAATGCCGCGCTCGGTTGCTCGCCGACCGGCAACGCATACGGCGCCGGGTACAGCCCGCGCACTTTGATTTTCAGCTGGGTGGTTATCCGGCCCAAGTGTTCAAGGCTGCTTTTGGGCAACCAGCCCACCTGCACCAGGCCGCTGCTTTCCCGGGGACCGTGGGCCACATGCATCAATTCCACCGGGCCAAGGATCAATGCCTGGGCCGCACAGGTCACCGCGTCGTCGACCTTGGCGGAGGGCAATTGCGGCAGCTCCAGGCTGGTCAGCAGGCTGTCCCGCGGGTGCAGGAAAAACGCCGCCGGGTTATTCGCCAGTTGCGCCAGGCTGCTCTCGCCTTGCTGACTGACCTGCCCGGCGCGGTCCAGCCAGGCGAACTGCACCGGGCTCTCGGTGGTGAGTTGATCCAGCGGCGGCAACGCAATGCGCAAACGCTTCATACGCCCACCCGCGACCAGATCACCTGGGGCTGACGGTCTTCGGGGCGATACAGCAACGCCTCCAGCGTTACCCGACGCTGCTCGCGACGGGCCTGGCCCAGCACGCGAAACCACTCACTGGTGATGCCCACCTGCACCGTGTCCACCGCGACCTGTGGCATGCGCAACCGGTTGACGAAATCCCCGCGATTGATAAACCAGCGCCCGCCGTCACGCTCGGCCACCAGTGCCTGGGCCCGCGACAGGCTGAGCCCCGGCACCACGCTACTGAGCACTTCGGCACTGGCGGTATTGCCGTTGACCCAGGTATTGCCGGGCAGCACGCTGACGTAGCTCGCCATGCGTCGCAGCTGGCGCGGGTCGAGGCCTTCGATAGCGCTGAGGTCGGTGAGGCTGCGCAGCATCGGGTACTTGGCTGGAATCAATGGCGCCGCTGCACCGGGCGAGGTATCCCGGCTGCTGTTGAAACCACCGGTGAGTGAGGTGCTGACCTCGCGCTGGTCGTATGAGTCGATCACCCGCCGGCTGATGCGGCGGCTCACGGCCGGGTCGATACCGATCAATTGGCACAGGCGTTCGAAGCTCTGCAATTGCACGGCGTCCGGGTGTTGCTGGGTCACCAGGTTGCGCAGGTTGAACTTGCCCTGCTCATCCTCAATCCGCCCCTCGAAAGCACCGCCGAGGGGGCGTGCCCACGGTTGATCGAGCCGGGTCAAGACGTCCTGGCGGCGTGCGTCCCAAAGGATCTGGCGACTGGTTTCCAGGCCGCCATTCAACAACCATTGCCCCTGGATACGCAGTTGTTCGGCTTCCAGGCTGCGGGTGAACACGGTCTGCCGGGTGAGCATCGCACCGGCAATCACCGCGACCACGGCCGCGATCAGCAAGGCGCTGATAATCGCCATGCCGCGCTGCTTCGCCGCTGGGGGCGAATGGCTGTTCATCGCCGGCCTTATAACTGCCAGGAGCCGATATCGGCATTCACGCCGTCGCCCTCGGGTTTCCCGTCGGCGCCGAGGGAGAACACATCCACTTCGCCGTTGGCCCCTGGGTTGAGGTAGTGATAAGGGTTGCCCCACGGGTCGTTGGGCAGGCGTTCGAGGTAGGCGCGCCAGTTGCTGCTTTTCGCGTCTGCCGGGCGCTCCACCAGCACCTTCAAGCCCTGGTTCATGCTGGGATACGAGCCGTGGTCGAGGCGGTAGAGTTTCAGGGCCTGCATCAGCCCGCCAATGTCCTGTTTGGCAGCCGTGGCCCGCGCCTGGTCCGGGCGATCGAGCACCTTGGGCACCACCAGCGCCGCCAGAATCCCCAGGATCACCACGACCACCATGATCTCGATCAGGGTGAAGCCACGCTGCCTGCGTGGGGAGGTGAAGTGTGCGATATCCATCTCGACATTCCTTGGCTTGAGTGCATTTCGTGGCGCAGTGTTGCAAGAACACATGTCAGTCATGTTGAAAATCCTCGGGAGCTTTGGTCGCCAATCGGTCAACTGCGGGGGCTAGTCTGCGGGCCTGACTCCCGGTTTTGAGTACGCCATGGGCGGCCCCCGTAACGAGCAAGGTTTCACCCTGATTGAAGTGTTGGTGGCACTGGCGATCATCGCCGTGGCCATGGCCGCAGCCGTGCGCGTGGCCGGGTTGATGACCACCAGCAACGGCCTGCTGCGGGACAAATCGATGGCGCTGCTGGCGGCCCAGAGTCGCCTGGCGGAACTGCGCCTGGAAGGTCGGGTAAACCCCGGGCGCAAGACCTTCGATTGCGACCAGGGCCGGCTGAAACTGCGTTGCGAACAGACCATCAGCAACGGACCGGATGGGCGCTTGTTCCAGGTCAGCGTGCAAGTGCTGGACGCGACCCGTGAAGCGCCGCCCCTGGCGCGCCTGGAAACCTTGATGGGGCGCCCGCCGGTGAAGCGCCCGGTTACTGCCGAATGAGGCTTGGCAAGGCCGGGCCGTCGGGCAACTTGTCGAGGGGCACGCGGATTTTTTCAGTACCACGTTCGATCTCCACGCTATCGCCTTCAATGGCCGTCAACCGCACGCCGGGACTTAGCCGCTCACCCAACAAAAAGCTGCGGGGCGGCCCGTCGTTGAGACTGAGGATCGCCACTGCGCCACGGGCCCCGGCGAGCACCCCGGAGACCTTGATCTGCATCACCGCCGGGGTATTCGAAAACCACTGCACGGCAGGGTTGTCACTGCGGGCGGCCAGTGCCTGGGGTGCGGCTTGCGGGGTGTGGGACTCGGCCGACGTGAGCAGCAACGGCGTCCAGGTCGCCACCCCTGCCAGCGCCGCTAACAACGCCAAAGCCTGGACGCCATGGGCGGGTGAAAAACGATGGGCGAATGCCATGGGCGGGACCTCCTGTTTGTCCGTTGCCTCAGGCTACAGGGCAATTCGCACCTTTTTATTTCAGCGGTTGATCAGGGAGCAAAAAATGAAACAGCAGGGCTTCACGTTGATCGAGTTGATGGTGGTGTTGGTGATCATCGGCATCGCCAGTGCGGCCATCAGCCTGAGCATCAAGCCTGATCCGCTGCACCTGCTGCGCAAGGATGCGGAACGCCTGAGCCAGTTGCTGCAGGTGGCCCAGGCCGAGGCTCACGCGGATGGCCGGGCGATTACCTGGAAGGCGGATGCCAAGGGGTTTCGCTTCAGCCGCGTTACGGATGATGGGCTGGGGTTGGAGGACTTCAGTGGCGATCAGCAACTGCGTCCGCGGGCCTGGGACAGCACGCCGATGCAGGTGCGCATCGAGCCTGGGAAGAACCTGGTGCTGGATGCTGAATGGGTGAATCCGCCGATGCGGGTGGTGCTGTCGGATGGGCAGCACAGCCTGAGTCTGCAACGGAATGCGGCGGGGTTGTTGCGGGTGGTGAGTCATGAGTGATCAGAAGGGTTTTACGCTGATTGAGGTGATGGTGGCGATCATGTTGATGGCGGTGGTCAGTGTGATTGCCTGGCGCGGGCTGGACAGTGTGACCCGGGCTGACCAGCATTTGCAGGCCAGCAGTGAGCAGACTGAGACCTTGTTGCGGGCGCTGAACCAGATGCAGCTGGATCTGAGTTTGCGCGCGGGGGTTGAGTTGGGGCCGCCGGTTGGGGATGAGGCGCCGAAGCCTGGGGGGTTGGCGGCGGTGTCGGTGAGGAGTTCGGATAGCAAGGGGTTTCGGTTGGAGGTGATCCGGAGTGCTCCGGTTCCTGGGGATGGGTTGCAGCGGGTGCGGTGGTGGCTCAAGGGGGACACGCTGTATCGCGCGGCGGCACCGGCGCGGGATCGGTATCCGCTGCCGGCGCCCAGGGATGCGGTGGCGGTGCTTGGGCAGGTCAGGGATTTGCAGGTGCGGGTTTGGGATAAGGGGTGGCGGCAGTTGAGTGGGAATCGGCGGGATGAACCGCTGGGGATCGAGGTGGTTTTGGTGCGGGAGACGGGTCAGGGGGTGGAGCGGTATCGGCAGGTTTGGGGGGCCCTGCGGTAGGGCTTTTTTGGGTGGTGTACATATCCGTTATTTGGGTGATGGCTGGTATTGGTTCCGCTCTTACAGCGGGTCACTTTTGGAAAAGAGCCCCAAAAGTAACCAAAAGGGCTCTTGCCCCACCACTCGGCACCTCGCCTAGGCTCGGTGTGCCCGCACTCCGGCAGCACGAAGCGGGCCGCCGCGACGGGGCGTCCCTGCCCCGTCGCGGCTAAACCGGCGTCCTGCCGGTTTACCCGCTCCGTACTGCCTGCGTTCGGCCAGCGTGGTTTAACGGGGCGCCTAAGATCAAGATCAAAAGCAGATCAAGGGCACAGCGGCCTACAGGCCGGCTTGAGTGTGGTGAAGCAACAGCAACAGCAACAGCAAAACCAGAAGCGGGCACGGTCCAAATGTGGGAGCGGGCTTGCTCGCGAAGGTCGTTAACGATGACGCTGGCATCCTGATTCAACGCGGCGCCCTCAGGTTTTTCGCGAGCAAGCTCGCTCCTACAGAGAAGCAAGCCGGCCGGTAGGCCGCTGTGCTCTTGCTTTTGATCTGCTTTTGATCTGGCTGCCCCATTCAGCCCGAGGCCGAACGCAGGTATTGCGGAGCGGGTAAACCGGCAGGACGCCGGTTTAGCCGCGCCGGGCCATGGATGGCCCGTCGCGGCGGCCCGCGGAGCAATACCGGAGTGAGGGAACACCGAGCCTAGGCGAGGTGCCGACAGGCGGGGCAGAGCGTTTTGGTTACTTTTGCGCTTTTCAAAAGTGACCCGCTGTAAGAGCCATCCCTTTCAAGGTCTGTGTTTAAAGCCTTGTTTAAAAACATGTTTAAGTCCGTTTATCCGACTTGGCCGCCTTAAGCACCCTAGCTGTTGAGACATGCGCCCGTGCCGCCTTACCTTCAAGCCATTCCTTGGGCTTGGCGACTTTAGGACCGCGAGGGCTTTTCGCGACGGACTTGGGTTTGATCAACCTCGCCAGGGCCAGCAACCGCTCTGCCAGCCCTTGCGGGGTCTTTTCAAGAGGGAAATTTTCCGCAGGCAATGCGATCTGCAAGCCTTGATAATCACTACGAACATGCACCGCCAAGTGGAAAATCGAAACCTCCCAACCCTCAGGCTGCGTTTCGCGGTGCGCCTGCTCAACGCTACGCTTGAGAACCGACAAAACGTTGTAAGCCAGGACCGCCGAGGCAAAGCCCAATAGCGCGG
>NZ_JAARNI010000020.1:0-19823 GCF_011765255.1 Pseudomonas sp. AN3A02
GGCACTCCGAGCCTAGGCGAGGAGCCGAGTGGTGGGGCAAGAGCGTTTTGCTTACTTTTGCGCTGTTCAAAAGTGAGCCGCCGTAAGGGCGGAACCCATAGCAGCCGTTACCACAGCAACGGATATGTACCCAACCCCGACGCGCTAAATCGACAACCCCTTAAAGTGCTCCTGCAAAAACTCAACACACGCCCGCAACTTCCCGGAGTACGCCAACCGCGTCGGGTACACCGCCCACACGTTGGCGCTCTGGGTGTAATCGTGCAGCACCTGGACCAGTTTCCCTTGTTCCAGCAGCGGCTTCACATCCCACATCGAACGCAGCAACACCCCACGCCCATCAAGTGCCCATTGCAAAACAATTTCGCCATTGTTGGACGACAACGGCCCTCGCACACGCACGCTGTCCTGCACGCCATCACGCTCCAGGTGCCAGATACCAAACGCGTTGTCGCGCTCCTTGAGCACCAGGCAATCGTGCTGTTCCAGATCATCCAAGTGCTGCGGCGTGCCACGGCGTTCGAGGTAGGCGGGCGCCGCACACAGCACCCGGCGGTTGCTCACCAGCCGGCGGCCGATGTGTTGGCCGGGAATGTCATCGCCCACGCGGATCTCCAGGTCGAAACCCTCGCTGACGATATCCACCACCCGGTCGAACAGGTCCAGGCGGATTTCCAGGTCCGGGTACTGTTCGGCCAGCAACGACAGGGCCGGCGCCACATGGTTGCGGCCGAAGCCAAAGCTGCTGCACAAGTGCAGATGGCCTCGGGGGCTGTCGTGGGCGTCGGAAAGCTCGTCGGACAGCTGCTGGAAATCCTCGAGAATACGCACGGCCCAGCGCTGCACCCGTTCACCGTCCTCGGTCAGGGCAATGCGGCGGCTGGTGCGGTGCAGCAGACGGGTGGCGAGGGTGGTTTCGAGAATCTGGATACGCTTGCTGACATAGGCCGGGGATAACCCCAACTCATCGGCAGCCGCAGCAAAGCCGGCCTTGCGGATCACGGTCAGGAATACCCGCAGGTCTTCAGGTAGAGGCACGGTATCTTTCTTGTTAGTCATCAGAAGCAGGCGTGGCGGCATGAACCGCCAGAATAGCACCGGTGTGGCTAGGGAGCTTCTGTGGTGAGGGAGCTTGCTGTGGCGAGGGAGCTTGCTCCCGCTGGAGTGCGTAGCGCTCCCAAAGATCTTGGGGCCGCTACGCAGCCCAGCGGGAGCAAGCTCCCTCGCCACAGGGTATTGGTGTTTAAGTTACTCGGCGGCGATCTTCGCCTGTGCGGCGGCCCGCGCATGGCGGCCATGCTTGAGGGCGATGGGGGCCATTTTCTCGCGGTCCAGTTCACCTTCCCAGGCGGCCACCACCAGCGCGGCCACAGCGTTGCCGATGATATTGGTCAGCGAACGGCACTCGGCCATGAAGCGGTCGACGCCCAGGATCAGCACCATCGCCGCCACCGGCACCGTGGGCACCACCGCGAGGCTCGCGGCCAGCGCGACAAAACCTGCACCCACCACCGCACCCGCGCCTTTGGAGGTGAGCATCGCCACCGCCAGCAGGGTCAGTTGTTGCTCCAGTGACAGGTCGATATTGGTCGCCTGGGCCAGGAACAGCACCGCCAGGGTCATATAGATGTTGGTGCCATCCAGGTTGAAGGTGTAGCCAGTGGGCACCACGATCCCCACCACGCCTTTGGACGCGCCGAGGCTTTCGAGTTTCTGGATCAGTTGCGGCAGGGCCGATTCGGATGAACTGGTGCCCAGCACGATCAACAGCTCGGCTTTGATGTAGGTCAGAAGCTTGAAGATGCTGAACCCCACATACCGGGCAATGCTGCCCAGCACCACGGCGACGAAGAAAAACGCGGTGACGTAGAACGTGCCCACCAGTTTCAACAGCGGCAGCAGCGAGCCCAGGCCGTATTTACCGATGGTGAAGGCGATGGCCCCGAACGCACCGATTGGTGCGACGCGGCTGATCATGCCGACGATACGGAAGAACACTTCGCTGGCCTGGTTGATCACGCCCACCAGGGGCCGGCCCTTCTCGCCGATCATCACCAGCCCGAGGCCAAACAGCACCGACACAAACAGTACCGGCAGGATTTCGCCTTTGGAGAAAGCATCGAAGAAGGTCGTCGGGATCACATGCATCAGAAACCCGGTGACGCCTTCGCCGTGTTCGGCCTGGCCGACAAAACCGGCGATGGCCGAGGTGTCGAGGGTCTTCACGTCGATGTTGAAACCCACGCCGGGGTGCAGCAGGTGCGCGGCGAGGATGCCGATCACCAGGGCAATGCTGGAGACGATCTCGAAGTACAGCAGCGCCTTGCCGCCCACGCGGCCCACCTGCTTCACGTCGTGCATGCTGGTGATGCCGGAGACCACCGTGCAGAAGATGATCGGGCCGATGATCATCTTGATCAGCTTGATAAAACCGTCGCCCAAGGGCTTGAGGTCGATGCCCACCTGGGGCCAGTGGTTGCCGATCAACACGCCCAGCACAATGGCGATGATCACTTGCACATACAGGGTTCCCAGCAGTTTTCTGATTGTCATTTTTATTATCTCGAGACGTTTTTTGGGCAAGCCGCTCCCGTCGCAGCTGTTTCAAGCCTGCGGGGCGGGAGCGGTCAGATCAGCGGTGCATAAAGGCTCAGCGAAGGAAGGTCAGGACTTCGCCGAGCAACAGCTCAGGGACTTCTTCAGCGATATAGTGGCCGGCCGGCAGGGCCTTGCCACTTACGTCGATAGCGACTTTCTGCCATTCCTTGAGGGGTTCGAAGCAGCGGCCGACGGTACCTTCGGCGCCCCACATCACCAGCAACGGCAGTTCCAGGTGATTGCCTTTGTCGATATCGGCGCGGTCGTGCTCAAGGTCGATGCCGGCAGCGGCGCGGTAGTCTTCGCAGATGCCGGTGGCGGTGCCGGGCAGTTTCAGGCAGCGCAGGTATTCGGCGAAGGCTTCGTCGGTGAACGGCTTGAGCCCGGCACTGCGGCTGCCCATGACGCTGCGCAGGTACAGCTCAGGGTTACCTTCGATCAGGCTCTCGGGCAGCGGCGCCGGGCGGATCAGGAAGAACCAGTGCCAGTAGGCGCGGGCGAAGGTTTCGTCGGTCTGGGCGTACATGGACAGGGTCGGTGCGATGTCCAGCAGCACCATGCGCTGCACGGCCTTTGGGTGGTCCAGTGCCAGGCGATGGGCGACACGGGCGCCACGGTCGTGGGCCAATACCGAGAACTCATCGAAGCCCAGGGCCTTCATCAATTCGACGCCGTCGCGGGCCATTTCGCGTTTGGAGTAGTGGGTGTGGTGGTCATTGGCGGCGGGCTTGCTGCTGTCGCCGTAACCGCGCAGGTCGGCGGCGACCACGGTGAAGTGTTCGGCCAGTTGCTCGGCGACCTTGTGCCAGATGACATGGGTCTGCGGGTGCCCGTGCAGCAGGAGCAGGCCGGGACCCGTGCCGCCTTTGCGGTAGCAGATGTCCACACCGTTGACGTGGCGCTGGTCTTTTTGGAATCCGGCGAACATGGAATGACTCCTTGTGATGATTGCCTGCATCCTGAAATCACACGGCGCCGGGGGCAAGGGGGAAAACGTGGAGGGGTTGTTCATGAAGTGTGTTGAAGCCGGCTTTCTGGTTCTGGTCAGGCTTTTGCTGAGGTCAGGTTTACCTGTGGCGAGGGGGCTTGTCCCCCGTTGGAGTGCGAAGCGCTCCCGTTTTTTTTGGGGCTGCTGCGCAGCCCAACGGGGGACAAGCCCCCTCGCCACAGGGGTTATGCAAGGCTCTAGCCCTGTTTGAACATCGCCTCGGCACGCTGGCGAACCTGCGCCTCGGTCAAATCCTCCTTGCGCGTGGCCAAAAACCACACATGCCCGAACGGGTCTTTCAACGTCCCGGAGCGGTCACCGTAAAACTGATCCTTGGGTTCTGAGATCGCCGTGCCGCCAGCCTTGATCGCCTGGGCGAACTGTTGGTCGACGTCCTGCACATACAGATGCAGGCACACGCTGGGATGTTCTTTTCCCGGGCTGCCGAACGACATCTCGCCACAGGGCGAGGCCATCATGATCGCCGAATCGCCAATGCGCAGTTCGGCATGGCCGATCTTGCCGTCGGGCATGTCCAGGCGCATGACTTCGGTGGCGCCGAAGGCTTTCTTGTAGAACTCGATGGCTTCAGCGGCTTTTTCGATACCCAGGTACGGCGTGATGCTGTGATAGCCCTCGGGAATGGGTTTAACGCTCATATCGTTCTCCTTGGTTGTGGTTATGGAGGGACGGCCCTTTCACTATAGGCCACGTGTGCCGTGGCCTGCGGGCAGCCGACGAGGTGTTGGCCAGGCAACAGCAAACCGGCAGTTTGCTGCACCATGGGCGGTTTGCTACGGCCACGGCGGGTGCAAACCCTTGTGTTTGAGGGCCTGGCGCCTCAGGCACAGAAGCTGCAATAGCTCAGGTCAATCATTCGCCCGAGAGCGTTGTATGTCTGTACTGCCTGTATCTGCCGATTACCCGATTCACACGCCCCACGCCGAGCTGATCCGCGACGAGGCCCAGGCCCTGACCGTTGCTCATCGGGTCGCCGCCGTGTTACTGGAACAAGACGCCGAACGCGACCGTACCCGCCAGGTGCCCGCGGAAGTCGTCGACCTGTATTCCAACAGCGGCCTGTGGGGCATCAGCGTGCCCCGTGAGTTTGGCGGCGCCCAGGTGTCCTACGCGGTGCTTGCCCAGGTGATAGCGATCATCTCGGCAGCCGACCCTTCGCTGGGGCAGATCCCGCAGAACCATTACTGCCTGCTGGAAGACATCCGCCTGCAAGGTACGCCCGAGCAGCAGGCGTACTTTTTTCGCCTGGCGCTGGAAGGGCATCGGTTTGCCAATGCACTTTCGGAAACTGGCGGCAAGAACGTCCAGGACATCCAGGCGACCATCCGCCGGCAAGGCGACGGCTATGTGATCAACGGTCGCAAGGGTTATTGCACCGGTTCGCTGTACGCCCACTGGCTCGCGGTGCTGGCGCTGGATGAACAGCAAAATGCGCAGTTGGCATTCGTGCCCCGTGGTACTGAAGGCTTGGTGGTGGTCGACGACTGGGACAGCATGGGTCAGCGCACCACGTCCAGCGGCACGGTGCTGGCCGATGACTTGAAGGTGCCGGCTTTCAATCTGTTTCCTACCCATCGCTCCTACGATTCGCCGACCCTGGCCGGACCTTTCGCCCAATTGACCACCGCCGCGATAGACGCCGGCATCGCCCGTGCCGCGCTGCGTGACACGGTGCAGTTCGTCCAGCAATTCGCCCGCCCGTGGATCGATGCCGGGGTGGAAAAGGCCAGTGAAGATCCGCTGACCATCATTCAGGTTGGCGCGCTGGATATTCGCCTCGAAGCGGCGGAAGCCTTGCTGGAGCGCGCCGGCAAAGCCCTCGACGCCGCACGCCCGGCACCCGACGAAGATAACGTTGCCCATGCCTCCCTGGCTGTCGCCCGGGCCAAGGTGCTGACCACCGAAATCGCCATAGAAGCCAGCAACAAGCTCTTCGAACTCGGCGGCACCCGTTCCACCTTGAAGAAGCACAACTTCGACCGCCACTGGCGCAACGCCCGGGTGCACACCCTGCATGACCCGGTGCGCTGGAAGTACCACGTGGTGGGCAACTGGTTACTCAACGGTGCCAAGCCACCGCGTCACGACTGGTCCTGAACCATGGCCGAGCTGTTTAAAAACATCTACTGGGCCGACATCGGCCAGGCCTGCCTGGAAACCCTGAGCATGCTCACTGCGGCCCTGGGTTTTACCGTGCTGCTGGGGTTGCCGCTGGGGGTGGTGTTGTTCCTCACCGGCAAGCGCCAGTTGCACGAAACCCTGGTGGTGTATCGGGCGCTTTCGGTGGTGGTGAACGTGTTGCGTTCGCTGCCGTTCATCATCCTGCTGATCGTGCTGATCCCGGTGACCACCTTGCTGGTGGGCACCTCGCTGGGCGTGCCCGGCACTATCCCGCCGTTGGTGGTGGGCTGTACGCCGTTCTTCGCGCGGCTGGTGGAAACCGCCTTGCGTGAAGTCGACCGTGGCGTGGTGGAAGCCACCCAATCCATGGGCGCCAGCACCTGGCAGGTGATCCGCCACACGCTGTTGCCGGAAGCCCGGGGAGGGCTGTTGGCGGCGGTCACCGTCACCGCGATTGTGCTGGTGGACTACACCGCGATGGCCGGGGTGATCGGTGGCGGTGGCCTGGGCGACTTGGCGATTCGCTATGGCTATCAGCGTTTCCAGACCGACGTGATGGTGGTCACCGTGTTGCTGCTGTTGGTGCTGGTGCAGGCCCTGCAAATGACCGGGGACCGTTTGGTGGCGCGTTACAGCCGCCGTTGATTCCTATAACTAATGCCTTCGGAGCAACCATGAAAAAATCCCTGGCCATCTTGGCCGCTGTCTTGTCCTTCAACGCCTTTGCCAACGAGACGCTGGTCGTCGGCGCCACGCCCGTGCCTCACGCCGAGATCCTCGAGTTCGTAAAACCCGTGCTGGCCAAGGAAGGCGTGGACCTGCAAATCAAGGTCTTCACCGATTTCATCCAGCCCAACCAGCAACTGGCACTGAAGAACATCGACGCCAACTACTACCAGTACCGGCCGTTCCTGGATGACTACAACAAGACTCGGCATACCAATCTGGTGCCGGTGGTTGGCGTGCACATCGAGCCGTTTGGTGCCTATTCGACCAAGATCAAAAACATTGCCGAGTTGAAAGACGGCGCGACGGTGTCGATCCCCAACGACCCGGTCAATACCGGCCGCGCTTTGGTGCTGCTGGATGAAGCCGGCCTGATCAAACTCAAGGACCCGAGCAATACCTTGGCCACCCCGCGGGACATCGTCGAAAACCCCAAGCACCTGAAAATTCGTGAGTTGGAGGGGGCGTTGCTGGCCCGCTCCGTGAGCCAGGTGGACCTGGCGTTCGTGTTCGCCAACTACGCCCTGGAAGCGGGGATCGACACCAACAGCGCGTTGATCGTCGAGAAGGGCAAGAGCCTGTACGTCGAGTACCTGGTAGCGCGCCCGGACAACATCAACGACCCGGGCATCCAGAAGCTGGCCAAGGCGTTGAACTCCGATGAAGTGCGCCAGTTCATCCTGACCCGTTATAAAGGACAGATTGCTCCGGGCTTCTAAGCTCAATGGAGATCAAATGTGGGAGCGGGCTTGCTCGCGAAGGCGATGGATCAGCCAACTTATTGAGTGACTGACACTCCGCATTCGCGAGCAAGCCCGCTCCCACATTGATTGGGTTTCCATATCAGGGATTTACGCTGGGCTCCAACAGCTGAGCGCCGGGCCCGCGCTCACCGAGTACGTCATCCTGATTGCGCAACGGGCATGCCTCCAGTGACAAACACCCGCAACCAATGCAGCCACTGAGTTTGTCCCGCAGCAGCATCAGTTTGTCGATGCGCTGGTCCAGGTCCTCACGCCACAGCGCAGACAGGCGCTCCCAATCGGCAGCGTTGGGCGTGCGGCCATCGGGCAGGGTTTGCAGTGCCTCATGGATCGTCGCCAAAGGGATGCCCAAACGCTGGGCAATCTTGATTACCACCACCCGGCGCAACACGTCCCGCGAGTAGCGCCTTTGATTGCCGGCGTTGCGGCTGCTCTTGATCAAACCCTTGGTTTCGTAGAAGTGCAGGGCGGTGACGGCCACGCCGCTGCGAGCCGCCAATTGGCCGACGGTGAGTTCTTTGGTGACCATGAAATAGCCCTTGACCTTGACTTAACTAGAGGTTTTACCCTGCGTGGCATCGAATCGCAAGATTGTGCCTACAGTGAGAGGGGAATGTTCATGCAGCTATTAGAGAAGAGTCTGAGTTTTACCCAGATGGTCGAGTTCCAGATCGAACCTCAGCAGCAATCCGCGTTGGTAGCGGCCCTGTCAGCCCAAAGCGAGCGCCTGGCCCAGGGCCATGGCGGCTTTATCAATGCCAGCGTGCAGGTCAGCGATGATGGACGCCGGGTGCTCAGCTACTTGCAATGGCGCTCCCGCGAGGACGGTGAGGCGGCCTTTAAGTGTTTTGAGCACGGTGAGGAAGATTTCTGGACGCTGATACGCGCCCATCTGGCCACGGCGGTGACCTTTGGTTCGTTTCAGGTGCTGCGCAGTATCGAGCGCAGCCATGACAACGCTTTGCACTGCCGCCTAAATTGACAGGTGCAACATGCGCTCGCCCTGCACGTTTTCGCCGGGGCGGCGCTTGTTCACTGCCAGCTCGCCGATCTTGATCAAGCGGGTACGCGTCACGTTGCGGCTCAGGCCCAGCAAGTTGGCGGTGTGCACCTGGTTGTAGTGGCTGAAGCGGTAGGCGGCGCGTAGCAGCGCATCCTCGACCTTTTCGTGCAAGGCTCCGGCCTGTTCCTCGAAGAGTTTTTGAAAGGCGCGTTCCAGCAGGGCTTCAGCGCTGTTGTCGATGCCGTGCTGGCTGTCGTCCTGACGCTCGATGCGCATGTTCGACAGACGCAGGTCGTCGCGTTCGATCACGCCGTTGCGGCAGATCAGCAGGGTGTGATGAATCACGTTTTCCAGCTCGCGGATATTGCCCGGCCAGCTGTAGCTTTTGAGTTTCTGCTCGGCCTCGCGGCTGATGGTGATCGGGCCGTAACCCAGGCGCTGGCTGTAGGCTTCGATAAAGTGTCGGGTCAGTGGCAGGATATCGCCAGGCCGATCCCGCAATGGGCTGAGTTCGAGGCTGACCACGTCGAGGCGGTAGTACAGGTCTTCGCGGAAATGCCCGGCGTTGATGGCCTTTTCCAACTGAACGTTGGTGGCCGCCAATACCCGCACGTCGATGGGAATGCTTTTGCGTGAGCCCAGGCGCACCACTTCGCGCTCCTGGAGCACTCGCAGCAGCTTGACCTGAATTGCCATCGGCAAATCACCGATTTCATCGAGGAACAAGGTGCCGCCATCGGCCTCCTCGAACCAGCCGGCCTTGGCGCCGAGGGCGCCGGTGAAGGCGCCTTTTTCATGGCCGAACAGCTCGGCTTCCACCAGGGATTCGGAAAACGCGCCGCAGTTTACCGCCACGAACGGTCGGTTGCGCCGGGCGCTGAGATTGTGGATATGGCGCGCCACCAACTCTTTACCGGTGCCGGTTTCGCCGATGATCAGCACGCTGGCTTCGCTGGGCGCGACTTGCTGGATGTGCGCCAGCAGCGCCTGGGATTTCGGGTCTTCGAAGACCTGGGCCGTGGCGCGGATCGAGGTCGCAAGAGCGGGCGAGGGCGGTAGGGTTAAAAGCTGCATGGGCACCTCTTCTAGGAGTAGAACGTGGGAATCGGCAGGGACTGGTTCAACGCCCAGTCCCCCAGTTCGTGGAGTTTGTAGTCCACCGGGTCGTGCAAGGTTTGCGTGCGCAGGTTGCGCCAGTGCCGGTCCAGGCGCAGGGAGGCGTGGGTGGAACGCGCGCCGGTGACTTCGAACAGGCGGCTGCACAGCTCCAGGCCGTTGCGTGTGGCGGCGACCTTGGCCGTGGCGATGGCAATGGCCAGTTCGCCGCGCTCGCTTTCGCTGAGGCTCGGGCCCTTGGCCCAGGCCTGGTCCAGCAGTTCGGCGGCACGCTTTACCAGCAGGCGCACGCCTTCAAGGGCGACCCAGAATTCGCCGTAGTGGTTGAGCACGTACGGGTCCTGTCGAATGTCCTGTACCGTGGATTTATGCCAGGGCCGGGTTTCGGTCAGGGTGTAATTTCTTGCTTCTTCGAAAGCGCCTTCGGCGATGCCGAGGAACATGTGGGTGAAGGTCAACTGGGCGATCAGCGGGCGCAGGCAGGCAAAGGGTGTGCTCAGCGGGCCGGGATCGAGGAGCAATTCCGACTCCTCCACGCGTACCCGTTCGAAGCTGGCGCTGCCGCTGTCGGTCTGGCGCTGGCCAATGTTGTTCCAGTCATTGTGCAAAGTGATGCCGCTGCGCCCGCTGGGGATGGCCGCGATCAGCAGCTTGCCGCCGGCGCTTTCATCCACCGCCGAGGCGATCAGCATTTCCGAGTCGCTGGCGCCTGAGCAGAAGCTTTTCTTGCCGGAAAACTCGCGCCAGCCGCCGAAGGCTTTGACCACCGTGCGCGTGTCCAGCGGGTTGAGGGCGTTGCCCCAGAACCAGTTTTTGCGCGCGGTCTGTTCGAACCAGGGTTGCCATTGCTCCGGGCGGGAGAACAGCCGCACGGTGGCGAGCATCAGGTGATGAAAGCCGAAAACGTGGGCGATGGAACTGTCGACTTTGGCGAACTCGCGAACGATCTCCAGGGTCTCGCTCCACCGGGCGCCGAGGCCGCCGTATTGGGTGGGAATGCTCAGGGCCAGCAAGCCGCTTTGGCGCAGGGCGTCACGTTCGGTCTTGGGTGTGCCGCCGCGCTCGTCGCGTTCGACCGCAGTAAGGGCGAATTCGGCGGCCAGCAGTTTGGCGGTCTGCAAGGGGGAGGGCAGGACGCTGTTGGGTTTGGCTGTCACGCGGGATTCCTCATGGTGTGCCGGGGCGTACCCCGGCAGACGGCAAGTCAGGCCTTGGCTTTTGCCGGCAGGACATCGTTGGCAATCATTTCGCCGAACGGTCCGGTGAGGTTGGTGACGCCGCGCCCGGCCAGGCTCGCGTAGGGTTCCGGCAGCAGCGGGAACACCAGTTCGGCAAAGCGATACGCCTCTTCCAGGTGCGGGTAGCCGGAGAAGATGAAGCTTTCGATGCCCAGGTCCGCGTATTCCTTGATCCGCTCGGCGACTTGCTGGGGGTTGCCCACCAAGGCCGTGCCCGCGCCACCACGCACCAGGCCGACGCCAGCCCACAGGTTAGGGGCGATCTCCAGGTTGTCGCGGCGCCCGTCGTGCAGCGCAGCCATGCGCCGCTGGCCTTCGGAGTCAAAGCGCGAGAAGGATTTTTGCGCGGCGGCGATGGTTTCGTCGCTGATGTGTTCGATGAGTTTGGCGGCGGCGTTCCAGGCGTCTTCCTCGGTTTCGCGCACGATCACATGCAGGCGAATCCCGAATTTGACGGTGCGCCCGTGGCGGGCGGCGCGCTCACGCACGTCGGCGAGTTTTTCCGCGACGGCGGCCGGTGGTTCACCCCAGGTCAGGTACACGTCGACTTGTTCGGCGGCGAGGTCGTGGGCGGCGTCGGAGGAACCGCCGAAGTACAACGGTGGATACGGCTTCTGCACCGGTGGGTAAAGTGCCTTGGCGTTCTGCACACGCAGGTGTTTGCCCTCGAAGTCCACGGATTCGCCCTGCAACACGCGGCGCCAGATCTTGAGGAATTCGTCGGTCACTTCGTAGCGTTCGCTGTGATCGAGGAAGCTGCCGTCGCCGCGGTTTTCGTCGGGGTCACCGCCGGTCACCACGTTGATCAACAGGCGGCCATTGGACAGGCGGTCTAGGGTGGCGGCCATGCGTGCGGAGACGGTCGGCGAGATGATCCCCGGGCGAATCGCTACCAGGTAGCGCAGGCGTTCGGTCAGCGGCACCAGCGCCGAGGCGATCACCCAAGAGTCTTCGCAGGAGCGGCCGGTGGGGATCAGCACGCCGTGGTAGCCGAGGTTGTCTGCGGCTTGGGCGACTTGTTTCAAATAGTTGAGGGTGACCGGGCGAGCGCCTTGGGTGGTGCCCAGGTAATGGCCGTCACCGTGTGTAGGCAGAAACCAGAAAACATCCATGACAAATCCTTAAGCGATTTTCAGCAGAGAGGTGGGATGCGCGGCAAACAACGGCGCGGCGCGTTCTGCAGCAAGGCGAATGCGGGCCTTCAAGGGCTCACTGGTTATTTGGTAGTCGGTGAAGTCGGCCTCAGTGGCGTACACGCCAATCGGCAAAGTCAGGGCCTGGAAGAAACTGAACAGCGGGCGCAACTGGTGATCGAGTACCAGCGCGTGGCGTTCACTGCCGCCGGTGGCCGCGAGTAACACCGGGGTGTTGATCAGGGCGTTGAGGTCGACCAGGTCGAACAGGTGCTTGAGCAGGCCTGGGTAGGAACCGCGATACACCGGGGCGGCGACGATCAGCAAGTCGGCCTGTTCGATGGCGTGCAGTTGCGCCTCGACGTCGGCGGGCAGTTCCTGGCGTGACAGTGCGCCGCCCAGTGGCCGGGCAATGTCGCCCAGTTCAATCAGGGTGGTCTGGATCGGCAATTGATTGGCCAGTTCGGCCAGCACGGCCTGGGTCAACACCAGGGTGCGGGACGGGCGCCAGGTTCCGCCGGAGAGGGCAACGACATTCAGTGGACGGGTCATCAACAGTTCCTTTTTCAACAGTGGCTCAGGGCAAGAGCAGTAGCAGGGCTTGAGCAAGAGCTGTACCAAGCTGCGCAGGCCTTGACTGGTGGGGGTTGTGGGCCAGGTGTTGGAAAATGACGGTGTTGTCTGCCTGGTGTTTTGTTGAATGACTGTTGCCTGAGCAACAGTTGCCAGGCGAACAGTGGCGTGAGCGTTGAAGCCATTTATAGAGGGTTGTGTTTATTCCGTAAATGAACGTATTTCCATATTTATAGATCTGCATGGAATATAAGACTGGCTATCACAGGTGTTGCAAGGGTTGATAGCGACTATCACGGCTGATGATTTTTCACCGTGCAGGGGCGGGAGTAGCCTGTGCTCATTGACTTCAACCCGTTTCGCAGGACCTTCGCCATGAACCGTTTTCTCGCCATTTCCGTATTGCTTGTCACCTCAGTCCTTGCCGGTTGCGCGACACATTCGTCGCCTGAACTGCGGGCCTACTCGGCGGAAGAGAGCAAGGGGCTGGCGCTGGAAGCCCTGAGCCGTCGAGGCCTGTCGTTTGATGAATACCAACAGAAGAAAGCCGAACTGACCGGCCAGCCACAGAAAACCTTTGGTTTCGACCGTCAGGGTGAAATGAATGCCGAGCGCGGCATGACGCTGCACGGTCGCCCCAGCTGAGTCAGTGGCGAGGTCTGAAAAAGCCCGAGGTTTCCCACAGGAACCTCGGGCTTTTTGTTTGCCATCCGTTTCCCGGAGCCTGTTAAGCTGAATTTCAGGAGCGTTCCTACGCACTTTTAAATAAAGTGGTCTTTCTTTAACGGCACGGAATCAGGTAAACCATCTTCCTTCCTGATCGCTGCCCCTGAGACGTTGTTCTCGGGAACATGCTCTGCGAGTCTTTAACGTCATGAATAAACGTCCGCTGTATTTCGACTACGCCGCCACCACGCCGGTGGATGAGCGGGTCATCCAGGTGATGGTCGAGTGCCTGGGCTTCAACGCCAATTTCGGTAACCCTGCGTCCAGTTCCCATGCGTTCGGCCAACAGGCCCGGCAAACGGTTGAGCAGGCGCGGGGCCAAGTGGCCGAACTGGTTGGCGGGGAGCCGGCACAGATCGTCTGGACCTCCGGTGCCACGGAGTCCAACAACCTCGCCATCAAGGGCGTCGCCCAGGCGCGGGGCGTGGCCGGTGGGCATATCATCACCAGCCAGATTGAACACAAGGCCACGCTCGACACCGCCCGCCAACTGCAGGAAGCCGGGGTTGCGGTGACGTACCTGGTGCCGGACGCCGAGGGTTTGATCAGCGTCGAGGCGGTGAGCGAAGCGTTGCGTGAGGACACCTTCCTGGTGTCGCTGATGCTGGTGAACAACGAGCTGGGCACCCTCAACGATATCCAGGCGATTGGCGCGCGAGTGCGTGAACACGGTGCGTTATTTCATGTGGATGCGGCGCAGGGCGCCGGTAAGGTCGCGATTGACCTGGCTGAGTGGCCGGTGGACCTGATGTCATTTTCCGCCCACAAACTCTATGGCCCCAAGGGCATCGGCGCGCTGTACGTCGGCCCACGTGCGCAGCAGAAAGTGCTGGCGCAGATTCACGGCGGTGGCCATGAAGGCGGCTTGCGTTCCGGAACCCTGGCGACTCACCAGATCGCCGGCATGGGCACGGCGTTCGCCCTGGCGGCAGCGTCCTTTGCTGAAGAAAAGGCGACCATTGTTGCCCTGCGCGAGCGCCTGCTGGAACAGCTGAATACGATTGCCGGGGTGCGCCTCAATGGCAGTCTTACCCAACGTATTCCCCATACCTTGAGCCTGACGTTCAGCGAGGGCGAATTCAATTCCGCCGCGTTGAGCGCGGGCATTGCCTTCTCGGCCACTTCGGCCTGCAATTCGGCAAGCAATGCACCGTCCCATGTGCTTCTTGCGCTGGGCCATGATGCTCGCAGCGCAGGTCGCACCATACGCTTGAGCCTCGGGCGGTTTACCACCGAGCAGGACATCGATCAGGCGGTTCAGTTGATCAAGGCCGCACTGGCCAGCGCACCGGCTTTCTGGGCCGTTTGACCCCATAACAATTATTAGTGGTTAGCAGGAGACACGATGAGCACACAGCCTTTGACCCATGGAACGGTTCCCCAGCGCCTGGCGCACACCCGCGAACTGATGAGCCGCGAGGGTATTAATGCCCTGTTGGTGCCGTCGGCCGACCCGCATTTGTCCGAATACCTGCCGGGTTACTGGCAGGGCCGTCAGTGGTTGTCGGGGTTTCATGGGTCGGTGGGCACGTTGATTGTCACCGCTGATTTCGCCGGTGTGTGGGCCGACAGTCGTTATTGGGAACAGGCGACCAAGGAACTCAAAGGCAGTGGTATCGAGTTGGTCAAGCTGCAACCCGGCCAGCCCGGGCCGCTGGAATGGCTGGCGGAACAGACGCCGGAAGGCGGTGTGGTGGCCGTGGATGGCGCGGTCATGGCCGTTGCATCGGCACGTACCTTGGGCAGCAAGCTGGAGGCACGTGGTGCACGCTTGCGTACGGACATCGACCTGTTGAATGAAGTCTGGCAAGACCGTCCGACCTTGCCGAACCAGCCGATCTATCAGCATTTGCCGCCGCAGGCCACCGTGAGCCGTGGCGAAAAACTCGCCGCCTTGCGTTCCAGCCTGCAGGAGAAAGGCGCCGACTGGCATTTCATCGCGACCCTGGACGACATTGCCTGGCTGTTTAACCTGCGCGGCGGCGACGTTTCGTTCAACCCGGTGTTTGTATCCTTTGCCTTGATCGGCCAGCAGCAGGCGACGTTGTTTGTGGCCTTGAGCAAGGTCGACGCCGAGCTTCGCGCCGTGCTGGAACAGGATGGCGTGACCCTGCGGGATTACAGCGAAGTTGCGGCGGCTTTGAAGGATATTCCTTCGGGCACCAGTGTGCAGGTCGACCCGGCACGGGTGACCGCTGGCTTGCTGGAAAACCTCGGCAGTGGCGTGACGCTGATCGAAGGCCTGAACCCTACCACCTTGGCCAAGTCGCGCAAAAGCCTGGCGGACGCCGAGCATATTCGTCAGGCCATGGAGCAGGATGGTGCGGCCCTGTGCGAATTCTTCGCCTGGCTCGACAGCGCGTTGGGTCGCGAACGCATCACCGAGCTGACCATTGATGAACACCTGACCGCGGCCCGTACCCGTCGTCCGGGTTATGTGTCGTTGAGCTTCAATACGATTGCCGCGTTCAACGCCAACGGTGCGATGCCGCACTATCACGCGACTGAAGAAGAGCACGCGCTGATCGAAGGCGATGGTTTGCTGCTGATCGACTCGGGTGGCCAGTACCTGGGCGGCACGACCGATATCACGCGGATGGTGCCTATCGGCACGCCAAGCGAAGAGCAGAAGCGCGATTGCACGCGTGTGCTCAAGGGTGTGATCGCGTTGTCCCGCGCGCATTTCCCCAAGGGGATTCTTTCGCCGCTGCTGGACTCCATCGCCCGCGCTCCGATCTGGGCTGAAGGCGTGGACTACGGCCACGGTACCGGCCATGGCGTAGGTTATTTCCTAAATGTGCATGAAGGTCCGCAGGTGATCGCCTACCAAGCCGTCGCTGCGCCGCAAACGGCGATGCAGGCGGGCATGATTACGTCCATCGAACCGGGCACTTACCGTCCGGGCCGTTGGGGCGTGCGCATCGAGAACCTGGTGTTGAACCGTGAAGCGGGCAAGACCGAGTTTGGCGAGTTCCTCAAGTTCGAGACACTCACCCTGTGCCCGATCGATACCCGTTGCCTGGAGCCGTCGCTGCTGACGGTGGAAGAGCGCCAGTGGTTCAACGACTACCATGCGCAAGTGCGCGAGCGCCTGAGTCCGCTGCTCAGTGGCGCTGCGCTGGAGTGGTTGCAGGTGCGTACAGCAGCGATCTAGCTCAGCGCTTCACGCACAAAGTCCAGGCGATCCTGGCCGAAGAACAACTGGTTGCCGACAAACAGACTGGGAGCACCGAATACGCCACGTTGGATGGCGTGTTCGGTGTTGTCCTTGAGGGCGGCCTTGACCTCGTCGTCATTGCTCAGTGCCAGCACTTCTTCGGGATCAAAGCCATGTTCGGTCAGAACTGCGGCTACCACGGACAGGTCTCCCAAGTGACGGCCCTCTACCCAAAGCGCGCGAAACAGGCAGTCGATAAAATCGAGAAAGCGCTCGGGCTGGTGCATCTGAATGCCGGTGACTGCACGCATCAGCAGCAAGGTGTTGATGGGAAAGTGCGGATTGAACTTGAGCGGGACGTTGTAGCGCTGGGCATAGCGCGCCAGGTCCTGGAACATGTAGCGGCCTTTGGCGGGAACGGTGGCCGGTGACGCATTGCCGGTGGCCTTGAACACGCCGCCCAGCAGCATTGGTTTATAAATCAGATGGGCGCCGCTTGCCGCGCATAGAGCTGGAAGCTGGGTATAGGCCAAATAGGTGGCAGGGCTGCCGAGATCGAAGAAAAACTCCACGGTTTTACTCATGCTGTGTACTCGCTGTTTATTGTTATGAGGCGTGCTTACCAGGGTTCATTCCAAGGGCGCAGGTCCAGCTCGAAGGTCCAGGCGTCCCGCGGCTGGCTATGCAGGTACCAATAGTTATCGGCGATGTGCTCAGGGTTGAGAATGCCGTCCTGATCCTTGAGGGCGTACTTTTGCGGGAAGTTGTCGCGGATGAAGTCGGTGTCGATGGCGCCATCGACGACTACGTGGGCGACGTGGATATTTCGCGGGCCCAGTTCGCGGGCCATGCTTTGCGCCAGCGCGCGGATCCCGTGTTTGGCTCCAGCAAATGCAGCAAAGCCGGCGGCGCCACGCAGGCCGGCGGTGGCACCGGTAAACAGGATGGTCCCGCGATTACGGGTGACCATGCGCTTGGCTACTTCCCTGGCGTTGAGGAAGCCTGAGAAACAGGCCATCTCCCAAATCTTGAAGTACTTGCGGGCGGTTTCTTCCAGGATACTGCACGGTACGTTGGCGCCGATGTTGAAGACGAAGGCTTCGATGGGCCCCAACTCGGTTTCAATCTGTTCGATCAGGGCGATGACGTCCTCTTCCTTGCGGGCATCGCAGGCAAAGCCATGCGCTTCTCCACCTGCCGCGTGGATGCTTTCCACCAAGGGTTGCAGTTTATCGGCGCTGCGCCGGGTAACGCAGGCGACATAACCCTCACGGGCAAAGCGCTTGGCGATGGCGCCACCGGTAGCATCGCCGGCACCCACTACCAGTACGATTTTCTTGTTGTTCGTCATGGGAGATCCTTTGGTAAACGATCGTTAGCCAAACGAACGTTATGCTACGATCCGACATGCGTCAAGCTGCCAACAGAGAGGGAAGTGATGCGATATTCGGCCAGTCATAAGCAGGAAACCAGAGAGAAGCTGCTGGATAGCAGCGCGGCCTTGGCGAAGAAAGAAGGGTTTGCCAGTGTCGGGGTGGATGGCTTGATGAAAGCCATTGGCTTGAGTGGCGGCGCGTTTTATAGCCACTTCGCCTCGAAGGACGAGCTGTTCGGCTCGATTGTCGAACGTGAATTGAGCCATAGTCTTGAGCGCTTGAACGGCAATGGTATGCAGAGTCGGGAACGGCTGGATCGCTGTCTGAAGTTCTATTTGAGCATGGCCCATGTGGAGCAGTCGGAAGTGGGCTGCGCGTTGCCGAGCCTGGGAGCGGAGATTGCGCGGTCTGATGTGGCTGTACGGCAACAGGCGCAGGACTGGATTTGCCGATTGCAGGCGGGGTGGGCTGCAACGTTGGGCAGCGAGGACCTGGCGTGGTCGATCCTGTCGCAATGCATCGGTGCCCTGGTAGTGGCACGGATGATGGTCAGCCCACAGGTGCAGGCGCAGGTCCTGTCATCGAACTACGATGTACTCAGTCAACAGCTGGCGAAGCTATGAGAGCGTCGACAGCTACTTGCAGATGACAATCATGCTTCGGCTGGTGTAGCCGGCGGGGTTGAGGCCGAACGGGTAGTCGCCCGGGTCTTCGGCGTTGTCGCCTGACTTGGCGATGACCTTATAGCCTTTGGCTCCACATGAATTAGCTGCGCTGGCGTAGCACTTGTCCCAGGAGGAGGACAGTCCCGAGCAGTTGATATGCAGGCCCTTTTTCCCCCGTTTCACTTCGGTCTTGGTGGTCGCGGCGCAACCTGCAATCGCCACAATCATCAACAGCATCAAAATTCGCTTCATTCCTATCCTTAATAGCCGCCTCGCTTAACAGCACGAAGCTGGCTTTGCTCGCTCTCGACTGTAGCGTTCATGATGTCCTTATCTAAATTCTCCATGACTGACACTGGGTTACGGTCTAAACATGGCCTAATTGAGCGGCAAATGCCAGAGCTACGTCAAATCCTGAATTAATCTGCAGGAACGAGTGGCTTTGATTCGTTACGCATGGTCAGGGTTGCGCCAACGGAGGCTAGGATGATGCAGGTGATCGCCAGCCACTGCGCCAGGGACAAGTGTTCTTGAAGGAAAAACAGGCCGGACAGTGCGCCGAACGCGGGCTCGATACTCATCAAGGTTCCGAATGTGCGGGCGGGCAGGCGAGTCAGGGCGACCATCTCCAGGGTGTAGGGCAGGGCGGTGGATAAAATGGCGACACCAATGGCAATCGGGATCAGGGAGGGAGTGAGTAATGCCGCGCCCGCGTGGACAATTCCGATCGGCGCGACAAATAGTGCGGCAATCATTACACCTAGGGCGGCGGTTTGTACGCCGTTGTCAGCGCCGGCCTTTTGGCCGAACAAAATATAGAGCGCCCAGCACACACCTGCGCCCAGTGCGTAAGCGGCGCCGGTCAGGTCAATGCCGTTGCTGGCTTCTCCCATGGGGATCAGCAGCAGAAGGCCAATGATGGCCAAGGCTATCCAGAGAAAGTCCACAGCACGCCGCGAAGCATAAATGGCGACGGCCAGTGGGCCGGTGAACTCCAGGGCTACTGCGATTCCCAGTGGAACGGTTCGCAGTGACATATAGAAGAGGAAGTTCATCCCGCCCAAGGCCATTCCGTAGACGACCACGGTCTGGAGGGACTTGGCTGTGAGCTTGGCGCGCCAGGGACGTAATAGAAGCAGCATGATCACGCTGGCGAAAATCAAGCGCAGGGTGGTGGTGCCTTGGGCGCCTACAATGGGGAACATGCTTTTGGCGAGTGATGCGCCTGATTGAATGGAGGCCATGGCAATGAGCAGCAGGCCGACCGGAAACAATGTCGAGGCCAGGCTACGGGGGGAAGTGGTCATTGAGGGTGTTCGTCCAAGGTCATATTTGAAGTAGCAGAAGTGACTATGATGCTTAACTGTTCAGCGATGAGCAATATATTGCTCAGCTTGCCCAGTATTCCTCTATATATAGGTGGATTCTGTGATCGTCGGGATGGATTGATAGAAAAGCTAAATTAAGGGTTGACGGCAGATTCTGGAAGTCTATAATTCGCCCCACTTCCGGCGCAGCCGAAACGGAAAACTCCTTGGTAAACAAAGAGTTATGTAGGTTTCGACAGCGAGCTGCTTCAGATTATCGAAGCCCAGAAGGAGTTAGTAAGGCGGTGTTG